>CAYYYF010000032.1:0-1924 GCA_964475945.1 uncultured Nitrosopumilales archaeon | reverse complement strand
TTTAAGGAAGAAGAGATATTAGGTTTGAAGAAGGATAAAGAAGATAGTATACTACCAGACTGGTTCAGATAACCTACTTTTATTTTTTAGTAATATTTGTATATTCCGTTAAAGTATGAACGGGTAATAAAGTCTATAAAGGAAGTCAAGACTATCATTGAAGGATTTAATAAGTGGAATGAATATGATGTTAAATATAATGATGTAGATGGTTATTATTATCCATGGGTCTGTCCTGTATGTAATGTTAATCAGGATAACGGTTTATCGTTAAAATGGAAAAATAAAGTAGAAATTAGATGGACAACATGTCCTGCATGTGGTTCTAGGTTTGGTCTTGTTGAACACTGGTATACAGATAACAAGGTAAGAGTTAAGATAAACCCTTATAGTGAAGATACAGTCTTGAACATCAAAGTTGCAGAGAGTGGGGATTCTGATGATGATAATGAATGGTGGCCTGTTTATGTTAAGCAGGTATTACAGGATTTAAAGAGAGAAGGTTTAACATTCGATCATCTGATTGAATACTATAGGTATCAAGGTAAGTTAATAGAGTAGAATAGGTAACAGTAGTAAGTAGTCAGATAGCAGATATCTATTTGATATACAGTATATAAGAAGATGGATATATAACAACATACCACTGCAAGGATACAATTTCACAGATATAGATCTTCTAGTCAATGAGTATAACTGCAAGAAAAAGGAGGATGAGGAGGAGGAGAAGATCATGTTTATTGAGTTTAAACATGGATTAAGACCTTACAGATTGCAGAGGAATCAACATAATCCTTTCCTTATCATAGATTATTATTTAAAGGATTATCATAACTATTATGGTTTCCATGTAGTAACATTGGATAATTATGACTTGAATAATGCATCAAGTATATACATCAACAATACAAAGGTTACTGTAGATGAACTTAAGGATCTATTGATGTTCAAGCGTAGATACAATTCATACTTTAAAGACTGATATCGTTAGCGATATTATAATAGCAAGATTTATACTTTTCTTTACCTAATATACCTTATGTCTAATGAACTAAAGAAGAGTATAATAAAGTTACTGGAAGAGGATAAGGAGTTTAGATATGAGGTAGCAGGCTTACTAGGCATAAACAGGTTAGATAAGATTGAAGAGGCATTGGTAAGGTTAACTGATACTATAACAGTATTAAAGGATATACAGGCAAAGAGTGAGGCAAGGCTAACTAAGATTGAGGAGAGGTTAGAGGAGCATGATAGGAAGTTCAATGAGATACTTGCTGAGATAGCAAGGTTAAGAGAAGAACAAAACAAATTAAGAGAGGATATGAAGGATGAATTTGCTAAGGTATGGCAAGAGATAACAAGGCTAAGAGAGGATATGAATAAAGGGTTTACTAAGGTATGGGATGAGTTTGCTAAGTTAAGGAAAGAAATGGGTATACTCTCAGATAGGTTTGGTGTTACATTAGAAGATATAGTAGTAACAAAACTACCATTATTACTACAAAAGGAAGGTATAATAATAAATAGAGAGGATATAAAGGCTAGATATCTTATACCAATAAATGGTAAGAAGGTAGAGGTTGATATATATGTTGAAGGTAGGATAAACGGTAGAAATGTAAAGATTATAGGTGAAGTTAAAAGTAGGATAGATAAGAGTGATGTTAATAGATTCTATAATAGATTTAGAAGATATGATGCTTACAAGTTCATATTTGGTCATACAATAAGACCAGATGCTGAGGTTAAGGCTAAGGAGTTAGGTATAAGGTTATATGCTACATATAGTTACTAATGCAGTAACTATACTACTACATACCTTGTTTCATCCTTAATCCATTATTCATTCTTTATTCTTCATCTTTGTATATTATACTATGAGGGATGGAGATGTCAGCAACAAAGAAGAATGGTAATATAAATG
>CAYYYF010000031.1:0-1984 GCA_964475945.1 uncultured Nitrosopumilales archaeon | reverse complement strand
TGCTAAATTAAGGCAGGATATGAAGGATGAATTTAGCAAGGTATGGCAGGAGATAGCTAGGTTAAGGGAGGAGCAGAATAGGTTAAGGGAGGATATGAACCTCTTAAGGCAGGATATGAAGGATGAATTTAGCAAGGTATGGCAGGAGATAAAAGACATTAAGTTAAGGTTAGATGAGCATACTAGGATACTGAATGAGCATACCAAGGTATTACAGGAGTTAAAGGTAGGCTTTGGATCTATAGGTAGAAGGGTAGGTAAAGACTTGGGGTTAACAATACTTAACATATACAAGGATCAGTTAATGCAATTAGGCATAGATCCAGATAAGGCAAGAAGGTTTGAGTATATAGATTATGATGGTAAGTATGGATTAAAAGGTAAGAGATATGAGTTTGATATAGTTATAAGCAATACACATGCAGATATACTAGAGGTTAAGAGCCATGCAGAAGAAGAGGATATAGAATCATTCTATGAGAAGGTTAATGATATAAGAGAGTTGTTATTGAAAGAGTTTAATAACATAAATAGATTAATAATTGTAGCAGTAGATATAGATGAAGAAGCATTAGAGAAGGCTAACCAGAGAGGTATAAAGGCTATCTATGGATATGTTATACCTAGGATTTACTGACCTCCTCCCCGCCCTGAATGGCGAGGCTTGTAGTTCTAGTCATCATTACTGATTGATTCTCTTTACATCTTTCAATTACTTACCAGATTTTTGCATTATTGCTGCACAAAGGTATAAAAGGTTATTGGTCTCGCATTAATTAGAATCTATAAGTAAATCAACGATACATGCTTCTAGGAAGATATTGCTAGGAAGATATCATCTACCATTAGCATTGCTACAAAGCCTAAGGTTAGATAGAAGATACAGTGCTATAGATGAAACCAAGCTTAAGGTAAAAGGTTCTATAGTATATGTATGGACTGCTATAGATGTAGACTCACAAGTTACTAGTATGAGGCATTATATGGCAGATCTATTTATTAACGCTTTAATCTTTATAAAGCATTAAAGGTATAAACAAGCCTATAGTTATTATTATATGAACTCTACAGAGGCTTGAATTAATTAGATTATATTACGAGTATTAAAAGATTTGGTATAATATTGAGAGGTTCTTAGATACCTAAAGGAGAGAACAGGTATATTCTATAACAAGTGCTAGCATATACAAGGGATAAATAAAGAGTCTAAACCTACTCCTAAGACTGATCACATTATAAGAGGAGGGATGAATGAGTAAATGCCTTATGCGGACATTATTCCATAGATGATATGATACACTTAAATTAATGTTAATATGATCCCATGTTATGGAGGAATCACATCAAAGCACTGTTACTTACGAATGTATAAGATGTGGTACCAGGACTACCATGGAAGAGTTAAGTATACTACCAGAACTTAAGTGTATATGCGGCTTTAGAATATTTAGAAAGGTTAGGCCATCAATAGCTAAACAGGTAAAGGCAGTATAACTATATAGAATTTATATTTGATGATATAATATCATCATAATTATGAATAAAAATAAAAAGAGGAAGAATAATAAGAAGGATGAGAGATCAGATTATAGATTAAATGTAACAAGAGTTGCTGATTCAGCACATGAGGATTATAGCAGGGCAAGAAAACCTCGCCTTTCAAGGCGGGGATGAATTGCTAGCTAACTTTAAATATATGAATCTGTAATTACTCTCATGTTAAACTACAAGTATAGACTATATCCTAACAAGTCATGTATAAACAGGTTAGAATCTACATTAGAAGCATGCAGATTTGTATATAATTACTTCATTGATAATGGTTATGAGAATGAGTATGATATGAATAATGCATTAATAGAATTAAAGGAATTATATCTAGAGTTAAGGAATTACCATTCCAAGATGTTACAGATGGTTAGTAAGCAAGTAGCAGGTGTAGTAAAGGCATTAAAAGGGTTAAAGAAGCAAGGATACAAGACAG
>CAYYYF010000030.1:0-2035 GCA_964475945.1 uncultured Nitrosopumilales archaeon | reverse complement strand
TATCTATATTCCTATCAGGGTCTGTTACCTTTATCTGGAAGCCATTTGCTATGGTCAATGGTGCTGCTAGATCTATGCTACCATCTGAGTTCCTTAATACTACATCCACATTACGTGTATTTGTTGTTAGGGATGGACCTGGACTATGATATTTCGTAGCATCAGTTAAATTAAATGTTACACTACTAGGTAATGTTATATTAGTTGGATTAGTTAAATCCAGCTTTGCCTGGTTTCCAGAGGGTGCAGCATCAACCATAACCTCCAGCTCAAACTCAGCTGAGTTACTCTCAGTCTCTACCCATCTAGCAGGACCAAGACCCAGGTTTAATCTATTCTCAGTTCCTATTAACCCCTTTATCTCATTAGTATTAGCATCAAACTCATCTCTTGCAGTAGGATCTAGGTTTGCATCCTGATCCTTCATCTTCAGTATTATCTTATTACCAGTACCAGCAAGGGTTCTATCTGTCTGTAGAGTAGCAATGGTCTCATCATATGTTAATGTAGTCAGCTTATTACCTTGATAGAATATATCTATACTATCACCTTTATTGAGAGATGAAGAGAGAGTAACAATCACAGGAGATGATACGCTTGGATTCTGAGGAGTAGTACTGCCAGCATTCCTTATGAAGAACTCAAACCTACCGCTATTATTACCTATCTCTTGAGCACTACCAGCAATTGTACTCCCACCTTTTCTAATTTCTACACTAATTGTATCTTGCTGAGTGCTGCTAGCATTGGCATCAGGATCGCTTATCACAACCCTTACCAATGCATCGCCAAAGAACCTCTTCCCATGAGGATCTGCACTAGTCTCTATACTTACTGCAGCATATGCATTCTTTACAGGTAATGCTATAACTATGCTGCTTAACACAAGTATGGCTGCTAAGCCTATACTTAAAGCCCTCTTCCCTCTACTATTCTCCTTTCCATCTATTACACTCTTGCCATCGCTCATGACAGCTCTACCATTAGAATAGAGCATATCTATATAAGGTTTATGAACAATTTGTCCATATCTGTTATACCTCTGACCTCCTCCCCGCCCTAAAGGATGAGGGTTCCTTAGGGCAGTTCATAGGTTTATGGTTTACCACCTTATCCTCATTGCTTCATAGCTAATGGATGATCTTTTATTAACCATCCATCCCGCTCCACTCATCCAGTGGTAGACCAATGGCTGGGTCTTCAGCCAACTTACCCCTTGGTTGAGTTAACCTCATTACTTAACCTTCCTTGACTCAGGGCTATGTGGAATGTTTATAGCAGGGCAAGAAAACCTCGCCTTTCAAGGCGGGGATGAATTGCTATACTAAAGCAAACTTTACATATTTGAATCTGTAATTACCCTCATGTTAAACTACAAGTATAGACTATATCCTAATAAATTATACATAAATAGACTAGAATCTACATTAGAAGCATGTAGATTTGTATACAATTATTTCATTACTAATGGTTATTCTAATGAGTATGATATGAATAATGCATTAATAGAGTTAAAGGAATTATATCCAGAGTTAAGGAATTATCATTCCAAGATGTTACAGATGGTAAGTAAGCAAGTAGCAGGTGTAGTAAAGGCATTAAAGGAATTAAAGAAGCAAGGATACAAGATAGGGATAGGTAGCCTCAATAAGAAGGATAAATATGAGTATAATACCTTCATATATAACCAATCAGGATTCAAGTTAGTTAATAATAATAATAATAAGGATAATAATAAGGATAATAATAGCAACAGGTACTATCTATGGTTAAGTAAGATTGGCTATATTAGAATTAATATGCATAGGTTAATCCCTAATGGTTACAGAATTAAACAAGTTATAATAACAAGAAAGAATAACAGTAAATGGTATGTAATATTTACATTAGAGCAAGTATATCCTATTTTTAGATTAATCCCTATTACACTTAATAATATAGTAGCATTGGATATGAACTCTACCAATAATAAGTTCATAATAGCAAGTAATAATGATGATAAAGAATTTGATATTGATAATAATGAAAGAATTAA
>CAYYYF010000029.1:0-3025 GCA_964475945.1 uncultured Nitrosopumilales archaeon | reverse complement strand
TGTATTTGCTAGTGATGGATTGGTAATAAAGGTAAGCTTTACTCCTCCAATAGCAAATGCTGGTCCAGATCAAACAGTAGATGAAGGTACACTAGTAACATTAGATGGTTCTGCAAGTTATGATCCAGATGGTGATACTATAACATACCAATGGGAGCAGATACAAGGACCAACAGTAACATTAAGTAATGCTAATACTGCTAATCCAACTTTCACTGCGCCATTTGTTAATTCTGATACATTACTAGTATTTAGATTAACGGTAAGTGATGGTATATCAAGTAGTACAGATGAAGTAAGTATTACTATTAGAGATATAGTAGGAGGTTATAGATATGCACCATACTTCACTGCAACTGGTAGCAATCATGTAAGCATAAATGATAAACCAGAGTTAAGATTACAGCAATTCTCTATAGCAGCATGGTTTAGGACAACAATAAGTAATAATACACAAGCTGCAATTATAGTCAATAAAGGAGGATTTGGGGTAGATGGTTCTACTGTACCAGATATGAACTATGGTATATGGATAGGATGTAATGGTAATCAAGGCAAAGTCCAAGCAGGCTTTGAGGATGCTAATGGCAGAGATTACTTTGTTACCTCTAGCAATACCTATAATGATGGACAATGGCATTATGCAGTAGTAACATTCAATGGCAATACATTAACGCTATATGTAGATGGTATGCTAGTAGCATCTACAAATACTAATAATGCTATACCTGATTATAACTGGGATAAACCATTAGTAATAGGTAAGAACTCCTATGATAATAGTAGATACTTCATAGGAGATATAGATGAGGTTAGAGTATACAATAGAGCATTAACAGAGCAAGAGGTTATAAATGCATATAATAATGGTGTATTTGCTAGTGATGGATTAGTAGTATACTTGCATATGGATAATGAACTACTTCCATCTGGTAGAACCAATCTAAGAGATCTTTACTTTAATGATCTATTAAATGCGGTTAATAATGCAAAGAGAAAGATCTGGGCATCAACTTATTGGTTAGAGTACAATCCAAATCAACCTAGTAATAGGGCTACTATACTATTAAATGCAGTAAAAGCAGCGAAAGATAGAGGGGTAGATGTAAGAATAATATTCCATCCAGATTCGTTGAATAATTCTACATTTAATCCAAACGGTGCATTACAACAATTCTTAGATAGTAATAATATACCGTATAGAACAACAGGTACCCACGCTAAGATAGTTAATATAGATGATGAGTTTGTATATTTGGGTACAGGTAATTGGAATAATAACGGGTTAAGTAATAATCATGAGATGTTTGTAAAGAGTTATAATCCAAATATAATTAATAGAGCAAATAAATATCTAAATAGTTTATGGACAAATGGATATGGCCTACAGTTTAATGATGATAATTATGATAATACATTCATCACTAATGGTTACTTTGATAGCATTTTAAATCACATTCGAAATGCAAGAAATAATATAAATATTCTAATGTTCCTTATAGGTGGTCCATCACAGGATAATGTAAAGCAGCTACTAGATGAATTAGTAAATGCAAAGAGTAGAGGTGTTAATATTAAAGTAATAATTGATTATGATTTTGATGGTGATGGTAACAGTATACCTGATAATAGCGGTGCCGTAAACTATCTAAAAAGCAGGGGTATAGAGGTTAAGAGTGATGAAGGCGAACCACCACGAACACATATAAAGTTAGTAATAATAGATGATGAGATAGTATTTCTAGGATCTCATAACTGGGTTAAGGAACAACTAGCTTCTACCACTGAGGGTAGTATAAAAATAAAAAGTCCAAGAATAGTTAATGATGTGATAGAGTATTTTAATTGGAAATGGAATAGAGGAAGAGCTATTTGATGAGATAGTTATACTATAGAAAACGATTAATAATTCTATGTTTACCATTAACAATAAATTAGTGTTATTAACAATAAACTTGGTCATAAAGAGTGAATATAACATATATTAGTTAAAATAGTATGGTGAAGATTTTTTCATGGTTATTGAAATAAAAAATAAAATAATGTATATTAATAATATTTTATAGAATTCTACCATTTTCCCATAGATTATTAAAGTAGTTCATAAATTCATTTAATATTTTTGAATTGATAACTTTAATTGTAGCCTCTCCATTACTTTTTTCCCCGCCATTCCAATTATGAGAACCTATATACAGCATGTTATCGATTAGTATACTTTTGTTATGAGTTGATTGTGTACTGTTTGGGTCTAATTTAACATATACATTATTACTCTTTAAATAATCCCTGACAGATTTAGGAACAGTATCATCTATTATAACTTTAACATCAACTCCTCTATTTTTAGCACCTACCAATGCTCGAGTTAAGTTTGAAGCGCTATCATTTGGATCTGTAGAATAATCGTTCCACCATTTCATTATAAGTCTGATTCTATCTTTAGCATTATTTATAGCGTTAAGTACACTATCATAGTATCCTCCTGTTATGAATATTTCTTGATAGTTAGAATCGTTATATCTCCATGTACCACTATCGTTCCATATTGTATCTAAATAAGCATTAGCAATTCTTACTATTTCAACATTATTTATTTTAATAGTATTTTCATTATTATATGTTAATGAACTAACTCTCCAATTAGCAGAACCTACATAAACAATCTTATCATCTATTACAACTACTTTAGCATGCGGATCTTTTATTTTATAATTTATCCCATTACTATTAAGAAATGTTTTTAGACTATCTAGATTTAAAGAATAATTACTAAATGATATTCTAACATCGACACCTCTATTCTTTGCTTTAACAAGCTCATCTAATAATATCCTTGGTCTCTTTGTTGTATCTGAAGAATATTCAAGCTGATATACATGTGCATGTATTTTACTTTTAGCATTCTTTATGGCATCCAAAAGATCAAAATAATACTCTTGGTTATTTAATAAAATAGGAAAGCTTATATATACTACCAATCCATCACTAGCAAATACACCATTATTATATGCATTTATAACCT
>CAYYYF010000028.1:0-3296 GCA_964475945.1 uncultured Nitrosopumilales archaeon | reverse complement strand
CCCCATGCATAGTCATATAAATTCTTCAATGCATTTATAAAGGACATTACTACTATATGCGATCTTCTATAGTCTTTAATTTCTATAGGGTTTAACTTAATGTAAGTAGATTCGATATCAATGTATATAACCTTGTTGTTGTATTCTTCTTTAAGTTCATCCTTTGCTAATTCATTAATATCCTTAGCAAGCATGCCATGAGGATCTATAAGCATGAACCCTTCCTTTCTTACAATATTCTGATACATTAGCAGTTTAAGGGTCTCAGACTTACCTGAACCTGTCTCTCCTAGAATTAATGTATGGACTCTATCCTTTGCATTAATGGCATAGAACTTATTCCTATAGTCATCATAGCCTATTATTACTTTATCTGGATATGCTAAGATTTTATCCTTAATCCTTAGTCTAGAATTGGTATTGGTATTACTATTGGTATTGAGGCTACCATTAAAATCAATGATATCCTTATTATCGGCATCCTTCTTATTCTTATTCTTATTCTTAATACTAATCATCGTATAATAATGAAGTAAGCAAGTATAGGTTCTTTGATTGAATTAAGTATAGTAATGGTTACTGATAGTATTCCTTCTTTAACTCAATGATCATTCTTTCCAGTTCATCCTTCTTCCTTCTAATGTTATCCTTTATGTTACCTTCTAGGATACCTTCATCTATCAACTCGTTAGTTACTAGAATCTTCTGTAATGCATTCTTGTTACTAGATTCAACTATGGCAATCAATGTAAGAAGGTTATCCAGTTTAGATACTAGGTAACCTTTGCTACTACTATTGCTATTGGCAATCCTTGCATCTAGATCTACCTTGATCTTATGCAGTATATTTAGTAGTTCATTGGTATTACCATTGGTTAGGTTAAAGTTTACCTTTAGTTCATATTCCTTGAATATTTCATACATTAATTTAAGATTCCTTATCTGATGCTCTGACATGGACTCAATATCGTATAGCCTGAATAACTTCTGTCTAGCATTGTATAACCTATCATACCTATTATTGTTATTATCATTATTGTTGTTGGTATTCATCATAATATAATATTATAATGATGCTATGGATAAATACGAACATATGAATAAAGGATAATTAACGTGATTAGATCATTGTTATAATAAAGAATATAAAATATATCGGTTTAAAATATTTCTTCTAGTATTTATAAGACATATAAGATAAGATGTTATTTAATTTAATATTTTTATTGATTATTAAGAGTTAACTATATATATCATTCCTATCTATCTGCGATGAAAGGTAGGTTAATAAAAGTAATAGCAGTAACTATACCTATGCTAGCAGTATGTGCAAGTGTAGAGGCAGCAACAATGTATGAATCATCTAATGGAGTATCTGTTGGTGGTTCAGGTGTAGGAGGTGTGCATGGTGTGATAAGTATAACATCGCCAAAGATAAATACAGCAAATTTACAAGGACATAGGGATTACATGGTGTATGTGTATTTACAGGACGGAGATGCAGCTAATAGTGCTACTATAGGAGCTGGTTGGATAGCATGGAAAGAAATTATAAACAACAATGGTAGAATAATAGAAATAATGAGGAAGGCATCCTTGGTATACATCAACGAAGAAGATCGTTTTCCTGCTGCAGTACATAATATAAGATTAGATGTATCCTCAACATCAAGTATAACAGCTGACATTACTCAGAATACTTCTAATCGTAATTGTTGGATAGCAACAACTTATGGTCAAACATATAATTGGTGTTTTGATCCTAAATTTACTAAAGGATTTGCTGCTGCAAGCATAGGAGGATCAAGAGAGTCATATACGAGAAATGTAAGTGATATGCCAGGTAGATTTGATATACTAATGTTCTATGATAATAATAGTGGTAGCTGGAAGTACTTTAGCCAGTCTGGCAATTATAAATGTAATACAACTGGTGGTTATGTGTTGGATCACCTTGCAAAGTATAGCAATGCACCAGGTAACAACCAGATAGATAAGGTAGGTATAGGACCTAGTCTATACTATACAGATGATTGCTCTTATGATAGTAGTGTATGGTCTCCATATCATGCCCCTGGAGAACCTTGAGGTGAGGTAGGATCATGAATAGTTCATTATTTTTGGAAAAATTCATCTTCATCTTCGTATTTAATTTGGTGAGGTAGGATCATGAATAGTTCATTATTACTATTACTAATACCTGTGATAATATCTGCAACAGTAGTGCTAGCATTGATAAATGAGGAGAGTCCATTATTCAATAATACAACAAATGCCAAGGCCAATGTATACCATTGCGATCCAAAGTCATTGGATGAGGTTAAGTTAAGCTTCCCTGTTAAGGAACCAACATACATACCAGAAGGATACAAGTTAGAGGTAGTAGATCCATACTCGTTAACAGGAGTAGAGAGGTCAGAGGATAGTAATTTAGTTTTACTATTCTACTCAAAGGAGCCTCTATGCACTAGTGTATACTCAGGTTATGGGGATGTTATAAGGATAGCTGTTGCTAATAGAAATTCAGATGATAAGGACTCATTAGATCTAGATAAGGATCCATTAGCATACTTCACAAGTGAAGCTGAACGGAAAAATAGTTACATACCTGGTGCTGCAGAGTTGATAGATAAGCCAGAGAGTAGTATACCAGTTGTTAAGGTGATAAAGGTTAACGATTATCTAGGCATAGCAAGAGAGCCTAGTAAGGGTTATAGTGTATACAAATTCTATAATGAGGATGGTAGTATTAAGGATAAGGTAGTTGAGGAGTTGGATGATATCATTCCAGGTTATGTTACTTTCTATCATGCAAAGGATAAGGTAATGTATAGTATAAAGGCTAAGCTACCAGTTGAAGAGATATTAAAGATAGCAGAGAGTATACCATAATAATATTTTTTATTTAATTATTTATTTAATTATTTATTTAATCTAAGTTAGATCATATCACTTGTTGTATAAGGTCTTCCATCTATAACAGTTCTTAGGTTATCTATAGAATCAGGTAGCATCAATGATAGCAACTCAATATGCGATAATATGTTATCCTTATGCAAAAAGGAGTATCTTGGTTTATTCATTACTTCATTGAATACCTTCATTACATTATTGGTTCTAATTATACCATTAAAGTCCCTAAACGATGGTATTATCTTCCTTATCATATCCTTATTATTACTTGCAATAATGATCTTTACTATGAAGTGTTTAGACCTTAACTTCCTTAGCATTGCATCACTATATGCATAAAATATGGATGATCTTAATCTCTCATGCTTCCTTAAATACTTGCT
>CAYYYF010000027.1:0-3888 GCA_964475945.1 uncultured Nitrosopumilales archaeon | reverse complement strand
TATGCTAGAGCATAAACCATTACCTAATGGTAATAATACATTGCATAGGAATATTGCTAATAAAGCATTTAACAGATTCATTCAACTACTCTCCTATAAGACTAAGGTTATTAAGATTAACCCTAATAATACTACTAAGGAATGTTATAGATGCAATAATATCCAGGATATGCAATTACATGAAAGGATATATAGATGCAGTAAATGTGGTTTAGTAATAGATAGAGATAGAAATAGCTCTTTAAATATATTGAAGAGAGGATTAATAATGAAATTAGGATTAGGATGGTTACTGGAAATGACTACCCTAGGAGCTAGGGGAAGTTACGCCTGTGGAGACTCATTAATTAGGGTCTATGAAACAGGAAGCCTCGCCATTTATGGCGGGGTAGCTCACCGATAAGGATGATTAGAGTATGAGTAGTTATGCAGAGAGGATAAGCAGTGCCAAGGACTTTAGGGAGATCTTTGAGGTAGTCAAGGATGCAGTATATGCTATATTCAGGTTAAGGAGGGTAGGGCTAAGCCTACTCCTACAGGATATGCCTTCATTTGTAGGTGCATACCATGTGCTAGGCTCAAACTATATAGTAGTGAATAGGTATGTGCTTAATACTGTTAAGCAGTTAGCAAAGAGCAAGGATGATTATAATGCCTACGTATTTGTCATACTTGCTCATGAGTATCTCCATAGCCTAGGGATAGTTGATGAGTATAAGGTAAGGAGGATGACATATGAGTTATGTCTTACCCTGCTAGGAGAAGAGCATGCAGCAACCATAATGGCTAAGCACGATCCATCATCATACTTCCCAGAGTTGAGATCTCTAGCATATACAGGCTTTGGTAGAAGGTTTGAGATGGTAAGGGAGTTTGATACCTCAAATATATCATATATTGCATAATTCGTAATTATATAATAAACAGTTATTTAACGGATTATACCAATTAATACCATTGGTTAGCGAGAGTATAGAGGATCTCACCTCTAAGGTATTCAAGTTAATAGTTGAACAGGGTAAAGAGGGTATACTCCAGAGTAGGCTATGGAAGGAGCTTAACCTAACAAGCAGGGATGGCTCAAGGATTGCTATGAGGTTAGAGAAGAGAGGGTTGGTGACAAGGCAGAGGGTGCTTGAGAATGGAAGATGGACTTATAGGCTTATAGCATTAAGGCTCCCATTGGATACTAGAAGCATAGAGAGTGCACCATGCATAACATGTAAGATAGAGAGTATGTGCACAGAGGATAGTAGTGTAAGCCCAAATACATGCAGGTTGATAGAGAACTGGGTTATACTTGAGTATATCAAGAGCAGGAAGGATGTGGGCTCAGAATCAGATGTAAATAAGGATGCACCTCTTGCTGAAGGTAATGATGATGTATGAGGCTAGAGCATGCAAGGAGAGACCTGTATAGAAGGTTAGCAAGGGAGCAAGGGTATAGGAGTAGAGCAGCATACAAGTTGCTTGAGATAAACAACTCTTTTTATATATTAAAGCCTGGGCTTAAGGTTGTAGATGTAGGCTGCTACCCTGGAGGATGGCTACAGGTTGCAAGCAGTAAGGTTGGTAGCAGAGGCTTGGTTGTAGGCGTAGATGTAAGACGGGTTGATTATACAGCAGGTAATGTAAGGGTAATACAGGGTAGCATTGAGGATAGCAGTATTATAGATAGATTAAAGGAGTTGCTTAATGACAAGGCAGATCTTATACTATCTGATGTATCCCCTAACCTCTCAGGGATATGGAGTCTAGACCATGCTAGGCAGATACACCTTAGCAGTAGAGTTCTTGCTATAGCAGATGTCATACTCAAGGTTAATGGTAATGCAGTGCTAAAGGTATTTGATGGTGACATGCTTAAAGATTTCATAAACGATACAAAGGCAAAGTTTAGGTATGTGCGTATATACAAGCCTAAGGCAAGTAGGAAGGAGAGTAGCGAACTATACCTTGTATGCCTAGGCTATAGAGCATTATCTTAACTTAAATCCTTGTATAATTAATATATAATAGTTAATGCACTTACGCACGCTCCTATCCCTACTGCTTAGAAGGAGAAGGGTAAGTAGCATAAATGCTCAGAGGATTGCACTCCTACTTGTAAGACCAGAGCTGTTATTTAGGGTAAACCCATACTATATAATAATAGGGAATATGATCCATGATCATCTCTATCCTAACAAGGAGAGGGATTACTATGCGATAGTAGATGGTGTAAGGGTGTATGGTAGGTCAGATGGTATAATAAATGATGGTAAGGGTATAATGGTTGAGGAGCTGAAGACCTACTATGATAAGGATGATAGGGATAGAAGTCTTGCTATGGGTATAATACAGGCAAACATATACTGCTATATACTAAATGCAAACTCAATATATGCAGGGAGGTATAGGGTTAGGCTTGTTGATTGCAGCATATTGCTGCAGTATAGAGATATGCTACTAAATAATAGAAGATCCAATGCCTTTATGGACTTCATGGATAAGATAGATAAGTATACCTACATACATGAAGGGGATTATGATAGCACTAAGGCTTTACATGATATAAAGGAAGGGATAAGGAGACTTGAAGGCATATACTCCATACTTGATATAGATAAGCATGTATTAAGGGGTAGATGAGTATAGTTGTAGCATTTGATATGGATGGCACATTGCTTGATGGTAGGTTAGTGCTAGCATTAGCAAGGTTATGTGATGCTGAGGATAAGGTTAAGGCTATAATGAGCAGTAGCATGAAAGGTTATGAGAAGAGCACTGCTATAGCAAGGCTATGGAAAGGGCTCAAGAAGGATGTTGTGCTTGATGCATTATCCTCTATAAGCCTTAGCAGTAATGCCTTGCATACAGTAAGAAGGTTAAAGGCAAAGGGTTGCATTGTAGGGATAATAAGTGATAGTTATACATTGGCTACAGATGCACTAGCAAGGATGCTTGGTATGGATTTTAGCATAGCAAATACCTTGGAGTATGATAGCAATGGTATACTTACTGGGTATATACATATGCCTTTAGGCTGGCAGTATATAGGCTGCACCTGCTACAACTCGGTATGCAAAAGATATCATCTAGCGAGATTATATTCAAATGATGAGCATATAAGGGTTGCAGTAGGGGATAGCATGAATGATATATGCATGCTAATGTCTGCTGAAGTAAGCATAGCATACAGAGCAAAGGATGGTATTGAGAGGATTGCAATGCACTTCATAGATGACCTTGTAGATGTAATTGATATACTTGAAAGTAAAGGCCTGTTGTAGTAATGAAAGAGTAAAATATAGAATGGGTATAGAGTAGGATAGGATAGATAAAGTAAAGGATGGATGGCCTCCGTCGTATAGTGGTAGTATAGGGGGCTGTGGTCATAGCATAGTATGTAATGGCAGGCACCCCCGGGCCGGGGTTCGATTCCCCGCGGAGGCCTTATTCTAATATATAAATATATAGCAAGAAAACTTCACTCTTCAGGACGGGATGTATTGCTAAAACTTTAAATTCATGAATATATAATTACCCTCATGTTAAACTACAAGTATAGACTATATCCTAACAAGTCATGCCTAAACATGTTAGAGTCTACACTAGAGGCATGTAGATTTGTATATAATTACTTCATTAATAATGGTTATGAGAATGAGTATGATATGAATAATGCATTAATAGAATTGAAGGAATTATACCCAGAGTTAAGGAATTACCATTCCAAGATGTTACAGATGGTTAGTAAGCAAGTAGCAGGTGTAGTAAAGGCATTAAAAAGGTTAAAGAAGCAAGGATACAAGATAGGGATAGGTAGCCTCAATAAGAAGGATAAATATGAGTATAATACCTTCATATATAACCAATCAGGATTCAAGTTAGTTAATAATAGTAATA
>CAYYYF010000026.1:0-5068 GCA_964475945.1 uncultured Nitrosopumilales archaeon | reverse complement strand
TTTAAGGAAGAAGAGATATTAGGTTTGAAGAAGGATAAAGAAGATAGTATACTACTAAACTGGTTCAGATAACCTACCTTTATTTTTTTAGTAATATTTGTATATTACTATATCTATATGTAGATAGTAATGGTCTATATTCCGTTAAAGTATAAACGGGTAATAAAGTCTATAAAGGAAGTCAAGACTATCATTGAAGGATTTAATAAGTGGAATGAATATGATGTTAAATATAATGATGTAGATGGTTATTATTATCCATGGGTCTGTCCTGTATGTAATGTTAATCAGGATAACGGTTTATCGTTAAAATGGAAAAATAAAGTAGAAATTAGATGGACAACATGTCCTGCATGTGGTTCTAGGTTTGGTCTTGTTGAACACTGGTATACAGATAACAAGGTAAGAGTTAAGATAAACCCTTATAGTGAAGATACAGTCTTGAACATCAAAGTTGCAGAGAGTGGGGATTCTGATGATGATAATGAATGGTGGCCTGTTTATGTTAAGCAGGTATTACAGGATTTAAAGAGAGAAGGTTTAACATTCGATCATCTGATTGAATACTATAGGTATCAAGGTAAGTTAATAGAGTAGAATAGGTAACAGTAGTAAGTAGTCAGATAGCAGATATCTATTTGATATACAGTATATAAGAAGATGGATATATAACAACATACCACTGCAAGGATACAATTTCACAGATATAGATCTTCTAGTCAAATTATACTATGGATGCAACTACTATCAGTATCAGATATCATAGAGTCTGAGGAGTATAAACAACTATTGCCAAGTAATAACCAGTTAGATACGTTAAAGGAGGATATCAGAAATAACGGTATTACTATACCTCTAGTAATAAATCCTAATAGAATTCTATTGGATGGTTACTGTAGATTGCAGATTGCCAAAGAATTAGGCATATCAACTGTTCCTGTAATTGTTAAGGAATTTAAGGATAGGATAGAAGAACTTATGTTCGTTATTGCAATCAATTTAAAGAGGAGGCATCTTAATGAAGCACAATTAATAGAACTAGGCGTTAAGTTAATGCAGATAGAGGAAGAGTATGCAAGACAAAGACAGTTTGAAGCAGGTAGATATGGTCATCTAGGAGGCAGAGGTATAAGAAAAGGTTCAGAGGAATATGAAGCAAAATTAAGGTTAAGGTTAAGGTTACAGCAATTACAGAGCGATGGTACGAAGGGAAAGCACTCTCAGTGGCCTGGAGCCAAGTTAAGGTTACAGCAATTACAGAGCGATGGGCAATCAATCAACGATGACCAATCAACCAACAATGACCAAAATCAGGTCATCCTTGACCAAGAAAAACCCTTGGGAGTCCTGAACTCCCAAGGGTTTTCTGGTAGAATAGAGGTAAATAAAGGTATTGAAGGTATTGAAGATACTGAAGGTATTGAAGATACTGTTAGTAGCAATAATAACAGGACAAAAAACAAGATAGCCAAGTTATTAAAGATCTCTAACAAGTCATTACAGCAAGGTAAGAAGATTCTTGAGTATGCAAGGAAGGATAACGAAATTAAAGAATTATGGAACAAGGCTAAACAAGGCAAAACCACAATTAAACACGTATATAACGTAGTTAGAAGGAAAGAAAAGTTAGCAGAGGCATCAACAATTACAATTAATTGTAATTGTAACACAGATGCATATAGGTTAATCAATAAGGACTTTAGAGAAGTTACCGATGAAGAAATACCAGATGGTTCAGTTCAATTGATAGTTACTGATCCTCCTTACAGCAAGGATTATCTACCACTATTACATGATCTAGCAAGGTTTGCTGAGAGAAAGTTAAGACTTTACGGCTACCTTGTTTTAATAGTAGGTAACCTGTATATTAATCAGGTCTATCGGATATTAGATTCTACAGTCTCTGACTTTAACTCTAACTTTAACTCTAACTTTAACTCTAACTCAAACCTTAACCTTAAGTTCTTTGCAGAATATTACTTACACTATCCAGATTCCCAATATATACTAGGTGAAAGATCATTGATAGTAAAAGTTAAGCCAGTAGTAGTATACCAGAAATGCAAAGATAAGGATGATGAGCCTATTGCATTAAAGGTTACAGAGAATTTAATAGTAACGCCTAAAGTAAAAGATGAGCATAAGTTATACCATCAATGGCAGCAGAAGGAGAAAGAATTCTTAACATTGGTAGACTACTTCAGCAATAATAATGACCTTATCGTTGATCCTATGGCAGGAACAGGAACAGCAGTTATCGCATCATTACAGATGAATAGGAAGATTATTGCAATAGAGAAGAATAAAGAAATGTATGAGATAATGGTGCAGAGGATTCATCATTATCATTCTCGTTATCATTATCATTATCGTTAGCATTATTATCATTATACATTGGATGCAGGAAGAGATAATAATAGAGATACAGATACAGAAAGAGCTAACAAAGTTAATCAATACCCGTAATGCATATACAGCATTGCAGTTATTAAAGACATTAAATCAACTACAATATGATAATATAAGCTATAGATTTAACGCATGGATATTAAAATCATGGATAGATAAGAATATACCTCACGAGCATTTAACCTTTACAGATATTGATTTCTTAGCAAGAAGATACGAAGACAGCAACATGAACAAAGACAGGATAATGCTTATAGAATTCAAACATGGTAACAAGCCTTTTCGTTTACATATTAAACAACATAGGCCATTTTCTTTTATTGATAATGCATTAAAAGAGGTTTATCCTAAAAATTATTATGGTTTCCATGTTATAACATTGGATAATTATGACTTGAATAATGCATCAAGTATATACATCAACAATACAAAGGTTACTGTAGATGAACTTAAGGATCTATTGATGTTCAAGCGTAGATACAATTCATACTTTAAAGACTGATATCGTTAGCGATATTATAATAGCAAGATTTATACTTTTCTTTACCTAATATACCTTATGTCTAATGAGTTAAAGAAGAGTATAATAAAGTTACTGGAAGAGGATAAAGAGTTTAGATATACTGTAGCAGGCTTGATAGGATATGATGCAATACTTAGTAGGCTAGATGAGCATACTAGAAGGTTTGAGGAGCATGATAGGAAGTTCAATGAGATACTTGCTGAGATAGCAAGGTTAAGGGAGGATACAAAGACTGAGTTTGCTAAGGTATGGGATGAGATTGCTAAGTTAAGGCAGGATATGAAGGATGAATTTGCTAAGGTATGGCAGGAGATAAAAGACATTAAGTTAAGGTTAGATGAGCATACTAGGATACTGAATGAGCATACTAGGATACTGAATGAGCATACCAAGGTATTACAGGAGTTAAAGGTAGGCTTTGGATCTATAGGTAGAAGGGTAGGTAAAGACTTGGGGTTAACAATACTTAACATATACAAGGATCAGTTAATGCAATTAGGCATAGATCCAGATAAGGCAAGAAGGTTTGAGTATATAGATTATGATGGTAAGTATGGATTAAAAGGTAAGAGATATGAGTTTGATATAGTTATAAGCAATACACATGCAGATATACTAGAGGTTAAGAGCCATGCAGAAGAAGAGGATATAGAATCATTCTATGAGAAGGTTAATGATATAAGAGAGTTGTTATTGAAAGAGTTTAATAACATAAATAGATTAATAATTGTAGCAGTAGATATAGATGAAGAAGCATTAGAGAAGGCTAACCAGAGAGGTATAAAGGCTATCTATGGATATGTTATACCTAGGATTGGTTAGTAATTATTATCATTATTATTATTAATTATCATCATCCATAATTCATCCATAATTCATCCTTTATTCTTCCTTTATACTATGAGGGACTATGGAGTCTACAGTAATACCATCAACAATAGCATCAGCAACAACAATACCAATAGGTAGCATAGAACTGATAGACATTAACTATCCATTCAACTATAACGTAGGTGAAGCCAAATTACTATTAAAGACAGCAACAAGAACAACTGAACTGAACAAGGTTAAGGCAGTAATAACCAATGATGCAGGTAACATCAATCTAGTAAATATAGTATCAAAGTCATTTGCTGTAATACCTAACCAGCTGGTAATGGATATGATCGCAGATGTAAGCAGAGATCTTAACCTATCTATGCTATCTACTAGATACACTAGAAATGGATATGCAGTAAGGATTGATCTATTATCAGATAGAAAGGAGGCAGTAGAAATTAATGACCTAGTACAGTTCGGTGTATCAATAAGGAATTCCATAGACGGCACTAGTGCATTAGCAGTAGACATGTTTACCTACACGTTAATATGTAGGAATGGTGCAACTGCTAGAGATGCAAGAATTACATTTAATGCAAGGCATGTAGGCGATGCTGATAAATTAATAAGCATGTTCAGAGAGGCATTAAGATCTGCATTGGAGCACTGCCATTCACTACTAGAAGTATACAGGAAGGCAACAAGGATAAAGGTAGATAAAGATATTGCTTTGAGGTTAGTAAGGTTAAATCTACCTACGATGTATTACTACTATACACCAATTAAGATAATAGCAGATGGTGAAGAGTTAATAATTGATGTTACAAGAGAGGATACATTATGGAATACCTTCAATGCCATAACCTATGTAATAACACATAAGAGTAAAGCAAATCCAATAGCAAGATCAAGGATGACACATAGACTACATAGGATACTAGAAGAGGTAGTAAAGAATAATTAATATTAAAATAAACAACTCCATTTCTTTTATTTATTTGTTATATTTATTTATTATATTTATTTATAAAGATGATGAAGGTAAAGATACAAAGAACAAAGAAAGGTGCAAGGATTACATTGGTTAGGTCAGACTACCATTAGGTATTACTACTAGCATCTATAGCCTTAACTATATCTAGCAAGTACTGTCAGACTACCATTAGGTATTACTACTAGTATTAGGTATTACTAGCCATTCTACATTCATCTATTCCATATCTCTTCATTCTGCATCTATTCATCCATACATCAATACATACATTATACTATGAGGGATGGAGATGTCAGCAACAAAGAAGAATGGTAATATAAATG
>CAYYYF010000025.1:0-6267 GCA_964475945.1 uncultured Nitrosopumilales archaeon | reverse complement strand
CATACTCATTCTCATAACCATTATCAATGAAGTAATTGTATACAAATCTACATGCCTCTAATGTAGACTCTAACATGTTTAGGCATGACTTGTTAGGATATAGTCTATACTTGTAGTTTAACATGAGGGTAATTATATATTCATGAATTTAAAGTTTAGCAATTCACCTGCGATACTGTCCTGATAAGCATTACTATCCTCCTTTCCTTATTTGATAGTATAGCATGACCGGCCTTAAACAGGTTTAGATTCTTTATCCCTTGTATATGACTAGCACTTATTATAAAATACAGCTATCCTTTCCTTTAGGTATCTGAATAACACCTCTAACCTTACTCCTCATACCAACATTTAATGTAATGCTCATAATATAATTATTCAAGCCTCTGTAAAGCATGATACCATACTATATCTCAATACTTTAGGCTTGTTTATATCTTTGCCTTATGAATATTAACATAAGCTTCTATTATAAGCTCCAATGCTAGCTCATTATTATCTACATCTATAGCCATAACATATGCTATAGATTTTACCTTAAGCTTAGTATATCTATAACAATACATCTTCTATCTAACCTTAGACTCTAGCAATTCTAACAGTTGATGATATCTTCTTAGCATGTACAGTTGATTTGCTTATTGATTCTAATTAATGTAAGGCTATAACTTGATATTCTACAGCTTTAATAAGATATACTCTAGAACTGCTAATACCTTAACCTCAATGCTTTTTTATTACGCTTAAGAAGGAATGATTGTATATTTAAATATACTTCTTAGCAAGACAGTATCTTACCTGCTGTGTTGAATAAATCTGAAATAAGCAAATTATGTTCGAAAACATGCATCAATAAGGCGTAATTCATAAATTTGACACGCATTCTTGGTACTGGAGACATTCAAAAATGACGATTTTTCTGAGTTATTCGACACAGCATAATTCACCCTCACACTTAAGGGCGAGGGTTTCTTGCTATATATATAAGCTGTTGTAATTCATGCATATGAAACAGGTTATAGTAGTTAGGAAGGATATAAAGATGGGTGTAGGCAAGTTAGCAGCACAAGTGGCTCATGCATCCTTGATTGCTGCAGAGAGGGCTAGGGTAAGTAGAAGGGAATGGTTCGATCAGTGGTTTAACCATGGGCAGGCGAAGATAGTGCTCAAGGTTAACAGCATAGATGAGCTTATGAGGGTAAAGAGTAAGGCAGAGGCTCTAGGGTTACCTACTGCGCAGGTTGATGATGCTGGATTAACACAACTACCCCCAGGGACTACTACATGCATAGCAATAGGACCTGCACCAGATGATGCTGTTGATAAGGTTACTGGGGATCTTAAACTACTTTAAGCTATACAAATAAGTATAGCTTAAACGTAGATTGATATTAACATTTTACGCTTGGAGCTATACAGATTTGTATAGCTTTTTAAAATTTTGTTCTTCTCCTTATTTATCCTTATAAATTAGGAGCATATATTATGCTTAATTTTTAATTATATTTAAGAGATTTCTATATATTAGGAATCTCAAGAAAATTTTGTTATTCTTATATGATATCTTGATGCCCAGTTGATCTGCCATTTTAAATTCCTTACCGGATGCTCATTGAAAGATCATAGTAAGATTTAAATAAAAGATAATTTAGAAAACCTTAAATACTCAAGTCTAACCACTACTGGAATAAGTAATAAATTATTAGTGCATATACTAATGGTATTGGGTCTTAGGGATGAATGGCATAGCGTTATGAAGGCACTTAAAGAGATCATTCCAGTATATGATAAAGTTAACAGTGTAATATCCCTTGGCAAGGCAGATGAGTATAGACTCATAGGGGCAAGATATGCCCTTAATGGTAAGAGCAAGTTAATACTTGATGCAGGCTCAGGCTATGGTAACATGAGCAGTAGTATATTAAGTACGAGTAGAGATGCTACCATACTTATGCTAGACCCAATAATAGATATGCTCATGCTAGCAAGGGAGAGGTTCAAGGGTTACAGCAATATAGCATTTACATCTGGTATATTTGAGCATCTTCCATTCAGAGACTCTATATTTGATGCAATAGTATGCTCCTACTCATTCAGGGATGCTATAAACATGAGTATTGCGATAAGAGAATTCTATAGAGTGCTCAAGGATGATGGTAGACTTGTTATAGTTGATATAGGCAAGCCTGATAATGTAATAGCAAGGTTTGGTGCATCACTATACCTTAGATTCATCCTACCTGTAATGGCATTCATGGTTGCAGGTAGGTTAGGCTTAAGGTTCTCCAAGATATATGATACGTATAGGAGGTTACCAACTAACTCTAAACTCATGCTCATGCTTAAGGAATGCTTCCCAAATGTTACTTTTGCAAGTAATATGCTTGGTGCAGCAGTAGTATTTGTAGCAAGTAAGAGATGAGTAACAATAACAACAATAGTAACAGCAAGGTAATACTTGTTATATACGTAACAGCATTATCCATGGGGCTAGCCTATGGCTCCCATGCTCCCCTTCTACCAGTATTTGCTAGGGATGTACTTCATGCAGATTATACGGATCTAGGCCTTATAGGGATGGCAAACTACCTACCTTACGCATTCTTCCCATTCCTTGTAGGGATTCTGCTTGATAGGTTGAGTAGGCTCGTTGTGCTTCTTGTAGGCGTATCCATGGCTACAGCCTCAATAGCATTACTTGCCCTAGTGGATAGCATATCCATGCTACTGCTACTAAGAGCCATATCTGGGATTGCACATGCATTCTTCTGGCCATCTGCTGAGGCTATAGTAAGCAGTATGGACAGCAGGGGTATAAAAGGTATCTCAAGGTTTACCATGTCTTGGGTAACAGGCTACATGCTAGGCCCTCTTATAGGCTCATACCTATTCCAGTTAGGTTATCCTCAACTCTTCCTCTACTCTTCATTCATGGTTATACCTTCATTAGCAGCAACAATGCTATTCATCAAAGTAAATACTGGTAGCAATTTAAGGCATGCAGGTATAAGAGGGGTAAAGGATATACTAAAGAATAGACTGCTCTTGCTAGCAATGATAATGTACTATAGTGCATCCTTTGCCATAGTGCTATCCATACTCCCAGGTTACATGAACGATAGTAGTATTGATGAGCATTCCATAGGCATGCTATTCTTCATATTTGGTATAGCAAGGTTAGCAACCCTAGCACTGGTGCATAAGGTAGATGGCAATAAGGGTATAGTTATAGCAAATACTGCAATAGCAGTAGCCATGCTTAATGCATATATGCTTACAACATTCTCCTCATTTGCACTATCTATGCTAGCATTTGGTTTTGCATTCAGCATATATTTCCCTGTAACATTAAGCATGATAACTAGAGGAATACCAAGTAACTTAATAGGCAGTGCTGTAGGTTTGTATGAAACCATATTTGGTATAGGCTGGGCCTCAGCACCATTGGTATCTGGCTTGATAGCAGATCTAGCAGGGATATATACACCTTACCTCTTGATGTTTATTATAGGCTTAGTACTTACATTATTATATGTTATAAGGTATAGGGTTAAGTAGCGTATAACTGTTGCATTTTAAGCTCTGTTGATGATAAATATATTATATTATTAATTAGTAATTTTCCATTTAAAGGTAGCTTTATATGTAATTTTCTTTAATATAGAGTTGGTGATGAGCATGATAGAGGCTTTAGCAATACTAACATTTGCTCTAGCAATGTTTGGCACTTACACCATACTTGACCTGATAAACAGGAATAAGGTTAGTGGTAAGAGTAAGGATAAGAAGGTTGGTGTAGTTACTGTAAAGCAGTAAGGTGGTAATGCAGTAAAAGCAGAGTAAAAAAGAAATTATCTTATTTTTTTATTTTTATTTCTTTAATCAAAGTCAGGGTCCTCACCTAGTATGCTCTTTGCCTTATCCCTTATATACCTTAACTGGTAATGTGCACCAACCTTACCGAATATGCCTGCTATATGCCTTATGAATGGAGGAAAGTGTGCAGTAGCATACCATATCCAGTTATATATAGCCTTTGTACTTAACTTCCAGCACAGATAATACAACTTCCAGTGCAACTTTGTAAACTTATCAGTCGTTAACGAGTTCTCTGGGTTAAAGTAATCTGTCCATAGCAATGGGGCTACAACGAATGCTGAACCATCAAGCCTCTTTATAAGATCTATGGTATCCTTAACATCATCATCCGTCTCTCCAGGTAGACCCATTACCAAGGTGCATGCAGCAAATATGTAGTTCTTGTTAAGTATCTTTATACCTTCTTCAACGACCTCAGGCCACTCCTCAGGGCTGAATGGCTTTGCTTTTAATGGCATATGCCTCTTGAACATCTCTATTGAACCTGTTTCTATACCAGGCTGTATGCCATTCCATCTACTTGGACCAAAGTTATTTATCTCCCTGATCTTCTCAACACACTCTGGATCTGCTACTACAGATGAGAATGTTACATGCACTGCACCTACATAATCAACATTGCCTAGGTTCTTCATCTCTCTGTATAATGTTACTATTGCATCCCTGTTAGGATACATATCCTTATTATCACACCCATAGAGCATTATCTCATCTGAGAGCAGCCATATGCATGTATGATACCTTAGGTTTATCTTTGCTTCTTCCTTCAACCTCTCTATAGGAAAGTCTCGCTTCATCCTTCTATTAGGGTCACAGAAGTCACAGCCTCTTCCGCAACCTCTCATAGCCTCTATTGCACTATTGCATGTAGGCCCCCTTATGTATGGTATATCAACTATCTTGTTCGTCATAACAGACATGAACTCTTTAGCATTGCCATTTATAACATCATTGAACATATCTACAACATACCCATCAGCCTCGCCTAGAACAACATGATCTACCCCCAAGCGCTCCCTATCCTCTCTTCTATACAACTGCCATGCCCCACTACCCCCTACAACAACCTTAAAGCCATATCTAGCCTTTAACTTCTTTACCTTATCCATGAGCACTTCAAATGTGTATTTGGTATATGGTGTGTATGGCTTCCCTGAGATAGATGTTGTTATAGGTCCTATTCCTTGAGGGTCCATAACATTTACTCCTACAATCTTGGTATCCTCCCCTATAGCCTTCTCTAAGTGATCGCAGTGAGCTATGATAACATTCTCCCTACCAAATCCATCTATAAGGCTTGATTCTATCCTCCTTAGTCCTAGAGGGGCAAATAATGCCTCTCCTGTAATGCTATCTGCAGGTACTGCTGGGCAGAATACTCTGTAGTATATCTGCTTTGATATCTTCTCTACTGGCATGCATGCTACAAAACCAAAGAGCATGTTATCCCTGTAGTTTGACATCAGCGATCTATCTGCTGTAAGCACTATCCTTCTACCTTTCATTAATAGAGTATAATATATGTTAGAATTTAAACTTTATTTAGTTAGAGATGAAATAATGGCATCTAACCTACCCTATAAGAAAAAAGTTATTACAAAAGATATTAGTATAACTTATTTTAAGTATTTACTGTGAAGATATGTATTGAGTGTACAGAGCATAGGCTTGTGTATGATGCAATAGTAGGTAAAGGAGAGTGCGAGTGTACATGTCATACAGAGGCTGAGAGTGGTTGCATAACAGATCCATGTTGCAGGTAGATTAAAGTATTTTACCCATTTGTAAACCTCTCTTACATAAAATTATTTATATATAGTAATGGTATACTTTTATGACCTCTATGGTTCAGTATAGGAGTACATTTAAGATAATAGGTGATATATTAAAGGTAACAAGTAGCTTTGGTAGGGATGGTGCAAACGTTACCCATATACTTAGATATGCAAACATCCCATATAATAGGTTTGTAAAGGTTGCTGAGCAGTTAATAAGTGCTGGGCTCATAGAGGAGAGGTTAGATGAGAATACCCATAGATATGTGATAACTCAGAGGGGTATTGAGTATCTAAAATCCTATGAATCATTCAAGGGTGTAGCAGAGGCATTCGGACTAGAATTATAACAATAGTATAATTTCTTTCTACCAATACTTGCCTATACTTCTTGCTATTGATAATAATTAATTTTAATTATATAAGTAGATCTTTCTGCGTAAGGATAAAATATACGATGTATGTATTGCATAACGGTGATTTAGATTGTCTATGCAGACAGCCGGTCAGATCCCAGTCTTGATACTGAAGGAGGGTACTGCACAGAGCAGAGGTAAGGAGGCACAGAGGAATAACATAACTGCAGCAAAGTTGGTTGCTGAGATAGTGAAGA
>CAYYYF010000024.1:0-10669 GCA_964475945.1 uncultured Nitrosopumilales archaeon | reverse complement strand
TGATGCAGAGCCAGATATACATATAGTTAAGGAGTATAGAACTGCACCAAAGATGCCTGGTATGATAGGAGGTATGAGGTAATATTATAAATGAATGTATACATAGGAGTTCAAGGATTCCCAGCAACTGCTAGAGGTAAGAGTGTAGAGGCAGCATTGTATAGATTGAGCGAGCTTGGTCTTAATGCATTAGAACTTGATTTTGTTCATGGTATATACTTAAGTTATGAGGAGCTTAAGACCCTAAGTATAATGGCTAAGGATCTTGGGATAAGATTATCCATACATGCCCCATACTACATAAACCTATGCTCAGATGATAAGGGCGTGGTTGAGAGGTCAAAGGAGAGGATATTAAGATGTGTAAGGATAGCAGATCTTATAGGTGCTGATATAGTGGCAATACACTCTGCATTCTATGGCAGGTATAGTAAAGAACAGGCATATAGAATTGTTAAAGAGGGTTACCAACAGATAATAGATTGTATGAAGGATATGGGTATAAAGACTGTGCTAGGTGCTGAGACTATGGCCAAGAAGAGCCAATTTGGTACACTTGATGAGTTACTTAGATTACATGATGAGCTTGATGGTTGGGTTAAGCCTTATGTAGACTTTGCACATATATTTGCTAGGAATAATGGTAGGATAGACTATGCCAAAGTATTGGATATGCTTGCATTGCATAGTATAGGGCATATAAACTCACACTTTACAGGCCTAGCAAGAAGGGGGTACAGATATGTTGATAAGCATATACCTATCAGCGAACCTGTATTTGAGCCTTTAGCATTAGAGATAGTAAGGAGGAATCTTAGCATAACCATAATATGCGAATCCCCATTACTAGAACTTGACTCTCTAAGAATGAAGAATATAATAGAATTCATAAGTATGGAGGCTAATACCAGCAATTAATTTAAAGCATCTTTAGCATAAATATATCCTTTCTTTAACTAATATATTATATAGATTATAATCCTTTAAACTAATAACATCTTTCAGAGTTTAGTATTAATTATATAATACTAAAAGATAAAACAAGAGAATATTTAAAGGTATAAATGATGTTTACTTTTATATCTAATAGTAATTATGTATTATTATGGAGAGCCTTCCTACCTCAGTGGAGTTCATGTTTATGCTTACAATACTACTAACCTCTGCCATACTTAGTAGTATAGGAGTAAGAAGGATAGGCTTGCCTCCAGTGATAGGTTTTATAGCAGTAGGTATGGTTGTCGGTCCATACGGATTTGCATTAATTAAGGATGTTGAATTAGTCAATGTACTTGCTGAAGTTGGTTTGATAATACTTATATTTGTAATAGGACTAGAGTTCAATATTAATAGGTTTAGAAAGATTGGAAGTATAGCAATAATAGGCTCATTAGTCCAGCTCGGGCTTACGTTTCTGCTAGGGTTCTTACTATCTATAGCATTAGGGTTTAGATCCGTAGAGGCACTATACATTGGTGGAATAATAAGTGTAACAAGTACAGCTATACTACTTAAACTACTGAAAGATGCTGGTATAGTGCATACAAAGGAGGCTGATTTTATGCTCTTAGTTAGTATAGTTGAGGATATATTTGTTATTATATTACTAGTTGTTTTACCAAACATAGCTAAGAGTGGTACAGCAGATATAACTCATATAGCAAGCATAGTTGGGCAGAGTATAGCATTCTTCATAATAACCCTAATCATAGGATTAAAAGCAGTGCCCAAGATAATAGGTTACGTATCAAGGACAGATATAGACGAAGCTCCATTCTTACTCGCGTTATCTCTTGGCTTTGGTCTAGCGTTGCTAGCAAATTACCTAGGCTTAAGTATGGCCATTGGTGCATTCCTCATGGGTGTTATGATAGCATCTGCTCCTAGGGCAGATGTTATAACCACTAGGATACACCCGCTAAGGGACTTCTTTGGTACAATCTTCTTCATATCTATAGGCATGCTTATAAGCATAGGTGCAATGCTAGATAACATACTTATTGCATTACCATTGATATGTATAGCAGTAATAAGCAAGTTCGTCGGTAATTTTATCTCAGCAATAATAGTGGGCTTCAACAGGGATAGTGCATCTACAATAGGAGTTATGATGATGCCTAGAGGGGAGTTATCATTTGTCATGGCAAAGCAAGGAGTAGATGTTAATGCTACAAGGGAGTTTATACTACCTGCTACTATGCTCATATCTTTAGCAAGTATATTGGTTGTACCATTGCTAGGGAAGGTTCTCCCAACTATAGTAGATCCTAAGTCATTAATACCTATAAGGACGCTCGAGGCATTAGAGTATCCAGCAAGAGTTATCAGAGTAGCTGTTAATATACTACAGAGTAGGGAAGGATCAAACAACATCCGTAGTATGCTCCCCAAGATAGTGATAAATATAGCAATAATAATAGTGATGATAACTATAATATCCTTAGCAGATGATCTTCTTACACTACTGTACAATACATTCGTATCATTAAAGGTAATACCTTACAATGTATTCAAACTAATCTTTATACTGGGGGCAATAGTTTACCCATTACTTAACATATTTGGTAAGATAGGTTATATGATAAATTCTACGCTTGAGTCTATACAGACAAGGATAAGTAAGGCTCCTATATCAAATATTTGGTTCCAGCAGATGTATAGGATTATAAGGAACATAGTTATGATGCTTTTTATACTAATAGTAACATCATTTATCATACCATCGCTAGTAGTAGGCTCTAGTACTGATATAGTACTACCTTCATCAATAGTAGCCTTGGCAATATTCATATATCTACTATTTGATACATTTGTAGTAGTTAATACAAAGATAGAGCAGAGCTTAAGTGAGATAATATTTAAAGAAGATGTTAAAGAGAATAAATAAATTAAATTCAGTAAAAGGAATACTAGAAGATGAATACTACGATACTTTATATAGATCCATTGAATCCAGAGCAGGAGTTGATTAACGAGGCTATAAATATCTTAGCAAATGGCGGTCTAGTAGCATTTCCTACAGAGACTGTCTATGGATTAGGCTCTGATGCATATAATGTTAATGCTGTAACCAAGGTATTCAAGGTTAAGGGTAGACCCATGGATAACCCTCTTATAGTGCATATAGATACTTCAATGCTTGATAATGTTGCCATAGATGTGCAAGATTATGTATATGATCTAGCAGAGAGGGTCTGGCCTGGGCCAATAACCTTCATACTTAAGAGAGCACCAAGTGTGCCTAAGGAGGTATCTGCTGGCTTGCATACTATTGCTGTTAGATGTCCAGCACATAAAGTAGCACTAGCACTTATACAAGGCTTGAGTAGACCAATAGCAGCACCAAGTGCAAATCTATCTGGCAAACCTTCTCCAACAAATGCTGAGCATGTAATTAAAGATATGAAGGGAAGGATAGATATTATAATAGACTCTGGGGATACATTCTTTGGTGTAGAGTCTACAGTTGTAAACCTACTAGTAGATCCACCAGTCTTGCTTAGACCAGGACCTATAGAGGTTGAGGAGTTAAGTAGGATCATTGGTAAAGATGTTATAATACCAGAGTCTGTTAGAGGCTTAAAGAATATAGATATCGATGAGCCTATACTAAGCCCTGGTATGAAGCATAGGCATTACATGCCAGATGCTTATCTTGTGCTGGTAGAGTTGGATAAAAGCAAACAGGTTGATGCACTTGTAGCAAGGGTATCTGATCTTGCAAAGGATTATACAAGTAAAGGCCTTAAGGTTGCTATAGTGGCAAGTAAAGAGACGGCTAAATTATACAATAGTAATATAGCAAAGTTTGTTATAGGCTCAAGGTCAGACCTCTATGGGGTTGCAAAGAACCTATTCAAGACCCTTAGGGCTATAGATGATGCTAAGGTAGATGTTGCGGTAGTAGAGGGATTTGAGGAGAAGGGTATAGGCCTTGCTATAATGAATAGGTTAAGGAAGGCATCAAGTAAGGTAGTAGCATTGGTATAATAGGAGTATGAGGCTCAATTAATTATAATGAATTAACCTTACCTAACATAATTCTCATATAACCTCTCAGCCCATTCTATACTCTCCTTGACATCTTTAGAGTAATGATCTACATACCTCTTATCAATGCTAGCCTTAGTGCTATCATCCATACCCTTCATAAATACAAGTATGAATGCATTGCTTGCAATCTTCTCCTTAAGAGATCTTACAAACTCATTTACTATAGGTTCATATGCACCAACTGTAATGCATAGAAGCGCCAGTGATGCCTTACTGAACCTCTTCCCTATCTTGTTCAGGAACTTAACCATCTCTATGTCAAAGAATAGACTTAGATCTGCTAGTGATACATTGTCTATCAGGTAAGTCTTCCATCCTTTTACATAGAGTAATGTATCTAATAGCCTAGAGTTCATATCATCCTTCTCTAGATTTAAGATTATAGTATATGCATCATACCTGTCCTCTCTACTAGCATTGAACTTTATAGCATCAAGACTCTCCTTTACTATATTATTAATTATCATAAGCTCTGCTATGCTTATCATACCTCTAGTATACAACTCATTGAGAGTATTTATTGTAGAGATTACAACCTCGCTTACTATACCAATCGGGGTTAGAGAGTGTAATGAGTTTACTAATACTGCCCTGGCACTGCTGCTATCGTAGTTTAGCAATGCATCCATGTATAGCCTCTGTACCTCAAGAGCAGTCTTTGCAGTAAGATCAAGGCCATGTTGTATATACCATAGGTTAACATTACCTATACACTTCCTCTTTATAAGACCCATGCTCTCAAGTATGTTAAGGTACTTGGTTATGGTAACCCTGTTTATCCCACACCTCTCTGCCAATTCTACACCAGATAAACCAGAGCTTGAATGCATAAGCACATCTATAACCTTCTGCTTAACCTCCTCTAGTGAGTAACCCCTTGGCATAGATAATGTATATAATACATCAACAATTAAATCTTAGCAGCGGTAATGCTAATTAAGTTGGGAGTAAGGGAGTACCTTGCAATCTCTAAGCTTAGGATAGTAGCAGTACTTAACCTTGTTGCTGTAACCTCGTTTGTAGCAGCAGGTAAAGGGAGCATAGATCCTTGGCATCTAACATTCCTACTCTTAACAGGTAGCATGGCATCCATGGGTTCAAGTGCATTGAACCACTACTATGATAGAGATATAGATCCATTGATGAAGAGGACTAGCAATAGACCATTACCTAAAGGTTTGCTTGCTGCTAAATATGCATTAATCTATGGTCTGCTTATGAGCATAGCATCTGTTGCTATAGCAGTATTTACACTAAATGTAATTGCTGCCTTCTTTATAGCATTAGGGATAATCTTTTATGTAGTAGTATATACTCTATGCTTAAAGAGAAGGCATACATCAAATATAGTAATAGGTGGGTTTGCTGGCTCATCTGCATCCTATGCTGGCTGGTTTACCGCAACAAACAACATAGATCCCCTAGGGCTACTAGTAGGGTTTATAGTATTCCTATGGACACCAACACACTTCTGGTGCCTATCAATAGTAGGTAGGGAGGAGTATGCAACTGCTAGGGTACCTATGCTACCTGTATTGGTTGGTGATAAGAAGGCAGCAGAGTACATAATGGTTAATACACTTATACTTGTACCATACTCAATAGCAGTAGCATTCTTTGGCTTAGGCTTAATATACCTTATAGGAGCAGTTTTAGCAGGTGCTATGCTACTTAACTACAATGCTAGGCTTATGAGATATACAAGCAAGGAGGTTGCATGGAAGACATACAAGCTATCAAGTCCATACCTAGCAATAGTATTCATAGCACTTATGCTTGATCAGATATACTATATTCCATTACTACCTTAAATCATATTTTATTCTCATCAATCAACTCCTTCCTCTCTTCATCCTTCCTCTCCCTATACTCTACTCTCCTCTTATCCTTTGTTATCCAACCTACCCTTATAAACCCAAGTATCTCAAGGTCCAAGAGTACCTTATTCAACCTTGCCTCAGTGACCTCAACACCCTCCTTCTCAAGCAGGTTTAATAACTCACCATCTGTCATGGTCTTATGCTGCACTATCTTCTCATATACTATATTCCTTAATGGTATACCCTTGCCCATAGTATCACCCATAGAATGTCTTATCTACCCTCTTTGGCATGGCATAGGTTACACTCTTGCTTATACTCTCATACCAACTCTCTATCTGAGGAGTTATGGATGCTCTAACATGCTTTAATGCATGCTCGAAGTCTTTAGCATATATTATGCTTCTATCCTCCCTCATAGCATTTATTGCTGCTTCCCTGCAGAGCGCATTAAGATCTGCACCTGTATAGCCATCTGTAGAGTCTGCTATAGCACTAAGGTTAACATCATCTGCTATAGGCATTCTCTTGGTTATTATCTTAAGTATCTCAAGCCTCTCCTCTCTATTTGGGGGTTTAACATACACAATAAGATCAAGCCTACCTGGTCTAAGGAGTGAGGCATCTATAAGGTCTGGTCTGTTTGTTATTCCTATGGTTACAACACCCTTTATGTTAACACCATCTATCTCAGTTAGTAATTGACTCAATACCCTATCAGTAACCTCAGAGCCCTCTAAGTCAGCCCTACTCCTTGCTATAGCATCTATCTCATCAAATATAACTATGCATGGTGCAGATGCCCTAGCCTTCTTGTATATATCCCTTATTGCCTTCTCGCTCTCCCCAACCCATTTGCTTAGTATCTCTGGTCCCTTAACCCTTATAGCATTTGCATTGCTCTCATTAGCCAATGCTAAAGCAAGTAATGTCTTACCACAACCAGATGGTCCATAGAGCAATGCTCCCTTTGATGGTGTTATACCCATAGCCTCAAACCTCTCATACTCATTGATTGCCTTTACTATGTTATCGTAGAGTATCCTCTTAGCCTCATGTAATCCACCTATATCACTCCACCCTACCTTCTGGCTCTCTACATAGAACTCCCTAAGGGCAGTGGGAACTATCTCCTTCATAGCATCGTAGAAGTCCTTGCTAGTTATAACCATCTTATCCAGCACATCTGGTGGTATGTTATCGCTCTCAAGGTCTATCTCTGGTAAGTATCTTCTTAGTGCCTTCATAGCTGCTTCTCTGCATAATGCCTTTATATCTGCACCTGTATAGCCATGGAGCTCTGATGCCAGCTTCTTAAGGTTAACAGACTCCTCTAGTGGCATACCTCTAGTATGTATCTGGAGTATCTCAAATCTACCCTCGGCATTTGGAACTCCTATCTCAATCTCCCTATCGAACCTACCAGGTCTCCTTAATGCAGAGTCTACACTCTCAGGCCTATTTGTAGCCCCTATGACTATAACATTGCCTCTATCCATTAGTCCATCCATTAATGCTAGTAACTGTGCAACCACCCTCTTCTCTACATCACCAAAGACATCCTCCCTCTTTGGTGCAATAGCATCTATCTCATCTATGAATATTATGCTTGGTGCCTTCTCCCTAGCCTCCTTGAATATCTCCCTTAACCTTGCTTCTGTTTCACCATAGTACTTATTCATTATCTCAGGCCCATTTATTGAGAAGAAGTTAGCCTCTGCCTCACTTGCCAATGCCTTTGCTATAAGAGTTTTTCCACATCCTGGAGGACCATAAAGCAATATACCAGTTGGGGGCTCTATGCCTAACCTCTGGAATACCTCTGGGTGCCTTAGAGGCAATTCTACTATCTCCCTAAGCCTCTCTATCTGGCTCCTTAACCCACCTATATCCTCATACGTTACTCTTGGCTTCTTTTCTATTGCACCACTAGCATGTATACTTAGCTTTGTTGTAGGTTCAACCCTTACTATGGCCTTTGGTGTAACCTTGCTTACCTTGAAGTCTATGGAACTGCCAAGGATTATAACAGAGATCTCATCACCCTCAACCAATGGCATGCACTTTAACCTGTTCTTAACGAACTCTGTAAAATCCTTATCTACACTCATCTTTGTGTTAAGTGGAATGAGGATAACACTCCTAGCAGCCTTAGGCTCAGCCCTCCTAACCAATATGGTATCGTTTATGCTTACTCCAGCATTCTTCCTTATCTGCCCATCTATCCTTATCGTGTTATCATCAATATCATCATCAGGCCATACTACTGCTACAGTACTCCTCTTACCTATCAACTCAATTATATCACCAGAAGCTGCTTGGAGCATCTCAAGGATAGTATTACTTACCCTAGCCCTTCTCTTACCTACATCTCTTGCCTTTGCCTCTGCTACCCTGAGTTGTATAGGCTCAAGTATCCTCTTCATATCATAGCCTTGCTGACTCTCTGCTCATGCTTACTACCTCTACCTCGCTTACACCATCAAACCCTTTAAGCCTTATCTCTATTGCATCTGTATCTGCAGTATCCTCATCAAGTACTATATCAAGAATCAATGCACTTATACCAAATGCTATAGGTTCCTTGCTATACCTCTTTACTGTAATACCATTTGCTCCTATACTCTTAGCAAGATCATCTAGGTTAATGTTAATATCACTAGGGAGTACCTTAACCCTTGCTATCAACTTGCCCATAATATCACCTTGCTATGGACCTTCAAAGCCACACTTACTACATGTATATACTCTAGCAAACTCTCTGCAGTACTCACACCTCCATATGAGCTGCTCTACACACCTTGGGCAGTAGAACTTTACAGATTTATCATTAGGCATTATAACCCGCCTACATGATACGCATACAGGTAACTCTATTACTCTCTGCATATACTGCTAGCCTTAGCGTTAAATCTAATTTATATCTTTAGGTATAATCCTGTATATCTTTATGCATACCAAAGAACCTCCTTACCTCATTACCAAGGATAGCCTTTGCTAGTGAAAGTAGATCTCTATGCCTTATAACCTTGATCAATGCATATGAATGGAAATCAAAGTCACTACTCAGGGATATATCCTCTATGTAGTTACTCATAACCTTAAGCATCTTCTCTATAGCCTTGTTATCTAACCTCTCAAATAACCTTCTAAGTATGAGCATCCTCTGGAATTCATCACCAAAACATCTTAACCACTCACTCTCATACCTTCTTATAATGCTATACTCATTGCTTATTAATGCATCACCTATAGCCCTACCTGCTATAATTCCACCCATCCCTGATGTATATATGCCTCCAGCCGTTGTAGGTTTGCTCTGTCCAGCAGCATCTCCTACCCTTACTATTCTATTGCCTTGTATAAAAGGCCTTTGCGGCCCATCAACCCATATAGGCGCATATACCTTCCTTAGCACTACATGCTTACCTATGGATGCTAGGAAATGCTCAAGCCTCCCATTAACATTTATACCCTTGCCAGCAACGCCAACTCTATACCTGCCCTTACCATCTGGTATAACCCAAGCAAAGAACCCTGGGTATAAGCACTGATCTATATGCACATAAACGTCATCTGGAAGTTCTGCACTAACCTCATACTGTGCAGATGGCAAGAAGCCATTACCCTTCCCTGCTAGAACATTGCATCCCCTAGCATCTACCATAACCTTGCATGTGAATGAGCATCTTCTTGTATATACCTGCACGTGATCATCATAGTCCTTGAATGATGTAACATGGGACATGAGCATTATATCTGCGCCTTTGCTCCTTGCCTGTATTGCTATATGCTTATCCAAACCCCTTCTATCTATAGCAATTACTCCTTGCCTTGATGCATCTATCCTTAGCATTGTATCCAGTACCCTTATGGTAGCATGTTTTATCCTATTGAGTATTATATCCTCTGGTATGTAACCAAGTATCTCCTTGAGGGCATTCATGCTCAATAAGCCACCGCAGTGCTCTGGCGTGCCTATCTCTGCATCCTCCTCTAGCACAAGAACAGATAAGCCCTTGGCTGCTGATTCCCTTGCCGCAAGTAGTCCAGATATGCTACCTCCTACTACAATAACATCGTAATCAACCATAGATAGGTTATATGAGTCATTTTATGTGAGCTACCCCACCCTAAAGGGTGAGGCTTCTTGGTTCATAGACTTTAACTTAAAGTCTCCCCAAGCGTAACTTCCCCTAGCTCCTAGGGTAGGTAATATTGTTGTTGTTATTATTATTTCTTCTAATAATCCTAATTTCATTAATCCCTTCTTCAATATGTTTAAAGAACCATTCCTATCTCTATCTATTACTAAACCACATTTACTGTATTTAAATATCCTTTTGTTTAAGGGCATGTTATTTTCAATATTACTACATCTATAGCATTCTTTAGTAGTGTATTTAGGATCAACCTTTATTACTTTTGTTTTATAGGAGAGTAACTGTATAAATCTATTAAATGCTTTATTAGCAATATTCCTATGCAATGTATTATTACCTCTTTGCAATTGTTCATCTTCTAACATATCCTTAACATTTAAATCCTCTACCATTACTATATTGTATCTAGCATAATACCTTGATAATTTATGTAGTAAATCTTTCCTCCTTCTCTCTATCCTTTCATGAATTATCTGTAATCTATTCTTTGCCTTATTGTAATTATTAGAGCCTTTATTCCTTCTTGCTAATCTCCTTTGAACTAATCTTAACCTTCTGTTAATTCTTTCATTATTATTAATATCAAATTCTTTATCATCATTATTACTTGCTACTATGAATTTATTATTGGTA
>CAYYYF010000023.1:0-11705 GCA_964475945.1 uncultured Nitrosopumilales archaeon | reverse complement strand
GCTACCTATCCCTATCTTATATCCTTGCTTCTTTAACCTTTTTAATGCCTTTACTGCACTTGATACTTGCTTACTTACCATCTGTAACATCTTGGAATGATAATTCCTTAACTCTGGATATAATTCCTTTAATTCTATTAATGCATTATTCATATCATACTCATTCTCATAACCATTATTAATGAAGTAATTATATACAAATCTACATGCCTCTAGTGTAGACTCTAACATGTTTAGGCATGACTTGTTAGGATATAGTCTATACTTGTAGTTTAACATGAGGGTAATTATATATTCATGAATTTAAAGTTTAGCAATACATCCCTGCCTTAAATAGCGAGGTTTTCTTGCTATATATTTATAAACCTATATATAAATATAATATAGTATGATAGGTTAATTCCTCTTGTATCTGAACTTATCAAACCTTATGAGTTCATGATATGAACCAAAGATGGATGCATCATCAACCTTATCCAATGGGTCCTCAGGCTCATACCCATCGAATACCCTTATACTCTTGTATAGTGTATCCCTCTGTGCTGGTATCCTCCCTATACTCCTTATAGCATGTCTTAACTCCCTAGGCCTCATAAGCTGCCCATTGCTAGAACCTGCAGCAGTAGATATGCTCTCATTTATTAGCGTACCACCAAGATCATTCGCACCAGCATTAAGTAGAACCTTTGAGAACTCTATACCCTCTTTAACCCATGAGACCTGTATATTCCTTATATGGTTGTTAAGCATTATCCTTGCTATAGCATGCATCTTAATCACCTCTTCCCTACTAGCCCCTTGCCTTAACCCATTAACCAACCCATGCTTATACATAGGTGCCTCCTTGTATACAAAGCTTAAAGGAACGAACTCTGTAAACCCTCTAGTCTCTACCTGTATATCCCTTATCAATTTAAGATGCACTGCCTTATGCAGAGAGTTCTCAACATGCCCATACATTATGGTTGCTGTTGATGGTATACCTAGTCTATGTGCACTCTTTATAACCCTTATCCAATCTTTAACCTTTATCCTTCCTGGGGATATTATGCTCCTTATACTCTGCACCAAAACCTCTGCTGCTGTACCAGGGATGCTGCCTAACCCTGCATCCTTCAATGCCTTAAGGTAATCCTCTATACTCATATTTGCCCTTAATGCACCATACATTACCTCCTCTGGTGAGAATGCATGTATATGTATATCAGGCAACTCCTTCTTTATTGCATTACATATATCAATGTAAAGGTAGCCATCCATCTTAGGCATAAGCCCTGCCTGTATGCATACCTCTGTAGCCCCTAGTCTGTATGCCTCCTTAGCCCTCCTTACTATCTCCTCAATAGGTAATAGGTAACCTTCCTCCTCCCTAAAATCCCTTGAGAATGCACAGAATCCACAGCGCTTTATACATACATTTGTGAAGTTTATATTCCTATTAACCACATAGGTTACAACATCTCCTACACTAACCCTCCTTAACGCATCTGCAACTGCAATCAATGCATTAAGCTCATTAGACTCAAAGAGCTCTACAGCATCCCTTACATCTATATCCTTTAGTGATAATACCTTATCAAGTATGCTAGCAACTACAGGCTCTACATGCTTTATTATCTTATCTGCATATGCAAATGGATCAGTAGCCCTTGACAAGTCCATACTCATCCCTTATTGAGTTGATGATATCTATAACATTGCTTGATATAAACTCATCATTTATATACTCTGGGTATACAGGGAGTCTTGCCCTGAGTGTAAAGCCTTTACTCTCTGTAACCTTCTTCATGTACTCTATGCTAGGCCATGGAGCCTCTGGGTTAACATAGTCTATGGTTAATGGGGATACACCTCCCCAGTCATTTATTCCAGCAGAGAGGAACTGATGGAAGCCTGGATTAAGATTATAGTTATGGTTATGAGTAAAGTTATGGTTATGGTTAAGGTTTGGGGGCATCTGTATGTTCATATTAGGCATTATAAGCCTCGCCAATGCAACTACCCTAAGCATATACTCCCTTGAGGGTTTATCATGCATAGCCATTGGCGTGTCAGCCTTTGGGTTAAAGTTCTGTATTATAACCTCCTGTATATGCCCATACCTATTATGCAACTCCTTTATTACAAATAGAGAGTCTATAACCTCTTGCATACTCTCACCTATACCTATAAGCAGACCTGTTGTGAATGCTACCCTTGCCTTACCAGCATTCTCTATACTCCTTACTCTAACCCTTGGGTTCTTGCTTGGTGCATGCTCATGTGGCATACCCTTTAAGCATAGCCTATCACTTGCATTCTCAAGCATCAAGCCTATACTTGCATTACACTCCTTAAGCATCTTAACCTCATCGTATGTTAAGTTACCTATATTTGTGTGAGGAAGCATACCAACACTCTTAAGGACTAGAGAGCATAGATACGCCACATATTCAACTGTGCTTGAGAACCCCATGCTCTTAAGCCATACCCTAGCCTCTGCATATCTCTGCTCTGGCCTCTCACCACTCATGAACAACGCCTCTGTGCACCCTAGCCTCTTACCCTCCTCTGCTACTGCTATAACATGCTGAGGCTTTAGCATTATAACATTACCACTGCTAGGCTCTTCTCTGTATGTGCAGTAGGAGCAGTAGTCCCTGCATAGGTTTGTTACTGGTATGAATACCTTGCGCGAGTATGTAATCAATCTACCTTTTATCATATCCCTTAGCGTTGATGCCCTAGCAAGTAATTTATCTAATGGTAAGGAGGCAAGAGAATAAGCCTCATCTCTACTCATCCCTTCTATGGTTAACATACACTGCTATAGATAGGCATCTCTATTATCTTTTACTGCTAGATGTAGAGCATAACCTTCCTACCATCTATATCATACTCTACAAACCCTAAACCCTTCTTACTGTATTCTTCTAACTCATTCATGCTTATTATGCTAACACTCTTTGCTCTAACCAGATATGCAAGTTCTTCCTTCATCATATTAAGCATCTCTACAGCATCACCATCTACTGCTATATAGGCATACTTGACTATATCAGTTGGGTTATAACCCTTCTCTTTCCTTAAAGCCTGTAGTCTTCTTGCTATATCCCTCATCAAGCCCTTTGCTATTAACCTCTCATCCCTATAAGTTGATAGTATTACTATAATGGAGTCATCTTGCATAGAGGATAAGGCATAACCTTCAGCAGCCTCATATCTAACATCAGATATATCTTCAATACCTATGCTTACACTCTTCCCATTGTATGAGATGTTAAGGTTACCCTTGGATAATTCCTTTAATAGAATTATGCTATCCATGCTGTTAAGTTGCTTCAATACCATCTGTATATCTCCCTTAACCTTCTTTGCGATACTCTTAACATTGAATGCTATGTTAACCTTAATAGGCATACCTCCATCAATCAATGCAAAGATGGTATTACACTTATCAAGGATGCTACCACTCTTAGCATCAAGATACTTTATCTCAAGCCTCTCTACATTCATCTGAACCTTTAATGTATTTACTAGGCTATTAACAAGATCTGTATCTTTACTGCTCAAGCATACATATGCTGATGCTAGAGGCCATCTCCTCTTAAGCCCTGCCTTCATCCTTGCAGAGTTTGATAAGGATATTATTCTATCTACAAGTTCAAATGCCTTCTCATACCTCTCATCTATTAGCCTTGCATCCACTTGAACCCAATCCTCTAGCATTATGCTCTGCTTACGCTTAAAGCATGTTATGTAAAGATACTCTGTTATGTAAGGGCATACTGGATGAAGCAGTATATCTATAATAAGTAATGAGTATGCAAGTGTAGCATATATTGCAAGCCTTCTATTAAGGGTATCATTGCTATCATCCCATAACTCATACCTTGTGAAAGGCACATATCTCTGGCTAAGATCGTTTATTATTAGATCCTCTAATGCCCTAGAGCCTTCATGGAATCTGCAATGCTCATAAGCATATGTAACCCTCTCTATAACCCTCTGTAATGTTGATAGTAACCAGAGCTCGCTCTCCTTCAATAGGTTACTGCTCATAGCCCACTCAAGTGTATGCTTGTTAACATCAAAACCATCATAACTTGCATTCTGCATAAAGTATAGGTGCAGATTATAGAGTGTGCTAAGTATCTGATATACCCTCCTCTTCATCTCATCCACGTTAAAGCTTAAAGCATCTATGGGACTTGCCTTCCACATAAGGTAGAACCTAACCATATCTACACTATTGTTCTTAAGAAGCTCTAAAGCATCTATAACATTGCCAAGACTCTTACTCATCTTATTCCCATGCGCATCTACAACGTGCCCTTGGAATAGGAATGCCTTGAATGGTGCCTCTCCTTTCATTATAACATTCTCCATGAGCAGGGTATATGCCCATCCCCTAGTCTGATCTATCCCTTCAGTTAGGAAAGGAACTGGTACTAACAGATCGTAATCCTTGCCTAGGGATGCATATGGTGCCGCACCGCTGTTATGCCATGTATCAAGCACGAATGGTTCTCTGTATGCCTTTGAGTCACATCTGTTGCATTTAACAACTACTCTATCTATCCATGGTCTATGCAACTCAAAGTTCTTGCCATCTGGCAACTCTACAGCATTCTCTATTATCTCTCTCCTACTGAATAATGCGATCTTGTTCTTACATGATGAACATACCCAGATAGGTAATGGTGTACCCCACACCCTCTCCCTTGAGATGCACCAAGGCTTCCTCTCGCTTATTATCGCTAGGAACCTGTTCCTAGGCTCTGGGTAGAAGTACTCAACCTTTGATGCAGCGCTTAATGCCTTATCTGCTATCCTATCTATAAGGTAGAAGTACTCCCTCCTTGCAAGCCATACTATTTTATGCTTAGATCGCCAGCATAATGGGTACTCATGCCTTATCTTGCCTATCTTAACCAATGCATCTCTAGAGGCAAGCAACTCAACAACCTTGCTATCTGCATCCCTAACGAATAGTCCAGCAAATACGCCAGTCTCTTGAGTAAAGGAAGCATTATCGTCTATTGGGTTGAATATTGGTAGGGATCTCTTACTTGCTACCTCAAAGTCCTCCTCACCATTTGCAGGGGATAGATGCACTATACCAGAGCCTGTGTTAACATCAACGAATTGCTCTGCTACAACATAATGTATCTTATCAGCAATAGCCCTTAACCCTGGTATAAGGTCTAGTAAAGGATGCTCGTACCTCTTACACTCAAGCATTGAACCCTTTACCCTCTTGATGACAGAGTATGAGGATATCTTAAGCTCTTGTATTAGAGCATTAAGCCTCTCATATCCAACTATCCAAACCTCATCTTTACCATTGATATTTACATTTATGTAAACATACTCTGCATCTGGATTTACACCAACGAGCTCATCTGTAACAACTGTAAAAGGCATAGTTGTCCATACTATTATGTATACAGGCTTGTTATTGTAATGCTCATCCTTAAGCTTAACCTTGTAGTATAGCGATGGATCCTCTACACTCTCATAGCCTTGGGCAACCTCAGCATGGCTTAATGATGTCTGACAACTTGGGCAGTATGCCACTACTCTATAACCTTCAACCAATATACCCTGCTCATATGCCTTCTTAATGTACTGCCACTCTCTCTCAATATACTCATCCTTGTATGTCCAGTATGCATTCTCATAATCCATGCTCATACCAAGGAGTTGATCAGCCTCTATCCACTTTGCATTGTATGTATACACAAGCCTCTTGCATTCTTCTACTAACCTCTCCATACCTATCTTTCTTAGGTTCTCTGACTTACTACCTGTTAATCCAAGCTCCTTCTCTGCTTGCAACTCAACAGGTAATCCTTGGGTATCCCATCCTGCCCTGAAGAGTATGTTAACAGATTTCAATGTATTGAACCTATACCAGAGATCCTTGATTACCCTACCCCTTATATGCCCTATATGGGGTTCTCCATTCATAGTAGGAGGACCTTCAACGTAACCTACCTTTGGCTTATCCTTAAGCCTATTATCTATCAACCTCTTAAGATCTATCTTAGAATGGTAATCCTTAACGATACCCTCTATAGCCTTAGGATCAAACTTACTCAACATATACAAAGCATCCCACTACTCTAGATAATATAAAGATTAACAATAAAAGGAAGTAAGTAGGTAGAACAGTAATGAAGGTAAGGATAGGACATACACCAGATGCTGATGATGCATTCATGTTCTATGCTATAGCAAGCAACAAGGTTAGGATTGATAGTATTGAAATAGAACATATTATAGAGGATATAGAGACCCTTAATAGAATGGCTATGAATAATGAGATAGAGGTTACTGCTGTATCTGCACATGTATATGCATATACACATGGCTATGCTGTATTCAAGAGTGGTGCAAGCTTTGGTCTATCCTATGGCCCAGTGCTTGTTGCTAGAAGAGATGCTAACATGCAAGAGATCAATGTAAAGATCAACGAGGGTAGATGCACAATAGCAGTACCTGGGAGGTTAACTACAGCATACCTACTCCTTGAGTTGGCATTATGCAAGAGGTTTAATACATTGGAGGCAAGGTTTGATGCTATAGAGGATATTGTGCTTGATGGCAATGCAGATCTAGGATTGCTTATACATGAAGCACAGTTAACCTTCCCTAGCAAGGGCTTGGTTAAGTTCATGGATCTAGCAGAGTATTGGGCTAGAGAGAGTAATGGTTTACCTTTACCTTTAGGCTTGGATGTAGGGAGCATAAGCCTAGGCTATACCATGTTAGAAAGGATAAGTGCTATGCTCAGGGAATCAATACTATATGCATATGAGCACTTTGATGATGCATTAGATTATGCAATGCATTATGCTAGAGGCAAGGATAGGAGCACTATAGCAAGGTTCATCAGGATGTATGTTAATGACCTTACAATAGATATGGGAGATAAAGGCTATAGTGCATTAAAGATGCTCTACTCTAAAGCAGAGGGCAAGGGTATACTTAAATACAAAGATCCCATATTAATATAAATTACTAAATAATATAAATAAATTAATTAATCATCCCTACATCTATTACCCTATATTTCCCCTCACTGTTCTTACTAACATACATACTGAACTCCTTGGCACACTTTATGCATAATGGGATAGGTTCCCTTATGATCATATTCTTCCAGTATACTGCATAAAAACTTATAACCTTACCATCATCCTCACAGTCTATACACCTTAACTTGCTATACTTGAACCCTATCCTCTTATATACCATGAATACAAGTAAGGAAGGTTATGCTATTAGCATGAGTATGTAAGTTTTAATACATACACTTTATAGTAACAAGCAGCTATACATTCTTGTATAGCTGAGCTATACTGATCTGTATAGCAGATTATAAACTTTATGTATGAAAATTATCTTGGTTTAGCACAAACATTTTTAATACCATTGCATAAAGCCTAAGTATGAGTATAACATACGATGAGTTCAAGAGGCTAGATATTAGGGTTGGTGTAGTGGTGAGTGCTGAGAGCATAAAAGGGAAGAACAAGGTAATGAAGGCTTTGGTGGATATAGGGGGTGAGAAGAGGGAGTTGATAGTAGGGGGTGCAGAGTATTACAAGCCTGAGGATATGATAGGAAGAAGGGTTATAGTACTTGCAAATCTAGAACCAAAGAGGATAGCAGGTATAACCTCATATGGTATGCTACTTGCTGCAGATGTTAATGGGAAGCCTTACTGGCTAACTGTGGATGGTGATGCTCCTGCAGGTAGTAAGGTAATGTAGAGTTGAGGGCTCAGATAATAATATTCTAATCACTGATCATAAAGCCACCGCATCATCATCCCCTCAAGATCTTTAATATAAGGTCCCTATACTTATCCCTTGTCTCTCTATTAACCCTTACCAATACCATACCCTCCAATGGCTGTCCATATGCTATCACTGTATCATCTGGTGCATATGCTAATGCTACCAATGCCATAAGATCCTCCTCTCCATCAATAACTATCCTTACAGGCTTCTTAGCATGTAATGCATCCTTGAATGCATGGATAGCCTCATCGGTTAAATTACCTGCTGGATTTGTGCACTTTAACTCACTAACATACCTATCTCCAGCATATGTTCTATGCATCCTCCTCTCTTTACCATCAACTACCTGTATATGGGGTACTATACCCAATGCTAGAAGCCTATCTGTGCTTGCATCCCCTACACTAACTATCATATGTGCATTGCTAATATGATGCTGTAATGTATCAGTATTTATGTTATCATTACTTACCAGTACACCCATAGGCTTCTTAAGTATGCTTAACTCCTCACTACTGAACCGCATCCGCACCCTGTTCTAAACTTAACATCTCTGCTGCTATAACACTAACCCTACCGGCTGTCTTCCTTGCTATCCTCTCAACTGCTCTAGCATAAGGTGAATCAGGCTCTAAGAGCATTATAGGCTTACCCTGCTCGCTACCATACATTATAGATGTATGTAATGGTATCTCTCCAAGTAGTGGGGCATCAAACCTCTCCAGTATCTTAGCCTCATCTGCATAACCGAATACCTTGCTCTCCTTATTACAGTGAGGGCATACGAAGTAACTCATATTCTGCACAACACCTATTATTGGTATACCAAGCTTCTTGAACATCAATGCAGACTTCCTTGCTATATTCATGGCAACATCTTGAGGTGTAGTTACTATAACAACCCCTGTTATGGGTATGGTCTGTGCTAGGGTTAATGGGGCATCACCAGTACCTGGAGGAAGATCTACTATAAGGTAATCTAACTCTCCCCAGTCAACATCGGTAAGGAACTGCTTTATTATCCCAGATATTATTGGGCCACGCCATATACCAACATTCTCCTCACCCTTGCTATGCACTAACCCCATAGAGATAACCTTTATACCATAAACCTCCTGAGGCACTATCTTGTTACTCTCATTAACTGTAAGCCCAGGCTTTAGACCTAGCATGAGCGGTACACTAGGCCCGTATATATCTGCATCAAGCAACCCTACCTTTGCATCACTCCTTGCTAGAGCATAAGCAAGGTTAACTGCTACAGTGCTCTTCCCTACACCACCTTTACCACTTGCTACCGCTATAACGTTCTTAACATTAACAAGTATATCACTTGCATTAACTGCCCTACCCTCCATTACCCTAGCAGTAACCCTTATGTTGAGTTCCTTAACACCGTCTATCGCCTTAACCTTCTCCCTAACCTCCTGCTCTATCTCGCTGTTGTATGGGCATGCTGGAGTTGTAAGCTCTAATGTAAATGATACCTTGCCATTATCTATGTTTAGATCCTTTATCATCCCCATAGATACTATATCCTTGTTAAGCTCTGGATCCTTTATACTCCTTAACACATCCATAACCTTCTCTATGCTAAGCATAAGCCTTTTATACTTTTATGCTATTTAAATTATTCCTTATTAGAATGCTGTACCATAACCTATTAATACATTCTTTAGGTATTATTCCTATGCATAGGTATGCAACTTATATCATTCTACTAATGCTGAGTATAGCCATTGCTAACATTAGTAATGTGTATGCACATACTGGTATTACAGTTAATGGTATAGAGGTAAGTGCAGGATGGCTCAATGAGCCCCCATTGGTAGGTGAGTTAAATTCAGTAGTATTAGAGTTCAAGAAGGACTCGAAGCCATTCATAATAGAGCCTCAGGAGTTGAGCGTTAGCATAAAGTATGGTGGCGTTAGCAAGAGCGTTGAAATTGAGCCTATGGAGAATGGTGTATATGCATCTCCTATAATCCCTACACGCACTGGCAGTTATGTTGTTATCCTTAAGGGTAGCATAGCTGGTAATGCTGTTAATGCTGAAATACCTATAGAGGATGTTGGGGATAAGGCAAGGGTAGCATTTCCTGATACAAGCGATACTACAGATATCCAGAGGATGATTCCTACATTGCAGTCATCTCTTATCCAGTTACAGAACAAGGCTGATAGGGCACTTGCTAGCGCAGAGGATTCAAAGAGGGCTGTGGAGGAGGTTAAGAGCAGCATGGATAGATTAAACAAAGATGCAGAGAATGCATACAACTTTGGTCTCATGGGGCTAAGTATAGGGATTGCAGGTGTAGCGGTTGGAGTAGGTGCAATAGTTAAGAGTAGAAGGCTTTAGTATTTTATTTAGGGAATATACCATAACCTTTAACCTTTACTAGTATTATATATACTGCTATCATGGAAGCAAGTATAGCAAGTGCTATTGAGGGGAACTCTGGAACCACTGTTATATTAAACTCCGCACTCTCAGTAGGTATGGGTATGAATAGTATACCAACAACATCTATATTTACTGTATAGTTACCCTCTGATTTAAATACATAAGGCACAGTTATCTTACCAGGGTCTGTATGGAGTAGTGGCTGTGTATTTGGAGGTATCCTCTCTATAATATTACCATTACCATCCTTTATAGTAATTATATAATCTACATGCTGCTGTATACTACCTTCCTTTGTAAGGAAGGTTATCTGCATCTTAACCTCCTTCTCAGGCTCAGGGATCGAGTCCAATAATACCTCTATATCAAGGGATTTGGTTGATAACATTATAGGTTTAACCTCCTGCTCTTGTGCATATACATGTGAAGATGGTAGTAATATGATGCTTAATAATAGCAGATATGATGATATAAGATAAACTATTTTCATATTCATCGATATCTCTTACTAAATACGAATATTTATATTTATGGCTAACGTATTTTTGTGAGCTACCCCGCCATAAATAGCGAGGCTTCTTGGTTCATAGACCTGTTAGAGTCTCCCCAAGCGTAACTTCCCCTAGCCCCTAGGGTAGGTAATATTGTTGTTGTTATTTCTTCTAATAAATACGTAATATCTGTTTTAATTACAGTAACCTTTAAATTCCTATTTAAGATAGAAATGCTAATGGCTACTATAAGCAAAGAGGTTATAATAAACGCACCAGTGAAAGAGGTCTTCACATACTTTGCTAGACCAGAGCACATGTCTGAGCAGTTCCCAAAGGAGATAGGCTTAAGTGTTATCCCTATAGAGGTTAAGGAAGGGTTTGGTGTTGGTACAATATTTAGGGTAATAGGTAACTTTGGTGGCAAGGTTCTAGAGTGGGATTGTGAGACCCTAGAGTATATACCTGAGAGAAAGATAGTAGCAAGACAGGTCAGCGATGGACCATTCAAGAAGTGGAATATAACTGTAGAGTTTGAGCCTCTTGATGAGAGTAAGACAAGAACTAGGATGATAGTAGACTATGATCTACCATTGAGCTTCATAGGTAGCATAATGGATAAGATAAAGATAGAGAAGGAGGCAGAGAGAGGTATAGAGAATGGGCTATACAAGGTTAAAGCACTGCTAGAGGGCACGGGTTCAATACCAGTGTATATTACTCTAGACGCATACAAGAAGTTACTCAAGGTTAAGGAGAGCATGAACTGCAGCGTCTCTGAGGCTATTGTAAGGTTGGTAGAGAGTAAAGCAATAGCAAACTAAATAGATTCTCCCATTTAATTTTGTTAATCCCACTATCCTTTTTATAAATATATAGCAAGAAAACCTCGCTATTTAAGGCAGGGATGTATTGCTAAACTTTAAATTCATGAATTTATAATTACCCTCATGTTAAACTATAAGTATAGACTATATCCTAATAAATTATACATAAATAGACTAGAGTCTACATTAGAAG
>CAYYYF010000022.1:0-14057 GCA_964475945.1 uncultured Nitrosopumilales archaeon | reverse complement strand
CTATTTTTACATGCAAAGCAATAATGTAGTTAAAGGGTTGGCAAAGAGTTATGTAATTTAGTGTGATATAAAAAGAAAGAAAAGTTAGTGTTATAGCTATTAATACTAAATAAAATAAGAAGATATTTATAAGAATGTAGATGATCTATCTGTAAATATATTATAGTTCCTATACAATACACCTCCATCATACCTAGTATCTGTCCATGTTGTATATGCCTCCTTTGAAGAACTATCTAATATGTAACTGCTGGTTATGCCATGGTAATGACCAATGAACTCCTTTCCAGGATCACTAGACCCTGTAGTGAGGTTAATCGAAGGATAATCACTAACACGTCTAATTGCCCAGTCAGTATTGCTAGTACAAGAACTGGTGCTTAGATGACAATGGTAATGGTATAGATTCCAATACTTGTTGTTAGTATCATCCCTTCTATCTAATGCAGTTATATGTATAGTATTTGATTTCTTTGATACTGTAATAGCATGTTCCCATTGATCCTTGCTATTGTTAGATAGGTCAACTACAGATGATAATGTACAAGTGCTACCTTGGGTAGTGCAGTTGGTTATCTTTCTATAAATTATCTCTGTATCTCCTGCAGATGTCTTTGTAACATATACTAGATGAATATTCCAGTTGTTATCTATTGCTATATGTGGAGAGTTAGAAATTTCTAATACCTTGTTGTTCTCACCACTTACATAATCTACCTTATTAAATGTTGCAATAATTCTAGCACTATCCCATGTTGATCCTCCATCGAATGATCTTTTCATCATTACGTTATAAGTATATGTACCAGTGGAACTGTTATATAATCCTCTTAACCATGTAACATATATTATGCCTGATTTACCTACTGCTATATTACACCATCCAACCCATGAGGGGTTTGAAGGAGCTGCTAATGTAACAATGGAACTAGTGGAAGGCCATATCTTCCTGAACTTTATAGAAAATTCACTAAGAACAGTGCTCTCAGCATACTTTGCTTCTGTCCAGCAAGCATATACATTGTTCCTATAACTGCTATTAGGGTCATTAACATCTGCTGCTATCCATGGTTTATCTACACTTAGAGTTGAGTCACTACTAACATTCCTTACTGTATTAGGTCCACTCCATGTTGCCCCATTGTCTGTAGATACCCAGTAAACTATGTGGGTGTAACGAAGAGAAGGAGAAGTGGTACCTGCCATACATGCTATAAAGAACTTGCCATCAGTAGTGCTAGCAACAACTGGATCATTACTAGTATTTGTACCTGATGGTAATGGTAAGAACCCTCTATCCGTCCATGTATCACCAGCATCAGTGGAGTTGTATGCTCTACATTCGTAATTACTGATCCTAGTATTATCCATCAATGCAGTAACTAGGTAATTGTTGTTACTAGCACTAACCATTATATGACTCTCTGCCTGATGCTTCTCTATGTTTGCACTGCTTATCAATACATCTGTACTCCATACTGCAGTACCAGCATATACACTAATATTGGTAACTACTGCTACTAGTAATACTGCTATAATTATAAATACTAAGGCTCTCTCATGCATTAACTCAAAGATATAATCATATTTGATAAAGTTATTTGTAAAAAAATTGATAAAAAAGTTTAGATTTATATTTTAGGATAACGTATATATGCATATGCAGAGATGGCTTCTCTACACAATAATAATAGTAGGTGTTATAAGCATATCGTTTGCAGTATTCACTGTTGCTACACCAAAGATAGTACATGCAAGGATGGTTATAGGTAACACTGATTACTGTTTAATTAGATTTGGTGAAATTAGGGATGCTGATATTCTTCACGATAAGAGTCAGTATGTAGAGGTTAGTATAGATAAGATAAAGGCTGTACCAAAGTTAATGGAGGCTATACAGAAGGCAGATGAGAGATTACAAGAAACCATCAAACAGTTGAATTTGATGAAAATGGAAGATAGTGGATGCTATTATGCACCAAATACATTTAGTTTCGATGTATCCTTTAACCCAGGTTATTATACTGAGCTAACTGCAGATGAGTATACAGCAATAAGGTCAGCTTTATCCCATGCTATAGTTTACGATACATCAAGGAAGGAAGACCTTGATGAGAGTAGAGGTTTCACTCAACCGTATGTTATAGAGACTGTTACTACAATACTGATAAAGGTGGATGGCAAGCACTATAGGATAGATATGGATAGTGCTGGTGTATAATTAATTTAATTTAACTTATTTATTATTTTTATGTTATAAGTTATAAGGGATTGATTGTTTTGTTACATCGCTGCTCTTGTTACATAATTTATAATTATGTAGGAGAAGAGAGTATTATATAAACCATTAATTTTATGTAACCTTGATCTGTGGAATTGCTGTTATCGTTACCTCTTTCTACTACCTATAACCTTCTCAACCTTCCTTAACCTTCTATCCAGTGCCTTAACCTCTCTTAACAATACATCTATTGCATCAATCTTCTTCTTGAACCTTCTTGATTTTAGTATTTGATGCTTGATGATAACTCTTGCAGTGTAGATTCATGCCTATCTAACCTTCTTAACAGTCTCTTTGGTACTTCTGGTATAGTTACTGCAGTAGTAGTTGGAATAGCAGTAGTTGTAGTTGTAGTGATAGTACCTTCCTCTATCTTCCTCCTACCTCTACCTCTCCTTCCTCTAACCTTCTCTTTAACCTTAACCATCTTTGCCTCCTCTCCCTCCTTCTTCTCCTCCTCTTCTACCTCCATACCAATACCTTCCTTCTCTGAACTTGGTTCCTCTGAGACCATAAGATAATTATCATCAACTATTATAAATATGTATAGGAGAAATAGTAAGGAAATAAAAGATATGGTCTAAATGTTATTGTTAATCCTTAGTTTTTTATTCTTCTTTTCTTTCTTATTCTTACAGTATCTTAACATCCTTGAGTATGTTAGGTTGCCTACCAATACCATTGCTTGATATTAACATATCAAAATGGCATGCATGGCTGTTACCAACCTTCAATGAATCATAACCTATACAATAAACTCATTGAACCCTTACTTACCTCATCTATTATATCCTTATAAGACTGTAATTAATATATGATCATAGGAAGGCCCATCGTAGTTACCTGCTTGGTCTGCATAATCTCCTACCACTGCAATCCTATCACTACCCATCTGCCATAGGTTCATAACGTATACCTGTTCCATCTGTATTGTTAGTTGCTAGTAGGTAAGAGAGTATTCTACAATCGTTATTGATACATATCTCCCATATCTTCAGCAATGCAGGTCTTATGTACTCCTTCCTATCCATATTTACAATTATGAAGTATTGACCTATACTTTACTTACTTACCCCATAGTATAAAAAAGAGAAAGGAAATTGGTTGAGTTAATTAGGTAAACATCCTATCATTAACCAAGTTTAACAGTAATTCTAACAGCAATACTGCGTCCAATTCCTTCTTATTACTATTCCTAAGCATATATTCCTCCATCCAGTCCATGATTACCTGGGTTGGTTATTACTAAGAAGGAAGAAAAAGGATAAGCAGGATTAGGCAGGATTGATTAGGAAAGTATCACAATTGATTGTAGCCCTAAAGTAAAGTAGCCCTATATCCTATATCCTATGCGTCTAGCCTTTCTATTACTATTCTTATTCCTATTCTGCACTATTCATCATAATTAATTACGAATATCGTAGCTGCTTCTTATCTTCCTTTATACTATGATGACATCAGTCAATGAACACAAGAGCTAGCTTAAAGGAGGCGTTCAAGACTATAAACTCGGACTCGGATCCAAACCCCAAGCCTAGCCCAAAGCCTAGATTTAATCAAGCCTAACAGATCCAGAATGATATGATTACACCATGCCATGCTTACCGTAGTCTATGTTGATGAACTTATAAGTTATGAACAACGTGATGAACCGCTCAAGGAAGTCAAGGTCATAAGGACCAATGCACCATATGAAACTAGAGGTTATACTGTAGTAGCAAGGCAATCAGAATATATACAGATGCCAGATAACAGCTATAAACCATACTTCATATATGGTAGTGTAAGGACTGAGTCTTTATAGACAAAGAACCTAAACTTGTATTGGATAGAATGTCAACCAGTCTATTTTGTTTGATGCCGAGATTCATGGTATGCGATGAGGTTAGGTAAGGAATGGAAGAGAAAGTTATCATCAGCACCTGTTACCATGACCATCTTAAAGTATATGATAATGAACAGTATGGATATACAGATAAAACCAATGGTAAGAAGGATATTCTTTAGACTATTATTCTTGCTAGAAGCAGTTAAGGTAAAGGACGTAGCCAAACTAATCTATGAAGATACAAGAAGGATATAGTAAACAGGTTTGATGGTCTCTTTCTTTAACAGACACTACAACGATCTGACTAAAAGAACCCATAGGATGTTTATGGTTTTACGAAAGTTAACAAAGAAACTGGACTCGTATGACTTCATGATAAGGTAGTTGCATTGGTAGAAGCAGGATAAGGATAAAACAAGATAAGACGGATAGATAATGGATAATGGATGGATAATGAAGATGACAAATGATGAACAGATAGACTATCTTAAAATCTTGAATTGAACAATCCTTAATGAACTGCCTTAAGGTATGGTAGGGTATGTTAAACAATTGTTGAAACATGTCTATTTTTATCTATCTTTAGGTTTATCTTAGTATGAAATAGATAGATCGACTACTATATTAGGTCTATTATACTATCGGATTCTGCTACTAGTAGTATATATGGATTACTACTTTGCTAACGTTAGCATAGACATATACATATACCTGTAATAAGTAAGGATGTTTATCACATCCGCACGGAAATCTTAATGCACAGAAATATGATATGGATACAGATGGTATAGAGGAAGGTTCAAATGTATAGCAGATGCATGCATTAATAGGAATATGTAAGGACCTTCCTATTCTATTACAAACACATCAACGAAAGACCCGTAGTTGAGGTTGCTTATGTATTACAACAGTTGTATTATATGCCTACAGAATATATAGATTATACTGGTAACTGCCTTATACCGAACAAGGATATGAAGGATGTTAATCGTGTCTATTGTGTATACTAGTTAGTGTATTATTATAATTCGTTAGGAGAAGAGGTTAGGGAAAGACTTAGTGAGATGCCTATAATAATTAATAGTTATAGACATAAGTACGCCTTATCATTACAGACAATCAATGTATTCAGGATATTCAAGTTCTATTCATTGCCATTGGTAGAAAGTATACGTATGATGTTGCAACGACGTGATTTATGAATGATGATTGGGTTGTAAATGGTTGAAGGTAGGAATGAAGTATTATTATTATGAGCCCATGAATGGCAAAAATTTGAAAGTTTAAATATTTTTATATAGATAATATAATTATGGTAGATAAATATAAAGATGTAAGAATGTACTTTGCCTACGGTTCTAACATGGACCCTGAAAGGATATGCAAAAGGTTATCAAAACCAATAGAGACCTTAGGAAGGGAACACGCTATATTAAGAGGTTATAGGTTAGAATTTAACAAGATTTCTTCTAATAATCCTGAAGAAGGATATGCAAATATAGTCCCTGATGAAGATAGCTTAGTTGAAGGCATATTGTATAAAGTTACAGAAGAAGATATAAAGAAACTAGACTATTACGAAGGTTACTTTGAACATTACTATAAAGAGAACGTTAAGGTGGTACTTGATAATGGTGATGAAGTGGAAGCTATCACTTATATCGCTCAACCCGATAAGGTAAGAGATGGATTAAACCTAGTAAAAATATCTAGAACATCTGCTTAAAGGTTGTGATAAACTATCTAAAGAATACTGCGAGAAGTTAAAGAGTGTTGAGACTGTTAATTAGATTAGACTAACATCAACTGATCTGATATAAAACTAGGTTGGTAGACTCTAGATACCTCTTTATCCTTCTTTCGATTACTTGAATTATGTTGTATCATCGTATATATCCTCCTTACAGTATCATCTATATCATGATACAGTTAAGAGATTGGCAATTAAAGCTAAAGGATAAGGTTATTAACGATCTGAAGGATAACCGTTTAGTATTACTGCAGGCACCTACAGGTTCAGGTAAGACCTTGTTCGCATTACTTGCATCCTTATCTACTTATAGAAAGGTGATATATGCAGTAAAGACGCATAATGAGTATGAACCTGTGGTTAGAGAGGTAGGAAGGTTAAGATCAATTATACCTATTGAACATGTCTTGCTGTCAGGTAAGGAGCATTCATGCTTGCGTGTAGGCAAAGAATGGTTGAAGTCAAAGGAAAAGAAGGAAGAAGATAAGGAAGAAGAGATCAAGAAGGATTATGATTGCAGTAAATGCATATACAAGGATATGGTTATGGATATGCAAGTTAAACCTTCAGAGATCAAGAAACTAGCATACCTATACGCAAAGACAGATACATGTCCTTATCAATCATTATTAAGGAAGGCTAGGAGATGTAACCTTATAGTATGCACTTATCCTTATATATTCAAGTATCTAGACCTAATATTAAAAGATGACCTTAGTGATTACGTAATAGTCATAGATGAGGCACATAACCTTGAGCATGTTCATGAGATGGATGATGTTACCTTAACTACAAGGATAGTAAACAAAGCATTAGAGTCCTTGAAGAGTGAACTAGAAATAACATCTGCAGATGGTATAGATATTAAGAGGTTAAGGAGTGTTAAGGAATCCTTGCTAAGGTTAAGGGATATGGTAGTAGAAGTTACTAATGATGGTAATGGCAAGGATGGTAATGATAACAACAATAGATGCATAAGGTTGCAAGATGAATACATAAACCAATTAAAAGAAATAGAACCTAACCTTAAGGTAGGATCAAGTTACTTTAATGACGATAGATACATCAACCATATTCTAGAGTTCTATGCATTCATGAATACAAGGAATACTACAGTATATGTTAATGGTAATAGCATACAGGTAAAGATGCTTGATCCATCTTATATGCTTGGTATACTGAATGCTGAAATAGGCATACTATTGATGTCTGGAACACTACCATCAAAGGATTACCTAAATGATGTGTATGGTATAAATAGAGATGATGAAGATATTCAATACTATCAGGTTGATAGTAACGGTAAGAACTTTACCTATCATTACAACAATGAACTAACATCAAGGTATGAAGAGAGAGGAGAGGATATGTATTCATTGTATGCATCTACTATAGCAGATATCTATCGTAATGCTGATAAGCATGTATTTGCATTGTTTCCTTCCTATAACATGCTATATACCATCCTTAAACTGTTGCCTAAAGGTATAGATAGGTATGCAGAGAACAGAGGATCAACATTAGAAGCCTTGAAGGAGTACTGCAATAACAGAAATAAAGTGCTTATAATGGCAGTAGCAAGAGGCAAGTTCTCAGAAGGTATAGAGATTGTTAAGGATGGTCTATCCTTGATATCGGATATTATAATTGCTGGTATGCCATTCAAGCAGTATGATGATTATACAAAGGATTCTTTGGAGTTCTTAAGGTCAAGGTTAGGTAAGGATAGAATAGATATGATAATGCTGGAAGAGGTATTTATTACTGTTAGACAAGCAATAGGTAGAGCAGTAAGAAGTAATAACGATCATGCAAGGGTATGGCTTCTAGATAGAAGGTTCGATAACAGGTATTGGAGGTATAAATTACTATAATCGTAGATACATAAATCAACCGATCTCTATTTCTTTTCCTTTCATTTCTTTTGTTACCTCATTATTCATATCGTTAGCGATATACTTCTGTTACCAATATTACCTATGGCAGAGATATGGAGGCATGGTAACCAGCATCAACTGAGTCTAGGAGCTCATATATTGGCATGAATTTCTACCTCTACAACTGAGGTATAACTGAATATAGGTTAAGTAGGTTAAGGATAAAGAGATAGAAGATTTCGTAGGCGCATCAAGGCTAAACGGTATAGGTAAAGTTGAGGATCATAGTTCGCATATAGATAATAGAGATTGATAGATAAAGATACGATATGGGTAAATTATTACCTACAAGCAGAGGGGATGTAAATAGATAGTAAATGCAATACTGGACAGGAGTTACTCAACCATAGTTATTGCATTAATTATATAGAAGAGAATTTGGTTCATTATGTTAAGCATAAAGAGAGAGCATTGGTATCCTATAAGGAATCAGAAGATCTTCTAATTATGCATATTATAGAACCATAAGAGGATAAGAACCATCTTATCCTAATCTTATTATGTTATATTAACCATAAATAAATATAATCTTATCCCTACTGAGTATGAGAGAATATCATTTGCATAACCATTTATGGCATCATCTATACTCCCTATAGCATAATTTGGTAATACGATTAACCTTTCACGGTCAATTATTATTTAGCTGTTTAAAGCTAGGCTCTACAGCTGTTATTAGTTTTTATAAAATATAATTAAATGTTATTAGTTTTTATAAAATATAATTAAATAAAAATAGAGTGTTAGAATCATTACATAAAAATCTATAATATTATCTACATCTACAGATCATCTATGCTAAGCTCAGTAGAAGAGAATGTGTATCTATCAACGGAGATAATCTCATTACTTAATTCATTAACAAATGATGTTAAGAGAGAGATAAGCAGGATGGATGATATAGTAAAGAGAGTAGAGAGTATCAATAAGAACATCCAAGATATATCTAGCGATGTAGCATCAGCAGCAGAGGCTATAACAGATGCTAGAGACCTTACAGACTCTATGCGTAATAAACTTAAAGAAGGAGTGTATAGACTGGATCAACTGAGCAAGTATATAGAAGGCAATACAGAGTTGGTAAAGAATTTCATGCAAGAGATGGGTAAGATAAACAAGATATTAACATTCATAATGAAGGTAGCAGAGCAGACCAATCTCTTAGCAATAAATGCTGCCATAGAGGCAGCAAGGGCTGGGGAGGCGGGGAGAGGCTTTGCTGTAGTTGCAGAGGAGGTTAAGAGGCTAGCTATGGACTCTGAGAAGAGTGCTAGAGATATAGCAGAGTTAGTAAATAACATCAAGAGAGGTATGGATGGTATAGTAAGCAATATGGATGCAATTCAGAGTACCATGAAGACAACCTATGGTTCAGTGAGTGAGATACTTGGTTCATTAGAGAGTATCTCCAATGTAATGAGTAATGTAGTAATGCAGAGCAAGAGTGCAGTAGAGGAGACAAAGAATCTTGCAGTGAATAGTGAAGAATCTACATCATTACTACGTACAATATTTAATAATATATTGAAAGAGTTAGAGGAGAGTAGGGAGAAGATTACAGCTAAAGCAAGGATGGTAGCATCTATAACAGATATGATAGATGATGAGAACATAATATCATCTACAGATATAGAAGGCGATATTATTTATGTGAACAAGAAGTTCATACAGGTATCAAGGTATAGCAAGGACGAGCTTATGGGGGAGAACCATAGGATACTCAAGTCAGGGTTCCATGCACCAGAGTTATTTGAAACTATGTGGAGAGCTATAAGCAGCAAGAGGGTATTCAGAGGGTATGTAAGGAATAGGGCAAAGGATGGTAGTATATACTGGGTTAAGGCCGTTATAAGGCCTTTACTTGATGAGAAGAAGAATATAAGAGGTTATATATCTATAAGGACTCCAGTAACAGAATTAATGGTATTGACAGGGATAGAGGATGCTATTAGGCGTATGGAGAGAGGTGAGAGAGTAGATTCTAAGATGGAGGAGATTGTGAAGAGGCTCAAGTATGGTAAGTATGAGATCCTTGATAACATATAGGACAAAGGTTATAGAGAAGAAGAGGATAGCAGGAGATCTAGTAGAGGTTACATGCAATGCAAGGTTACAGTTCATGCCAGGGCAGTATATTAGGGTTATTCTCGATGAAGTTTATGATAATAGGCATTGCTTCAACCTTATATCTTTGCCAGAAGAGTATGCAAGGTTCGCATTCATAAATACCAACAGTATATTTAAGAGACATCTAATCAATGCAAGGGAGGTTACCATTAAGGGACCGTATGGTAAGTTTGTACTATCTGATGATGACTCACATGTATTCATAGCATTGGGTATAGGGATAACACCATTCTTAAGTATGATAAGGTATGTAACAGAGTATAACTTAAGATGTAGGATACAACTCTTATACATACCATACAAAGACGCATACATTAAAGAGTTAAGGATGCTAGAAGAGAGGAGTGGTAACTATAGATTCGTATCTACAGATATAGAGGATCTTCACAGACTAAGAGGAGAGTCATGGTACATCTCTGGCCCTACTAATCTAGTAAGCAATGTAAAGAGCATGGTATTAAAAATGGGCATAAAGAAGGTATATACGGAGGAGTTTACTGGTTACTAATCTCATACTTGGTGCTATAGCATATCTAGCTATACAAATTTGTATATCTACCCAAGAGCTACCCAAATCTGTATATCTTTATTTATATAGCTGCCCATTTTTGTATAGCTAAGCTATACAAATTTGTATATCTACTTATAAGCTTTACTACATTGAAAAATAATTTTTCAATCTTATACTAGCACTCAACCTATCCATGTAGCAAGGAATAGAGGCTCTATAACTATGGTAACACTGTTACTACTCTCATCAAGCAATCTCTTGCTAACAGGTTTATCCAATGAGCCTACATACTTGATTATATGCTCCTTCATAACCTTAACCGCCAATTCCTTATCATATATTAATGAGGCATTACCCTTACCTCTAACCCCTCTAGGCCTGCTATCTACCATATCATCTATAACATAATATACCCTAGGGTTCTCCTTTAATACTTTAACCTTCTTACTTGCACTGCTTGATGTTAGATAGAACCTACCATTTTCATAAGTAAACCATACGGGATGCACTAAAGGGTAGCCATCGTAATCTACCATGCCTAGCCTCATAAGCAATGGTCTACTCAAGAGATCATTAACCTCATCAATGCTCATGGCCCTCCACCATGGATCTGCCCTTACTATCTTAACCATAGAGATCATTGGAGGATAGAGTATATAAAGAGGAGCATCTACTTTAGCAATAATGAAGCGAGTAGGTATAGATGATATAGCAATATATGTACCTCCTTTATACATAGACTTCAAAGATTTTGCCAATGCAAGGGGGATAGATCCTAACAAGTTAGAGTATGGTATAGGTATAAAGAAGATGGCAATACCAGATAGCGATCAGGATCCTGCATGCATGGCAGCAAACGCATGCTTAAGGCTACTAAGGAAGAACGATCTTAAGCCTAATGATATAGGGCGGCTTTATGTTGCAACAGAGTCTGGGCTTGATGAGTCTAAGGCAATGAACTCTTATGTTATAGGCATGCTTGAGCAGATATACGGCAGGGGTTCGTTTGAGCACTGTGGAGGCATAGAGTGCAAGTTTGCCTGCGTATCTGGCTCATATGCAATATATGATAATACTAACTGGATAAGGTGTGATGAGCATAATGGTAAATGCTCTATAGTTGTTGTTAGTGACGTAGCAAAGTATGATATAGGCTCATCTGGCGAGTATACCCAAGGCGCAGGCGCAGTTGCCATGCTTATAAAGGAAGAACCTAGGTTACTTGCATTTGACCCAAAGGTTACTTCAACCGTTATAAGCAATGAGCATGACTTCTATAGACCATTTGCAAGGGAGACGCCTATAGTGAATGGGCAGTATTCAAATCTAGCATACCTAATATATGTTAAGAAGGCTATGCTTATGTATAAGCAGAGGGTTATAGAGACAGGGCTTATAAAGTTAAAGCCAGATGAGTCAATAATAGATCATATAGACTTGCTAGCATTGCATCTCCCATACTCAAAGATGGGTAAGAATGCCCTAGCATTCCTGCTTAGGCATGAATGGCGTAACCTACCAAAGTGGAGGAGTATAATAGCAAAGATAGGGATGGAGGAGCCGAAGCCCCCTGAGGGTATGGGTACAATAGAGGCTATACTGTCTGATAAGGAGTTCATGAAGAAGGATGAGGAGTTCAGGAAGCGCTTCATGGAAGTCGAGGAGTACAAGCAGGTATTTGAGAGCAAGTTAGCAAGCTCATTAAAGGCATCTGAGATAATAGGTAACCTATACACAGGCTCACTTTACATGGGATTTAGGAGCGAGTTAGAGTTTGAGTATAAGAAGGATAGAGACCTTGCTGGTCTAAGGGTTGGGTTTGCATCCTATGGCTCTGGGTGTAGTGCAATGGCATTCTCTGGCTTGATACAGGATGGATATAAAGAGGTTGTAAGCAAATTTGATCTAGAGAAGGAGATAGGTAATAGAGTAAAGATAGATATTGAGGAGTATGAGCAATTGCATAGAGGGTTTAAGAGGATAGAGAATAGAATAGTTAGCAAGAGTAATGAGTTTGTGTTGGTAGGTATAGGAAGCAGAGGGGAAGGCTTTAGAGAATATAGATTCGTATAGCATAACCTTTCATCTCATTTTATTTATAGATATAGTTTTACAAGAGTATTAGTATCTCAGCCAAAATTGTGCATATTAACCGAACAATATCTTATCCATTATAGACATAATAATGTTTCTCTTCTCATCAGAAGCTTTATCATAGCCTCTCTAGCATACTCTCGTAAAGCTATGATCATTTGGAAGAACATCAAGACCTTCCATCATGTATTTAACGTACACTAATCTCTGTTATCCTGTATATTCTATGCACAGTCCAGAATCCAATCAACATTGAAGCACATAGGCAGTATAGTTAGTTAATTCTTTAGTGGCAAGCTGGAAGAATTACTCCATATTAAGCTTCTTAGATTCATGTATCCCTTTCAGTTTTTGCATAATAGGTACCAACTGTTAATACAAATGTTGCAATAACTAGATAGTGCATAAAAATTACACCAGAAATAAACAAAAGTATTTTGTAGAGTATGATGCTCATAACAACAGAGGCAAGACATATTTAACTACTGCCTCAAAATAATGGCATTTTGCTTGGAGCAGAGATAACCATGGTGAGATATAAAATCCTTGAACCGTTAACGAAATAAATTGGTGTAAGTTTCTTAATATTTGAAATATATGCAGAAAGTGTAAATACTACTGGAAAAGATATTCAACTGCAAGTGCTTCAGTAAACTTATGGTAACTAAACATGTTTCTCATTAACCACTACTATGACAAGAATGTAAACAGGAATAACAAAAAGAGCAAATATACCACTATAAAAGGTACTCATCATATGGATATTACATCATTATTCCAATCTTCTCTATCATCTATTGCATAATCTCTTACTTCTCTTTAGCTTCATCAAGATCATATTTAATATCTGCGTCTCTTTCATCTGTTTTTCAGATGAGAGCTCCTGCAAGACTTGAGTTTCATCAACTTCATCTATTCTGCTGGTAAAAGTCTATTAGGATTTTAAGTATTTCGTATTTTCTTGCAGTAAATCAAGTGTTGCATCAAGCATTCTTCTTAATAATATCACTTGTAATCTATCATCTCTGTAAAGTTTCTTAGCCTAGTCCCTAACATAATTATCATTTTAATCCTTCGGAAGACTACTAGATTCAATCATATCCCTCATAGAATTGCTATCCTTCTCTTAACAATTTTACTTATCTCTATCATATATAGTTTATAATATACATATAGTTACTATAACTTCTTTAATTAATATTATTCTTATTTATAAATACATAGCAAGAAAACTTCACTCTTCAGTACGGGGATGAATTGCTAGCTAACTTTAAATTCATGAATCTGTAATTACTCATACTAAACTAAGTATAGACTATATCCTAATAAATTATACATAAATAGACTAGAGTCTACATTAGAAGCATGTAGATTTGTATACAATTACTTCATTGATAATGGTTATGAGAATGAGTATGATATGAATAATATGCTAACAGAGTTAAAGGAGTTATATCCAGAGTTAAGGAATTATCATTCCAAGATGTTACAGATGGTTAGTAAGCAAGTAGCAGGTGTAGTAAAGGCAT
>CAYYYF010000021.1:0-17936 GCA_964475945.1 uncultured Nitrosopumilales archaeon | reverse complement strand
GCCTGTGGAGACTCTAACAGGTCTATGAAACAGGAAGCCTCGCCATTTATGGCGGCGTAGCTCACAATCCATGTAATTAATGTAGTGTAAGCAAGTTTGTTGGTCTCTTAAATGTTGATAGATCATCGCTCTTTGTATAACTATACCTTATACTAACACTTGAGCACTCCTTATCAAGACATGCCTTCTCCCCCCAAGTTATGTATATACTATTACCCTTCATGTGCATGCTTACATCATCTATGCTACCATAGGTTAGTGTAGCATTATTGAAGGTTAAACCTCCATCCCTACTATTAATATAAATCATCAAGTATTCATCATTATTACTACTCTGCCTTAACAATACAATCATGCTAATGTTATATCCATCTACATCAAGTACCATATGCTTTATCTTATCATCATAACCCCCATCTAAACTAACATATATTATATGCCCTACTCCATCATTAACTATCCTAGCAAAGGCTATACCTCTTACATCTACCCATGTGAGGATTACAAGTGCACCATCAGATGCTATCAACGGTGCAGAGAATGCATCGTTGCTAAGGTTTATAGCATTATTAAATGTGTTTGCAGCATCATTACTTACCCTTAGATATATCCTATACCTATTATCCTCACTACCTTTACTTAACCATGTAACATAAACATCCTTACCCTCAGAAAGTACCGATGCAAAACCAGAGTCTATACTAGAATCACTAAGCATAGTTGCATCAGAGAATGTATTACCATAATCATGGCTTGCTCTAATGAATACACCAAACTTACCATACGAATTATCCTGCCATACTATGTATAAACTTGAACCTTCAGCAGCAATAGATGCATTCTCAGATTCACCCTTGCTGTTACTTATGTTTACTACATCAGAGAATGTATTGCCTCCATCGTTGCTTACCCTTAAGAGTACCTCCGTATTGCCGTATGTAGAGTCTATCCATGCTATATAGACCATGTTGCCAGATGCATCTATAACAGGGAATGTAGAGTCTCCAGGGTTGTTACTTACATTCGTAACATTGAATGATGCTCCATCACTGCTATGGGCTAAGAATATATCATACTGTCCATCAACCTCGCTTGTCCATACCACATTTACATATGAACCCCTTGCTGTTACCCCATTTACAATAGCATTATCAGTCTTTGCGATAGTAACCTTCTTGAATGTATTACCTCCATCGTTGCTTACATTAAGCATTATCCCCTTCATTGCATGATCGTACCATGCTATGTAAACATATGGGCCATGAACTGCTACTACAGTGTTAGCCTTAACTGCAATACTATTCTTTACAGTTATACCTTCATCCATAAATATTCGAATAGGTAGAAGACCAAAGCCTATATACTGCAGTGTAATATACAGTGCCAATATACCACTGGCAAGTAATATAAGCCTCTTACCCCTCATACCTATTTAAGAGGATAGAATACTTGCAGATTACCATTGCTATCAGTGCTATCCATTATATAATCTGGCATAGGATGCAATTGAGTATCCACATTAACCATCACGCTCACCCTAGCAGATGATATAAGGAGAGGATTGCATATGATGCTTGCTGGTATCTCTATACCAATATTACTATTGCTTTTTACTGGATAACCATCTATACTTATAAATGGCACTATCCATCTATTGTTGCTAGCATCAAATACAGCCATGTACCATCCCTTGTAATCTATAACATGATTATCTGGGAAGTATGGTAGTATGATTATATACCTCTTACTAGTAAGGTCTATACAATCTACTTCCCATATGTACACAGTCTCATATCTATAACTCTTTATGTAATCAAGATTACCTTTAACATCAATGCTTAAGTATATTGTATCGTAACCTCTCTTAACAGTAGCACTTAAAATATCATGAAAATCCATAGCCTCTGGCACAACCTTACCAGTGAATAGTGTTAGAGGATAAGCATCATCACCACCATCATAAACTCTTAATTCTTGCATTGATAGCAGGAGTAAGGAACCACCTACTAATAGAATACCACTTGGTATAAGAAGAAGAATATAATTAATCCTATGAGTATTCATGATTAATATTATACCTTAGCTATTTAAAACCTTTTTAAATAATAGTCATTACTTTTATCTAATCTAATCTTACTCAACTTGCTGCTCTTGTATTACTCTTACAAGCATGTCCATAAGATCCTCTGGTATATCATATACTGATAATGCAGCCTTTGGATCGTTAAGAAGTCTATCCCTAAACTCTGGATTCTTTGCAGCCTCTAGGAATATCTTATTCAAGATCTCTAATTTATTAGAGTCTGTATCATCAGTATCCATGTTATTAAATCAATATACTGTCTTATATAAATATAGCAAGAAGCCTTGCCAGGCAGATTAGCTCACAAATTAAAGCCCAACGCTAATATATCAGCAATCATTCCTTTAATGAGTATGATCTCATTGGATTACCTTAAAGGTATAATGAAAAAAAGTGTAAAGTATATTGAGGTAAGATACCATAGCAGAGTGATTAATGAGGTTAGGTTCACCAATGGTAAGCAAGAGAGGATAAGGAGTACTGTAAAAACTGGTGTAGGCATAAGGGTTCTACATAATGGCTGCTGGGGCTTCAGTAGCACTAGCATACTTGATAAAGCCTCTCTGCTTGATACATTGGATAATGCAGTAAGGTGTGCAGATGCACTAGCATATAATGGCAATAAGGTTAAGGGCTTAGCGGATGCAGATCTAGCAGTTGGTCTATTTGAGTACTGTAATATAAAGAGGGTAAGTATTAAAGATGTAATAGAGTTGGTTAGAGATGCAGAGAGGGAAGCACGAAGAGTTAATAAAATGGTAAAGTTTGCATCATGCTTCTATAGGGAGATAATAGATAGGAAGATTATAGTAACAAGTGATGGTGCATCTGCTGAGATAATAGACTCAAAGCCAGAGTTTGCTGTTACTGCTATTGCAGCAAGGGGGAGCAAGAATGTAAGTGCAAGTGAGGGTATAGGGGTAACAGGCAACTTCGATGATCTATTCAAGTATAACACTGCAGTAGATATTGCAAGGCATGCAGCAGAGAAGGCATTAAGGTTACTTGATGCAAAGGTGCCAAGAGGTGAGAGGACTATTGTAATACTTGATCCTGCAATGGTTGGATTACTTGCACATGAGGCTATAGGGCATGTAGTAGAGGCTGATTTCGTGCTATCTGGCTCAATAGCAAGGGATATGCTAGGTAAAGAGATAGCAAGCAACATTGTAACCTTGGTTGATAGTGGAACCTCAGATATAGTGGGCAATGCTGCTGGCACAACTTTAGTAGATGATGAGGGTGTATTAGCAAGAAAGGTAAAGATAATAGACTCTGGTATATTGAATGAGTATCTACATAATAGAGAGAGTGCATACATATTTAATGCAAAGCCTACAGGTAATGCTAGGGCATTTGAGTATGATGATGAACCATTGATAAGGATGAGGAATACATACATAGAGCCAAGGGATTATACCCTTGATGAGATGATAAAGGAGATAAAGCATGGTTACATGCTAAAAGGGGCAAGGAATGGTCAAGCAGATGCGAATGGTGAGTTCATGTTTGGTGCACAAGAGGCTTACCTTATAGAGCAGGGAGAGGTTAAAGAACTGTTAAGAGGTGTAAGTGTATCAGGGATAACTATGGATGTGTTAAAGAGCATAGATGCAATAAGCAAGGACTTTAAGTATGATATAGGCACAGGTTACTGTGGGAAGTATCAGCCTATGAAGGTAGATGGCGGAGGGGCATATGTAAGATGTAATGCAATAATAGGTGGTATACAATGAGGGATTATGATTATGATAGTATTGAGAATACTCTACTAGATACATGCAAGAGGGTTGTTGATAATGCATTAAAGCATGCTGATAATGCAGAGGCTTATGCTATCTTCTCAAAGCATATAACGGTATTCATAGAGAGTAATGGGATAAAGCATGTTAAGGTTAGTAAGCCCCAAGGTATAGGGGTTAGGGTTATAGATGATAAGAAGATAGGCTTCGCATCCGTAAATAGCTTAGAGAGTATAGAATCAGCTGTAGAATCTGCATTAAACATAGCAAGGGCAAGTAAGAGAGACAAGCATAATACACTTGCTGAACCTGTGCAAGTAAGTATGCTACCCAACATATATGATAAGGGTATTGAGGCATTCAGTATAGAGGATGCTGTTAAGTATGCAAGGGAGATGCTTGATACAGCAAAGGGATACGATGCAAGGGTAACTGTTGATAGTGGGTTGTTTGAGGCATCAATGCTTATACATGCTATACATACTAGCAATGGTATATCATTGCATGAGAGGATAAGTATCTTCTCCTACAGTATAATGGGTATGGCTAGGGATGGTAGCATGGTATCAAACTTTGATGCTCAGAGCAGTGCTACACATATGCTTAAGGGTATAGATGTTAACAAACCTGCATTAGAGTTTGCAAAGAATGTTGTAGATACATTGAATAGCAAGAAGTGCGAGAGTTTTAAGGGGGAGATGGTTCTTGCCCCTAATGCTGCAATAGATATAATAAAGGAGCCTATCGTATTCTCTATAAACGCATATAATGTGCAAAGAGGTGCAAGTAGGTTTGCTAAGATGCTAAATAGTGAGGTAGCAAGTAGCAATCTAAGCATAATAGATGATGCTACATTCACAGATGGTATTGGTGCATCATCATTCGATAGGGAAGGCTCAGCATGTAGAAAGAACGTTATAATAGATAATGGTATATTAAGGACATACATCCATAATGCATATACAGCAAGCAAGGCAAATGTTAAGAGCACGGGCAATGCATCTGGGGGTATAAATACCCCACCTCTCATAGACTCTACAAACTTTATAATAAATGCTGGTAATATACGCTATGATGATATGATAAAAGAGGTAAAGCATGGTATAATTATTAATAGGTTCTCTGGTAATGTTAATGCTGTAGATGGTAACTTCTCTGGTGTAGTTAAAGGTGGTTACCTTGTAGAGCATGGAGAGATAAAGCATCCGGTAAGGGAGGTGATGGTTGCTGGTAATGTCTTTGATGCACTAAAGAACATATCTATGCTATCTAAAGAGCAGATCCTTGTTCTTGATTCACTTCTCCCATACATAGTTATTGATAACATATCATTTACAGCATCCTAAGAATTAATGAAAGAGAATTATATTATTTAGTTAATAAATTAGATAGATTATGCTGTGGGCTTCCTTACTATAATTGTACCTTGCATCCATGGATGTGGTACGCAATTGTATGAATACTCTCCAGCCTTTGTAAATACGAACTCAAACTTATCTCCAGGCAGCAAGTAGCCTTGACCAGCTTTAAGTATATCTTTATGCTTAAGTGAGTCAAATGCTCCACTGAATGGATCTACATACTTGCTATTACTTGTTACTGTATGTGCAGTAGAATCATCGTTTATCCATACAACCTTGTTATTCTGCCCTAACATTATATTTACCCTCTTTGGTACAAAGTTATCTGCTTGCTTAGGATCATATGAGTTTGGTAGTATTCTAATCTCTTTTATCTCAGGAGGATTCTTCCACTCTGCTGGTACAACAGGCTTCTTATTTATCTCTGGTAGGTAAAGGAACTGGTAGTATGCTATGCTAACACCTATTATGAGTACAAATGTTATAGTCCCTATTACGAATGGACTCTGCTCCTTTGATACAGTAGTCATTAGCAAGTATAGCTCATGTTACTACATTTTATAAATGTTAATAGACATAGTGGCTTTTATCCTTTCTATTGAAAGAGTTATATGCGAGCATACATAGAGATAGACCTTGAGCCTGGTAGAGATGTATTAGCATCAGCAAACATAATAAGGCAGATTGAGGGTGTAAAGGAGGCACATGCGGTATCTGAGCACTGTGATATAATCGCTGTTATAGAGGCGAAGGACTTTAAGGGAGTATACAACATAGTCATGAGGAAGATACAGATAATAAAGGGTGTAAGTGATACTAGAATATTACCATGTCTTGATATTTAAATTAAAAATAATTAATTAGTGAGTTTAATATATTTATGTTGGGATTGTATCTGTATTCTTTGTAATAGATGATAGAGATGATGGTGTATATGATGATATAGGCGATGATACGGAGGATTGTTCATGTATCTGCTGTGAGGCGGCTTTTACTGAATGTGTATCAACGCTAATAGAGTGTGATACTGGAATACTAACCTCTCCCTTTACCTTCTGCTCTACAACAGGCTTTGGTATAGGCTCCTTTGCAACTGGGGGCTTAGATGGCCTTACTTCTTTAGCCTTCTGGCTTATATACCTGTATACATGGAAAACACCAGCAAATGTTACTAGCACAAGCCCTATGAAGAATAACTGTATATTCCTAAATCCATTCAGCCCAGCATAGTATACCATTATGTTAAGGTATACCTGGAATGCTAACAATACAACTAGTAACCACCAGCCCCATCTTATTGGTATATTTAAACCTTCAGAACCTTTAGCCTTCCTTGCTGCAGCCTCCTTCTTATTCAACTCTTCAAAGTGCTTTACTAACTTGATCATCATGTATGTAAAGCCAAAGGATAATGGTACTAGCAAGAGCATAACTGTATAGAATAGAACTGGGTCTATAACTATCCTGTCCAGCAATGGTTTCTCAAAGTTAGGATCTATGTAGAAGCCCCAATAGGTTGTAACTATTATCTGTGCTAGACTGGTTATACCTATAGCAGTTATTAAAGGTCTATCTTTCCATGAGAGCTTCTTATACCTATCTATGAATGGTATCAATGCAAGTGCTGCTATGAATATACCAGGCCATAGTACACCTGTAACGAACTTATCATACTGTGTCCTAAGGAATGCATATATGCCAGTTAGATACCACTCTGGCACAGTTATATCTGGGGGCAATGTTGGATCGAACTTGTTCCCTAGATCTACAGGGAACATTCCAGCAACTATGAATATTGCTCCTGCTACTGCCATCACCATTGGAACATCGAATACAAGGAACCTTGGGAAGTGTACAGCCATAAGCCCTAGCATAACCATAGGCAGTATGAATACATGTAATGCATAGAACCTTAGTACAAAGTCGGCAAACCCTGCTCCAAATACCATCTCCCTTAACTGTGGACCTATTACAGGTATTGAGTTTGTTAATGATGATGCAATACTTATAGCAAGCTCTGCCCTCTCATTGTATATAATATCGTAACCTGTGAATGCCTCTAGTATTGTAACAGTACCTAATATAACACCAGTAACCCATAGCACTTCATTCCTTATCTTGTATCTCCCACTGAAGTACTGATAGTACATATGTGCTAATGCAAGGAATACCATTGTATTTGATGCATGGTAGTGTATATTCCTTATATGGAAGCCATATGGTATGGTATCATTTATTGCTTTAACACTATCCCATGCCCTATCAAGTATTGGCTCATAGTAGAACATGAGTAGAGCGCCAGTTATCCCTAATATTATGAATGTTATGAATGTTAGCATACCTAAGAAGCCTAATGGACTAACGAACCTTGATGGATATGTAAACTTTATACCTACAAATATAGTCCTCTCTAGCCCTTGCCAGAGCCACTTAAAGAATGCTACTAAACCATTTTCGCCCTTTTGACTCTGACTCATTAACCTCTCACTCCATAACTCTTATCATGCATTAATACCTTTTGCAAACCTACCGAAGCCTATTATACCATTCTTGTTAAGATCCCACGTTGGAGATAGTATCCATAGATCACCATTTGAATCAGCCTCTAACTCAAGCATAGGCAATAGATTTGCTGGAGGGCTCTGAAATGATGCTGGACCATCTATTGCCTTGCCTGTTCTAGCATCATAGATGCTACCATGACATGGGCATTCTCCCCTCTTCTTACCCTCTTCAGGCCTATACTTCCATAGACACCATAGATGTAGGCATACAGCACTATAGCATCTGAATGCTGAGGCATCATTCCTATTGCCACCCATCTCCTCTGGTAACCTTATAAGCCTCCATACCCTGAATGGCTCCTGATCCAATACCCTATCACCTGTCTTTGGGTATATTATGGTCTCAAAGGAGTTAGGGGGGAACTTGTTAACATTTGCTATACTACCATCTGGTAACTCAACCCTTACCTTCTCAATATTACCAGATGCTTTCCTAGGCATGAACTTACCCCAGTCTATGAATGGAGTAAAAGCCATAACAGTACCAGCAGCAGCCATAAGTTTGAGGAACTCCCTTCTGGTTATGCGCTCCTCACTATCCCCCATTAAGCTTGTATAGATAATAAGCTATTTAAAATTTTATCTATAGATGAATTATAAGCGCTAACTAACTTGGGCTATTCTCTTCTTAGTAGTATAAATGCCTATTGCTACTCCAGCACCTACAGCAATACCTACTGCTATACCTACAAGTGTGCCTTGCTGAAATCCTTGCTCCCTAGCACTAACCCTGATAGCCTCCTTCTCAGCATCTATAACAGGTGCATAGTTTACTGCATTTATCTTAACCATTGCATTACCCTTATGCCCTAGCATATCTTCTGCTATAACCTCTACTGTATGCTCTCCATCTATTAGATTCTTAGTATTTATCACATAAGAGCCTGTAGGTTCCACTAATTTAGCATTACCATCTACTGCTACCATAACACCCTTAAGGTTCTCTTCCTCTATCCTATATCTAACCTCTAGCATACCAGATACAGTGCTCATCTCTGTAGGAGTTGTTATACTTACCTTAGGAGGAGTATTATCTACCTTTAGTATCAATACCTTCTCGTTTGAGTTCCCTGCGTAATCATATGCATTAACTCTTAACTCATGTATACCATCACTTAACCTGCTCGTATCTATGCTTACCTCATGCTTACCCTCCAATACTTTACCATCTGGGAGTATTACATTAAAGCTCTTTAATGTAGTATCCTTAACATCTATGTTAATATTCAATGATCCAGATACTAGTGCAGAGTCAGTTACACCTCCTATATCTATGCTAGGAGGAGTATTATCTACATAGAATGTATACCTATTTATTGATAGATGCCCTACGATATCCCTGCTAACTATGGTTAATACATGCAACCCATCCTGTAACTTTGTAGTATCTATGCTAACTTTGCCATTTACAGGTAAGGGTAATGAGTCATCTATACTGTATGTTATATACTCAAGGTTCTCATCCTTAGCATCTATCTTAAGATCCATAGAACCTTTAAGATAGGATGGTATATTAACAATTACACTTGGAGGCTTTACATCTGGTAGTATAGTCGCTGGTTTAACCTCTATACTTAAAGGTTCAATGAATGCATCCTTAGCATGAAATAGTGTGTTATGTATCATTAATGTATACATTCCAGGTGCCTTTACTGGAACATATAATACTGTTGAGTTACTCCCATTGTTATGTGCTGGATAGAAGCCTCCTCCTTCACTAACAAGAGTCCTTCCAAGCCAGTCGTTGCTAGGCCAGTTTACAAACTCTTTAAATACACCTGCTGGTACATTACTTGCTACTATCTCTCCTTTAGGATCTAACACAAATACTGAGATGCTACTGAATGGATTACTCCATGTCATCTTTACGCTTAACGTGTTTACACTACTATCCTTTATATTCAAGTAGTAGTGCTTCCACTCACCAGCGTTGTACCTTGCAAGCATATCGAATGATCCCTGTAGCATAGCATTTGTATATAGTATATGCAATGGATCATTGCTATTGCCATTACTAACATTCTTTTCATTGCTTATTACATATGGTACATCCTTATCTGCTATCTCCAATGGCACTAGGAATGAAACTGGTATATTTGCTACATGCTTACTGCTTGCTATGGTTATGTAACCCTGGTATATACCCTCAAGTGCATCCCTTACCTGTAATGATGCCCTAAATGTAGCCTTGCCGTGTGGCTCAATACTTAACTTTAACCCATCTGCACCGTTTATCTTAAGCATATCCCATCTATCCCTCTTGTAGTATGCTAGAGTTAGGGTATAATCGAATGCCTCACTATCCTTATCACTCATTCCTTTCCAGAATGAGAATACCTTTGGTACCTGGTATATACCAATGAGCATCTTACCCTTTAACTTCTTGAATGGCTCAGATATTATAAGGTTCTGTACTGTACCCCATGCACCTGCCCTATTTATCATTGCCAATTCGTCATAGGATACCTTTCCATTACCATCTTTATCTACCCAATCATATGCATATAATGATGCTATCCTTAGCTCATCAGCATATATTACATCCTTGCTTGTATTCATAAAGGTCTCGAATGGGTAGTGTAACTTTGCTATAATAAGATCCGCATCCTTTCTTTTATCATCATTTATGCTAACCTCTACATACTTTGGTCTGTACCCATAATCCTCTGTATTGAACTTCTCATCCCTAACCCTAGGCTCGGTCTTACCTTTAAACTCATCAACTCCTATAAGTCTAAGGGTAGTTGGGGTTATAGTAAGATCAAGCCTAGAATCTGAGTTATTTATTATTGTAAATACAGCATCATTACCTGTTCCTTTGCTTACTGCACCAGCATACCACTTGCTTAATGGTATATTCTTATCAGCAAATAATAATGATGGGTAGCCATAGTTCTTATTCTCATCAGATGAGATCATGTTAGAGTAAGCCTCAAGTGTACCCTTAAGGGCATCAACATAATTCTTGTATGTATCATAGGTATAGGCTATGAATAAGCCCTCACTGCCTTGTATATAATCCAATGCCTTTAATATATCTACCCTACCAGAGCCTTGTGTAAATGGATCATATTTAAGATCCTTTGCAGTACTTGTAAGTATAACCCTAGCAAGTAGAGGGATAGGGATATTATCATTACTATTACTAATGCTGTTATCATCTCTTAATGCCTGTATAACCAATGCTAACATACCTGCTGTCAATGGCGATGCCATGCTAGTTCCTCCAAATACGCCCCATGCATGCTTTGTATTAAGTATATGCTTTACATTAACAGGTAATGGTGTATACCCATATGCACCAGTAGCAAGTAGATCAGGCTTTACATCTCCTAATGGTGTTGGACCTTTACTTGAGAAGTCTGCTATATCATCGTAGTAGTCTATTGCACTACCAAACCTAGGCTGCTTCTTAAAGTCTTGCAAGGTATATATCACATTGTTTGTTGTTGCTCCTATGCTTAATGCTAAAGGAGAACTTGCTGGTGATGTTACTGTACCATATGCGTGACCAGAGTTACCATTGCTACTTACAATTATAACACCTGGATACTCTGCATGAAGTGAGCCTGGGATGCTTAACACACTAGCAAGTACGCTCAATACGTCATAACCTGGGCCATAACCTAGCAATGGTACTGATGGTATACCCCAACTGTTGTTTATTATATCTGCTCTATGTTCCCCTGTGTAAATCCATCTCCATCTAACAGTCTCTTTTTTACTATCATCATTACTGCTAGTATTATAATCACTCCCTCCACTATTATCTATACTATAACTGTTGCTATTCGTGTTTCCGCTAATACCATCACTGCTGCTACTAACCTTCTCCTCAACTAAATCAAAGCCAGAGGCCCATAACCATGCATATGCTATATCACCAAACCATAATGCCTTTACTGGTATTATCTTTGCATCTGGTGCAATACCAACTATTCTATGCGTCTTACCACTATCCTTGTATATCTCATAGTCTACACTACCTTTAGATACTATGGTACCAGCGCTCTGTGTACCATGACCAAGGAAATCAAACATTACTGTAAAGTAATTACCATTAGGATCCATAGGACCAACTAATCTTCCACTAAGTGCACCAAGGTTAGGATCTATATAGTTTTTGTTTTCTTTTGCATTACTATTATTGCTGCCATCGTTAGCCTCCTTATTATTACTAAGGTTGCTTATAACATTCCATACATCCAATACCTTTGCTCCTAGCATACCAACAGATATATCTGCTAAGCCATCTTTATCAGCATCATACGTTAACATAAGATCCTCTATGCTTACCCTATTGTTACCATCTTTGCTATCATGATGATGCAAGGTTATAGGCTTCTCATCAGTAAAATCAAGATCAAAGGTAACCTCCTCTAACTTCTTCCCTAACTCAAATACAGCAAAGTCTGCCCATGCAGTACTCATATCTGCTATTATGGTATCATAAACATTAGGCTCCTTGCTATCAATTACCAGTACCGGTACTATAATAAGTGCTGCCCTACCAAGCTGGAAGTTAAGTTGTACCATAAAACCCATCTTATATACTCCACTCTTGCTCTGTATGAAATTGAAGTTATCCTTGCCTATCTTCCAATCTGCATTAACTCTAGCATTTAGCACTGGGGGACCAAGGTAAGGGTATATAGGATTGTATACATCGAACTTTAACCCTTCCTTGCCCTTTATGTTTAGGAATACACCCTCATTATTTATATATATGTTAGAGGTATAAGGATCCTTCTTCTCCTCCTCTGTTAGCTCTTGCTCATATATTACATTATTGATTATCTTTGCCTTGAACTTTGTTGTGGTTAATACTATCCCTTGCCCATCAGGATCAAGCATTATAGGCATCCCATTCTTATCCAATGCTATTGCATGGAGCATATCCTTGCTACTGAAATCAACCCCAGTATCGATAACTGCTATATTAACACCCTTACCAGTTATACCCTTCTCATGAACTTTATCTATACCATATATTAGATCAAACCTGTTTGCATCACTGCTAGTAGGCACTATAGCGAATGCATTGTTATTATTAGCGTTAGCATTAGTAAGATTATCATAATTAATGCTTGAATCAAACTCAAGCATAAAGTCTTTGATAACCTTTAGCCCCTTCTCCCTTAATAATGGCAATATGCTATCATCTGCTACGCCATAAGCGATGAAGCCATTGCTTATATTCAAGTAATTAAATACATCAACGCCCATATTACTTAAAGAATTTATATCCACGTTGGTATCATCATTAACAATTATTACTCTTGAGAGGCTATGCTTACTCAGGTTCTTATCTATATCTAGGAGCAGTGAATCCCTTAATCTAATCTCATTAAGAAAGGAGGTATTGGTTATTATGCTTGCTACCCCTCCTATTCTTACCTTCTCATCATCATAATGAATTAGTGATATTGGTCTACTTGCATTACTTGCAGAAGATATTGGCGATGCTAATAATATTAATACAAGTAGAAGGGATGTTATCTGCAAACCACTTATAATATACCTCATTCATGTATACATTGAGGGGAAGTATTTATTTATTGTTACGGATGAGGTTTGAATCTGAAAGTCTTGCCCAAGGAGTGAAGGAGGTTAGGTAGAAAGGTACGAATACCTGTTAAAGTTTGAAGCATATATTCAACTAAGGCCAAGCCTTGCCTTTATCCTTGCTATATCCTCCTCGATCTTCTTTAACCTCTCATCCAAGAGTATTCTGCTATCTTTTCTCAACTCCCTAATCTCTACTAGCATTGTATTATGCACATCCAGTAGTGTATTCTGTGTATCCTTTATCTTCTCCGTATCATCTTTAATACCTTTAATGTCTGTCTTCATCTCCTTAATATCATCCTTCATCTCTTTAATGTCTGTCTTCATCTCCTTCACATCTACCTTTACCTCTCTAATCTCTTCTAGCGTTAAGCTCTGGAGTTCTATAACCTTCTTAAAGTTATTATCCGTACTTACTGCAAAGTCCCTAAACTCTAGCCAATAGCTCATGAATATTGATTCCATTGATCCGAATCCCTCTTGCAGCTCTGAAGCAAGATCATCATACTTTATAACAAAATACCTCATCTCTGGCTCAAGACCTGACTCCTCTTTAATAACTCTGCTGATCCTTGCAGGGTAAGGGGGATTGCTTATCAACTCTATAAACCTATTAATAGTTGTATCATCACCTTGAACAAATATTGATACTGATCCATCTGGCTCATTCTTAACATAGCCTTGTAAGCCTAGGTCTTGAGCATTCTCTAATACATATCTCCTAAAGCCTACTCTTTGTACCCTGCCATGTACCCTTATTTTATATGCTATCACTAACCGTATAAGTTATTCAAAGTATTTAAGTATATTGATCAGATTAGTATTATCTTTTATTCTTGACAAAGGAACGACAAGCCTCCCCTTTAGAGTAGGAAGGAGATCAGCTTATCTACTCTACTCCACTTTACTCCTCCTTGCCAATATGGTTGCCTGCAAAGCAACTATGACAGTTATCATGCCTATTATTGGTAGTAGCATTGCTAGCATCTGATTTGTAGATGAGTCTATCTGCTCCAATGATCTGGTTAGCATTGCATTACTTGCATTTATATCACTCCTTAAAGCATCTATACTCGCCTTTAACCCATCTATGCTATCATTAAGTTTAGATAATGTATTACTCATGTTAAGGACTGGTGTGTCTATAACCTCTATGCTTGCCATACCTGTAGCCCTTAGGTTATCATGCTCTATGCTAGCAGTTACAACATGTAAGCCCTTCATATTAAAGGTTAGATCTGTAGCATATATACCGTCATCCACAGCAGTAAACCCTAGATCTATAGTACTTGAATCTGGCATTACTATCCTTGCCTTTATATCACTAGCATTAACATTGAATAATATGCCATCTAGGGTAACCCTTGCTACTATACTTGCCCTCTCATTTATACCTACTATGCTAGGAACACTTAACTGTATATCTAATCTTCTACTAGCCTGTTGCTGCTGTAATGTTACATCTGGCTGCACTGCTATACCCCTCTCCTCTTTCTGGAATACCAATGCCTTGCTATAAACAGAGCCTTGCATACTTGATGTTACCACTAAAGTATATGTACCTTCTATGAATTGGGTATTAGGCTCAGGGAATGTTATAATTATGCTAGAGAATATGCCTCTACCATCAACATCTATCTGTGCTCTATGCACTATCCTATTCATTGGGTTTATGAGCTCTACTATAAGTGAGTCATTTGGTAGTGCTTTACCATACAATACAAGCATTGAACCTGGGAAGAATACAGTTGAGTTTATGTTTATTGTTACAGATTGGGCATAAGAGGGATGATATAACGAAAGTAATAATAATAATAATAATAAAAAGAAAAAAAGAGATTTGATTTGCTTATCTATCTTCACATCTCTCCTACACTACTGTTACATTTATACTCTCTACCTTGCTTAGAGGTGAGGGCTTGCCTAGCTCAGACCAGACGAATACCTGTATTGTATAGTTACCTGGGGCAGTTGGTGTCCATGATGCACTAACGTTGAAGCTCTGACCCTTTGCTAGAGTACCTCCAACCGTTGAGATGCTTACTACAACACCGTTCTCATCTGTAACCTGCACTATGTATACGAATGGTAGTGCTTGACTTGTATTGTTTGTTATAGATGAGGCTATGCTTACTGGGGTATCTACGCTAGCCTGCTGGATTGGATTACCAGCCTGATCTGTTAGCTTTGGTGTTGCTACTGTTGTCCTTGCTGTTGGCTCTAGAGATACACCAACTGTTGCACTTGCCTGCACATCTAATGTGTGCAATGTTCTTAGATCAGTAACATTCGCCCTGTTGACCAACTGCTGAACTATAGTCTGAGCATTTGGCAGCGTCTCATCTGTGTATACAGCAGTTATTGTATCACCCTCACTAACCTGTAACCTATTACCAGAGCTTAGCCCTGATGTTAATATAACTGTGCCTGTGAACTTGCCTGTCCTATCACCAGTCTCCCTTACTAGCACTGTTACACCTGCTGGATCTGTAGTAGATGTAACCTTTACATTGAACTGATCTGGTATATCTGGGTTCCTGTTCTCATCTTGATCATCTACTGTTACAGTTACTGTATCACCTACCTTGTATGATTCCTTATCTAGTGTTATTGAGCCATTGTTGAATGCTATCATTGCAGTCTTTACTATATCTACCTGCTTATCTGGGCTCCTGTACTCTATCCTTATACCATCACCAGGCTTTGCATCAGACTTTATGTCCTTTATCTTTATACCATCTGCATCTGGCTTGAACTCAAAAACTCCAGTATTTGGACCTATCTCCTCAAAGTCACTCTTCTTATCCACTGATGTTCCTCCAACTGTTATCCTTACCCTAGCATCTGGCTTATCCAGCTTATTCTTGGTATCTGGATCTGTATTTGCACTTGGATCAACTATGGATACCTTTATTCTATCAAATGGTGTATAGACCTCCTTATCCAGGAGTATGCTTACTTGTGCAGCAGTTATAAGTACTGTATGCTTAACATCTATCTCAGTACCTCCTCCTGCTGGTGTTTTATCTGTGTATGTGAACTCTAGGTTCTCATCCCTGCTTACTAGGTTATTGTTTATGTTCTTTATCTGTATCTGGAAGATGCCACTATTCTTATCTGTCTCTCTAAGCACATTGGATGGGTCAAGTGTTATATTTTGTAATGCGCCTATATCTACTAGTGTCTTACTGCTAACCTTATCACTATCTACAACCAGATCTGTTATACTGGTAAGGATCTCATCTACCTTATTGCTATCATTGTTCCAGTCTGGCTCGTTTACTGTTAGTACTATCGTCTGCCCTAGATCATATGTTGGCTTATCGGTTGTTATGCTTGCTGTATTTGTTACTATGCTTGCTGTTGCTGTCTGCTCATCACCATTGCTATCCTTGTATATTAGCCTTAACTGCCAGCCATCACCTATCTGCTGGCCATCAATAATTCTTGCTAGATCTATATCTACTGTGAATTGTCCTGTATCAGCACCAGTCTCATTTGCAGTACTTGGGAATGATAGATTAGAAGGCGTGGTTGTATAGGAGTTATTATTATTATTATCAGGCTTAGTATATCCAGGGAATATAGGTATTGTAGTATTGCCTTTAATCAGCTCCATCTTTAGCTCTCCATTATTAAAGATATTATTATTATTATCCTTGAGTTGTAATACATCCTGTGATGTACTGATGGTATTGAATGATGGATCAGTTATGGTAACATGTATCTTTGTTATTCTATCAGGATTTGGTACACCAGGTATAGTTGTACTTGGTGGGTATGATGACCTATCCAACTCTATAGTGCCAGATGGTTTGCCTATCTTTACATCTACTGTCCTTGTTACTGTTGGACTCTCTGTATTATCTATGTACTCAAAGGTTATCTTATCGCCATCTGAGAGTGGTGGGGATGATGATATATCCCCTACATCAAGCTCTCCTCTGAATATACCTGTATTATTATCAGTCTCAACTAACTGTATTGATGTATTGTTACCGTTGAATGTAATGCTAGTGCTACCATTCACCTTTATGTTAAGTGCTGCTAGACCATTGAATGCATTTGATGGAGAGTTACCATTGGTATATGTTAGGGTATACACATCTTTTACATTTGGATTCTTGTTAAGATCCATATCATTAATCTCTATCACTGCCTTACCTGTTACTGGTACAGTAGCAGTAGTGGTTGATATATCGCCAGCAAAGTGCTGTATCTTCCTTACTATGCTGAAGTCTTTTTGACCACTAGGATCACCTGCAGGATCATTGTAGGTTATTGTAAGGTCTATATCATCAGCTATTGCACTAGCAAGTACATATATCTTGTTGTCGTTCCCTAGAACTATCTTACCTTGCACTATAGGAGTAGGAGAAGGCACGCTAGACAGGTCATTAGTAGGCACAATCTCTATCTTGTTGTTTGCTAGATCTGGTAGGAATATGCCTGTGTTATCTCCAGTCTCCTTGAATACTATACCTGGAGTATTTGGAGGAGAAGGTGAAGGTAACATAACATTATTAATCTTAACCTGTCCACTAAACTCATCCCTTGCTGTAGTATCTATATTCCTATCAGGGTCTGTTACCTTTATCTGGAAGCCATTTGCTATGGT
>CAYYYF010000020.1:0-20190 GCA_964475945.1 uncultured Nitrosopumilales archaeon | reverse complement strand
TAGGTATTAACCTATGCATATTAATTCTAATATAGCCAATCTTACTTAACCATAGATAGTACCTGTTGCTATTATTATTAACTAACTTGAATCCTGATTGGTTATATATGAAGGTATTATATTCATCCTTACTCTTTATCTTAACACTACCTGTCTTGTATCCTTGCTTCTTTAATTCCTTTAATGCCTTTACTACACCTGCTACTTGCTTACTAACCATCTGTAACATCTTGGAATGATAATTCCTTAACTCTGGATATAACTCCTTTAATTCTGTTAGCATATTATTCATATCATACTCATTAGAATAACCATTATCAATGAAGTAATTATATACAAATCTACATGCTTCTAATATAGATTCTAATTTATTTATACATGCCTTAGTAGGATATAGTCTATACTTATAGTTTAACATGAGGGTAATTACAATTACATATATTTAAGATTTGCTTTAGTAGTATAGCATTACTTTAGTATAGCAATTCATCCCCGCCTTGAAAGGCGAGGTTTTCTTGCCCTGCTATAATATAAATTTCTTTATTCTCAGTTAAGTCTATTCAATCTTCTTTCTTTCCTATCATAGTAGATGAAGAGTGATGCTAATACTATATTTACAACCATTATAGTTAGTATCAATGGGTTCTTCAATGCTAATGCTACTACCCCTGCCTTAGGGATTATGTATATAACCCTACCTACGTAATTATCCTCGTTTACATTACCCTTATCATTACTCATGTTGTTATCACCCTTTGTTATCAGGTAATCTGCTCTAACCTCTACCACTCTATGAACAACTATTGCATTATCATTGGATCTGTAAGCAACTATATCCCCCTCTTTTATAAACGAGAGATCTGGTTTATCAAGTATAAGTATATCACCAGCAATTATGGTAGGGCGCATGCTTATCCCTTCAGCGATAAGTATAGGGGTTGTGTTGAATAGTATGAGTATGCTGTAAACAAGTAGATTAACTATTAACAGTATGGGCACAATATATATTATAGTGATTAATACATCTACTAGCCTACTTGAATAGGGTACTCCATGCTTATATCTGCTTATACCTGATCGCCCTCCCCTTGAGATACATCATACTTGCTGCTACTACGCTACTACTCAGAACTGCAAGTATTACATACTGCTGCATGTTATCCTCTTGCCATAGAGCAACTACCCTGTAAGGCTTATCTACTACTATGGTTAATGGATTGCTCTTGCTACTTACGTCTCCATCCCATCCAATGAAGTAAGCCTTCCTCCCTAACCCAAGGTCTATGCTCTCACTTGCATATATTACTGCCTCTGAACCTCTCCTATAGAAGCCCTCCCCCTTCACCTCTTTGTAAGGTGATATTACTGATACCTTGTATAGTTCATCGTATGAGCATTCTACCCTGTAAGGCTTGTTCACAGTTATGCTTATACTCTCCCTATCATCTATAATGCTACCATCATTATCCTTCCATGAGATGATCTTGTAACTGATATCATCATTACCCTTTGGTAGAGGGCATCTTAACTCTACGCTAGAACCATCCTCATACCAATATGTATTGCCATTAACCTCTACCCTATACTCTTTTTTATACTCAGCAACCAATACCCTATCATTATCAACCTTAACCATGTTACTTGCATTGCTCCTTAATAATCCATCACTCCACTGCTTGAAGATGTATCTTACATTATTGCTTATGGGCACTACTTGAGGAGCATCTACCTTTACAATTGTATTAACCTCTACCAACTCATCCTTGATCACTGCACCATAGCTTGTTAATGCTACTAGCCTATGCATCTCTTTTGGTAGTATCTGCTTTTCAACTATGCCCTTAGCACTATTAACCTTACCCTTGATTAAGCACTCAAGTGTATATGGCGTATCTACTGTTATAGTTGTTATATTCTCATTACTATCTATATCAGGGGATTTGATGAAGTCTATAACTCTCCATGAATGAAATATGATATCATCTTTGATTGGTATACATGCTATATGTGCATTAGAACCCTCATAGTACCAACCAGAGCCTAGAGTTACTACATTATTGATTATATTACCATTTTCATCTACTGCCCTTACATCTACGTAGTACTGCTTCTTATATACAGGCTTTAATACGATGCTTCTATCCATGATAAGAGCAACTCTGTTATCATCGGTCAAGATATCATCAGTGTTAGGATCATGATCATTGATTACCCATGAATCAAATACCAACCTACTCTTGCTATCTATAACCCTTACCTTATCCACCTCAATCTTTGCTATAGTATTGGCATCATACCATCGCTCAGTTACATCACCATCTATAAGCAAGAGCCTATACTGCTTATCAAAGTATGCAATGTACTGCGTATGAGGATTATCTTCATCCACATCAACCCTTACCTCCCTACTTGCATCCTTGCTAAGATCGCTCCATTGCTTGAATACATACCTTGCATCATTATCATACACCACCGTATCTATTGAGACCTTATGCCAAGTGTACCTATCCCATGTAAACTCTGCTGGAGGGTTGTATATCTTCCCATCTATTATAATAGGTACTCTTAAAGGATAGGTATCAAATCTTACATTAACCTTCTCTGCATAAGCATTGCTAGATATAATAATAAGAGTAAAAGCAAAGAAAAATAAAGATGAGTAGGGAAGATAATAGATCTTCCTATCTATGCCTATCTTCATAGCCTCTCCCTATGCTATCTTCTTTATCACAACCTCTATAACTCCACCACTGAAGGAAGAACCGAGGTCAACACGCACCTTTATACCTTCTTTTGCTGAATTATTTGCTATTGTATTACCTATGTAGATATCATTACCTATCTGAGTACCATCCTTATAGAATTGAACCCGCCACTTGCTACCTGCTGGAGCACTATCATAATTCTTCTCTTGTATATGTATAAAATAGGTGTAGTTATTCTTGGTAATGTCGTTAGCATTTACAATTGGATCTGCTGAAGTTATATCTGCTGGACTATTCTCGCTAGTGCTAGTTGCAGCGGCGTTGCTTCCTGCTATCTGCACTCTAGTAAGTTGTATATCAAATGTATCATCATTCTCTATAACCTCTGCTACTAGGCTCTGTGCAGTAGAACTTACTGAGAAATCAGTTGTTGCTACACTCATAATGGTGAATAATGGCATTAATACCAGTGCTATTGCTATTATTATACTTTGCATAGGAATAATTCCATTAACATGTTTAAAAACCTTTCTATTTTCAATTATAGGGGAAAATTAGGTTACTTTATTATAAGACGAAATGATTCTATTAATACTTGTATTATTTGGAGATCTAATATACAATCTAAGGATTATTACATTACTAAGATTATGAATATTATATATCTCTATACTATAAATTATGCATAATGCCTCCAAGTATGATTACATTTTACACATCTGTAGAATTGGGTAGTAGGCTCATCTGCACTCCTAGTCTGCAGCATCCACCATACGGCTGTATCATGCCCGCACTTTGGGCAAAGGATCTTTATCGTAGGCATGGTAGATATATCCTCTCCTTCCCCAACTACTTGTATGAGTGGTTTAACATCCTTGCTACTAATGTTACTGCTAGCATTGCTCTTTACTGATTGAGTAGCTTCATTATAACCGCACTTCTTGCATGTTAGATACACACCATCACTACTCCTTGCCTGAACCAATCGCATACCACATTTGGGGCAGAAGTGCATACTATACACCTTTTACTGTAACCTTAAGCTAACCTCCTGCCTCAAACTTCTAAGGTTCTTTAATGCATTATCTACTGCATGTTTTATAGCATCAAATACATCCTTACCCTCATCTGTAATCACCCTTAACTCATACTCATTTATAAGGTAATGCCTCTGTGCTACCCCTGCAATCTTAACATCATCCATCTTTACAAGCTCATGCTTAACTATGTAGAGTACAGATATATCCTCATCATTAACCTTGAATGTTACATCATTACCTTTATCCATCTTTGCTATACTTACCTCAGCCATTACACTTAATATATCAAGCAAGGATAAATACCTTTCAATTCATTCCTATGGTTATTATTATAGTTTGCTGGATAATAATTGGTATGGATGAGAATGTAATAAGAGATTGCTATGAAAGGTTTGGTTATAATACTCTAACCTATGTTCAAGAGAAGAGCATACCATTGCTAATCAGAAGGGTAAATACTCTAATAATTGCACCAACAGGCTCTGGGAAGACTGAGGCAGCAATTATACCCATAATGGCTATGCTTAATTGCAGTAATAGCACTGGGGTAAGGGCATTATACATAACCCCATTGAGGGCATTGAATAGGGATATGCTAAGAAGGATAAAGCAGTATGCAGACTCATTCAATCTAAGGGTTGATGTTAGGCATGGTGATACAAGCAGTTATAGAAGGAGGAAGATACTGGAAGAGCCTCCAGATATACTCATAACAACACCTGAGACATTAGCAATAATACTAGCAAGTAACATGCGTAATACCTTGAAGTGCATAGAGTGGATTATAGTTGATGAGTTGCATGAACTGCTAGCAAGTAAGAGGGGTGCACACCTAACACTAAGCATGGAGAGGGTTGAGAGGTTGAGCAGTAGAAGGGTCACAAGGGTAGGCTTGAGTGCTACCATAAGCAATATAGATGAGGCAGCAAGGTTCCTTGCTGGCAGTAGGAGGTGTGCTGTAGTAAAGGATGATAGGCTAAGGGGTTATGATGTTAAGATAGAGTATATGGATGCATCTACGCAAGAGATAGCATCATACATACTTGATTACATTGATAGCAGATGCAAGGGGGAGTCGGTGCTTCTATTCACCAACACAAGGGATGAGGCTGAGTATATAGCAAGCATAATGAATGCCCAAGGATCAACTGCTAGGGTTGATGTTCACCATGGCTCACTCTCAAGGGAGGTTAGGGAGGAGACTGAGAATAGGTTAAGGAGTAACAATACAGGGGGTATAGTGGTATGCACATCATCCTTGGAGTTAGGTATAGACATAGGCTCAATAGGCACTGTTATACACTACGGCTCCCCTAGGCAAGTAGCAAAGATGGCTCAGAGGATAGGTAGGAGCATGCATAGCATAGGTAAGAGTGCTAGAGGTATAATAATAGCAAAGAACCCTGATGATGAGTTAGAGGCATTAGCAATACTGAGTAGGTTAAAGAAGGGTTCAATAGAGGAGCAGAGGGTGCATGATCTTCCATTGGATGTTCTTGCTCATCACCTTGTAGGCTTGGCATTGGAGAGTAGTAGTGGTATAAGCATAGAGGAGGCATTAAGCATTATAAGCAAGGCATATCCATTCAAGGATGTAAGCATTGAGGATATAAAAGGGTGCATAGAGATACTTGCAGAGCAAGGGATAGTAAGGTATGATGGTAATAGATTCAGGGCAGTGAATGCAAGGTTATACTACTATGCAAATGCATCAATGATACCAGATGTATTAAAGTTTGATGTATTCGATATAATAAGTAGCAAGGTTATAGGCTCGCTTGATCAGGAGTTCGTTGGGGATTACTGTGAGCAGGGTAGCATATTCATACTCAAAGGCTTGCAGTGGAAGGTAGTATCTGTAGATTATCAGAGGTTACTGGTTAACGTTGAGCCATGGTATGGATCAAGCATGAACATACCCTACTGGAGTGGTGAGAGCATACCTGTAGATTATGATACAGCAGTGCTAGTAGGAAAGATGAGGAGGAGCATCATTAATAACAATATTAGTGTAAGTAATAAGAGCAAGGAGATCCTTGTATCTACCTTTAAGTATCTTAATGTAATACCTGATGAGAGGAGTATAGTTGTAGAGTGCTCAGAGTTCTTGATAATACATGCATGTTTTGGTAACAAGGTTAATAATACCCTAGCAGCACTGCTCTCAACTATACTCTCATCAACACTAGGCTATGTGGTTAATGCTAGGGCAGATGCATACAGGATAATGCTCACCTCTAATGCAAGGATAAGCAAGGGCAAGGTGTATGAGTGCTTATACAGCAAGTATGATACTGCTGGCATATTAAAGGCATCATTGATAAATACACATGCCCTAAACTGGAGGGTATGGAATGTAGCGAAGCGATTTGGTATAGTTGCTGATGATGCAGTATATGATAAGAGGGCAGCAAGGATGCTTTATGAGAGGTACAAGGATACGCAAATAGTTAAGGAGGCTCAAAGGGAGTTGATACATGAGAAGTATGATATCAAGCTTACAGAGAAGATATTGGAGGATGTAAGGGCTAATAGGATAAATGTAATATGGGTTGAGGTTGATAAACCATCGCAACTAGCAGAGGTGATGCTGAAGCGTGAATTTGGGTATAATACTACAAGTAGAGCATTCAGCAATGAGCAAGGTATACTTAAGATGGTCTATGATAGGCTTGTTAATACAAAGCATAGGCTTGTATGCTTAACATGTGGATATAGCAGGGTTGTTAGCGTTAGCAGTGCACCAGATCGCATACAGTGCGAGAGATGCAACTCTAGGCTAATAGCAGCATTGAATCCTTATGATGATGATACTCTAAATGCAGTAATGCTGAAGGTAAGGCATAAGAGGTTGAGTGATGAACAGGAGCATAGGTTCAAGAGGGCATGGAAGTCAGCCTCACTTATACACACATTCGGTAAGAGTGCTTTGCTTGTGCTTTCTGGTCATGGTATAGGTGTGGATAGCGCATCAAGGATACTTCGCATGTATGATAATAGTAGTGAGGATATGCTTGTAAGGCTTGTATATGAGGCAGAGACACAGTATATAAGGACGAGAGGCTTCTGGGATGATTAGAGTATTGATATTATCATTGATATTATCATCAATAATTAATTACTAACCAAGCCTTTTTATTACTGTGAATGGGCTAACCAAGAGTTCATACGTATCTGCACTAATATCATTATACTCCCTTCTTCTTGCTACTACTCCATACATCCTTATCCTATCCCCTACCTTAAGATCCTCAAGTATTGCTACCTGTTTATCCCATGCAACAACCTTCACTTCCTTTGTATCATCCCCTATCATAATCTCAGAGTACCTTGCGCTCCTACCAGTAAGCCTTACATCACTACTTGATGGTGTTGTTAGCACAATCCCTTCAACTATGTAAAGTCTATCCTCTTCCCTTACCTCAGAGATCTTTGTTGATGCTACACTATACTTATAATCCTGCTCCTTAACCCTTGCATAGGATTCATCATCCAAGTATACAGTATACCCAAGTATCTTGCTTGGTATACACTCCAGCATTGCTCCTTCTATAGATATACCAGATTTATCCGCATACTCCTGTATATCTAAGAGTAGCAGATTACCATCGGTATCAGATACTACTGCATACCTCTTATCATTGCTTACTGCAAGGATATTGAACTGCATAACATCTACATCATCATAATTATTGCTATCATACTCATAAGCACTTGCCAATCTTACTACGCTTCCAGCATCACCATGCAACTCTATAGCATTATCATTGCTCCCATTAACCTTAACCCTTACCCCTATAACAGTTATCTTAGCATTCAATGGTATAACCCTTGCTATATTTGATGGGTTAAGATCCCATATAACTACTCTAACCCTTGAGCCGTTACTGCCTTGGATCCTAAAGCGGAGTACCTTGCTCATGCCTCCACTTCTGCTTACATAAGGTGCTATTACAGGGTTTGATGCAAGTATACCATTAACAACAATATCCCTATCAGATAATCCCTTGCTATCTAAGAGTAGAGTATCAACATCTACAGCAAGCTCATCTAAACTCTTTATATCTGTGCTATCTATAATCTCAATGCTTGTATTTGCTGATGTGTTTATGCTTATGCTGCCATCTGGCATGCTCCTTGTATATGCCCGTGTAACCCTTATGGCATCTCCTACATTTAACCTTAGCTTCTCTACCATGCTCGCATGATCATCCCATAGGTTCATACGCATGCTCTTATCATTATCATATACTGTTAAAGCCCTTAGCATGGACTCTGAGCCATCGCCTCTAACATACCTCTTTAAAGGATAGATCTTCATTATTCTAGCAGTAAAGCTAACATCCCTTGCACCAGAGTAAAGATCCTTTAAACCTACCTCCATACCCTTATTCATTGCAATACTGCTATCTACCTTAACACCAAGGTCAGAGGCAACTATGTAGAGCGCACCCTGCTCTGTAAGGTAGCCAGCACCTATCCTCCTCATCGTATCCTCAACCATCCTTAACACATCCTCTCTGGTAAGATCGCTCCTAGCCTTGAGTATAACCTCTATTATACTCTCCTTATCTATACCCATTTGAAGTTACTTTGCCTTTTAGTTAGATATACTTTATGGTAGGCAGTGGTTTATATTCTAGTATAGATAATAATAGTTATTGGATAACAGATGCCCAGAGTGTAATGGGGAGTTGATATACGAGGTTAGCACAAAGCACTTCATATGCAACAAATGTGGGCTATATGCTACAAGGGAGCAGCTCTATGATCTTAAAGATAGGCTTAAGCCTCAGAAGAAGAAGGGGAGCAAGGAGTCTGAGTACTTTGAGTGGTGGATGAGTAAGGGCAAGAAGTAACATAAATGTATATATCTTTGGGAGTAATGGCGTAGGGTATGAGTGAGTTACCAAAGTGGGCTGAGGATGAGATAAACTCGATAAGGGATGATAGCTTTAGGGTAGAGTATACTTGGGAGGGCACTGGATACTTCCTAGATATAGATAAGAGCAATAGGAGTGTTGATATAAACTTCTATGAGCAGTTGCCTACTGGAAAGTATATAATAACTGCTAGAGTTATGGATAACATAGATATAGAGGAGTTAAGGAAGGGTATAGTATATGCCTTTAAGGTTAGGATTCTAAAGACACCATTGAGTGAGAGGTTAACAAGGTTCTTAAAGGAGAACTTTAACCTAGATATGGATGGTGTATATAGGTTTGAGTTAGAGTCTTTAGAGCCTTTAGAGGATGTTAGCAGTGAGAGTATGATGGATGAGGTTGAGGATAAGGAATAAGGATAAGGATCTTTACCTATCCTTTTATGGTAGATCTTACTAGGAAAAACCAACTAACCATTAAAGGTACATGGTATGACACTATCCTCCATACTATTATAACCTCGCCTAACTTTGTGGGATCTAGGTTGAATGTATTCAAGTAGTATGCTAGCCCAAGCTCAGTTAACCCAGAGCCCCCAGGGCTTATTGGTACTGTGCCTATTGCTATAGATGCAGCAACCATAACTATAGACTCAAAGAACCCTATAGGTGCCTTTGAGTTGGCAACTATCATGAACGTTAAACCATTCAATGCAGCACCAACAAAGGTTAGTGCTAGCCCTATAGCAAATATCCTTAAGGATGAGCGTCTTAGGTAAAGTCTTGACATCTCACATAAACCCCTTAGACTATCATTCATAACATTGGTCCAACGTTCTCCCTTATCCTCTCCGAATAACCTTACAAGTAGTGGTTTTGTGAACCTTGGCATCTGTATCACTTTCTTTGCAGATAATGCTAGTAGTATCAAGTAAGATACGAATACAGGGGTTACTACGAGTAGTATTGCAGTTGATATAAGGTAATTATGGGCACCAAATGCTATTGCCATTGCTATATATGCTAGAGTGCTACCAACGAGCACATCACTTATTATCTCAACAGTTATTATCCATAACCCCTTGCCAGAGTGTACACCATTCTTGTATAACCATGCTACCCTAACCCACTCTCCCCCTGTATATGCTGGAGTAGTCAAGGTAACAAACTCACTTCCTATCCTTATATGCATATTCTTACCTATGCTACCTATACCATCGCCTAGGAATGATCTTACGTAATAGTGGAACCTTAACCCCTGTATATACAACTTTGCTACTGCAACAGCACTGCCAAGTATGAAAGGGAATAAGCCTATGGATGTTATATCCTCAGGCTTTACATCAAGGAGTATACTTATTATTATCAAGGGTATTATGGTTGCAACTATAGCAAGTATCTTCTTCCACTGCATATTATATAGAATTAAATAAATAGCTATTTATCCTTACCATCCTTATGCACGTAATATTCATACTTGGAACAGCAGGCTCTGGCAAATCAATGCTTACCTCTAGGCTAGTAGAGTATTATGCCAGCAAGGGTGCAGATGTAATAGCAGTGAACCTTGATCCAGGGGTCATGGAACTGCCATATACACCTGATATAGATGTTAGGGATAAAGTAGATATATATGATATAATGGAGAGGTATAGGCTTGGGCCTAATGGTGCTCTTGTAATGGCAAGTGATATGATCGCTACACTCTTAGATGATATACAAGTAAAGATGGATGAACTTAACCCAGATTATGCTATAATAGATACCCCTGGGCAGGTTGAGCTCTTTGCATACAGATCTTCTGGCCTTATATTTGCTAATGAACTTAGATGCTCAGCAAAGGCAAGCGTATTCCTATTTGATTCCATACTTGTATCTACCCCTCTTAACCTTCTATCTATAGCATTGTTAGCAACATCTATAAGGCTTAGGCTTAAGATACCCCAGATAAATGCATTATCAAAGATAGATCTTGTTAAGGATAGGTTAAGTAAGATAATAGAATGGTCATCTAACCTTGCTAGACTAGAATATGCAGTTACAGATCAGAGGGATGGTGAAGTATATCTGTTTGCAGAGTCGCTTATGCAGAGTGCAAAGAGGTATGGTCTATCTATGGAGTTGTTTGCTGTATCTAGCATTAGTTATGAAGGTTTGGTTAATCTAGCAGCTGCGTTAGCAAGGATACTGAACCAAGGAGAGGATTAGCATGAGGTATGTTAAGGCTAGAGCATACTCATCAACAGCAAACCTTGGGCCAGGGTTTGATGTATTTGGGTTAGCAATAGATGCTTATTATGATGAGGTTGAATTGATTGCAGATGGTGATGGATTAAGCATAGAAGTGTTAGGGCAGAATGGTAATGGCATACCTATAGCAGTTGAGCAGAACTCAGCGGGTCTAGCATTAAAGAGTATTATGCAGGATTACGATATAATGGATGCATTAAAGGTTAGAATAATAAAAGGTGTACCAACAGGGTATGGGCTAGGCTCTAGTGCAGCATCCGCAGTAGCTGCTGTAAGGGCATTTGATGTTATGTATGATCTTGGACTTGATGCTAACATGCTTGTTAGATACTCTGCTCTAGGCGAGGTTGCATCAGCAAACGTTGCACATTACGATAACGTAGCAGCATCCATGTTAGGAGGCTTTGTTATAGTTAGGGCAGAACCTCTAAGGGTGATAAGGCTTGAGCCTCCAAAGGATCTAATCATGTGCATAGTAACACCAAGGGTTAGTGTACCAAAGGGTAAGACAGGTATTGCAAGGAGTGTATTGCCTGAGAGTGTTACTTTAAAGAATATGGTAAGTAATATTGCTAATGCAAGCATGATGGTAGCAGGGTTTGCTATGCAAGACGTTAAGATGATAGCAGATGCTATAAGGGATGCTGTTGTAGAGCCTGCAAGGAAGCACCTTATACCATTGTATGATCAGGTTAAAGAGAGTGCATTAAGAAGTGGTGCACTTGCAGTAACAATAAGTGGTGCAGGCCCATCTATGCTTATAATTACAGAGAGCATTGATGATGCAGCAAGGGTATCCCATGTAGTAGAGGGGGTGTATAATGCAAATAACATGCAATGCATAGTAAAGATATGCAAGCCTGCTGAGGGCTGCAAGATACTTGATGCAAGATGATAACAGTTTATTCACGAAAGATAAATATATTCAATATAGATAGTAAGCGCATGAGTAGCTGTAGCCTTAAGATAGGTTTATGCTTAAATGAGTATTTAAGGTGATTTGAATGGCTAGTGTTGAGATAAGTATACCATCAACATTGAATAGGGGTGCAGGGGAGAGGAAGGTAAGGTTAGAGGCAGATACCCTAAAGGATGCCATAGATGCTTTAGTTATGATGCTAGGTAATGACTTTGCTAGAAGGGTGCTAGATGCAAATGGCAAGCCTAAAGCACTTATAAACATATACATAAATGGTAAGAATGCAAGGTTCCTTGGGGGTTTGGATGCTAAACTCAATGATGATGATAAGATAGCAATACTACCTGCAGTTGCTGGGGGTAGTGAGTTAAAGAGCAGCGAGGATCTAACTGAGTATGAGTTGGAACGTTACTCTAGGCAGATAATGCTTGACTCTATAGGCTATGAGGGCCAGATAAGGTTAAAGAACTCAAAGGTATGCGTTGTAGGGGCAGGGGGCTTAGGCTCCCCTATAGCAATGCAGTTGGCAGCAATGGGCATAGGTTATATAAGGATAGTGGATAGGGATGTTGTAGAGTTAAGCAATCTGCATAGGCAAGTGCTGTATACAGATAAGGATATAGGCTATGTTAAGGTCGAGAGGGCTACAGAGAGGCTTAAGGCTATAAACCCATACCTTAAGGTGGAGCCATTGGCAGTATCAGTTAACAGCAGTACAGCAGATGAGATAATAAAGGGATGCGATCTTGTTATAGATGGTCTAGATAGCATAGATGCTAGGTATGCATTGAATGATGCATGCTTAAGGGCAAGTATACCATATGTATATGGAGGGGTATTAAGCATGCTAGGCTCAGTATGCACCGTAATCCCTGGTAAGAGTGCATGCATAAGGTGCATATTCCCTGAGTTGAGTGATGATGAGATGCCAACATGCAGCATAGAGGGTGTGCACCCATCCATACTTTATATAGTTAGTGCTGTGCAGGTATCAGAGGCAGTAAGGATACTTGTTGGTTCCCAACCCTTGCTAGTGAATAAACTATTATACATAGATCTTAACGATCTCTCATTCAATAAAATAGAGGTTGCAAGGAATGAGCACTGCATATGCTCAAATGGTAATGCTATTGCTGCTGTACCAAAGCAGAGGTTCTTTGTGGAGGAGCTCTGTGGGAGAGATATGGGTAAGAGGACCTTCTCTATAACACCTAACAGTATACTCTCGCTTGACTTAGATAGAATAGAGGTAAGAGCAGGGGAGCTAGGGTTTAAGAGGAAGAGTAGAGGGGAGATGGGTCTAACGCTTGTAGATGGTGATGGGAAGAGCGTATCAATACTCAAGAGTGGATCTGCTGTTGTAGTAGGCATTGATAGTAAGGAAGGTGCACTCATGCTCTATGAGAGTATTGTAAGAGATGGATGAAGGTTATTGTAGCAGAAGGGTTAAGAATTGTAATTAGTCTATATATTTAGCATAATAATAATTACATGGTATAACCACGTTAACATTAAATCTATCTAATCTGTACCTTTATCATGGGCATAAATAAGAAGAAGAGGAGTAGGTTTGATATAATATATGATATATTATCAGTATTAATCAATGAGCCTGTTAATAAGACCAGTATAGCATACGAATCGAGGCTTGATACACGTCTGGTGAATAGATAGATAGATTACCTTATCAATATCAAATTAATAGAATATGAGAAGGAGAATAGCCTGCTAAAATTAACTGATAAGGGTAAAGCGTATATTAGGTTATACGAGGAGATGAAGAATATTCTAGAGTAGTTTATAATAGCAAAGCAAATTAACCACCCATGCAAATTATAATAGATGAGTAATGCTTTAAATGCTGCAGTGCTCGTTAAACTTGAGCCTGATCTATCTGAGGGTAGCGTAACTTACAACCCAGATGGTACACTTAACAGATCATTAACAAGGAACATACTTGGGCCACATAGCGCTATAGCATGTAGAGCAGCAAGGTATGCTAAGGTATGCTACGATGCTACAGTTAGGGTATGCACCATGGGTCCACCTAATGCTGATACTGCATTAAGGGATGCTATGAGCATATGTGATGCAGATGAATTGCATTTATACACAGATAGACTCTTTGCTGGTGCAGATACCCTAGCAACAGCAGAGGTCTTGAAGCATGGTATACTTAAGATGGTAGATGGTAGCAATGCTAAAGGCATAGACCTTGTATTTGCTGGGCATAGGGCAGTAGATGGCGAGACAGGGCAGACTGGGCCTCAGACTGCATGGAAGCTAGGCTTTAACCTTATAGGCAATGTTATAGATTATAGGGTAGATATAAATGGTAGGGTAATATGGGCAAGAAGGAGGGTAGATCTACCATCCCTTTATACTGTAATAGAGGAGGTTGAGTGTCCATTACCAGCACTTGTTGTATTAGACCCTAGTTATAGGGATGTATACACTACTGTATCTCAGAGGCTTAAATTGGCAAGGGTTGAGAAAGAAGCAAGAGAGAGGAGCAAAGACCACAAGAGGTACCTTAAGGTATGGAGTGCAAAGGATCTAGGGGTTGATGTAAGGTATGTTGGTCTTGCTGGATCCCCAACCATAGTATACAAGGTTGAGAGGATACCAAAGGTAAAGGCAAGTAGGAGGGCTAGGGTAGTTAATGCTGATAGCAAGGAGTTAAGGGAGGTTGCAGAGTATATTGTAGATCTTGTAATAGGTGAGAGATGATATGCAGTCTGAGGTTACAATGCAATCTAATGATAATATAAGTGGTATGGATAAGTATCAGCATATCTTTGTTGTATTTGAGCATGATGATGGTAATGCATTGAATGTAAGCTATGAGATGCTTGGAGAGGCTAGAAGGCTTATGGATTATTTTAACTCAAGGTATGCTAGCGATGAGAAGGTTATAGCAATCATACTAGGCTACAATGTAAGGCATCTCTGCAGCAAGGCTATAGATGCTGGTGCAGATGCTGTAATATATGCAGAGCATGAGGCGTTAAGGTATCCAGTGGTTAATACATACACAAAGGTTATATCCTCTATAGTAAGGGATAGGGCTCTGGTTAAGCAAGCAGCAGAAAGCACAAGCAGTGCATATGTAAAACCAAGATATATGCTCTTTGGCGCAGATAGCATAGGTAGGCATATATCTGCTACAGTGCTTGCAGAGTTGGAGTCAGGTTTAGCATCTGATGTGAACAAGCTTGTTATAGATGATGTTACCATAACACATCAGTATAAGACAAATGGTAAGCCTGAGCGTTATGAGAAGGTTCTATTCATGTATAGACCAGACTTCTCTGGCTTCCTATGGACACAGATCCTATGCTTGGATAACAGGAGCCCATCCATTGCTAGAGAGTATTCTCCTCAGGCATGTAGCGTTATACCAGGGGTATTCAAGCCCTTGGAGGATGGCAAGAGGGAGGGTAGGATAGTAGAGTATAAGCCCTTGATAGGTGAGCAGGATTTAAGGTATAGGGTATTAAAGAGGAAGGTTATAAAGGATGAGGTTAATCTAGAGGATGCAAAGGTTATAGTTGCATTTGGGAGAGGTATAAAGGATGATCCAGAGAAGAATGTAAGACTTGTAGAGCAGCTTGCAGAGTTGCTCAATGCAAAGGTTGCCATATCCTTACCATTATCAAAGCTACCATTCAATGTAAGTAGTAGCATAAAGGAGAAGTACTTCATACCAGCAAGGGTAGTAGGTAGCAGTGGCAAGAAGGTTGCTCCTAAGCTCTACATAGCAGTAGGGATAAGTGGTGCGATACAGCATATAGTAGGGATGAAGGATAGTGATGTTGTTATCTCTATCAACACTGATATGGATGCACCTATAAAGGATGAGAGCGATATATTCATAAATGCTAGGCTTGAGGATGCACTACCATTACTTATAGATGCTATTAAAAGCCATAAGAGCAAAAGGTGATCCAATGGAGAGGTTTGATGCTGTTATAGTAGGAGGTGGCTCAGCAGGTTTAGCAGCATTGCATGAGTTATCAAGGCTTGGCGTGCAGGCAGTACTCCTAGAGTCTGGTAAGCCTATAGGTAGTAAGAATGTTACTGGAGGAATATTATACTCAAAGAACTACCCTGACGGTAAGGTATACAATGTTGAGGATATATATGAGGACTTCCTTACAGATGCCCCAGTAGAGAGGAGGATAGTTAAGTATTATCTTAATGCTATCTCAAGGCATAAATCTTATACAATAGACCTTACAGAGGCTCATAACTATAGAATAAACTTTGCTTACTCAGTATTGATGGCTAGGCTTAATAAATGGTTCGCTGAGAGAGCAGAGGAGCAGGCAGCAAGGATGGGTGGGGGTATAGTGGATGGTGTACATGTTAGAGATATAGTATGGCATGAGGATGGCAGAAGCATAATAGTAACGGATGAGTTAGAGGAGTTTGAGGCTAATGCAGTGATTGCTGCAGATGGTGTTAACTCTGAGGTTGCCTTAATAACAGGTGCAAGGGGTAAGTTTGAGGTAGAGGCATTGTACCAAGGGGTTAAGTGCATAGTTAGGCTACCAGAGGATATTATAGATAAGAGGTTCAATGTAAGCGATGGGGAAGGGGTAGCACATCTATTTGCTGGTGATATATCAAGGGGTCATAATGGTGGAGGCTTCCTATACACAAACAAGGATACACTCTCAGTAGGCTTGGTATACCATCTAGACTCACTTATAAAGAGCCCAGTTGAGCCATATGAACTACTTAATGAGTTCCTTACTAGACCTGTTATAACCAATTATATATACGATGAGGTAGCAGTGCCCAAAGAGATAGATAGAGGTTTACCAAAGGAGGAGCAGTTAAGGATAAGATCTGGTTTAAGCAAGCTGCTTAAGCAGTATGAGGAGTTAAGGTATACATACTACTCAAAGAGTGCTAGAATGGAGGCATTAAAGCAAGGCCTTTATAGCAGCGAGGAGGAGATAAAGAATAGGCTTGATGAGGTTAAGAAGAAGTTAGAGGAGTACGGTGTATCCTTTACTAACAACTATGTGGAGTTGGAATACTCATGCAAAATTGTGCCAGATGGTAAGAGGGCTATGATGCATAAGCCATACAAGCATAACGTATTATTCGTAGGGGATGCTGCTGGTAAGGGCATATTCATAGGCACACGAATAGAGGGTATAAATATAGGCATAGATGATGCTGCTAGGGCAGCAAGGGCAGTAGCAAGGGCAAAGGAAAGGGGTAACTTCTCTGAGGATTATATGGGCAGATACTATGCACAGTTGGTTAATGAGAGTCCATACACAAATGACGTTAAGAGTATAGACTTTGAGTATATGAAGATATTCGTTAGGGCATGCAAGGATATACCACTTGACCCATTCCCTCTATTCCTAAAGTTAGCATTCATGCTTATCCAGAAGACTGCTATACAAGAGTTAGCAGCAGCAATAGCAAGGATGCTAGATCAGAGGACATTATTTAGGATAATAGAGAGTAATGAAGCTTACGTTAAGATACCTATGGAGATAGCAGAGAGGATAGGCAAGGAGGTTAAACCATTAGCAAGTATAAAACCTTTGAGCATAGATGAGAGGATAGCAAGGTTGAAGATAAATGAGGACTCTAAGCCTCATATAAAGATACTCGATAGCAACAGCAGGTTCATAAAGGCTATGGTGCATTTATGCCCAACCAAGTGCTATATAATGGAGGTTATAGATAAGAATAGTTTAAGATCAACAGTTACCCTACAGCATGAAGGGTGCATAGAGTGTGGCACATGCTCAAAGGAGACTGAGTGGAGGCATATTAGAGGGGAGAAGGGTGTAGCATATGAGTATGGGTAGTATTTAAATAATCTACTGAAGATCTTCTATGCTATGAAGGTAAGGGATATACTTAAGGCTTTGGTAGATAGCAAGATAAGCATGGATGAGGCTGAGCATCTGCTATCATTGCATAGCATACAATATGTAGAGGATCTTGCAAGATTAGATGTTAATAGAGAGTTAAGGAGGGGTGTGCCAGAAGTTGTATATGCTGAGGGTAAGGATTACGATGATCTGCTAAGAATAGTAAAGGCAGCACTATCAAGCAAGGATAAGGTTATAATAAGTAGGATAAAGGATGAGCATATAGATCAACTTGTTGAAGAGCTCTCCCAGGCAGGTAAGGTTAATGTAAGTAAGAAGGGTAGGATAATTGTAGCATATAGGGGTAGTGCAGATGCTGATGCAGATGCAAAGGGTAGTGTAGGTGTAATAACAGCAGGCACATCTGATATAGCAGTAGCAGAGGAGGTTAGAGTTGTTGCAGAGGCTATGAATTGCAATGTAATAACAAGTTACGATGCAGGGGTTGCTGGAATACATAGATTATTCCCTATACTTAAGGAGATGATAAGCAAGGAGGTTGATGCTATAGTAGTGGTTGCTGGTATGGAAGGTACGCTACCCTCAGTTGTTGCAGCATTAGTAGATATACCAGTTATAGGGGTACCAACATCTATAGGCTATGGGTTAGGTGCGCATGGGGTAGGGGCATTAACATCCATGTTGCAGAGTTGCACATTAGGACTTGCAGTAGTGAATATAGATAATGGTGTAGGTGCTGGTGCATTTGCTGCTATGATAGCAAATAGGGTTGCAAGATACAAATACAAACATAAGGATAAGGATAAGGATAAGATAAAAATTAAGGACTTAGACCTTCAGTAGCCCAGCCTCAAGCATCTGCTGTACTAGAGTAACAACTTCTCTCTCAACTTCTACCCTAGGTATCTTAAGCCTTGCACTGAACTCATCTATTATCTGGTTTATACTCTTGCTACCGTCGCACATCTTCCAGAAATCTAGGAGTGCTTGATTTACCATAAAGCCTTGACCCTGCTCATTTATAAGCACCAAGCCATCATTCTGCCTCTCAAACCTTCCCTGCTTCAATGGCTTAGAGTGCTCAAGGTCTATTGTAAACCTTAGACTTCTACTACCATATATCATTGCCTTGGCCTCTGGGCTCATACGCTCAGGGCTCCATGGTGGATCCCATACTATCTCAACGTTAACATTCCCTATACCCTCAACCTTGCTCAACGCATTCTTAACATCCCTAACTAATGTATTATGTAATGGGCAGCCTGGGGTAGTCATGGTCATCCTTATATTTACATTGTTGCTATCATCTATATCTATACCATATATAAGGCCTAGATCAACTATACTCAATGGGATCTCTGGATCCATGCACTGCTTCAATGCATTAAGGACCTTCTGCTCAGTTACCTTTGCCATAGAGAATAATGGAGTAGCCCATATATTAAATTATTAATCAATATGTTCATAAGATACTAATAAAAACTATTAATAGAACATGGATCTATTCCTGTTATGAAGGTACATAGACTTGGATTATATATAGGTTTAGTAGTTCTGAGTGCATTAATGCTTACACCATTAATAAATGCTAAGGCTCAGTTAGAATTTAAAGAGGCAATTATGTGAATGAGAATTTGGTATAGAATTAGTATTACCTGAGGGTTGGAGTGGTATGGAAGTCCCTGCAATCTTTGATCCTGTGATTGGAGGTCTTATGGCATTCCCTGGTGATGTTAAGCGTGGTGATGTAATCATCTCATTAAATGTAATAGATACTAGAGTTTAATCCAAGTGAGTTTACTGCAAATATGTAACAACAAGAGAATATAGAATCTAGATGCAGGATGTTATCACAACCCAGTAGTTGTAAGTGGGATAAGGACAATGGAGATTGTTGTTGAGTGCGAGGGTTTTCCATTAATGAGGATTAAGAGCAGCCATATCCCAAGAGAGTGATGGTAATGTCAGATTAGTCCAGATAGCATTCATAGCAAATGCTGAGCTTTATGATAGGTATGTAGAAGGTTATGATAGTGTAGTAAAGACACTAAAGGTATCCAATGCTATACCTCTGAACTTTAATAAGGAGAAAGTTGAGAAGGTTATGATAGATGATAAAGAGACTAATTTAAGGATTAGGAGTACTTCTAATATCCAAGATATCCAGTTCAGTGAGCTACCCCGCCATAAATGGCGAGGCTTCCTGTTTCATAGACCTGTTAGAGTCTCCACAGGCGTAACTTCCCCTAGCTCCTAGGGTAGTCATTTCCAGTAACCATCCTAATCCTAATTTCATTATTAATCCTCTCTTCAATATATTTAAAGAGCTATTTCTATCCCTATCTATTACTAAGCCACATTTATTGCATCTGTATATCCTTTCATGTAATTGCATATCCTGGATATTATTGCATCTATAACATTCCTTAGTAGTATTATTAGGGTTAATCTTAATAACCTTAGTCTTATAGAAGAGTAGTTGAATGAATCTACTAAATGCCTTATTAGCAATATTCCTATGCAATGT
>CAYYYF010000019.1:0-21616 GCA_964475945.1 uncultured Nitrosopumilales archaeon | reverse complement strand
GAGGTAATAATACATTGCATAGGAATATTGCTAATAAAGCATTTAATAGATTTATACAGTTACTCTCCTATAAGACTAAGGTAATAAAGGTTGATCCTAAATACACTACTAAGGAATGTTATAGATGTGGTAATATCCAGGATATGCCATTACATGAAAGGATATATAGATGCAGTAAATGTGGTTTAGTAATAGATAGAGATAGAAATAGCTCTTTAAATATATTGAAGAAGGGATTAATGAAATTAGGATTATTTGAAAAGATATTACCTACCCTAGGGGCTAGGGGAAGTTACGCTTGGGGAGACTCTAACAGGTCTATGAACCAAGAAGCCTCACCCTTTAGGGTGGGGTAGCTCACTAGTATTGGAATTAACTATATATTGAAGGTTATTTAGGGAATTAGTAGGGCCTGTAGCTCAGCCAGGTAGAGTTGTATGGCAACGCCTAAAGCGACTGGCTCTTAACCAGTAGGTCGTGGGATCAAAGCCCACCAGGCCCGCTCCTAATTAAGTGCAAATCCTTTAAATAAGGGCTAGCCAATGCTATTGCTGATGAGCGATACCTAAGAAAAAGGAAGGTAAGTATTCGCATTTCCTTAATAATCTTAAGCTTCAGCGTTGGCTCAGGAACCTAGAGAGGGGTAGCCGATAACCGCTGAGGTAGCTCTGAGGAGGCTTGGTAAGGCGTGTGAGCTTTTAGGAGCGAATCCAGATGAAGTTGTTGATAGGGCTAAGAAAAATCTCGATACCCTTCAAGATTCTTTGGAGGATCTTGTTGCCAAGCTTGAATCTGAGGGTAAGGCTCCAGGCTACATCCAAGGGGTTTTAAAAGCAGTTAAACCATGGCTTAGGTACAATGGAATCACACTAGCTAGGAGAATCTAGATCATAAACCTAGATTAGATTTCCACGCTAAAGGTAAAAAATAGGTAAAAATAAATACTTATATATTATATACATACAGCATACACTAGTTTCATTTTTACTATGTCTTTATTATATCAACAGCCATACTATAATATATTATCTATATACATAGATACTGTTAGTATAGGGGGTTGTAAAAAGAAGGTAAAAACAAAGTAAAAATAAATACTGTTAGTTTCAACTAGAACCACATGTTCCTATATATTATATGTTACTCTAATAACCTAATTCTAATAAGACTTGCCGTAACTTTTCATAGGTATCTATATCCCTTGCTAACACGCTAGGTAAGCTACAGATATATACTAGCATATATGGCTAGGTTTATAGCCCTTTAAAGCCCATACCATCCATACTAAAGTTTGAATTATTCTATGCTTTTTATTAAAGATAGGGATAAGATGAGCCGAACTATAGAGGGTGAAGTGAATAATCTTGCGGAGAGTAGGTTTGAAAAAGCCCTTTCAACGTTCAAGGATGGAGCGATAACCTTATTAGCAAGAAGCCGATAGCATCAGGTGGCTTGGGTAAGCCATTCATCACATACAAGAGGGTGAAGGGGCACTGGTACAAGTATGAGGTTAGGGTTGAGGAGAAGTGCCTAGGTAGGGTGAGTGAGGAGGAAGCGTTAGCACATAGAGCGAAGTAGAAAGGTAGGCTCTTCAAGAAGGGTGAGGTTGGTGAGCTTCAGGATAGACGTTGAAGAAATAGCTGAGGAGATTAGTAGGGTGGCTTCGGAGTCGATTAGCGAGGAGGATCTTAAGCAGGGTGTTGAGTACATACTTAGAAGTAAGGTTATAGAGAGGCTGAGTGAGGTTGATAGAGTACCCTACTCATCCTGGAGGCCTCCGAGGGCTAGGTATGAGGTTACGCTAGTGTCGGGGCTTAGGACTGATGCCCTCTACGGACACCTCATAATAGAGTATGGGAAGCCTAGGACGTTCGATGCTAAAAGCGGTTTTGAGAAGGCTGTTGAGCAGGTTAAGCAGTACATCGTGGATCACGCTGATGGTGAGGCTAGGCTCCCAAGGTACTTTGGTGTGGTGTTGGACGGCTTCAAGATAGGCTTCGTAAGATATAGGGAGGCTACTAAGGGTTTTGAGAGCAGAGGACCATTTGACGTAAACAGGAACACGGTAGCTAAGCTGGTTGAAGCGATCATAGGGCTCAGGAGAAAGGCGCTAAGCGCGGAAGAGCTCCTAAGAGACTTCCACAGAGCTCAGTAGCTCAAGAGACCATAAAAACGCTCTACAGTAATCTACTAAACGCGACTCCTAGAACACGTATGCTCTTCGATGACTGGAAGAGAGTCTTCTCTCAGGTATGCGCTTACAACTCGGACAAGATCAAAGGGTTGGAGGAAATTTACGGCTTAGAGGGGTAAAGCTGACCCCGAAAAGCTCCTCTTCGCTCTACACACATACTACGCTTTAATAATGAAGCTTCTTGCTGCTGAGGTTGCTTCGCTATATGTGGCTCCAAGACTATGGTCCTACTTGAAGGCTTTAGAGGATGCATACTACAGAGGGCACGAGAGGATGAGGGGTGAGTTAAGGGATCTTGAAGAGGGCGGGATATTTGCAAGGCTCGGTATAGCGAACTTCCTGGAAGCAGACTACTTCGCATGGTACTTGGATGAGTGGGGTGAGGAGGTTGCGAAATGCATAATGGGCATCGTAAATAGTCTTTCGAACTACGATCCAAGCGTCGCTGAGCTCGAGCCTGAGAGGGTTAAGGACCTATTCAAGAGGCTCTATCAGAATCTGGTTCCGAGGAAGATTAGGCACGATCTAGGAGAATACTATACACCAGATTGGCTTGCCGAGGTAGTGTTAAACGAAGCTGGTTGGAAGCTGGAAACGTTCGAGAATGAAGCCCAGGAGCGGAACAACCCTCTAGCACCGCTCGACCTCAGGCTTCTCGACCCAGCATGCGGGAGCGGAACCTTCCTGGTTTTAGCCATAGGCAGGCTGAGACAGTACATTGAAGAGCATTGGATAGACAAAGGAACAGCATTAAGGAAGATAACGAAGAATGTGGTTGGATTCGACCTAAACCATATCATTGGGAGATAGCGTGGTTGAGGAGGGTAAGCCGTTTAGCGTCAACGTTTTAGTTTCGAATCCCCTCGAGGAACCTTTGACCAACGTTTCCGTTAAGCTCGATCTCTTCGATGGTCGCTCCATTGAGAAGCTCTTCGATGAGGTTAGAGGCGAGGTCTCATTTCCGCTCATCTTTGATGTGTTGAAAGCCGGAGAATATAGGATCAAAGCAACCTTCGAGTACGTTGCTGGGGATGTTCCGAAGAAGGTGGAGAAGGAGCTTATGATCTACGTTAGGAGGGGTGAGGTTAAGCACGTTGAGAGAGCCTTTAAGGCAGAGGAGTTGTTCGGTGCTTAGCCTTGGGTAGGATGGATGAGCTTAACGCTAAGCTCAGATACGTTTTCGGCGATGTGGTTGTTAGGAAGGATGTTGTGCTTTACCAGGAGGTTGCGAGGCTCCCGAGGTTCATATCCGAGTATCTGATTTCAAGCCTCGGTAAGGAGGCGCCTGAGAGAAAGGACCTGAGGAATATAGCGAACATGGTTTCAAGATGCTACCCTGAGCCTAGGGATAGGGATAAGGTGCTTCACGACCTGATGAAGAACGGCGAATACAAGGTTATAGATGAAATTAAAGTCTTCACCGACGTAGCAACAGGAACCCATATGGCTTTCCTATGGAACCTCGGGCTCGAATGCTCAATAACAGACGAGCTTCTGGAGAAGTACGAGAACCTATTGAGGTAGGGGCTCTGGGGGCTAGCGAAGCTACAATATGTATCTAACACGGAGGGGGGCTCTGTAACCGTGGTTGACTTCACACTAGTATAGCAAGAAAACCCCACCCTTCAAGACAGGGGGGCTCTGTAACCGTGGTTGACTTCACACCCTTCCAAATAGCTAAGCTCGATATGGAGGCATTCATAGATGGGAGGAAGAAGTTTACGACAGAGGAGTGGGTTGATGTTCTAATAAGCACAGTAGGCTTCAACCCCGAAGCCTTGCCTTGGAGGAAGAAGCTCGTAATACTCTCTAGGCTCATCCCCTTGGTTGAGCCGAATGTTAACTTGATGGAGCTCGGTCCGAGGAACACGGGTAAAACCTACACATACCTCAACATATCACACTATACACGTATATTCTCAGGCGGGAGGGTTAGCCCCGCCGTCCTAATATGGAACCTAGCGAGAAACATACCTGGTGAGATAACGACAAAGGACTGCGTTGTCTTCGATGAGGTAAGCAAGATAGAGTTTTTGAGCGCGGATGAGATGATGGGTAAACTCAAACTATACATGGAGAGCGGGTATGTTGAAAGAGGTGTTAGAAGGGGGATAAGCCAATGCTCCCTAATCTTCATGGGTAACGTTGATGTTAAAGGTGAGGTGCCGATAGAGGACTTCACATACGTCCTCCCAGAGGTTATGAGGGACCCAGCGTTCATCGATAGGATACACGGCTTCATACCAGGGTGGGAGGTGCCGAAGATAGGTAGGCTCGACCTATACATATCCAAGCACTACGGCTTCGTAACAGACTACTTTGCCGAGAATACTCCACGAGCTGAGGAAGAAGACGGACTTCCACTACCAAATCAGCGACAGAGTTGAGCTCACGAACGTAACTGGTAGGGATGAGAAGGCTGTGAAGAGGCTTGCAAGCGCAATACTAAAACTCATCACACCGAGCGGAGTAGGGGACCAAGAACTCAAGCTCACACTGGATCTGGCGGTGGAGTATAGGCAGAGGGTAGTGGATTGGCTCCACTTCATGCGCCCAGGAGAATACGATAGGAAGAAGATAGGGTATAGGGTTAAGGGCTGAATAAGATATGCAAGTTGGGGGTGGTTTAGGTCTGAGCGATTATTGAAAAAGTGCGTTATAATGTCGGCTGACGGAGCAACCACGGCGCTTTGGAAGGTGGCTAAAGTTGTTCCAAACGTGATTATGACAGACTTATGGCGTCATTAACCTCACATGTTCAGAGCTGACGAAAAGAGTGGCCCAAATTATTAATTTTATCAGATCCGATATTGAAGCTAATCCCCCTAAGCCAAGCGATTTGTGGCTCTTCACCTACAGGCTTTGCCTAAGCTGGATAAGCTTAGCATTATAAAAGGAAAGGCTGAAGAAGAACATGAGAGAATCAGGGATGCTTGGCGTTTATGATACGCTACCCTATATGAAGCCTTACGACCCAACTGGTTATAACCCAAGACGCTACTCTAGGCTGGTTGGTCAAAACCCTGATCGAATGAAGCGCCTATATTGCCTTCATTGGGATAAGAGTGAGTGGATGTGTCTGTTGAAGAACAAGATAACACATCCCACAAGATACTGGTGCTGGGAGTTTAGGCGCATAAAGTAATTGTTTTACTCAACGACTTAAGTTCTCGGATAAATAGTTCCTTGGCCGGTGCGATAAAGATTCCACAATCCCAAAGGCTAAGAAGACTTGCACCTATTAAGTGTAGATACCACCAGGCCAGCTAATACACTATTATTACTCACTGTAATCTAAGTAATGCTCTTGCAGATAACCTAGCAACTCTTATAGGTTCTGGTACTCTACCTTGCAGGAGGAACTTGTTTATGGCATTCCTTGCATTCTTAATACTTATACCAGCACATCTAATATATACATAGTTGTTTGTCTTAAGCATAACCTTGCTCCTAGCACCTAACCTTCTATACGCATCCAACCTCATGCTATAATCATCCTTGAATGCATGCATTATATGCTCCTCCAACCCCTCAGAGTCTTCAAAGGTTAAACCTATAACAGGGATCCTTAGTTTTGAGTATAACTCCTCAATATCTATTATATTATACATGCTTATTATAACCCCTCCAAGCATAACAAGACTTATATCATTCCTACCCAACTCATGATACATCTTTAATATACTCTGAGTGGCATCCATGCCCCTTACTGTACTGTAACCATATACCATACCATCCACTACAAGATCGCTACGCATAACAACCCCTGCAAGTATAGCCTTCTCTCTGCCTTTCATAAAGCTCTCTGCTATCCCTAATGTTCTTATACCCTTCTTCTCTAGATGCAGATTCTTTATTATATCACCCATAACCTATATTAGATGTAAAGGTTTTTATTCTTACATGCTTAGCATCAGATATGCTTAGGATACTTGCATTCTCAGATCTCCATGGCGATGCCAAACTGATAGAGATGGTTAAGGGTCAAATTAAGGGCAATAGGGTAGATGTTGTATTATGCTGTGGTGATATAACCCCAGTCCATGGTAATACTATAGAGGTAGCAAGGACAATAGGTAGTCTAGGGGTTAGGACCCTAGCAGTGCCTGGGAACTTTGAGTTACCGGATGATATGCGTATAGCATGCAAGGAGAATAACTGGACTGACCTGCATGGGAAGTGCATAGAGGTTAAAGGCTATATATTTGCTGGGTGTGGGGGAGGTAACAAGAGCCCATTCAATACCCCATATGAGTTGAGCGAGGATGAGTTTAAGGGTATACTTGCAAAGCTTGATGATCTAAGCTCTGGCTTCATAATGTTAACACATTGCCCACCATACGGTGTAGTAGATGAGGCAAGGAATGGTATGCATCTAGGCTCTAAAGCAATAGCAGATTTTATAGCAGCAAAGAGACCAATCTTGCACTTCTGTGGGCATATACATGAGCAGGGAGGGAATGAAGGTATGCTTAATACTACTAAAGTTATTAACGTTGCAAGGAACGTTAAGATAATAGAGATATGATATAAAAATTAATTAATATTTCTTAGCCCTGCCTAATGAGGCTCACATAACTCCATGAGCACTCCATGCAGTGTCTTTGGGTGTATGAAGGTTATCTTCCTACCGTAGCTGCCTGTCCTTATACCCCCTATTATCTTAAGTCCATTCTTACTTGCATTATCAACATCCTGCTCAATGGTATCTGTGCATATTGAGATATGATGTATACCCTCTCCCTTCTCCTTTAGAAACTTACTTATCGGGCTATCATCTGTTAATGGCTCCATGAGTTCTATCCTTGTATCCTCTAATTGCAGCATCGCAAGCTTTACCTTCTCATGCTCTACAACCATTATCTCTTTTCTATCAACCTTAAGCACCTTCTCAAATGTCTTTAAGGCTTCCTCTACATTATTCACTGCTATTGCTACATGATCTATGCGCATATAACAAATATATGTTGATGGTATAAAAATTGTTCTTACTACTTATGTTAAATTACTATCTTTGGTTGATATACGTTGAATACCCTCCTGAACGCATTGCTTATCTCCCCTAGCGTAACTCTTGCCTTAACACTCTCTATTATGTAGGGCATTAGGTTCTCATTACCCTCTGCAGCCTTCTCAAGTTTAGATATCATCTGCTCAACCTTTATGTTATCCCTCTTTGCCTTAAACTCCTTAAGCCTTGCTATCTGCCTCATTTCCAACTCTGGGTCTATTCTAAGTATCTCTGGTACCTTTGCTTCTTGTTCTACAAACTTGTTTACACCAACTATTATCCTCTTACCCTCATCAACCTCCTTCTTTATCCTGTATGCATTATCCCTTATCTCCTGCTGGAAGTAACCCTTCTCTATAGCCTTAAGGGACCCTCCCATGCGCTCTATCCTATTAAGATACTTCCATACCCTATCCTCTATCTCATCAGTAAGATACTCTATGTAATATGAGCCCCCCAACGGATCAACTACTTTGATAACTCCGCTCTCATACGCTATTATCTGCTGTGTCCTTAAGGCTATCTTAACAGACTCCTCAGTAGGCAATGATAGAGCCTCATCCCTAGAGTTTGTATGCAGTGATTGGCATCCTCCTAGCACAGCTGCCAATGCTTGCAGTGTAACCCTAACTATGTTGTTATCTGGTTGCTGTGCAGTAAGCGATTCCCCACTGGTCTGTACATGGAACCTTAAGTGCATGCTCTTCTCATTCTTTGCCTTGTATCTCTCCTTCATTATCTTAGCCCATATCCTTCTTGCTGCCCTAAACTTCGCTATCTCCTCAAGTATATCCATTGTGCAACAGAAGAAGAAGGATAGCCTAGGGGCAAACTCATCAACCTTTAAACCTCTAGCAATGCATGCATCAACATACGCTATTGCATTAGCAAATGTAAATGCAAGCTCTTGAATCGCATTTGCACCAGCCTCCCTTATATGGTAACCTGAGATGCTTACAGGGTACCATGAAGGCATATACTTGCTACAGAACTCCATGCTATCTACAAATAGCCTCATGGAAGGCTCTGGAGGGTATATGTATGTGTTCCTTGCTATGTACTCCTTGAGTATATCATTCTGTAATGTACCTCTAAGTATGTTTATAGGTACGCCTTGGGATTCTGCAACGGTTATGTAGAATGCAAGTAAGGTTGTTGCTGTAGAGTTTATGGTCATGGATGTGCTAACCTTATCTAATGGTATTCCATCAAAGCATATCATCATATCATCTATGCAACTTATAGGCACACCTACCCTACCTACCTCACCCTCTGCCCTAGGGTCATCTGAGTCATATCCTGTCTGTGTAGGGAGATCAAATGCAAGGCTTAACCCTGTCTGCCCATGCTCTAACAAGAACTTAAACCTTTTATTGGTCTCCTCTGCTGTACCAAAGCCTGTGTACTGCCTCATAGTCCATATCCTCTCCCTATACATCTCTGGGTATATTCCCCTTGTGAATGGATACTTGCCAGCATCCTCTCCCCTCTCTTTACTTTCACCTTTCCTCTTTACATCACTAGCCTTGTATATCCTCTTAACCTTTATACCAGAGTCTGTATAGAACTCCTTCTCATTGCCCTTCATGTTATCACCCAACCTTAACTCTGCTTCTAACTATACTCTCTGCAGCTTTATAAGGATCTATCTCCTTACTTGTTATTAAATCAACATACTTGCTTAAATCATTGTTTTTATGCAAGATATCCGTTAGCATATCAACTATTATATCTCTCAACTCCTCCTCAATCTTCCTTCTCTCCCTATCCTTATAAAGTTTATAATTATTCTCTACCCTGCTTATTGAATCCTCTATGGCATCAACCAACTCATTCACACCCTTGCCTGTTGTTGCTACTGTTTTGATAACCCTTGCATCCTTCTCATCCGCTATAAGAGATCTTATATCATTATAGAGCGCATTTGCCCCAGTTATATCTGCCTTGTTAACAACATATATATCACCTATCTCAGTCAACCCTGCCTTTATAGCCTGTATGCTATCACCTGTCTGAGGGTTGAATACTACTATAGTAACATCTGCTATACTTGCTATCTTAACATCCAACTGACCAGCACCAACGCTCTCAACTATTATACGCTTAAAACCCGCAACATCAAGTATCCTTATGGCATCCCTTAAGGCTGGGGATAACCCTCCTAGCATACCTCTACTTGCCATACTCCTTATGTATGTACCATCATCAAGCGCATGCTCCTGCATCCTAACCCTATCACCAAGTATTGCACCACCAGATATGCTGCTACTAGGATCTACAGCAAGGACTCCTATCTTGAAGCCCTTTGCCCTATAAGCACTTATCATCTTACCTATTAGCGTGCTCTTACCAGCACCTGCAGGGCCGGTGATGCCTATAACCCTAGCATTACCTACATGCTTGAATATGCTGCTTACAATCTCTTGCCTCTTAACTCTATCATCCTCAACTATTGATATAGCCTTGGCTATAGCCCATCTCTCACCATTCAATAACGCTTTTACTATATTATCATTCATAACAAGATTATAAATACATGGTATTAAAAATCTATATACTATATATTGATGATCTTAACTCTGATTTTATTAGGGAGCTCTTTATCTCTGGTAATGGGGATGTTAACCTTACTATCTTAACCTTCAAGCCTCTCCTCCTACACTCTTGCATTATGAACCCCTCCTCGTGCACCTGATCATAGCCTAAGGCGATTATATCTGGCTTGACATACTCTACAGTCTTGAATATATCATGCTCATGCCCTAGCAATGCTATATCAACATACCTTATAGATGCAACCATATCCCTTCTAGTATTCTCATCATGTAGTGGACTCTTACCCTTCAACCTCTCCGCAGTAGTATCCCTTGCAACTACAACAACAAGTATATCCCCCATCTCCTTTGCTGTCCTTAAGGTATGTATATGCCCAGGGTGTATTATATCGAATACACCGCCTGCAAATACCACGCTTAAAGCGCTCCTACCAAACTCTGTAAGCATCCTATCCTTAACCATACCTAGATCACTTAACCTCTTAACATGCTCCTCTACAATGCTATTATCTAGTAAGGAGAGTATACTTTTATCTAGAGTAGTTGTGCTTTCTCTTAAACCCTCTATGTATAGAGCCCTTAGTATTATTCTATCTATAGCATCCAAGGCACCTTAATAATATAATGGTAGATAATAAAAGCTATTCTGAGTTGCTGCTAGCATCCTCTTAACTGGCTTCCATGAATACCTTATGCACTCTAGCCTCATACCTTTATTAATGGTGTATGCGATGAACCTCATGGTCTTAGTATCTGAGGGATATCCTGACCCAAAGTCCCCATGCTTCCCCTTCAACTTCTTTATGTAATCATCCCTTGTAACCTTTGCTATTATTGATGCCGCACCTACGACAACATTCCTCCTATCTGCCTTGTGTGCTGCACTAAGCATAATTGCATTATTATTAAGCAAGGATGCTACCCTCTCTGCAAACCTTGCTGGGTTTATATCACACGCATCTATATATGCTAGTGCTGGGTTCACCTTTGCTATTGCATCAGCGAACATCATAGCCTCTAGCATGTTAAGCATACCCTTGCTAACATATGCATCTATAACCCTTGGCTCTGCTATGCATACTGCATATTTATCAGCAATACCAACTATCTTACTATAGAGCATATCTCTAGCCTTTGCATTTAGCAGCTTCGAGTCTTTAACCCCTATATGCTCTAGCAAGGTGATCTTTGACGCATCTACTGCAACCGCAGATACAATAAGTGGGCCAATAACAGAACCCCTTCCAGCCTCATCCACCCCTGCCACCACACTCAACAGATCCTCTTACTCATTATGATATATTTTATCTATAATTGTTCTCTCCTCTTATCTATTATAGAGAGTAATATTGATGCACCTATTATGCTTAATGTTAATGCTATACTAACCTCTTTAGGCACATCTACATGCATACCCTCAAGTAGGAACTTTATGCCTAGTATTATAAGAACAACTGCTAAGCCTTTGCTTAGGTACTTGAACTTTAATAGCATGTGATCTATTAAGAAGTAAAGAGATCTTAAGCCTAGTATCGCTGCTATATTTGCTGTATACACTATGGTAAAGTCTCTAGATATTGCTAATGCTGCTGGTATGGAGTCTACAGCAAACATTATATCACTAGCCTCTATAGTAAAGAGCACTATTATCAGAGGGGATAGTAATAATGGCTTATTTGCTAATACAAATCTATTACCATCATACCTATCTGCTATAGGTAGGTATCTCTTAGCAAACCTTACTACAGGGTTATGCTCAACATGCATAGATTCCATCTTGTTACCCCATATCTTTACACCACTGTATACTAGAACTACTGCAAATACAAATACCATCCATGGTAATGCCTCTAATGCTGCTATACCAGCAAATATGAACAATGCTCTAAATACTATAGCACTTATTATACCTACATATAGCACTATGGGTCTAGCAGATGATGGGGTAGCAAAGTAGGAGAAGATTGCTGCAAATACAAATAGGTTATCTACACTCAATGACTTTTCAAGCACAAATATAGTAAAGTAATCAAGAACATCCTCGCTAGAGTAGTTACTGTACGATAGAAGTAAGCCAAAGATTATACCAAAGCCTATCCATATCATACTCCATATACCTGCTTCCTTAAGGCTCATAGCATGCTTCCTTCTAAAACCTGTTAGAAGATCTATTGCTATAAGAACTCCAACTACTATATGGAACTCAAGGAGCGTTAGTGAGCTAAGCATCTATAGCAATACCTCCCTATACCCCTTATAAATTATTTTATTTTTTAAGCAAATCTATTATATACTTAAGTAATTTATCTCTATTCTTCATAGCAACCTCAAGTATCTCATTGGCACTATTCCTATACATATCTGCTACCTGATGCCTCATCCTCTTATGCACCGCAACTATTATATCCTTGTTAGAGTAACTCTATCAGTGCATCTAATATATCTTTGGATGCAAGTTCCATAGGTCCTATCTCATCAAATATTATAAGTCTATATCCTTCCCTTATAGCACTGCTTAATAGCATAGCAGCCTTACTGCACCCCTTTAAATCAACTACATACTTGCCTATCCTTTTACCATCGTTAAGATCAACTGATGCTAGCCTTACTGTATTGCCTTCTAGATATATGAACTCAAACCCTATCCTAGTATTGTTAACCCTAACCTCTCTAGCAATTAAGGCATATACACTTACGCCCATATCCTTTAGGGCATACGCTACCTTAAGTAGTAGAGTGCTCTTACCTACCCTAGGCTCTCCAGTAACTACAAGTATCATCCAACTAATCAATAATATATCTCAAGTATTATAATCGTTGCAATGAATGATGCTAATCTTATTGATATAATTGAGGGTAAGACTAGGCTTTTAGTTCCTAGAGAGGCTTTAGAGACTAGTGTACCACCAAAGCATCCTGCATTCTACAACCCAGCAGCAAGAGTAAACAGGGATATCGCAATACTTGCATATAATGCATACATAGCAAGGCTAAGGGATCATACATTCGCAGATGCATTAGCAGGGGTTGGTGCTAGATCTATAAGGGTAGCAAATGAGGTTAAGGGTATAGATGAGGTGTATGTAAATGATGTTAACCCCTTTGCAGTGTCACTTGCGGAGAAGGCGGCAGTGCTTAACAGTGTGTATTCTAAATGCAGGTTCAGTGTAAGTGATGCATGTAAATTCCTTATAGAACATGCAAAGAGAGGAGAGAGGTTTGGTATAGTAGATCTTGATCCATTCGGCACCCCTGCTATATACGTTGACTGTGCATTAAGGGCTGTAGCAGATGAGGGTATGGTTAGCATAACAGCGACAGATACACCAGTGCTAAATGGGATATATACTAGAGTAGCGTTAAGGAGATACTATAGCAAAACGTTAAGGTGTGAGTACTCAAATGAGATAGGTATTAGGGTATTGCTAGGAATGCTTGCAATGGTGGCATCTAGACTTGAGATGGGTATAAGACCTCTCTTTGCACATAGCACAAGGCACTACATAAGGGTTTATGTTCAAGTGAATGTAGGTGCAAGGTATGCAGATGAGATGCCAGATATGCTAGGCTATGTGCATTACTGCAGCATATGCAAGAGTAGAGGTATAAGTTTAGAGTGTAAGGCTTTATGCAAGAGATGCAGCAAGGAGATGATCAGTGCTGGCAGGCTATGGATAAAGGGTATGATGGATAATGCCTTCATAAATAGTATATGCAACTCCTTGCATGATACAGATCATATAGATAAGCAGGCTATGCATATACTTGAGATTGCGAAGGATGAGTTGGTAGATACACCTTTATATTATACTGTAGATGAGATAGCTTCTATACTTAAGATGAGGCCTTTAAGCATGCAAGAGATTATACAGATGTTAAGGGATCATGGATTCAGAGCATCAAGGACTAGCTTATCATTCAAGGGCTTCAGAACCAATGCTAGTATAGATGATATACTTGCAGTAGTTAAGGGTAGATGGATTAGAGACGGTTAACAATGAGCATATTCATCACAGGTACTGATACAGGGGTAGGTAAGACTTGTATAACAGCAGCACTAGCATATGCATTACGTAATGAGGGTATAGATGCTATAGCAATGAAGCCTATAGCAACAGGACATGCTTTAAATGGTGCATTCAAATCATCTGATGCAGAGATACTTGCTAGATACTCCAATGCAAATGTTGAGGAGTACGAGTTGATAAACCCAATCTTCCTTAACGAAGAGGCATCACCATACATGGCAAGCAAGATGCTCAATACAAGCATAGATATAAGCAAGGCATTACATGCATACAATGAGCTTAAGAGGAGGCATGAGTTTCTTCTTGTAGAGGGTATAGGGGGTATAATGGTGCCTATAGCAAAGGACTATTACGTAATAGATCTTATCAGAGAGATGAACCTACCTGTGCTCATAGTTGCTAGGGCAAGGCTAGGGACAATAAACCATACACTGCTTACTGTAATGGCATGCAGAGAATACAAGATAAGCATAGTAGGTATAGTTATAAACATGATAGACTCTAGTAATAAGGTTGAGGCCAATACCCCTAGCATAATAGAGGAGCTTACTAACATACCAGTTATAGGCTGTGTACCATTAATGGATGATATGAGTATAGATAAGATACCATTCATAGTAAAGCATATAAGATACGATCTTATCATCGTATGAACCTTAATAAGTAAGGGTTGCCCCTTAAACATATGCTTACAACCATAGATTACATGCTAGATACATGCACTAAGGCAGTTAACAAGGCATTAAGATATGGTGCGGATGAGTCTGAGGCATACATGGTAGATAAAGAGGTATTAACAATAAGGCTTGCAAGGTCAAGTATAGTAGAGGCAAAGGCTGTAAGGGATAAAGGGTTAGCATTAAGGATACTCAAAGATAAGAGCATCTCTGGTGCAAGCACCTCTCTGCTAGATGATGAACATATAAGCTATGTATTAGATAATGCATTAAGCAATGCAAGGTTTATGCAGAGAAGAGAGGAGTGGGTATCATTGCCTTATCCAAGTAAGGTAAGTAGCATAGATAACTGCTATGATAAGGCTATAGAGGATATGAGCATAGATGATCTTGCTAGGTATGCAGAGGTTATACTGAATGAATCTGAGGGTGTGGTTGTATCTGGGGTAGTGCATGTTGTTAAGGAACATGTATGCATAGCAAACAGTAATGGGGTAAATGCAATTGATAAGGGTACATACATAATAGGTAATGTTACAGCAGACCTTGAGTCTGATGGTGAGCATAGCAGCAAGAGCGGTTTTGGGTTCAATGCAGGTAGGATGCTAAGCTCATTCAACCCTGAGTCTATAGCAAAGGAAGCAAGGGATATGGCTATTAGAGCAAGGGATGCTAGGAAGGTTGAGGAGGGGGTATATAGTATAATATTTGAGCCTTACGCATTAGGCGAACTGCTATCCTTTGTTCTTGCATACAACTTCAATGCCAAGGCATATCAGGATAGGAGGAGCTGTTTCCATGGCAAGATAGGGCATAGCATAGCAGCAGATAGGTTCTCATTACTTGACGAGCCTAGGAGGGAAGACGCTCTAGGAAGCAAGGCATTTGATGATGAGGGTGTAGCGACATACAATAAGCATATAATAGATAAGGGTGTATTCAAAGGGCTTGTATATGACTCATTCTATGCATACAAGGATAAGGTAACCTCTACAGGCAATGCTATTAGGGCAGGGTATCCTGTAGGGAGAGGGGTTAATCCATTACCATATCCTTCATTCCATAACATAGTAGTTGCCAATGGGGATTATAGCATGGATGAGATGATCAAGGATACAAGGCATGGTCTTGTAGTAGGTAGGCTATGGTATACCTACCCTGTTAACCCTGAGCAAGGGGACTTCTCATGCACAGCAAGGAGCGGTATATTTGAGGTAAGGGATGGGGAGGTAGTAGGGGCAAGCAGGATGGTTAGGATAGTAGATAACGTTAAGAAAGTGCTCAACAACATATCAGCAGCAGGGAAAGAGAGTAAGCAGATACTGCAATGGCATGCAATACCATGTATAACGCCTAGCATAAGGGTTGAGGGTATAAAGGTAACCCCTCTCTAATGCGAAGGTAGCCCCTCTTTAGTACTTGCCTTTTCTTTAATGGTTAATGCTAGTGCCCCTCCTACTATACCCAATATAGCACCTATGATGAACCCACCCATAGTAAATAGGCTTACTATGGATGATGCAATTATTAGCACACCTAGATAACTTGATGGATTATTAGCAAGCATTAATGCAGATACTATTATTACTATAGATGATACAACCCCTATTGTTATGCTGGTATATGCTATTGGAGATGCTAATGGAGATAACATATTCATACCCATCATACCCCTACCCATCTGCATAGGCATATAGTAAGCCCATAGTAATGGTATCAAGGAGCCTATTAGTATCAATGCTCCAGCGATGGTAGAGAGTATAACACTTACAACCTTTATATTACTATTGGGTTTTACAACCTCTTTGCTCATAGCATATCTTACTATACAGATAAATTTAATCCTTCTCTTGATTATCATTAGTGATAATTAACTAGTGCTAATACCTGTTGCTAAATAAATAAGGCTATAAGCAAGCAGAGTGATGTAATCACATGGGAAGGAGATGCCCCATATGCGGTTGCACCAAACACTATATAGTTGGTTGTTATGAGCATTGGCTGAAGCATGATAAGGAGCAAGAGGAGCAGGAGGATAAGGAACATAGATAACCCTTATAATATATATTTAGAGTATTAATCACTGCTAGCATGAGGATATCGTATGAAATGAACCCGCCAAAGATAGTGAACCAGGGAGAGAAATTTAGTATAGATAAATTAAGAAGTGATCTTGATAGATTCTACTCTAGGGTTGAGATGCTTAAAGGGCTGGCAGATTCAATACATGTAACTGACTCTGTGCTAGGCATAGCAAGATTATCAAGTGTAAGTATAGCAAGCAACATAGTAAGCAAATATGATCAGAGGGTAAGGTGTAGCATAAGGGTTAGGGATAGGAACATGAATGCTATAATGCAACTAGTAGCAGATGCAATATTAGCAAGGGTTGATGGCTTATTGATGGTAAAGGGTGATAAGCCTAAAGATGGCAGTAGGGACTCTACCCTTACTGCCAGCAGTGTAGTTAAAGTGCTTAATGAGTATGGCTTCTCCAAGCATATAAGGTTATACCTGTCTATAGCAGAGGATGCAAGTGAGCATGAGTTGCTAAGGAAGATGAGTGCAGAGCCTTACGGATTCATAACCCAGAGCATAACAAGCATAGAGTATGTAGAAGCACTTGCAGATAGAGTAAAGTCTAATAACAAGTGTATTATACCATGTATAATGCTACCATCTAGCAAGAATAAGGCATCTGCACAAAGCATTAACCTAAACTGGAGTAACTATGAGAATAGTATAGAAGAATTTATAAAACAAGCATATAATATATGTGGTGAGGTTATGATATCATCACCAAACAGCTTCAATGAGGGTATGGAGATTATTAGGAGAATAAGGGGTGTCTAAATGCCAGCGGATGTAACTAGGGATGATGAAACATCTATAGTTGATTCTACTGTTAATAATAAATCAAGGGAGATACTTAGCTATACTACAGGGATATACCCTAGGTCAAGCTCATTGATTACTGCTACCAGAAAGCTTGCAAGGGATGATCCAAAGTTAAGAGAGATGTTCATAAACGGCAAGAGGTCATGGATAAATACTCAGGTACGTGCTGGCCTGAGTTACCTAGCAGATCCAATGATTGATTGGGATGATATCTTCAGACCATTCTCAAAGGTTAATGGTATAAGGTTAGGTGCATTAAATAGGTTCTTCGAGACCAATACATTCTATAGAAGGTTAATAATAGATGGTGAGTTAGATGGTTATGGCGATATAGTATTAAGGCATCTAGCATTGGATCTTATAGATGATAAGAGAGGTAGATCATCGAAGGCAAGATATAAGAAGGTAGCATGCATACCAGATCCATATACATTCTCCTACATGAATGATAATACATACTACAAGAGTTATGAGGATTACATGATAGCAGTAGCTGATATGCTGAATAAAGAGGCAAAGACACTTGCTGACAATGGTGTTAATATAATACATCTTAATGCGCCAGCAGTAGCATACAATGTAAGTAATGGTATTAGCATAGACCTTAATCTTGTAAAGGAGGCTGTAGAGAGAGTTAAGAGCGGTGTTAAGAGCAAGGTGTACCTTTACCTATACTTTGGTAACGTAGCAGATGTATTTGATAGACTCTTGGATATAAAGGTAGATGGAATAGGAATAGATGCTATGAGCACTAGGATAACAAGCATACTAGATTATAGTATAGACAAAGATCTTATAATAGGTATAGTTGATTCCATGAACACAAGGTTAGAGGATGCAAGGAGTGTAGCGAGTGCCTTAGATCTTATACTCAACAAGGTTAATGTAAAGGGTATAGTGCTAACTGTAAATAATAGTCTAGAGTTCCTACCATATAGGTTTGCTATAAAGAAGTTAAGTATACTAGGTAAGATAACAAAGCTATTAAAGGCAAAACAAGATGGCTTGGCGCTATAATAACGAGTAGGTATAAGATTAAGCATTATTAAATATATTATTTTATTATAATTAATTAGTAAGATGTAGAAGCTCAATCCTTACGGTAAATATATTACTAAGCTTCTCCTCAAGCCTCCTCATATCTGTATCAATATATGAGCTTAATGAGTCTAGTAGGATAGTATGATGCATAAATGCATTCTCATACTCCATACGCTCGCTTTTAATACTCTGTAGAGTAGTATTCAATTCACTTAACCTATTAGAATACCTTGTTATCTCCATACTTAATTTATTTAAATTATTATTATATTCTCTCAGTGTATTAACATAATTATCTATGTTTGCTAGAAGGATTGCTATATTCTTACCATCCTTCTCCTTATCCTTTACCTGTATCTTGCCATTCTTTATAGCATTAGACGCTTTATTTAACATATACTTAAATACATGGGTATCAACATCAACTATATTTGCTATGCTACCGCTTATATTATTTAATATGAGCATCTCCTCCTTACTGAATCCTACCTCATAAGCATACTTACTCATTACCCTTGAGATCTTTGAGATCATCATACCTACCTCTCCTAACGATGAATCATACTTTTGCTTATACTCATTGTATATCTTAACAAGTGATGTATAGTTAGCATCACAGTTAATTGAGGCAATTATGCTACTTACCTCTTCCTCCTTAAGATTTAGATCCTTGATCCTTGCTGATAGCTCTGATATCTTTATACTAATAGAGTTATACTCTTCTCTAGTCCTTTTAATCTTTATGGTAAGATTTAAGGAATCTTCTACATCATCTATCCTATCCTTAATATTCTTCACTATCCCAGCAAGTAATTCCTCTTCTTGTTTTAATTGAGATAGAATCTCCTTCAATTCCTTGGTCTCCTTTGGGAAGAACTCATACAGTATTCTTCTATGCACACCTACCACATCCCCTATATTATTCAATATTCTTCTCACATTATCATGTAGATTGTATACATAATTGTAGTATTCCTTTAGAGATACCCTTTCAATGTATTCATGAGTATCAAGATACTTACTAACATTACTTATTACAGAGGTTACAGTGCTTCTTGATCTATCTATCAATGAGATAAGTTGCTCTGTTAACTCGCTACTCTTATACCTACCCTTGCTCCTCTCAATTGCGATGGCAGAGCGATGTAGTTCATGGAGTAACTTGTTGATCTTATCTACATATATACTTACTTCATCATGGTAATACTTGGTATAATATTTATTAATAATAATGTTATCATTATAACCACCAATTACATGATCTGCCTTTCTACGTATATCATCATACCTACCTTCTATTATAGATTGCAAGAGTTCATGTAGTTGTAGAAGGTTTAATTTACAAGCACTTACATTATTATCTGCATAATCACTCTTTACATCTTTATCGGAATCCTTCTTACATTTCCTAAATAGTATCATTGATATATATTAATGGAGGTAGTAGAAATAGTTAATGCTTGTAACTAAAGATTTATTTCCATGTGTATCTTTAATGCTAGCAATGAGGCTATTCCCTTGTCAAGAGATAGGCTCGTTAAGGAAACCTACATGGCTACTGGAGTATGTGAAGCAGAGTAAGGTAAGTGAGGAGGATAAGGAGAGGGTTAGGAACGATGCAGCATTCCTGAATATAAAATTGTTAGAAGATATAGGCTTAGATATAGTGTATGATGGGGAGGTTAGGAGGGTTGAGATGTATGAATATCCAATAAGGCATACAAGCGGATTTCTATTTGCTGGTGAGGTTAGGAGTTTTGATAATAGATATTACAAGAAGGCTAGATGTGTAAGCAAGGTGATGCTTAAGGAGAATTATCACCTTAAGGAGTTTCTATTTGTAAAGGAGCATACAAGTAGGGAGATAAAGGTTCCTATAACTGGTGCTTATACACTTGCAGATTGGTCTTACAATGAGTACTATAATAGCAAGGAGGATTTTGTTATGGATCTTGCAAGTAATGTGGTAAGGCCACTCATACTTGATCTTGTTAAGCATGGGGCAAGGATGATACAGATAGATGAACCTGCTGCTACAACCCATCCATCTGAGATGCCTTTAGTAGTTGAGGCAACAAATGAGTGCATAAAGGGTATTGATGCAAAGTTTATCATGCATATATGCTATAGTGGGAATGAGTATAGAGCACTTATACCGTATGCTATGGATATAGATGTGCAACAATTTGCATTAGAGTTTGCTAATAGAGATTCATGGAATACTGGGGTAGATGATGATACAAGAAGAGGGTATAAAGTGCTAAAGGAGTTCAAGGAGTATGGATATAACAAGGAGGTAGGCTTAGGTGTTATAGATGTGCATGTTGATGATATAGAGAGCCCAGAGCTGGTTAGGGATAGGATACTCTATGCTGCTAAGATATTGGGTGCTGAGAGTATATATGTTAACCCTGACTGTGGGCTAAGGACTAGGAGTAGAGATGTTGCAGTAAGCAAGTTAAGGAGCATGGTCAAAGGTGCAGCACTTGCTAGAGAGAGTATGAATCAAGGTTATGCTACAGTATAATAATGCTCAGGAGACCGTCATAAGTGTATCATCGCAGAATGCTCTACTACCCCAGGTCTCATCATCGCTACTCTTCTATATTTATTAAAGAATATAATCTTTTTATAATATTTTAGCTATACTTGTTTGTATAGCTTAAGCGTGGGTTAATATTAACATTTTACGCTTGGAGCTATACTGATTTATATAGCTTTTTAAAAATTTTATCTGTATCCAGCCTTTAGCCCTTGCTTGTCATTAATTTCTTTTAAATTTTTGTTGTTTTCCTTGGTAATTATTAAAAATTTTGTAGTTAATAGGTAAGAGCCGACTTTCAATTCCTTACCGGATGCTCACTGCTTGCCCAGCAACTGCTAGGTATTTCTGTGCCAACAAACCTTTCAATTCCTTACCGGATGCTCACTTAGAAGAAAATCTGGCACCAATAATGAATGGTGTCTTTAACTTTCAATTCCTTACCGGATGCTCACTTCTGAGATCCATGGCAGTGCTTCGACTTGCTCCATAGATTCTTTCAATTCCTTACCGGATGCTCACTTATTAAATGCCATAAGATTCTATCGCAATGAGCTTATGCTTTCAATTCCTTACCGGATGCTCACGATTCAAACAAATTGAGAGTAATAGTTCAAAGTCATTGAGTAACTAACAGCCAATCTTCGTCTTTATTTCTATAAAGTTTAAA
>CAYYYF010000018.1:0-23956 GCA_964475945.1 uncultured Nitrosopumilales archaeon | reverse complement strand
GCTACCTATCCCTATCTTATATCCTTGCTTCTTTAACCTTTTTAATGCCTTTACTACACCTGCTACTTGCTTACTAACCATCTGTAACATCTTGGAATGATAATTCCTTAACTCTGGATATAATTCCTTTAATTCTGTTAATGCATTATTCATATCATACCTCTAATCTATTTAGGCACGATTTATTAGGATATAGTCTATACTTGTAGTTTAACATGAGGGTAATTATATATTCATGAATTTAAAGTTAGCAATCCATCTTGCCTTAAATAGCGAGGTTTTCTTTATAGTTATAAAGTCATTGAGTAACTAACAGCCAATCTTCGTCTTTATTTCTATAAAGTTTAAATAACCGTATCCTTATACCATATGTAAGTAAGTATAAATAGTTCTGTTGTTATCAATATTACCTAGGGCAGATATCGATGAGGATAGTAGCCAGTAACAGACACGTGTCCCCGGCGCTATTGTATATTGATACTAATTTTTACAGCAATAGAAGATTAATACAGATAAACTAAAAAATAATTAAATTAAATAAATAAAATAAAAGAGATATATATTTATTTAGTCTATTCTAAGCAGAAGCCTACCTCTTTTATCTCATACCGGCCTACGTAACTACTATCTACTATAGTTCTATCGCTTACAGTTAAGCGCACAACGTATCCACATGGTAGCATATCCTTTGTATTCAATTGCCATATGCCATCTGGTAACGGTGCTGAGCTAGGTATTGTTGGAGGCATTATAACCCCAGTAGTAGGTATTGCTGGATATGAAGCACTCTGCCCTGTATATACTATACCTCCTGCCTTATGCTTAAATTGTTGAGGAGTAATAATGCTGCCTATTGATAATGGTAGCACTGTAAATGAGTAGGAATGGAAGTGTTCTACAAAAGTACCCTCGTCCTTTGCCTTGAACCTACCAATTATGTATACTCCTGTCTTCATCCTACCACATATAGCCATTGGAAAAGTTGGTATGCTTGGATTGCTTATGAAATCTTCATCTGCTATTATATCTATTGTAAGATCTGGTTTAGGTCTTGTATTATCCAGACGTATTCTAACCATGCTCCTTGTTGTTCCATCTATGCAGGTTATAGTGCCAGTTGTCCATGTTTGGTTGGTAACTGGGTTAAGAACATCTATCTTTATCTCCCATATACCATCGTTAAATCCTGCTGTATTCCATCTTGCCAATACATCTGCAAATACATCACGCCATGGACCTGGAGGATTATCCTTTAGATATTCAAAGTATCCATTTGTATCTGGCATCTGAAGCATGTTGTATGTTATTGGAGTTGAACCTATCTGTTCAGTTATCTGAACATAGAATGGGTTTGTTACTACTTGCCATGGAGTTACAATTGGACTAACTTGGCGGACTGAGACCTTATACTTTAGCTTTACACCAGAGTTACCACCGCTCAAGTAATGTGGAGAATCTGCTATGTAACCAGAGATTGTAACAGTGCCTCCAAATGGGCTATCCTTTGCTGTAAAGTTAGCAGTACCTGTGCTATGACCATTTGCTAACCCTGTAACCTGATCTATATCACATACACTCATGCTTCCTACATTAATTATATATGGTATATACTCTCCTTCTTTGGTTGTTATCCCTGGCACTATATGTACATGTGTATCTAACCTACTCCCCCATGCAGGTATATAGTTAGGGTCTGCTGGAGGAAGATTCCATGATAGTATTGCCCTTACTCTTGCTATCTTGGCACCTTTCTCACAAGGCTGCTGTTTACTGCTTATATCTATTGGTAGATAGACTGAATAATACAATCCTTCAGCAGGTATGCTGCTTATATCATGTACTCTAACAGATGTAGTACCTGCATAAGTCCATCCAGATCCATCTAACCAATCTATCCAGAACGCTATATACTCCAAGCTTCCATTTGTGCAAAGGTTACCTGAGTAACCATATGGTTTCTTTATCCTTATTATTGCCACTAGAGCATCCTCATTTGTATCCAGTCCAAGGCATGTAAGTTCCTCATATGTTATATTGCCTTGTAATGTTATTATACCCTCAACTATACTAGGGATATTTATGTTGTACTTTGCTGCTATATCTATAGCTTGTATTGGTGATATTGCTGGATTAGAGAGCATCTCATGTACCTCTGTGAATGCAAAACGATGCTCAGGTACCTTCTCAGGTACCTTCTCATAAAGTTCCTTCAATTGCATAATACTTAATGCCTGAGGCTCTGCAAGTTTAAGCTGTTGGCTTAGATCCATCTCTGCCAATATAGGTGGTAGCTGCTTTATATTGAGTAACTTCAGCAAGTCTTTAAGAGGAATCCACTTGTATGTATCTATCTGGATGTATGCCTCTCTTACATTACCCCATACTGGAATCCAGTTAGGGTCTGCTGGAGGAAGATTCCATGATAGTATTGCCCTTACCCTTGGTAGTTTCTCAATACTACAGGGTACATCATCAACATTTATCTTTAATGTTACTGCATATTCTAGTGGTTTGTTACCTAGGATGTTGTATACTCTAAAACTTACCATACCAACATCTTGCCAATTACCATCATTATTCCAATCAATGTAGAATCTAACATACTCTACTGTTCCAGGAGAGCAGATATCACCTCCATAACCAAATGCTTGCTTTACGTGCACAACTGCTCTTAATTGCTTCGTTGAAGGGTTATAACCTACACACATAAGTTCCTCATATGTAGTATTTGCTTGGATTATCTTGACTGGTTGCAGATCACTTTCTTTAATATTACCAAAGTAGTTTGGATTCTGTAAGAGAAGTGCTTTGAAATATGTCCTCTCTGGCTCTATATCCTTACCAATAACTGATACAACTATATCTGTAAACCTCTTCTCCCCTATATATGGTATGTTCATAATATCATCTAACGATTTAAATCTACCAACCTCAGCACGTCTTGCAACTATTGCTTCTGCAATCTTGATCCCAATATCTCTTTTTCCTATAATCTCTACCTTGGATGCTATATCTGTAGCATCTGTAGTATTAAGGAAATCCAATATCTTCTTTGCATCATCCTCGTTTATATCACTTGGTTTTACATTAGAAATAGTCTCTCTTCTTGCGCTAATCTTCTCTTTCGACATTAGTTATAATTAATAAATGTTGTAATATTAATCTTCCTATAATATTTAATAAGATATCTATAAGAATTAAAATAGAATTACTTGTTTCTTATAATCTTTTATGGAAGAAAAGATCTTTATGTTTAGATAATTCGTATAATATATATATTGTCATAGTAATGATGGGATAATCAGCATATATATCCATGTACTATAAGATCATTTGTAACTAAGGCAGTAATATGAAGCAATAGTATATTACAATACATTGAACCTACTTGCATACTATCCTTAATGAGCATCTCAAGCATTCAAGTATTACTTCATTGCTATACCTCTCTATTACCTTGAACTTTCTGCTACCACATACTGGGCATATTGGGCATGATCTCAACATTAAGTATAGCCTCTTACTGCTATTTGTATCTACCACTCTTGCGGTATGCTCTCTGCTTCTGCTATCACTTTTAATCTATTAACACCATCTATTGCATCTATTATCCTTGCAACTGCTCTAGGCACCAGATGCCTCCACTCCTTACCCTCAAGCATCAATCCTCTAATCTTTGTTGCATTGTACTCTTCTCTATCAAATAACAGTGGTTCTCTTACCTCTATACCTTCTTTGCTTAATAGCATGGAGACATACCTATTACCTGTATACACTACATCAAACCTTGGTGTATATGATTTAAGATGGGCATACCATCTTGCATTGTTCTCATCATTTGGTATAGCAAGTATGTAGCATCTATCCAATGGTATACCCTCCTCCTTTAAAGCCTCATGTATCATCCATACCCTCTCACCAGCAGTGAATGGATCCTTGAGCAGGTAGTTGAACTGAGCACTTGCAACAACTATTATCAGCTCATCATGCTCATGCAGTATATGCTTAACCAACTCCATATGCCCATTATGGAATGGTTGAAACCTTCCTACAATAACAGCCTTGCTCATGCATATGATTATATTACAATACTATAAATAAATAAAGTAGTGATTGTGCACTGCAATATATGCAACAAGGATGTAGAGGATAGCAGTGTAGAGGAGCATGTTAAGAGCTTGGAGCATAAGGAGAGTCTGGAGAGGTTGAGGCATATGTTTAATGATAAGGTGTATGAGGATGATGCACTAGGGATAAACCCCTAAAGACTCGATATGCAGAGAGATCCTCTCCTTCTCTACAACACCTATCATATCTATTACATTAACACGTATCCTAAACTCATTAACCTTCTCTATGCTTGCACTTATAACTGGGTTCTTGCCTATAGCACCTATTATCCTACCCCTCTCATCCATACCATTCCTATGCAATGCTATCAGTGCCTGACCAGCATAATGTCCCCTTGAGTCCTTGCCACATATAATAAGGTACCTTATCCCCTTCATGCTTGCAATGTAATCTAGTAGCATATCTATACCCTTGTTCTCTGATAGCAACCTTCCTACTACTGCTATTTTATGCATCAGATGCTCATCCCTTGCTATACTCTTAAGCAGATCAATACTTGCTAGTGTGCATACTGCTATGCTTGAGCCATTGCCTATATATATGGTATCCCTTATTGGTAGGAGTATCTCACATATCTTGCCTGCTATATTCTCAATCCTACTCATAGAACTGAGTTAATTATTTACTATTTAATAATTGCCTTAGCATGGAGTTAAGAGCAAAGCCTGCAATGAAACTTGTTAATGTTATTAATATCCATGATACGAGTAAGAGCATTATCTGCCTCCTATTATATATGCTTGGTTTGGTTGTTATACCTACACCAAGTAAAGAGCATATTAGTAGATGGAGGAAGGATGATGGTGCATGCATCTGAGTTGCAACCCATAGTATTATGGAGGATGTTACTACACTGCTAAGTATCCTTGCTGGTGTTAAGCCTACCATACCTTCACCTATGAACCTTGATACCCTCTGGCCATTGATCATACCTAGGGCAAATGAAGATAGCATGAGAGGCATTAGTATGATACCATTACCATTCTCCTCATATCCTATAGAGTAGAGAAGACCAAGGTTATTGGAGCCTATTGTGTATGCTGCATAGAATAATGCTAATTGCAGTGCAATATAGTAGAAGCTTGATATGCTAATCAAACCAAGCAACCTTACAGCATAAAGAGTTACCCGATGAGTTAGTATGCTTGAGAGGAATGCTATTAATGGTAAGAGTATCCAGAGCATAACTGTTATTAAAACCTGATTACTTATCTGCTCATAGTATAATGGGTTTATGCTCATTACTGTGCCTATGTAAGCAGCAAATAGGGTATTTACCATGCTTATAGGCATGCTTATAGAAGATGAGAGTAGTAGTGATGAGAGTGTAATCATTAGGGTTATACCCCTTGCAACATCAGCCATATCAAGTATACCTGTAGAGCCAGTAACTATTGTGTAATCTATCTTATATCCTTCAAGTAAGAGCCCTGTAGCAAATCCAATTATAGTGATTAGTATGCTCCTCCTATACCTAAAGCCTGATGAGAGCATTGGGCCAACTATAACTCCAGCATTGTTAACTCCAAAGATGAATGCTATAAGTAGTAGAGATGCGGTGTTTATAGCCTGTAATGAGAGTATAGACTTTACCTCTGGAAGTAATTGTGATACCAGTAATGCAAGATATAGATGCAATAGCATAGGAAGGTGGAGCCAACTATGCATACCCTTTTGCAAGCATAATAAGCACTACATCGCTTGCATCCTCAGCACTATCTGCTATCCTATCTACAAGCTGTATGAACTCCTTAAGCTGTATTATTGTTAGTGTATCATATATGCTTGATGAGTACAACTCCTGTAATACAATACTCTTAAGTGTATCAGCATACTCCTCGCTCTGCTCAACATGCCTTATATGCTCTAATATAACATCATCTTTGCTATCCAACACATCTACAAGCCTGATCAAGTGCTTAACCGTCTCTATGCTTGCATTTACATATGCTAAGGTATTACTGTTAAGGAACCTAACAAGCATCTCCTCTGGCACCTTCCTCTGCATAAGAACCCTGCTAGCCTCCTTTGCACTATCCGCTATATCATCTATATGCTCCATTAATGCTATTACATCCTCACGCATGTAACCAAATAAGGAGCCTTTGCATATCTTTACTACTCCTTCTCTATGCACATCATCTGCACCAGTCTCTAGCCTATCTATTATGCTAGCATACTCCTTACCCTTCTTTATATCAAGCATAAGCAATGAGTTTATCATACTGTTAAGGTTATCAAGTGTAGCCATTACAATATCAACATGCTCCTTTAATATGCTTATAACATCGTTACCCTTCTTTAATAGCATAAAGATATAAACAGATTTAAATATAATAGTCTTTAGAGTATAGCATTGCTACCAAGCAGGTGCTGTATAAGGGTTAATGGCAGAGAATGCATGAAGATGCCCCAATGGATAGTATCGATAGTAGATAAGGGTGAGGAGTATATGATAGCAGTTGTATGTAATGAGCATAGAACAGTGGTAGCAGAGCTTATAAATGATGATGTTAACATAAACTTTACTAGGGTAAAGAGCGTTGCAACAGCATGTGCTGGATTAAAATTTTAAATCTAAGCAGTGCTAGAATAATGCAATGGTTAATGATGAAGAAAGTATGTATGATAATGCCACTGAGGATGAGATAGTATTCTGCGATCTCTGCGGTAATCCTATAGAATCATGCTCTTGCGTATGTCCTTACTGTGGTGAGCGTGATGGGTGCACATGCTGCCTATTCGATGCAGCAACTGGAGGGGGTTAATTAAAAGGATAAATAAAATGGAGAAGAATATTATGATAGAATAGAGATGATGCTACATGCATAAGGTTACAAATAGGCTTAGTTGGGTTACAGGAGGAGCACAGGGTAGTGGTGTTGATACGGTAGCAAATGTATTTGCTAAGGCATGTGCACTAGGAGGCTTCCATATATTTGGAAAGAGGGAGTATCACTCAAACATAAAGGGTGAGCATAGCTACTTTACAATACTTGTAAGTGATAAGCCTGTTAGAGCACATGTAGATGACATAGATATGCTTGCTATATTCGATGCAGAGACTCTCTTTAGGCATGGTGAACATGTTAAGGGTAATGGTGTAATAGTCTATGATGAATCCATACTAGATGCTAGCATAGACTCAATACCTACTATGGATAAGAGTAGCAAGGCAAGGAGTATAGCATTGCTTGAGCAATACTCCCTAGGTAGGAGCGCTAGAGACATGCTGAAGGCTTTAGGTATGAAGGGTATAAAGGCATATGGTATACCATGCCATGAACTGCTAGAGGATATAGCAAGGAAGAGGAATGAGCCCTCCTTGAGCAAGCTTGCTAGGATGGTAAATATGATGATACTTGCAGCATCCTTAGCATTATTGGATTACGATCATAACCTATTAGTTAATGCAATCAAGCATATATTTAGAGCAAAGAAGAGTTTGGCAGATACAAATGTAGATGCAGCAGTGTATACATACAACTACACAAGAGCAAAGTATAGCATAGATGATATACCCTTTAGGCTTGCTGCTAGAGAGTATGTTGATGATATGCTACTTATACAAGGTAATCAGTCTATAGCATTGGGCAAGATCATTGCTGGGTGCAGATATCAGAGTTATTACCCTATAACACCAGCAAGCGATGAGTCAGAGTTCCTTGAGGCAAATGAGGTGCTAGATGGTAAAGGCTCAATACTTGTTATTCAGACAGAGGATGAGATAGCAGCAATAGCAAGTGCTATAGGTGCATCATTAGCAGGCGCAAGGGCATCTACAAGCACATCAGGCCCCGGGTTCTCACTCATGGCAGAGGCTCTAGGCTGGGCTGGTATGAATGAGGTTCCTGTTGTAGTAACGCTCTATCAAAGAGCAGGTCCTAGCACAGGGCTACCTACTAGGCATGAGCAAGGGGATCTACTCTTTGCAATACATGCAGGGCATGGTGAGTTCCCAAGGATAGTTATAGCATCTGGTGATGTTGAGGAGGCATTCTATGATACTGTAAGGGCATTCAACTATGCTGAGCGCTACCAGATGCCTGTTATACATATTGTGGATAAGGCAATAGCAAACAATGTAGTAACATGCTCTATATTCAATACTATGCTTAGGATAGATAGAGGTATGCTCTTAGAGCATGTGGATAGCAGTTATAAGAGGTTCGATCTCTCAAGTAATGTATCACCAAGGATAAGGCTAGGTACTCAAGGTGCAGTATTCTGGAATACTGGGGATGAGCATGATGAGTATGGGCATATAACAGAGGATCCAGAGATAAGGGATAGGATGATGGAGAAGCGTATGGGCAAGTTGGATCTTGTGCTTAAGGAGTTGAGCGATGATGAGAAGGTTGTTATGCATGATAATGGCTCAGATGCAACTGTTATAGCATGGGGTTCATGCAAGGGTGCAATTCTAGATGCATTGGATATGCTTAAAGATGAAGGTATAGTATTAAACTACATGCAGGTTAAACTCCTGCACCCATTCCCATCCTCAACCATAGAGAGGATGCTTAATGGCACTAGAATGCTAATAGATGTTGAGATGAACTACTCAGCACAGTTATCAAGACTCTTAAGGGCAAATCTCCAGAGAGATGCGGATTACCATGTAGTTAAGTACAATGGAAGGCCTATGTCATCAAACGAGGTTTATAATGCATTGAAGGGTATAATGCAAGGCAAGGTATCAAGTAAGAGGGTGATACTAAGGCATGGCGTCTAAGCCCAAGTTAGCAGACTACAAGACAGATGTGCACAACGATTGGTGCCCAGGATGTGCAGACTTTGCTATACTTAATGCTATACAACTTGCACTTGCAGAGCTGCAGATAGATAGGCATAGGGCAGTGATATTCTCTGGCGTAGGATGCTCAGGGAAGACTCCGCATTACATAAACGTGTATGGTATACATACATTGCATGGTAGGGTGCTCCCATTTGCTATAGGTGCAAAGTTAGCAAACCCAATGCTTGAGGTTATTGCAGTAGGAGGGGATGGTGATGGTTATGGTATAGGCGCAGGGCATTTTGTTAACACAGGTAGGAGGAATGTGGATCTAACATACATAGTATTTAACAATGCTGTGTATGGGTTAACCAAGGGTCAGGCATCCCCTACCCTTAAGCTAGGGCTTAAGACAAAGTCGCTACCAAAGCCTAACATAAACCAAGGTATAAATCCAGTAATGATAGCACTTGCAGCAGGGTATACATTCATTGCTAGAGCATATGCATATGATGTAAAGCATACAAAGGATATAATAATCAAGGCTATAAGGCATAAGGGTCTTGCACTGGTTGATGTATTGCAAGCATGTCCTACATACAATGATATATACACCAAGGAGTGGTTCTCTGGCATGGATAGGCTAGATAGCAGTGGTAAACCAATACCAAGGATATACAGGTTGGAGGAGCAGGGCTATGATCCAGTTGTGCATAGCAATGATGAGGATGAGGTTCAGGCAAAGATAATGCAAGCAATAGCAAAGTCAAATGAGTGGGGTGATAGGATACCTATTGGTGTATTCTACCAGAATGAGCATATACCTACATATGAAGAGAGGATAAGCACGAGGATCCCTGACTATGTGCAGAGCCCACCAGCACTGCAGCCTATAAGCCATGAGGATGGTAGGCCTTATGCTGATATAGGTAGATTACTTGCTGAGTTTAGGGCATCAAGCATAATAATATAGTTAATATAGTCATTTGCACTGTAGCAGCCTCTTAAGCCACCTTACCCTGCTTGCTACATCAGCAGTCTTTGCTATGGAGCCTACAACCACTATGCTAGCCCCTGCCTTGATAAATTCACATATGCAAGACTCTTCTTCTATACCCTCAACTGCTATAGGCACATTACATGAGCTGCTTAGACCTTTAACAACCTTTCTGCTAGTGCTGGAATTATTATCAACATCACTTACATGTATGCATATGTAATCTATACCCTTCTCGCATAATGTTAATGCTCTATCAAGTGGGTTTGTAACATACATGAAATCCACCATTATCTTTGCACCATACTTATCTGCTGCTAGAACAGAGTCAAGTATAGTTTTATCACTTGCCAATGCTGATACACTTACTATATCAGCACCACTTGTTACTGCCAACTCAACCTCCCTAATACCATTATCAAGAACCTTCATATCAGCAAGTATAGGGGTATTCAAGCATATCTGCCTTAAACTCTTTATTATTTGCATACCATATGCCTTTATAAGCAGTGTATCAACCTCTATTATATCTGCACCATTATTTACTGCAATAGATGCAGTATGCAGTGCATCCTCAATGCTTATACTATCTAGCACAACCTGTAGCAGTGTATTGCTCATATTATACTTTCCATCCCTTCTTATAAATATTTAATTCCTTAAATATCCTTAGTATTTATTAATTATAAATCATACATTTAATTATATATGTTTAAATTCTTCTTAACTATTATACAATAATTAGGTTGCATTAAGAGCAAAGTATTAAGTTAACCTCTTGTTTTATTATAAATGTGCTAGTATTAGATAGGTTGAAGGCTTATGTTAAGGAGAATAAGGATGATATAGTAAGCGATCTTAGGAGTTTAATAAAGCATCCTAGTGTATCTGCACAGGGTATAGGGATAGATGAGTGTGCTGGAGTGCTCAACAGCATAATGCGTGATGCTGGCTTAGAGAGTAGGATAGTAAGGATAGAGAATGGTAACCCTATAGTCTATGGGGAGGTTGAGAGCAGCAAGAGTAGCAAGACCATACTGTTCTATAGTCATTACGATGTGCAGCCAGCAGAGCCACTGGATGCATGGCGCTACAACCCATTCTCTGGCATAGTAACTGATGATAAGATATATGGGAGAGGTGCTGCAGACTCTAAGGGCAATGTTATAGCCCTAGTCAAGGCTATAAAGGCTATCCTTGAACTGTATGATGAGCCCCCTGTTAACGTTAAGATACTTATAGAGGGGGAGGAGGAGGTATCATCAATTAACCTACCAGCATTCGTTGCAAGGAATAAGGATATGCTTGCCGCTGATGCATGTGTATGCTTTGATGGCTCACTCAATCCCTCAGGCTCACCTAATGTATTTGCTGGGCTTAAAGGATTACTCTACGTTGAGCTTAGATGCAGGACAGCAAGGGTTGATGTGCATTCATCACTAGCACCTCTAGTGCAGAATGCAGCATGGGTGCTTGTAAAGGCATTGAGTAGCATAAAGAAGGATAGCAAGATACTCATACCTAAGTGGTATGATGATATTAAGGTAAGTAAGAAGGATCATGAGTTACTTGAGAATATAGAGTATGATCTTGAGAGCATAAAGGCCAACTATGGAATAAGAGAGTTCATAGGGGATGCTAAAGGTAAGGCAGCACTTAAGAGGCTCTTATTTGAGCCTACATGCAATATAGCAGGGATATACTCAGGGTATGTATCAACTGGCTCCAAGACTGTTCTACCAAGCGAGGCTTATGCAAAGATAGACTTTAGGCTTGTGTATGATCAGAACCCAGATAAACTCTTGGATCTGCTAAAGCAGTATCTAAAGGATGAGGGTTATGATAACATAGAGGTTATAAAGTTAGGCTCTATAGAACCATCCAAGACAGATACTAATGAGGGTATAGTAAAGTGTACATGCAATGCTGCAAGGAAGGTGTATGCTAAAGATCCTATCCTGTTCCCTAACTCATGGGCATCAGGACCAGACTATGTGTTTACAAAGATACTAAATATACCGTCTGTATGGACTGGGTGCTCACCTGCAAATGCTAACATACATGCACCTAATGAGTTTACAGGGATAAGCAACGTATTGGATGGTATATGCTACATAAGCAGTATAATACAAGAGTTCAGTACTTAGAGAAATAAGAGGCTATAGATTTATAGTTATTCTCATACTACTTTACTCTAGAGTCTCCTCCTCTTTATGCTAAACCTCCTTGCCTTTGCATACTTTTTACTATAAGATCTTACCATGCACTTGAGCAGCTTTGTAGCATTGAACCTCTTAGCCATACTATAATCTAATGATGGATGGATTAAAGTTTTTAGATTTGATGATGATAGGTAATGCGAGGAGTTTGTTTCTAGCTGGGCATGGTGCATGGGGTTATGTATTGGCAATGGTAGCAGCAAGGTTACTAGGGGTAAAGTCTAACCCTTACCTTGCTATACTCTTAGCAATGCTACCAGATGCAGATATCCTGTTATATGAACTAGGGATAAGACATAGATCTGTAACCCATAGCATAATATTCTGGGTTATACTCTTTACACCGTTCTTTATAATGTATAGGAGGCGTAGCATACCTTACTTCTTAGCAGCAGTACAGCATATAATGCTAGGGGATATTATAGTTGGGAGTACAAAGGTTCTATGGCCGTTAGGTTATGAGTTAGGGCTTAGATTACCCTTAACCTCAAGCATAAGTATAGCAGTTGAGTTTGTAGGGCTTGCTATTATGATAGCATTAACCCTCAAGTATGGAATTGATAGAAGGGATAGTGCTTTACTACTGAGCATAGTAACGCTTATACCAATACTAGGCTCACTTGCATACCTCTTTGATATTATAACCGTTGCACCTAAGAGGCTTAGCATAGTTGAGAATACCCAGTATGTAATACTCCTCCATTCTATATTCTTAGCACTCTTACTTCTACCATCTATACACTATATGAAGAGGTTTGTAAGGTTAAGAGCATAGTAGTTACGTAACAGATGTTATATAATACTAATTACATAACATAAGTAACATCTATATTTATATTCTAGCTCTCTTATAGAATATAGAGATTAGAGATGAGGCAAGGTGCTAGTGCAAGAGGTAGAAGAAAGAGCGAGGATATAATTACAGGGATACTTGTTAGTGCTCTGGAAGGATCTAGCAAGACAAAGATAATGTATGATAATGAGCTTAACTTCAACCAACTCAAGCATTACCTTAACGATGCCATCAACAATGGACTGCTAGAGGTTAAGGTTAGCAAGAATGGTGCTAAGATAAAGCAGGTTTACTTTACAACCAGTAAGGGTAGAGAGTATATAAACCTGTATAGCAAGATGCTAGATATGAAGAGTAATGAAATGATGGAAGGAAATGCTATTATAAATAGTAGTAATGTAGGAAGGGGTGAGTTATATGATAGAGATCAGTAAGAAGCAAGATATAGCTCAAGATATAGCCTCTACTGAAGATGCCAAGGAGCATAAACTAGCAGAGAGGTATGCAATGGATATCAACAAGTTAATTACAGTAGTTATACCAACACTCAATGAAGAGAAGGGTATAGAGGCTACAATAAAGGAGTTGCACTCAATAGGCATTAATAATATACTTGTTGTAGATGGCTATAGCAAGGATAGGACTGTAGAGGTTGCAAAGAGCCTCAATACTAGGGTTATATTCCAGCATGGTAAAGGCAAGACAGGTGCACTCAAGACTGCTGTGGAGCATGTGGATACTCCATACATGCTTGTCATAGACGGTGACTTTACATACGATGCAAAGAACATAGATAGGTTGCTGCAGCATATGGATAACTACGATGAGATAATAGGTGCTAGGGTACCTGTAGATGAGAAGAGCATGACAAGACTACATAGGTTTGGGAACAGGTTGATAACAAAGGTATTCAACTTCCTGATGAATACAAACCTATCAGATGTATGCTCTGGCATGTACATGCTTAAGACTGAGACTGTAAGAGAGATAGATTTTAATACTGATGGCTTTGAAATTGAGGCTGAGATAGCTGCACAGATAGCAACCATAGGTAGTATAACGGAGGTGCCTATAAACTATAGACCAAGGATAGGTAGGCAGAAGCTATCTACATGGAAGCATGGGTATAGGATAATAAGATCCATATTCCATCTAGCAAGGTTGTATAATCCTGGTGCATTCTACTCATTCTTAATATCCTTACTACTAATCCCTGCGGGTATAATATTCGCAAACTCATTACTTGAGTTAACGCTTACTGGTAGAATGACCGCCCATTGGTTCATGATAGGTGTAGCACTCCTTCTAGTAGCACTACAAGGCATGAGCATAGGAGTTCTCTCTCTGGTTGTAAAGAGGTCGAACATGAGGATGTTAAGGGCTCTAAGGAAGAATATAGGGAAGGTATATACATAATAGATAATGGTAACTCATTTTAATTTAATTTAATTTTCTTAAGCAAATATTAAATACTATCAAGTAAATATACTCTATGTGCTCCATAATAGCCTATGCTGGCCTTAGCGATGATACAGCATCAATACTAGTAAATGCACTATCCCTCATGGAGTATAGAGGGTATGATAGCGTTGGTATAGCAGTGCTAGAGGGCTCAAGGATAAGTGTAAGGAAGGGTGTAGGTAATGTAAGGGAGGTTAACACGGCATATAGGCTTGAGGAGCTTAAAGGTAGGATGGGTATAGGGCATACAAGGTGGGCTACACATGGCTCTGTTAATGATGTAAATGCACACCCCCATCTATCTTGCAGCAGTAGTATAGCTTTGGTGCATAATGGCATAATAGATAACTATCTGGAGTTGAAGGAGATGCTTAAGGGACATGTATTCAAGAGCGAGACTGATAGCGAGGTTATAGTGCATCTACTAGAGCATCTACTTGAGGGTAAGGATCTAAGGCATGCTATTGCTGCACTGATAAGGTTACTCAAGGGCTCATATGCATTCGTAGCGATGCTTAACAATGGTGTATTGATAGGTAGTAGGCATAATGAGCCACTCATAATAGGTATTGGCAGCAACAGCAAGGCAGAGAAGGGGAGGGATGATAAGCATATAACCTGCAGTTCGTGCTTCATAGCAAGCGATGTGTTAGCATTCATAAAGTATACAGATAGGGCAGTATTCCTATCCAATGATGAGTTCTTTATACTCAAGCCCTCTAAGCATGGATATGTATTAAGCATATACGATGCAAGGGGTAGGAGGGTGAGCAAGCAGATAACTCAGATAGCATGGGAGTTCAGTATTGATGATATAGATAAAGGTAAGTATGCCCATTACACACTTAAGGAGATACATGAACAAGAGCATACAATAGCAAGGGCACTATACTCTAAGATAAGTCAAGATTTTATAGATAAACTGCTTAATGCTAGAAGGGTTATAGTAACAGGCGCAGGGAGCAGTTACCATGCATCACTATATGCCAAATACTTACTTGCTAGAGTAGGCGTTAATGTGGATGCTGTAGTAGCAAGTGAGTTAAAGTATAGTGTAAGCATAGGTAAGCATGATGTTATCCTTGCAGTATCCCAGAGCGGTGAGACCGCAGATCTGCTCGATGCTGTAAGGTATGCAAAGAGCATAGGGTGCACAGTGCTATCATTGGTTAATGTAACTACATCATCTCTAGCAAGGGAGAGCGATCACTACTTAAGCATAAACGCTGGGCCAGAGATAGGAGTAGCAGCAACCAAGAGCTTTACTGCACAACTTTCTGTTATATACAGATTAGCAATGATGATAGAAGGCAAGCATGATGATCACTTGAGCATAGTAAGCAAGGGTGTAAAGGATATACTTGCATGTACTGAAGTATCTAGCATAGCAGATAGCATAAATACTAACGATATATACATCATAGGCAAAGGTATAAACCATGTAATAGCATTGGAAGGGGCATTAAAGTTAAAGGAGTTAGCATACATACATGCAGAGGCTATAAATGCTGGGGAGCTTAAGCATGGCCCATTAACCCTGATAGATGATAAGAGCATAGTAATAGCATTGAATGTTAAGGATGATACATATAAGGATGTTATGAACAGCATAAAGGAGGTTAAGGCTAGAGGTGCATATGTTATAGGCATCTCTGATAACTACTGCAAGGAGTATGATATACATATAAAGGTACCAGGAGTAGATAATTACAATGATTCAATACGCATCTTAGCATATCCAGTATATCAATGCATACCACTGCAGTTACTAGCATACAGTATAGCAGTCAAGAGGAACCTTAACCCAGATTATCCTAGGAATATAGCGAAATCAGTAACAGTAACCTGATTGAACAAGTCTTATACTCAATGATCAACCAATAGGATCCATTGATGCATGTATCATTCTTACATAAAGTAGCATGGATGCTAACACTATTGACCCAGATGCACCTAGCATTGTTCTTATACCCTCTAGAGGCATATTCCATGCAATCCTTATGCCTATCCCTACAATAAGCAGTATCAAGGGGAGTATACTGAACCTTGTATAGTTGATGCTCCTCCCTACTATAGGTGGGAGCATTATAGGTAGGAAGTTCATTATAGTTATTCCTATAAATCCTATAGTGATAAAGTGTATTGCTAGATCATAGAGAGAGAGGGCAGGGATCATGCTATACAATATAGCATTAAGAAGCCCAGATACAAGCATTATATATGATATTCTAAGCAATGGTATGAAGAACCTTAACCTTGCTATCTTCTCATCTGCCTGTGGATCTGCTGATGTATAAAGGAACTCTGGTATCCTGTATCTGCTCATTATGTATATGCTATACGCAAATAATAAACTGGCTATTAATAATACTATATATGCATATAACTGCATCTGTATTAGCAGTAAGAAGGCAGATGTAGATGCTAATGCAAATGCTAACCTATCATACCCCTTGATAGGCACTGCTCTACCAAAGAATACTGGTACTGTCTTATACTGAACCCCAAATATAACATATATTATGGAAGATAGCCATATGTATACCCTGTTAAGGTTATCCATTGTATAATCCAATGCAATTATAGTATTGTATGCTATCAGCATTACAACTGCCAAGGCAAAATAGTAGTCAGATAACCTCCCAACCCTTGGTGCTACCCTAAGCATTGATAGTATCACATAAGCAAATACAGTTAATGCTGCTAACCTTACCATATATGCTATGCTATTTATGCTATACAAACCCACCTGCATTATTAATGTATTTATTGCAATAGAAGATACCATTAGGATGAAGGATACCCTAGCCTCTAGCAAGTGCTTGAACTGTATGCTCCTTATCCTAGGTATGAGCATATACATGATGCCCATAACAAGTAGGGTTACTGCACCTGTCTGCATCTCTCTATGCAATGGTAGCAATAATATACCATTGATGCTGATAGAGGAGATGTGTAGCATATATATTGTGCCTATTGTAGTGCCTATGAAGAGTGTTACAACAGCAGTTACAACGAATATCCTACTCCATGAGGATATCAGTATCATTCAATTAAGCATAAACCATAGCATATTTAAAACAAGCGAGTGAGCTTTTTATATTAGTAGTGGGTAAGAGAGATATGCCTGCAAGTGCAGGGTTTGAACCACTGCTATGGATGCTATTATTTGGAGTAGTTGCATCTGTTCCAGCATTAATAGTAGCAAGGATGGTTGCACCAAGGAGAAGGTTCTGGAACCCGATAAAGTACATGCCCATGGAGTGTGGGCAGGTGCCTAGTGGGGAAGGGAGGACAAGGTTCATGATGCAGTATTACTCGTATGTGCTCATGTTTGTAGCATTTGATGTAATACTCATATTCCTCTATGCATGGGGAGTATCGTTATCTGCCTTGCCTAGAGCTGTTACCCTACCTATACTAGTATTCCTTGCCATAATAGGAGCAGCAATGGGTTATGCCATGTACCTATCCTCTAGAAGGGATATATGGTGAGCCGTTAGATTCTTGTACCATAAGACATTAATAATTAATTAAGGTATAATTAATTGTGTTATTTAACTATAAGGGATTCATAATCCTTACAGTTATACTTGCAGTAATGGTTAGTAGTAGTGCATCTGCCCATCCATTGCTTATAGAATCTGATCCCTCAAACCTCCAGAGGCTCTCAGGTGCACCAACAAGGGTAGTTATTACATTCAGCGAGCCTGTCGAGTCAAGGTTCAGTTGGATAAGGGTGTATGACTCATCAAACAACAGGGTAGATAACAATGATACAGGTTATGTAGATGGCAATCCAACAAGGCTTGGGATAACCCTTAAACCCCTTAACAATGGGATATATACTGTAAATACAAGGGTGCTATCTCAAGTAGATGGTCATATTGTAGATTATACCTTCATATTCATAGTAGGGGATGTTGCATTTGATAATAGTCTTGAGAGTGAAAGGATAAGTAATGAGAAGATAGTGATGCAGGATGCATTAGCAAAGTTCCCTGCATACTTGGCTCAGGTTTTGGTTATAGGATTAGCAACAGTTATACTATACCTATGGCCTATCAGCTCACTCCTTAAGGTACATTTTGATGCAAGAAGGGTATACATGTTAACTCTACTTGCAGGGGCTATGCTTATAGCATCAAGCATAGCATTGGCAGTTATACAATCCATATCGCTACATACAGATGTAGAGTATGTATTAGTAACTAGGTTTGGTAACCTTCTACTTCTTAGGATCGCTGCTGGATTAGCATTACTTGCACTAGCATATCTAACTGCTAAGTATTGGGGTGATGCATTAAGGAGGGTAAGCATTGCACTGCTAGCAATAGGCTCTACAGTTATAGTTAGCACTACACTGGTAAGCCATGCTGCAGCAGCATCTACAGAGGCTATGGTAGTAGATCTTATACATAACATACTTGCATCTGTATGGATAGGTGGCGTTATAGCATTAGCATTCATGGTAATACCTAGTATAAGCGCTAAAGACAGCATGATAAAAGGCTACTCGCTATCCCTAATAATACCAAGGTTCTCCCAACTTGCTCTATTATGCATAGGTGTATTAGGCATAACAGGTCCATTGGTGCTATGGGGTATAGAGAGTGACATAATTAGGTTGGTGCAGAGTGAGTATGGCATGGTGCTACTAGCAAAGCTTGTCTTAGCAGCATTGATGGTTATCCTTGGGGGTTACTCAACACTCAAGTTGCATAAGAGGGTAGTAAGTGTTATAGCAAGTGTAAAGGGCGCATATTCAGCAGAGGTGGATAGCATATACTCTTATACATCAGGGCTCCTAAAGTTGGAGGCTTGCATAGGGATGGCATTACTGCTTAGCGTATCATTGCTAACCAATACGGTTCCTCCAGAGGCATATACAATAGCAAAGTTCTCATTACCAGATACAAGTATGCAGAGCAACTCTAAAGGTTTCACTAGCATGTATGCAGTAGAGGATGCAGAGGTAGAGGTTAAAGTAACACCTGCTAGAGTAGGTATGAACAGCATAGAGGTAGTAGCAAGGGATAGCAATGGGAACATGCTTGATATGAGTAGTGTTAAGGTTAAGGTTAGGCTTAGCAGTACCGATATGAGTCCAATAACCTATGAGTTGAGTTATAAGGATGGTAGATGGGTTAACAATAGCATAGTATTCCCATCTAATGGGCTATGGAGTATTGAAGTTAATGCTACAAGGAGGGATGCACCAAGTATAGCTGCATCCATAGATGCAATAATCAAGCCTGATCTTAATGAGATGAGGTTTGATGTTAAAGAGTATAAGATGCCATACATCGATTCTATACCGCTCTATCCATTGTATAGTAGAGAGGATAATGCTATATGGGTTAGTGATGGTAATAGAGCAAGTATATGGAGGTTTGATCTAGCAAGTAAAGAGTTCAAGGAGTATACATTCAATGGTAAGATATCAACAATACTTGCTAGAGACTCTCATGGTATGATATGGTTCATAGATCCAGCAAGCAGATTATTTGGTTACATAGATCCTATTAATGGTAATGCTAATACATTCAATATACCCTATAATGCACTTGCAACATACATACATGTAGATAGCAACGATAGGATATGGCTTGCGCTTGCAGATAAAGGTTCAATAATAATGTATAATGGTATAGAGGATGTTAATAAAGGCATATACAAGGAGTATAGACTTCCTCAAGGTTTCATGCCTACATATATAACGAGTGATATCTATAATGATGTATGGTTTACAGCAAGCACGAACAACTATGGTACTATAGGGAGGATAGTTAATGAGCAAGCAGTGCTGTTAGATTACAGGCTAAGCGAGCCCATTGCCATGCATATAAGCAGTGATGGCTCGATATGGGTATCTGAGCATGTAGGTAGCCCTGCAAGGATAACATACATAGACCATCTACTTGGTATAGTTAACAGTTACAATGTAATAGATAGTAATGCATTGCCTTATGCAATACTACAGGATAGGTTAGGGAATATTTGGTATGCTCAGCATACGATAGATAAGATAGGTATACTCGATCCCCATAGAGGTAGCATAAGGGATGTGGATACATTAAGCAAGGCAACCTTCATACAATGGATAACTATGGATGATGATGGGAATGTATGGTATGCCGCATCCAGGGCAGCAAGCATCGGGGTTATAAAGTGGTCTGAGGCAAGAGTTGCTAATGATAATACTAGCGTTAATGCAGTTGAGGTTAATAATACTAAAGGGGTAAGGTATGCTGAGGTCTTTGCTCCTTTACTCCCTATATTGATAGCAAGTATATCATTTATGTACTTAAGATCTGCTAGTGAGTATAGTAAGAGTTTAGGAAGGATTAAGGTGCAATAATAAATAAATAAATAAATAAATAATGGACCTTTAATCTTACCTTACTTACCTTCTTCTAGCCTTGTATGCATAGAATATGCCAAACATGGATGCAGCAACGCCTATACTACCCAGCAGGAACTCTGGGACTACCATGAATGACCCTATCCTAATATCCCATCTGAACTGCTCTGAGGAACCATCAGTATACTCGAAGCATGCAAGAACACTCCATGTTGTGTTAGGCTGTGCATTAGAAGGCACAGTGAAGGTGCTTGTCACTGAGTATGGATAGTTGTAATCGTAATCATCACCAGCGTAGAAATGCCTATAACCTACTATATTAGCGTTGTTATCATACCATACTATGGTTATCCTTAGGGTCTTTGGATCTACTGTTATGCTACCAGCGGTTGCTTGCACATCCTCTCCTGGCATAACACTGTTAGGGGTAACATTAAGGTAGTAACCATTTGTATCCTCATTATGTTCTCTCGCAGGGAAACATGGGGATGTCTGCATTGGTAGGGGTTCTGGTGGTTTCTGTGCCGCTACCAAAGGTAATGCACCTGCGATAAGTGCTAACATCAGTGAGGCATACGTTATTCTCCTCATCATTCTAGGAATGATAATACAAAATATTTATGCATTCTGTTACAGCAATTATATAATTAATATTATGTAACATCAGTTACATGATAAAAACATGTTACACTATATTTAATATACAACAGTTAGAAAGTTGGTATATGCAAACATTGAAGGAGAAGGATAAGGCATATGTATGGCACCCATACACACAGATGAAGGATTACTTGATGCAGGATATACCTGTGATAGTAAGAGGTGAGGGCTTTTACCTTGTAGATGAGTATGGCAATAGGTACCTAGATGGTGTAGCAAGCATGTGGTGTAATGTATGGGGGCATAGCAAGCAAGAGATAATAGATGCTATGATAGAGCAGGTTAAGATGCTACAGCACTCTACACTCTTTGGCTTAACAAATGATAAGGCAGTGATGCTTGCTGAGATGCTTGTTAAGATAGCAGAGGGTATGGGCAAGGTATTCTATACAGATAATGGTTCTACAGCAGTAGAGGTTGCATTGAAGATCGCCCTCCAGTATTGGTATAACAGGGGCTACAGCAAGAACAGGTTCGTTGCATTGGAGCATGCATACCATGGAGATACTGTAGGGGCTATGTCTGTAGGCTATTTAGAGCACTTCTTCAAGCCGTATGAGAGTATGCTATTCAAGGTAAGGAAGGTACCCTCGCCATACATGTATAGGAAGCATCTAGAGGTTAGCGATGATGATTATATGCATCACTGCTTGAGTATGCTTGAGCATGAGTTAAAGGATGGTAATGTAGCAGCTGTAGTGATGGAGAGTGGTGCACAGATAGCAGGAGGGACTGTGATATACCCTGAAGGGTATCAGAGGGGTGTAAGAGAACTGTGCAGCAAGCATGATACCTTATTGATACTAGATGAGGTTGCTACAGGGTTTGGTAGGCTAGGCTCAATGGTTGAGTATATGGAGCAAGGGAGCATACCAGATATTGTAGTATTTGGTAAGATGCTTACTGCAGGTTACATTCCATTAGCAGCAACACTTGTTAGTGATGAGATATACAATGCATTCCTAGGCAATTATGATGAACATAAGCATCTCTTCCATGGGCATACATTCACAGGTAATGCTCTAGCATGTGCAACAGCAATAGCAAACATACAACTCTACAGCAAGGAGAACCTTATAGCAAGGGTTAGGAGCAATGCTAGGGTTATAGGAGAGAGAGTAGATGATTTTATGCAGTATAATATAGTAGGGGATGTGAGGCATAAAGGTATGCTACTAGCAGTTGAGCTTGTTAAGGATAGGGCAAGTAAGGTTCCTCTAACCCTAACGCATAGAAGGGTTAACTATGCTATAATGCAGGAGGCTTTAAAGCGTGGTATCTTCTTAAGGCCATTGGGGCATATAATGCTAATAATACCTCCACTTGCATTAAGTAAGGATGAGCTTAACATGTTACTTGATAATGCCTTAAGCATAATAGATGCATTACAGCAAGAGGTAGATAGTTAGTTAATGGTATATAAGACACAAGCTTTTTTATGTAAGTTGATTTAAGACTGAATTGGTGATAAGTTGTCCAATCCCGGCAAGAGGCAAGAAGGTAAAGGTAAGGCTACAGATAGCAGAGAGAAGGAGAATTATGAGAAGATAAGTAATGCAGTAAATATACTAACAGGTATAGCGGAGAATAGCATGACACCAAAGCATGTAAGGCAGAGTATTAAGGAGATAGTAAGCAATCTAAAGGATGAGAAGTTAGATTATGCAGTAAGGGCAGCTAATGCTGTTAGCATGCTTGATGAGCTTACACAATCCCCTAATCTACCATCACATATGCGTGTTACACTCTGGCAGGTAGTATCTATACTGGAGAGTATAAGGTAAGGATAGTTTATACCCATTCTGGTAATGTAGTATTTAAGGTTTGTTGTAGAAACTTTTATTTAAATCTTTCTCTAAATCTTCAGACGGTCATACGTAAAATCTTATTCTAAAGGACTGTCTGACATACTTTTAGGGAAAGGTTTATATTTGGAGATCAGTGATATTCTGATGTAAGCATCCAGTTAATGGAACTGATATATAAGGTTTAAGGGTGAGCATCCGGTAAGGAATTGAAAGAACACAACGATACACGTATAAACGTGTTATTATCAAGTGAGCATCCGGTAAGGAATTGAAAGTGTAGCTTCAACCAGACTCATTTGTATATTTCACCTCCTGTGAGCATCCGGTAAGGAATTGAAAGCATACAAGCTAGGTTGTTATATTTGAAGCATTGTATACTGTGTGAGCATCCGGTAAGGAATTGAAAGGTAAACATTACCTTGTATAATAATCCTTGCGCCTATGCAGCCGTGAGCATCCGGTAAGGAATTGAAAGATATGTCTTTGTTCGTTGTCATGTCATGCATCCAGTATCGTGAGCATCCGGTAAGGAATTGAAAGATATTATCTTTCAAATTCCTAAACCCTTCCTCATTCACAAGTGAGCATCCGGTAAGGAATTGAAAGGATATTATAGCTTTATGGAGGCGGGGCGAGTTAAGTGGTGAGCATCCGGTAAGGAATTGAAAGCTATACCATCAATGAGATTGCTATCACTAACTTTATCTTTTAGTGAGCATCCGGTAAGGAATTGAAAGAATATCATTTGTTTCTCCTTTTATATTTGCGAATAATATGTGTGAGCA
>CAYYYF010000017.1:0-24927 GCA_964475945.1 uncultured Nitrosopumilales archaeon | reverse complement strand
ACTCTAACAGGTCTATGAAACAGGAAGCCTCGCCATTTATGGCGGGGTAGCTCACAATGAAAATGCTTCCTTTACACCATGTTAGTAGCAAAGAACAGGAGCGCATATGAGTGGAGGACTATAATGCAAGCAATATCTACTATAGTAGATGAGGCTATATTCAATGCTAACAATGAGGGCATACTATTTAGGGCAATGGATCCTAGCCATATTGCTCTAATAAATATAGAATGGAGCAAGGCTGCATTTGAGCATTACCAATGCGATAGAGATATGCTATTTGCTGTTAGGGTAGATGAGTTCTTAAAGTTACTCAAGAGAGCAGATAAGGATGAGGGTATAGAGGTAAGTATAGATGGTACTGAGCAAAGCCTATCCTTAAAGTTGATCAAGCAGCAGCAGAAGAGCAGATACTACAAGCTTAGACTACTTGATGTTAGCAGCAGTTCAACAACACCACTACCAAAAATAAACTTCACAACAAAGGTAACCATGAGCCTTAATGCATTCTCTGATGCATTAGAGGATATAAAGGTTATATCTGATGAGGTAACTATCATATGCAATAACAACACTTTGCGATTTGAGGGCAAGGGTGATGCTGGAGAGGCAAATGTAACATTTGAGAAGGGTGATGAGGTGCAAGAGATTACTGTTAATGAGCAAGAGGCTAAAGCAACTTATAGCATGGAGTACTTGCTAGATATAGTTAAGGCTATAGATGCTGAGAGTATAGTATTAGAGTATAGTAGTAAGATGCCTATACATTTAGAGTTTATACTACCATTTGCATGCAAGATACACTACTACCTTGCACCTAGAGTAGATTAATCTTTTACTAAATATATAGCAAGAAAACCTCGCCTTTCAAGGAGGGGATGAATTGCTAACTTTAATTCATGAATCTGTAATTATCCTCATACTAAACTACAAGTATAGACTATATCCTAATAAATCATGTATAAACATGTGAGTCTACATTAGAAGCATGTAGATTTCTATACAATTACGCTTGGGGAGACTCTAACATTAACTTTAACTTTAAAGTTTATGAACCAAGAAGCCTCACCTTTCAAGGAGGGGTAGCTCACTCATATAGCCCAACTATTAGCATATTCTAACTGCTCCTTGCTTAGCCTATCTATCCTTATGCCCATAGCATCTAATGCATTCAAAGCAACCTGAGTATCTATCTCTTCAGGCACCTTGTAGAGAGTATTGCTTAACCTCTGATGGTTCCTTACTATATATACTATTGAGAGAAGTTGGTTAGAGAATGATAATGCCATAACCTCTGGAGGATGACCTTCAGCAGCAATAAGATTTGCTATCCTGCCTCTTGCTATCAAGTATATACTTTTACCATTTACATTATACTCATCAAGATTGTCTCTAACACTCCTCTTGCTATCTGCATTATCCTCAAGCCATCTAACATCTATCTCAACATCAAAGTGCCCAGCATTTGCGAGTATAACCTTATCCTTCATAACCTTAAAGTGTTCACTATTAACAACACTCCTCTGACCAGTAGCAGTTATTATTATATCTGCATACTTACATGCATCAAGCATAGGCATAACCATGAACCCATCCATGTAAGCCTCTAATGCTTTTACAGGATCCACCTCTGTTACTATAACCCTAGCGTTCATACCCCTTGCCCTGTTTGCTATCCCCTTACCTACCCATCCATACCCTGCTATTACAACAGTCTTGCCAGCAAGTAATATGCTTGTTGCTCTCATTATACCATCTATCGTGCTCTGCCCTGTGCCATATCTATTATCGAATAGATGCTTTGTGTATGCATCATTAACTGCTATAACTGGGTATGCTAGTCTACCATCCCTCTCAAGTGCTTTTAACCTTATAACCCCTGTTGTGGTCTCCTCTGTGCCTCCTAATGGCTTGAATGTATTAATAAACTCCTTATGGTATAATACATGCATATCAGATCCATCATCCGTTACTGTATCAGGCTTTGTGTTTAACACTGCCCTTATGCAGTCATAGTACTCTTGCATACTCTCTCCCCTCCATGCATAGATATCTATTCCTTGCTCTGCCAAGAATGCTGCTATATCATCTTGCGTGCTCAATGGGTTTGCTGCACACATGCTAACATCTGCACCAAGCCTCTTAAGCCCCAATGCAAGGACAGATGTCTCCTTGGTTATATGTAGGCAGAGAGCGCATCTTACCCCATCCAATGGCTGCTCATGCTCCAACCTCTCTATACTCTTCTCTAATATGCTCATATGAGCCCTAGCCCACTCATAGGATACCCTACCCTTCCCTGCTAGATTTATATCCTTGACTCGCATGGTAGAGGGTAACAACAATAATATATATTATTATTTATCTCCCCATAATTCATGGCATGGTTCAAGGTTGCAGAGAGGTATGATATCCCATCAGGTAAAGGAAAGCAGTTCAGGATAAATGGGGTAGATATAGCTGTATTCAATCTCAATGGCAAGTATTATGCTATAGAAGCATACTTTAGGCATCAGGACGCTCTTCTACTTAAAGGATACCTTCATGGTGATGCTATAGAGTGTTATATGCATAAATGACATTACAATATAAGAGATGGTAGGCTATTGGATCATATTAAAGGTGTTAGATTAAATACTTACAGGGTAGAGGTTAGGGATGATGGCATCTATGTAGAGATTTAGATTTAAGACTTTAGCGGGGGTCGCCAAGCCTGGTCAAAGGCGCCAGACTCAGAATCTGGTCCCTTAGGGGTTCGTGGGTTCAAATCCCACCCCCCGCACCAGTTAAGCTTATTTTACTACATCCATTCTATACCTCTATGCATAGGATAGTAGTGGAGCCTCCTGGCAAGAATGCATCTAAGATAATGGAGGCTATGAAGGAGAGATGCTATGACTCCACATTCACATATCCTCTAGTAGTGAAGGATGGTGAGGGATGCTATATAGAGGATGTTGATGGCAATATATACCTAGACTTCACATCATGCATAGGCTCAGCACCCCTAGGCTATAAACATAAAGATGTTATGGATGTGCTAAATGAATACTCTAAGATTGGGATACACAAGATAGCTGGGCAGGACTTCTACTCTGAGGAGCATGCTCTACTTGCAGAGAAGGTATTAGCAGTAGCACCGAAGGAGTTCAAGGCGTTCTTTATAAACTCTGGTGCTGAGGCTGTAGAGAATGCTATTAAACTTGCATACAAGGCCATGGGTGCATTACCTGGAGTATCATGTATAAACGCCTTCCATGGAAGAACCCTTGGCGCATTAACACTCACATTCAGCAAGCCTGTACAGAAGAACAACTTCCCAGAGTTACCTGTTAAAAGGATAAAGTTCTGTACAAGGGATGATGATAACGAGATAGATGCAATTGAGTACTTACTTAAGGAGAATAAGGTTGCCTTTATAATAACTGAGATAATCCAAGGTGAAGGTGGTTACAATATAGCAAGTAAGAGGTTCATAAAGAGGTTAAGGGAGTGCTCAGAGAAATACAATGTACCATTGATAGTGGATGAGGTCCAGTCTGGTATTGCTAGAACAGGCAAGTGGTGGGCATTCGAGCATTACGATATAAAGCCAGATATAATATGTGCAGCAAAGGCATTGCAGGTAGGAGCAACACTATACCATAAGAGGTTTGACCCAAACCAGCAAGGAGTGCTCTCAAGCACATGGGGTGGGGGGCATAGGATAGATATGGCTATAGGTGCAAGGATACTGGAGGTTATTGCTAGGGATAGGTTAATGGATAATGCATCTAACATGGGTAGGCTACTGCTAAATGGTTTGATAGATGTGATGAGGGATAGCAAGGGTATGATAGTAGATGTTAGAGGACTAGGGTTAATGATAGGTATAGAGTTTGCTAGTAAGGAGTTAAGGGATATATTCCTCCTTAAAGCATTCAAGACTGGGCTATTACTGCTACCTGCAGGTACAAAGGCTGTAAGGGTTATACCTCCACTCATAATAGGTAAAGAGGAGGTTGATGAGGGGTTAGAGATCATATACTCTTTGGTGCGGGGGGTGGGATTTGAACCCACGAACCCCTAAGGGACCAGAGCCTCAGTCTGGCGCCTTTGACCAGGCTTGGCGACCCCCGCATACACTAAATACTTTTATATCCTTTAATTAAAGCATAACCCATGCTAGTACCTATAAGATGCTTCACATGCGGCAGCCTTGTTGCAGATAAGTATAAATCATACTTAAACAGGGTTAAGGCAGGTGAGAAGCCTGCTGATGTGCTAGATGATATGGGTATAGAGCGTTACTGCTGTAGGAGGATGTTCTTGAGCACTGTAGAGACTATATACCAACTACTACCATACTATGAGGCACTGATGCGTAAGAAGGAAGAGATAGAGAGTGGTATATGACAGCAATAGTTAAGATAACTTCGGTAAGGTGTAGACTATGCTATAATAGCAGAGGGCAAGAGAGTGTAGAGATTGATGTTGTAACAAATGACAAGTATCTAGGTAGAGCAGCAGCACCTGCTGGGGCAAGCAAGGGAAGGTATGAGGCCATAGCATTCCCTAGTAGTGTAGATGATACAATAGCATTATTTAATAAGGTAAAGGATAGATTCATAGGGGTAGATGCCTCAGACCCAAAGGCATTATATGATATACTTAAGAGCATAGATGATACAAGCAATTATGCAAAGATAGGGGGCTCTATAGCATATGCATTAAGTATAGCAGCAATGGATTCTGCATCAAAGGCCTTAGATAAGCCATTATTCATGTTGATAAGCAAGAAGAAAGATTACAGGTTCCCTTACCCTCTAGGGAATATCCTTGGGGGAGGTGCACATGCTGGTCCTAGTACACCAGATATACAGGAGTATCTAGTAGTACCTATAGGGGCAAAGAGCATAAGCGATGCAGTAAAGATGAATATACAGGTGCATAGGGCATTAAGATCCATACTAGAGAATAAGGATAGTAGATTCACTTATGGTAGAGGGGATGAGGGTGCATGGGCACCAAGTATCAATAGCATTGATGCTTTAGATGCAGTAGAGGAGGCATGTAATAAGGCTGGTTATGAGATAGGTAAGGATGTAGCATTAGGGATAGACTTTGCATCATCCTCACTATGGGATAGCAAGAAGGAGAGGTATGTATATGCTAGGGATGGTATGAGTTTTAGTAGAGAGGAGCAGATAGAGTTTGTTAGCAGGTTGATAAGGGATCATAAACTTATTTATGCTGAGGACCCACTCCACGAGGAGGACTTTGAGGGTATGAGTGAGTTGGTTAAGAGGTTTAATGGTAGAGTATACATAACAGGGGATGATCTGCTTGTAACAAATGCTGATAGGCTAGAGTACGCATTAAGGTATAATGCATGCAACGCTGCAATACTCAAGGTTAATCAGGCAGGGAGCCTTTATGATGCATTAAGGTTCGCTGAGAAGGCAGTAGCAAATAACATAAGGCTTGTAACATCGCATAGATCTGGTGAGTCAACTGATGCCCATATTACCCATATAGCAGTAGCAACATGCTCAAGGATGCTCAAGGCAGGGGTTGTAGGGGGAGAGAGGGTAGCAAAGATGAATGAGTTGCTTAGGCTAGATGAGCTTGGTATAATAAAGGGTATGGTCAATATTTAATTAGGATAGGAATATCCTTGCATACTCATTGAATAACCTGCTATCCTCAACGTGTGGCCTATGTGCACAGTGCTCAAGTATTATTAACCTGCAGTTATCTGCATCTACAAAGTAGGATGCGTACTTTACAGGTATTATGTTATCCTTCTTACCCCATATCACCAATGTATTAACCTTATCTGCTATCCTCTTGAACCTCTTGCTCAACCTCTTTGCCTTTGCACTATTCCTTAATGCAGATATGAATGCATGCTTTGCATTCTCCATCCTCGTATACTCATACATCCATCTGAGGTAATCATCACTTACACTCCCATATATACTCTCAAGTATATTCCTTAGAGCATTGATATCCTTAGCATCAAATATCCTTGCATACCTTAGCAGTGCATCTGTACCCTTGAATGATAATGGAGTAAAGCCAGCAGGGGCTACGAGTATAAGCCTCTCAACCCTATTCATATTGCTTAATGTGAACTCACATGCTATCTGCCCGCCTAGGGATGAGCCTATTATGCTTAACCTATCCAAGGATAAGGAGTCTATAAAGCCCCTTACTATGTTAACGAATGCATCCATCGTATAATCTATCTTAGGTTTATCACTCCTCCCAAACCCAAGTAGGTCTAGTGCTATTACATGGAAGTGCTCTGCTAGGTATGGTATATTGTTGCTCCAACTCATAAGTGAACCCCCTAAGCCATGTATAAGCAGAAGATTCTTGCCATTACCCTGCTCACGATACCTTATCCTATAACCATCTACATTAACATACTTCTCCATAGTGGAATCTATAACTGCCTTACCTTAATATTTAATCCTATTAGAGTATTTAGCAGATGAGGTTAAGTGTAGCAGTATGCGAGCCTGTATATGAGGTTAATGTAGGGCATATAGCAAGGCTTATCATGAACTTTGGTTTAAATGAACTCATACTAATAAATCCTAAGGTGGATCTCAGCAAGGCAAGGGTATATGCTGCCCATGCTGCCCATATAGTAGATAATGCAAGGATAACAGACTTTGATCACCTTAAAGTATTTGATATGCTTGTAGGGACTACATCTGTTCCAGCAAGGAGGAGAGGTAACATAGTTAGAGATGCCATACAACCCCAAGAATTGGCAGAGATTGTAAATGCAAGGGATGGGAGTGCATGCATCCTCCTAGGTAGAGAATCTATAGGGTTAACCAATGAGGAGCTTGAGAAGTGCAATGTAGTAGTAAGCATAGATACACCTACAAACTACAAGGCATTGAACATAGCCCATAGCCTTGCCATAATACTCTATGAGATATACAAGGATAGTAGCAAGGTTGCTAGAGAGACTGCTACCAAGCATGAAATAGAACTACTCAAGGATTATGCTGTAAGGCTTGCTAGACTTGCAAGGGTTAGGGAGCATAAGTTACCTATGCTTAACCTTGCCATAGAGCGTATAATGAGTAGGAGCCTAGCAACATCAAAGGAGGTTATGTTACTTGTAACACTCTTTAGGAGTGCGATAAATACCATAGAGCATAGGGGCAGTAACGAGCAATGATTATAAATATACTTTAGGGATAGATACTATGGCAAAGGGTATAGTTGAGTATGGATTACAGACGATAAGATGGGATGATAAGGATAAGAGCATACTACTTATAGATCAGAGGAAGTTACCCAATAAATTAAAGTATATAAGATGTAGAGAGTATCAAGAGGTTGCTGAGTGTATAAAGAATCTAGCAGTAAGAGGAGCCCCTGCCATAGGTGTTGCTGCTGCACTAGCCTTAGCATTGGCTGCATTGAAGAGCAAGGCAACAAGCAAGGATGCTTTTATGCATGAGTTAATGGTAGCATATAATACATTAAGGGCAACTAGACCTACTGCAATAAACCTCTTCTGGGCACTTGAGAGGGTTATGGGTAAAGCAAGGGATGCAAGTAAGAGTATAGAGGAGATTAAGGATCTCATGCTTAAAGAGGCATTGACTATGCTTAAGGAGGATCTTGAGGTTAATAGAGCATTAGCATACAATGGCTCAGAGTTGATGGAGGATGGTGATAGAGTGCTTACACACTGCAATGCTGGTGCATTAGCAACTGTAGGCTATGGTACTGCTCTAGGGGTTATAAGGGCAGCATATGAGCAAGGGAAGAGGTTGAGTGTATTGGCAACAGAGACTAGGCCAGTCATGCAAGGATCAAGGTTAACTGCATTCGAGTTGAAGCATGATGGTATAGATGTAAGCATAGTCCCAGATACAGCAGTAGCATTGCTAATGGCTAGGGGTATGGTAGATAAGGTTATAGTTGGTGCTGATAGGGTATTAAGGGATGGGCATGTATTCAACAAGATAGGCACGTATCAGATAGCATTACTTGCTAAGGAGCATAAGATACCATTCTATGTAGCAGCACCATTATCAAGCTTTGATCTAAAGAGTAGTGTTAAAGATGTTACAATAGAGGAGAGGGTATTCGATGAGGTTGTTAAGGTAGGGGGCAAGAGGGTAGCACCCAAAGGGGTGAGGGTATTCAATCCAGCCTTTGATATAACACCGCCACATCTTATAACAGCAATAGTAACTGAAAGGGGTGTATTAAGAGCACCTTATGAGGATGCTATAGCAAGTGTATTCAAGGATAAATAAAGGTTAAGCATAATAATGGATTAGTGCATAATTATTATATGAAGAGTATAGAGTATGAGGATACATTTGTAAAGATAGCAAGCCTTCTAGGTGGAGAAGAGTATGTTAAGGTTGCTAGAGCATTGTTGAATAATGAAGATACTACAGATGAGGAGATAACAAGTGCAACTGGGCTTAAGATAAATACTGTAAGGAAGGTATTATATGATCTCTTTAACAGGGCTCTTATAAGTGGTATAAGGGTAAGGGATGAGAAGAAGGGCTGGCTTGTGTATAGATGGAGGGTAAAGAGGGATAATGTAGATACATTCATAGATATGCAGAGACGTAAGATACTTGAGAGGTTGGAGATAAGGCTAAAGTATGAAGAGAATAACCAGTTCTACCATTGTGGTAATGATAAGTGTCAGAGGTTAACATTTGAGCAGGCAGTTGATGTATTCTTCAGATGCCCATCATGTAAGATGTCATTGAATGCAATAGATAATACAGAGTTAAAGAAGGCATTAGAGGCTAAGATAAAGGAGTTGAGAGAAGAGCTTAGTAAGAGTAAGCAAAATAGCAATAGTAATAGCAATAATAGTGGTATTAACACCAATTAATTGATAGTATCAATAACTCATTTTTCATTAGGAGCATGTATTGGGTATGATAGTAGATAGGATAAAGGTAAACAATGCTAGTATATACCTCATAGATACCCTTGCACTAGGTAATGCTAGGGCAGTTGCATGCTATCTAGTAGTTGATGAGCATATAGCCCTTATAGATATGGGTTATCCATCAAGCAAGGATACAATAGTAGATGACCTAGCATCACTTAACCTTACCACTAAGGATATAGATTATCTAATACCTACTCATATACACCTTGACCACTATGGCTCGCTTGGATACCTTGCAATGCATAGCAGTGCTGAGATAGTTGCACATGCAAAGGCAGTTAAGCATATCCTAAACCCTGATAGGCTTATAGCAAGTGTTAAAGAGGTATTTGGTGAGCAGGCATTGAATAAATTTGGTTACCCTATACCAGTTGATCCAAGTAAGAGCATAATAAGCATAAGTAATGATGAGTATAGCATAGATATTGGCAGTATAGAGCTAAGATGTATAACTGCTGAAGGTCATGCACCACATCAGATAGCAGTTTACATAAACGCCTCTACTCCATGCATTGTAACAGCAGACTCTGTTAGCATGCTATACCCAAGTTTTCCATACTCTTTCATACCTACAACCCCTCCACCAAGCTTTGATTATAAGCAGTATATGGCTACAGTTGATAGGCTTAAGGCATTAAATGCTAGATTACTGCTTATGCCTCACTTTGGTATAGGTAATGATCCTAACCTGGTCTTTGATTCAACTATAGCAAGTGTAAGCACTTGGATCTCAATGATAAAGGGCTTTGTAGATGATGTTAAAGATTACAATGCTATAGAGAGTGAGATGATAAAGTATGTAGCATCAAATGCAAATAACAAGATACCAGAGTATATCATAACCTCTATAAGGAACAGTATAAAGGGCATATACAGGTATCTAACTTCACAACCCTAAATTATTATACTGCTAAGGTTTAATGTAATGCAATGGTAGCAGGTAAGAGGGTAATAATAACAAGTGCACTGCCATATGCAAATGGTGAGATACACCTAGGGCATGTAGCATCAACATACTTACCAGCAGATATCCTTACAAGATACTACAGGATGAAGGGTTATGAGGTATACCATGTATGTGCAAGTGATGACTTTGGCACTCCAATACTTATAAAGGCTGAGCAGGAAGGTAAGGAGCCTAAGGATTATGTTAAGTATTGGCATAATAGAGATGAAGAGGACTTTAAGGCATTTGGTATCTCATTTGATATATTCCATAGCACAAGCTCTGAGGAGAATATAAGGTTTGTGCAAGAGTTCTTCCTAAACCTTTACAGGAAGGGTTACATATATGAGGATAAGGTTGTGCAATACTACTGTGAGTATGATAAGAAGTTCTTACCAGATAGGTATGTTATAGGTAGATGTCCATACTGTAATGCAGATAACCAATACTCAGATGTATGTGAGAACTGTGGTAGAGTTCCAGATGAGATACTTGAGCCAAAGTGTGCAATATGCAAGAGGGAGCCTGTGAAGAAGGAGAGCAAACACTACTTCTTTAGACTCTCAGCCTTCTCTGAGATGCTTAAGGAGTGGCTTGACAACAACAGTAACCTGCAGAGGGATGTTAAGAACTATGTATTAAGGTGGATAGAGCAAGGATTGCAAGACTGGGATATCACTAGAGATATAACATGGGGGGTTAAGATACCATTGGATGAGAGCAAAGTGCTCTATGGCTGGTTCGATAACCATCTCTGCTACATCTCAAGTGCATTACTGCTTGCAGAGAAAAAGGGGTTAATAAATAATGAGGAGGATGGTATAGCGTTCTGGAACTCAAGTATAATATATCATTTCATAGGCAAGGATATAGTCTATCACCATTACCTATTCCTTCCAGCAATGAGGTTAGGAGATGCTAGATTCAAGTTACCAGATTACATACCTACAAGGGGGCATCTCATGCTACAGGGGCAGAAGATATCAAAGAGTAGGAACTGGTACATAAGCCTAAGGGATTTCTTACAGGTATTCAATGCAGATTACCTAAGGTTCTACCTTGCATTCATAACCCCATACAGCCAAGAGGACCTTAACTTTGATTGGGATGAGTTTGCATCAAGGGTTAATACTGAACTAATTGATAATATAGGCAATCTAATAAACAGGGCATTATCCTTCGCTAGCAGGTATGGTATAAGGAAGTCTAGAGCAGAGGCATATGATGACCTTGATAGAGCAAGCATAAGGGAGATAGAGAGGATAACATATGAGGTAGGCTCATTTATAGAGAGGAATGAGTTTGATAAGGGGTTAAGGAGGATAGTATCATTTGCATCATACTTCAACCAATACTTTCAGAGCAAGGAACCATGGAATAGGTTAAGATCAGATGCTGAATCGGATCTTGCAAGTGCATATAACTGCATTTACATATCTGTAAACGCTGTTCACTCATTAGCAATACTACTTGCCCCTTACATACCATACTCAGCAGAGCTTATATGGAGGCAGTTGAATATGCATGGCTCTGTACATGAGGAGAGATGGGATAATGCATCTTTACTAGCAATCAAGGCGGAGCATAGGATAGGTGCAGTTAAGCCATTATTCAAGAAGATAGATGCAAAAGAGATAGAGGAACAGAAGAGCAGATTAGGAAGATTGATGTAAACCTTTAGATGATTTTAGATGATCTTAGCTGCTAGTTAAAGAGATCTTCAATCAATTAATATTATGGTATGGATTACTATCTTCATGCAGCAGACCTTAGAGTTTGTGGTAAGATCAATAACTGATAATGGTAGTTTAGTTATGTTAACATTACAGCAGGAGATAAAGACTGAGCCTATAGATCAAGCAGAGATACTTAGGCAGAGGATAGATAGCATAAAGGAGTTGGATGATGATACAAAGGAGGTTATGAAGAAGATAATCCCAGCGCTTATACCATTCCAGCCACAACAGGTAACATACTCACCTATACAGATGAGTATAACTGTAACCAAGAATGTATATGATAGGATAGGTAGCCCTAGGGTTGGGGATACGCTTCTAGTAACAATATCAAAGATGTAAATAAAGATATAATGATGTTGTAACCAATTGTATTTATGGTTGCTAGTAATGAGTTCATAACCATACTATCTAATATAGCATCAAGGTATGCTCCAAGCAGGGTTCTCTCCTATAATATAGCACATGTTGTAATAGCAATACAGTTGATGGGCAAGTATGGTATAGCAAGTAGAGCACTGCTATGCAAAGATCTTGCCCTTGGTGAAGGTAGCATAAGAACCCTTGTAAAACATATGAGGATGCATGGGATAGTAACAACAGGTAGAAGGGGAACCATACTTACTAACAATGGCAAAGATCTCTATGAGTATATAATAGAAGCCATGCCAAGGGAAGCAAGTATACCATACTGCAGTATAGCCATAGGTAAGGCAAACTATGCTGTTAGAGTTAGTAGCAAGTATATACGTAAGGGTATTGGAAAGGGTATAGAGCAGAGGGATGCAGCAGTAAAGGTAGGGGCAATAGGAGCTACAACATTAATATACAGAGATGCAAAGTTTATAATGCCAGATGCTTATTATGATGCACTTCAGAATGAGTATGAGGTAAGAGCACTGCTATTAAATAGGTTGGTGCCATATGATGGTGATGTTATAGTTATAGGTAGTGCAGATGATATAAAGGTGGCAGAGGTAGCAGCAAAGTATGCAATACTCTTAACCATATTATGAGGGTATGAGTATTATAGTTATATTCTTGGATCTTACCCTTGGTCAGAGTTATATATACGGTAAGGTATACTATAAGGATAGAACCTATCTAATCAATATACAGTATGGTAGGAGAGAGATCATGTTACCTTACGATATACTTGGTTTCAATGGTAGCAGAGAGGCTACAATAGAGTTCTATAGGTATGATGGTAGCAAGGTAACTATAAGTCATGAGATTAGGGTAAGTGAGAAGGGTATAGTTGAGATATACGATGATTGGTTAACCAATGAGTTAGTTAAGGATCTACCAATAGAAATGCATATAAAACTCAAATAAATTATTAGAATAAATAACCATCTCTAATCATAGATAACATGATACACATAGATGAAGAGAGAGTATACAATATAATAAGTGAGAGAAGGCCACGGGTAGTTGCATTTAATGCGCCAGAAGCACTGCTATCAAAGGTATCTATACTTGCAGATAAGGTTAGTGAGAAGTTTGGTATCTACGCTTATGTAATAGCAGATCCATGCTATGGCTCCTGTGATTTGAATACAGATGCATCAAGGCAGTTGAATGCAGATATCTTATTCCATATAGGGCATGGTATAGCATTCAATGAGTTAGGCAAAAGTGTAGTAATGGTTGATGCATACGATGATATAACATTTGATTCAGTTACAATGAAATGTATAAGCATACTCAAGGAAAGAGGGATAAGGCATGTAGGCTTGGTTACAAATAGCCAGCATAAGCACCAAGTATCTAACGTAAGATCTTTGCTAGAGGGTAATGGGATAAGCGTTACAATAGGTAAAGGTAAGGGTCAACTTAATGATGCTCAGGTATTCGGTTGTGAGTTCTATCCAGCGTTCTATAGCAGAGAGTATGTTGATGCGTTCCTATTCCTAGGACAGAGTATGTTCCATGCAGCAGGCGTAGCGCTATCAACCAATAAGTTAACCCTAATGCTTGACCCATACTATGATGAGGTTAAGGAGGTTAATGGTTACGCTGAGAGGCTTAAGAGGAAGGCTATACTTGCTGTGTATAAGGCATTGGATGCCAAGAGGATAGGAATAGTAGTAGGTCTTAAGGAGGGTCAATTGATGCTTAATAGGGTAAGGGATATAAAGAATAGGCTTGAGAGGCATGGCAAGCATGTTAGACTTATAGCATTAACAGAGGTTACAGATGAGAGGCTAAGGGTATTCAATGATGTAGATGCATTCATACAGATAGCATGTCCAAGGTTATCAATAGATGACGAGTTCTCTAAACCATTGCTATCAGTCCCTCAGGCATATGCGATGCTTAATATGCTAGATGGCAAGGATATGGATATGAACTCACTACTCCTACTACCCCATTGGCTTTAGTAGTTTAGTTTATTACATGGTAATCTAATATCTTACTAGTAATACGTTATGAGGGAGAGCAAGATAGTATTACCTGGTGATGATATAGCAACTATAGAGGAGTTCTTCTCCTCAGATAATACGTATGAGTATAATGGCTCTGTTAAGTCTACAAGTATAGGTAGAGTAGTATACGATATAAAGAACAGAATTGTTAAGGTTAAGGCTCTTAAGGATACACAGATACCAAATAAGGATGATTACATAATAGGCTTTATACACTCAATTCTTACAAATATTGCTAACGTTAGAATACTATCCATAAATGGTAGAAAGAGTGATGCTAGGTTCGATGCCTTATACATAAGCAGAGGTAAGGTTAAGGTATACAACATGTTTAGAGTAGGGGATATAGTTAGGGCAAAGGTGATAAGCCTACTCAATGGGCATATTTATCTTACCTTCAAGGATGATAACCTAGGAGTGATATATACAAGGTGCAGCTCCTGTGGAGGGGATGTGGTTAAGGTAAGCAGTGATGAGGTGAAGTGCATAGAATGCAATCTAACATCTACAAGAAAGTTAGCATCAGATTATGGTAATATAGATGCACTTGCATTATGCTGAGTAATGGAGTGATATGCCCAAGGTTGCATTTCAGGGTGAGAGGGGTGCATACAGTGAGCTTGCAGTGCTACAGCACTTTAATGATAATGATGTAGTGCTTATCCCAAAGCGTACATTGGCAGATGTATTCTACTCAGTTGAGAGTAATGATGTAGATTATGCTGTAGTTCCTATAGAGAACTCTATTGAGGGGAGTGTTAATGAGACCTATGATCTACTTATGAGTACTAACCTTAAGATATCTGCTGAGATATATCTAAGGATAGTGCATTGCTTAATAAGCTATGGTAACACTAGCATAGAGGATATAAGGTATGTATACTCACATCCACAGGCATTAGGGCAGTGTAGAGGATTTATAATACAACATAGGTTTGAGCCCATCCCTTACTATGATACAGCTGGGAGTGTGAAGATGCTTAAAGAGAAGAGGTTAGAGAAGAGTGCAGCAATAGCAAGTAAGCTTGCTGCCCAGGTATATGGTATGAAGGTTATACTTGAGGGTATAGAGGATAGCAAGAGTAACTATACCAGATTCCTTGTACTTGCAGATAAGGATGGTAAAAGGAGTGGAAATGATAAGACATCGATAATATTCATAACAAAGCATGTTGCAGGCTCTCTGTATAGCATATTAGAGGAGTTTGCTAAAAGAGGAATAAACCTTACAATGATAGTATCAAGGCCATTGAAGGATAGACCATGGGAGTATGCATTCTACCTTGACTTTGAGGGGCATAGGTTAGATGATAGCGTGAAGGAGTGTTTAGATGCAATTAAGGAGAAGGTTGTATTCTTGAAGGTACTTGGCTCCTATCAGAGAGCATCCATGCATTAATACCAAATTAATTAAAATGATATATCTAGAGTATGTAGAACCTTGCTCTCAAGGTCAAAGATCCTTATAAGATGGTTGTTGGTATCTGCTATGTAAAGTTTATTATCCAGTAACTTAACATCATTGGGCTCATATAGCATTAGTGTGCATCTATCATCTACTCTACACTCTGTTGCATTACCTCCTACGATGGTACTGACCTCTCTACTTGTAAGGTCTAATGCTCTTATAGCATTGTTATATGTATCAGCAACGTATACAACGCTACCATGTGCATCAACACCCAATGGATGTTGCAGCAAGGCATCAACAAACTTACCATCTCTATACCCAAATACAAAGAGATCCTTCCCTACAATTGTCTTAACCTCCCTATCTGCAAGATCTATGAACCTTATCGATGAGCTCTCGCTATCTGCAACGTATAACCTATTATTATCTATAGATAGCCCGCTTGGCTGAGCAAACTCTGCATGTTCTAAACTTGAGTCATATAACCCTTCATACCCACTCCCTGCGAATGGCTTTACTATATTCTCATTCATATAATAAGCCCAGATCTGATGTAGTCCAGCCATTGCTATGAAGAGGATATCATCATTTATAGCAAGATCCCATGGAGAGTTCAAGGATACATCCAATGCATTGCCTCCCTTGCTGTAATAGCCTTGCCTCCCATTACCTGCTATGGTCTTAACCTCTTGCCTATCAAGGTCTATAGCCCTTAATGCATGGTTCTCTGTATCAGCAACGTATATCTTGCTTGCATCCTTGCTCCATACAATACCCTGTGGCCTGAAGAATCTTGCCTCATCCCATGGGCCACCATGCAAGCCTTTACTACCAGAGCCTATCTTGTATACTACCCTACCATCACTTACCCTAGCAACTATAACCCTGTTATTATTCGAATCGCTTATAGCAATATATCTGTGATCTGGATCTAGCGATATCTTGCCAGGGAATGATAACCTCTTGCTAACCTTAGGCCTCTCCACCTCAACCCTTACAGGCTCCGCTAACTTATCTGCATACCTAGTAAGGAGTATATCTATAACATCATCTATCAACTCATACTGCCCCTCACCTGAGCGCTTATATACTATATTACCCAATGGATCTATAATTATTATTGTAGGCCAAGCATTAACATTGTATGCCCTCCATATGCTCATATCCTCATCAACAATTACAGGATGCTCGATCTCATAGCGCATTATCGCCTGCTCTATATTCTTAGCATCCTGCTCATTGTAGAACTTTGCTGAGTGTACACCTATGAAGACTACAGGCTTACCCTTGTACTTATTCTCAAGTTTGGTTAACTCTGCTATCATATGCATGCAGTTTATACAGCAGTATGTCCAGAAGTCTAGAACTATAACATGCCCCCTTAGTTTAGCAAGAGATAGGGGCTCTTTGGTATTGAGCCATTTAAAGTTAGGGAACTCCCTTGCCTTTATCAATTGCATATTGGTGCTAGCATGCAATAATATTTTAATTTTAAAAGTTAGGTGAAGATCTTCTCAAACTCATCCTGAGCATCAAGAGCACTAAAATGCCTAGGAGGACTCTTAAAACCATAAGCACTAATTATATCAGCCAGGTTATTATCTTTAATATCCATTGCATACTTTACAGCCCTTATAACATCAAGCAGTACATTGCATGCATTTGCTGCATCATTGCTCCTCATACTAATATCTATCTTTACAGGGGAGCCCATGAAGCCCTCTGAGTATATCCAATAGTAACTTACCCTATTCCCATCAAGGAACTCAGTATACTCTGTAGTCCCAGCAGCAAGGTTGAACTCATATGGCAGTTCAATGTTTATGCTTGATGTCTTTATACTCCTCTTCTTTGCTCTAATATGCTCTTGCAATGTATTCCTTGTATCACTACTCCCCCCAACATCCAACTGGTATGAGTCCTTAACCACTAAACCCCTTCTATGCATCATCCTAAGTATCATCCTATGGAATACAGTGCCTCCGAACTGGCTCATAAGATCATCACCAACGAGCAGTAAGTAATTCTCTTTAAACCTCCTGCTTATATCTGGATTGGTAGCAAGGGTTACTGGAGTAGCATTTATGAAGCTTGCATTACATGCTAGGGAGCAAGCAGCATATGCTTGAGAGGATCTATCCATGGATGATGAGATAAGATTCACTACCACATCTGCCTTGCTATCCTTAAGCATGCTTAGAAACTCATCCTTGCTCACAGATGCTATGCTATTATGCCAGTATGAAGGTATCTCATCTAGAAGCATGCCAGCATCTATCTTTATGCTATTGCCATTACATGTCACTGATCTACCTACCTTATCAGCATCTATATCAAATATGCTAACTATCCTTATATCATTAATAGAGTAACCCCCAACCTTCTCATGCCATATACCAGAGTTAACTCTTCTATTCTTATAATACTCCAATCCTTTTATTAGAGTATCTGTAACATTGCCAAAGCCTACTATACTTACCCTTACCTCACCCATTACATTTAGTATATCAGAGAGCTTTTAATATCTATCTATAAGAACAATTATCCTCTTTTAGTAAAAACTTAAATATTACCATATATTTAATATTAATATGGCAAAGAAGAAGGGTAAGAAGGAGGAAGAGAAGAAGCAACAAGGAGGACAGGGGGCTGAGCAAGCAGAGCAGAAAAAATAGATTTATCAATGTTAAGTTTTGTTTTTATTAATCAAAATATCTATAATTAATAAAATTATAATATTACATTACATTAACATCATGAGGCATACTCTCTATATACCCAGCCATGGTCATCTTTATGAACTCTGCATTCCTATGCAACTCATCTATGTTTCTTGCACCACAGTAACTGAATCCTGACCTTAAACCCCCTAGAAGATGCCTTACTATCTCTACAACACTGCCTTTATACTCTACCAATGCCTCAACGCCCTCTGGCACATAATCGTTTAGATCATCATCTATATTCAGCATACCCTCTTCTCTCATCTTCCTACCTAAAGAGGCATAGAAAGATGCCATACCCCTGTATATCTTGTACTTTTTACCATTCTTTGTTATGCTCACACCAGGGCTCTCATCTGTGCCTGCTAATAGGCTGCCTATCATTACTGTATGTGCACCAGCAGCAAGTGCCTTGGTTATATCACCAGAGTTCCTTATACCTCCATCTGCTATTATAGGTACATCATACTCTCTAGCAACCTTCGCACATTCCATTATAGCAGATAACTGAGGTACACCAGAGCCTGTTACTATCCTTGTTATACATATTGAGCCTGAGCCTACACCAACCTTTACAGCATCTACACCAGCATCTATGAGATCCTTTGTCCCTTCTGCAGTTGCAACATTACCTGCTATAAGCTCGCAATCAGGAAATGCCTTCCTTATGTCCTTTATTGCATTTATAGCATTATCACTATGCCCATGTGCAATATCTATAACTATAACATCTGCCCCTGCATCAAGTAGTTTATCTGTCCTCTCCATGAAATCGCCTTTAACACCTACTGCTGCACCAACCAGTAGTCTACCCTTCTTATCCTTTGCTGCTAAAGGATACTCTGTCATCCTCATTATATCCTTGGCCGTTACAAGCCCTTTTACCCTATTATGCTCATCTACAAGAGGCAACTTCTCTATCCTATACTTGTGTAGCATATCCTTAGCCTCCTCTATGCTTATACCATACTTTGCTGTTATAACATTCCTAGTCATAACATCGTATACCCTCTTGCTCATATCACTCTCAAACATTATATCCCTCCTTGTTAGTATACCTACCAATCTGTTATCATCATCTGTAACAAGTAACCCTGAGATATTATACTCACTCATCTTGCTTACTGCATCAGATAGGTATTGATCCTGCTTAAGTGTATAAGGTTGCTCTATTATTATATTCTCTGCCCTCTTAACCTTCTTAACCTCATTAACCTGCTGCTCTATGCTCATGAACCTATGGATTATTCCTATACCACCCTCTCTGGCAATTGCTATAGCCATATTTGCCTCAGTTACAGTATCCATGTTTGCACTTACTATAGGCATGTTTATGCTTATCCTCCTTGATAATCTGGTCTTTAGGCTAACATGTGATCTAGATACTACTGAGGAGCGCTTGGGTATCAGTAGTACGTCATCAAAGGTTAACCCTTCCTTTATCTTCAACTATCCAATCCCTTCACTTCTATTACTGAATAGTATTATAAGTATTACTATGTATAGCATCTATCATCTTTGCTACTTGCATACTCTCATTAACATTATGTGTCCTTACTATATTTGCACCATTAATAATGCATAAAGCCTCTGCTGCAAGTGAGCCTATGAGCCTATCCTCTGGCTTATCTATGGCTAGTATCTTACTTATGAATGACTTCCTTGATACCGACACGCATACATCCTTGCCTAGAACCTTCAACTCTCTCAACCTTCTTATAACCTCTATATCCCTCTCAAACCAACTTATCCCTTCTATACGGGTGAAGAACTCATGCCTCCCCTGCTCCCTAAAGAAGCCTATCGCTGGATCAACTATTATCCTCTTATCATCTATACCAGCAGAGTATGCAATATCTATGCTCTCCCTTAGCAGATTTATAGTAGTAACCATAACATCCCCCTTAACTACATGCCTAGAGTATGCTGATAGTATGACATATGCATCGTACTCCTTAACCAATCTAGCCATATCTGCATCATGCTTAAATCCAGTAACATCATTTATAATATCTGCACAGATGTTTAATGCTACCTCAGCAACCTCTGCCCTAGGTGTATCTACAGATACCATTGCCTTGCTCCTTGTATCCTTCACTACCTTAAGTGCATACTTTATCCTCTCCACCTCCTGCTCTACAGGTATGAGTGTATCAAGGTAAGGTGCGGTAGACATAGCCCCTATGTCTATTATGCTTGCCCCTTGCTCCTCCATACTCCTTACTGCATACTCTATCTCCTTGGCATCAACCTTAACAGAGCCCTTGTAGAATGACTCTGGGCTTATATTGATTATACCCATTATCCTTATCCTACCCATAGATTATTTATTATTATTATTAGCAGTATATTAAATGATGCAGATAGATGAGTGGTTAAGATGGTATAACATCATAAAGGATACATTCCATTATAGCATAGTTGATGATACCAATGCAGCAATCTTGCTAGGGAGGATGGTAAAGGGTAGAGAGTTGAGTATAGATGCTCTAAGGAATAGGATAGAGAGTAAAGATCTGCTTATCTTTGGTGCAGGACCTTCTCTGCAAGAATCATTACATGATATAACCTCTATAAGCATAGATGGATTCATATGCATAGCATGCGATGGAGCATCACAAGCGTTGATAGAGCATGGGATAAAGCCAGAGATAGTGGTTACTGACCTTGATGGTAACCACGAATACCTACTCTCTGCAGATACACTAGGCTCTGTAATGGTTGTGCATGCACATGCAGATAATGTTAATACGATCAGGTATATGGTACCAAGGATAAGGAATATAGTAGCAACTACACAGGTTAAGCCATTGGAGAATGTGCATAACTTTGGTGGTTTTACAGATGGTGATAGGGCAGTATTCCTTGCAGATAGATTCAATGCTAGGAGCATAGTGCTTATAGGTATGGACTTTGGTGATGAGATAGGCTATTACTCAAAGCAGTTTACCTTTAACAAAGCAATCAAGGTTGCTAAAATGCGCTTCGCTAAGATGCTGCTTGAGTATCTGGCAGAGCATTCAAGATCCTATCTATACAATGCATCCCCTAGCATAGTAAAGGGTTTTAAGAATATTAGCATCAAGGATATCAACTCTATTCAAGAGTCTACAAAATCAATTTATTAAACCGCATGCTATACTTGTTCTATGGATTATACAACCGAGGATGATATAAAGGGGCTTGCTATGCTTAGAGAATGGCTTGAGAAGCAGATAGAGGATAAGGAGGATGAACTTGAGAGATTACGCATGATGCTTAGCATAGTTGATAACATGCTTAAGCAGGTTAGTTTTAGACCAGCACTGACTATACCAAAGGAGGTTGAGGGTATTAAGAGAGAGGATGTAAGCAAGGTTACTCCTACTCCTACTGCTGATGAGTATAAAGAGGTTAAGCAACTAAGGACAAAGGATAACATACTCTTAGCAAATGCATATATATCAAGTAACTCAATAAGCATAGTACCTGTAAGTGAACTAAAATTATATACTACCACGCCACCATTCCAATCGTTCTTTGTGAATAGGATACTTAAAGAGATGAGGAGTAAGGATGAGGAGAGGGTTAAGAGTAAGGAGATAACAGAGGATCAGGTATTAGATTATAAGATAGAGCAGGATGAGAATAACATGATAAAGAGGATAGTGATATACAATTATAGGGATAAGGATAGGCTTAATGAGTTGATAAATACTACAACATGGGTATTCACAAGGATGCTTGAGAAGGTTAGATAAGTAATGGTAGAGGATAATAATAGGTGATATTATGGATAATTCAAGGGATAAAATAGTAATACTTGACTTTGGTTCTCAATATGCACACCTTATATGTAGAAGGATAAGGGAGCAGGGTGTGTATGCTGAGTTACTCCCATACAGTATAGATGCTGATACACTAGCAAGCATGAAGCCTAAAGGGATCATATTCTCTGGTGGTCCAGCAAGCGTATATGAGCCCAATGCACCTTTATGCAATAAGAGGATATTAGATCTGAATATACCCATACTAGGTATATGCTATGGGCATCAGATGCTTGTTCATATGCTAGGAGGGGTAGTGAAGAAGGCTAAGAGAGAGTATGGTAGTGCAGAGCTTGTAATTGATGATGAAAGGGATCTATTCATGGGGATAGGGAAAAGGATAAGGTGCTGGATGAGCCATGGTGATGCTGCAGAGAGGCTACCTGAGGGGTTTGAGGTACTTGCACATACAGATAGCTCATCTGCTGCTGCAGTTGCTTATAGAGCAAGGAGGATATATGGACTACAGTTCCACCCAGAGGTTGCACATACAGAGTATGGCTCAGATATACTAAGGAACTTTGCATTACATATATGCAAGGCAGAGAGGAGTTGGAGCATGAGTAACTTCATAGAGGAAGCGATAAGGGATATAAAGAACAAGGTAGGAAATGCAAGAGTATTGGCTGCAGTAAGCGGGGGTATAGACTCTACCGTAACAGCATTACTTATGCATAAGGCAATAGGGGATAGGTTAACATGTGTATTTATAAACCATGGACTTCTAAGGGAGGGTGAGGAGCAGGAGGTATTAAATATATTCAATACAATAGGGATAAAGGTTAACTATATAGATGCAAGCAGGAGGTTCCTTGATAGGCTTAAGGGGATAGAGGATCCTGAGAGGAAGAGACTTGTCATAGGGGATGAGTTTGCTAGGATATTCAAGGAGTTCGTTGATACCAATGGGCCATTTGATTGGCTTGCCCAAGGCACACTCTACCCAGATGTTATAGAGAGTGGGCGCTCAGTATCAAAGGGTACTGCATCTACTATAAAATCACACCACAACGTTGCTGGCTTACCAGATTGGCTTAACCTTAAGGTACTGGAGCCTTTAAGGCAGTTATACAAGGATGAGGTTAGGGAGGTAGCAAGGCTCTTGAACCTACCTGAGCAGTTCATTAAGAGGCACCCATTCCCAGGACCAGGGCTTGCTGTTAGGGTTATAGGGGAGGTAACCGAGGAGAAGTTAAGGATATGCAAGAAGGCAAGTAAGATAGTTGAGGAGGAGTTGATGAATGCAGGGTTATACGATAAGGTATGGCAGGCATTTGCTATAGTAGGTGATGATAAGGCTGTTGGTGTATTAGGGGATGCAAGGGTATACGGTAATATAGTCAGCATAAGGGTAGTTGAGTCAGTTGATGCAATGACGGCAGATTGGGTAAGGCTACCTTACGATCTGCTTGCTAGAATAAGCAATAGAATAACCAATGAGGTTGAGGGGGTAACATGGGTTACATATGTTATATCAAGCAAGCCACCAGCAACTATTGAGCCGCAGTAATATGCTATTATTATTATTGCTTCTATTGGTTGATTATAAACTCATAAACATCCTTTAATCTTGGCACACTACAGTTCTTAACATAAAGTGCTGCACATGCATTAGCAAATACAAGCCTAGTATATGCATCAAAATTACATATATACCCAATTATATCACCAGCATCCCATACATCCCCTGCCCCTGTTAATATCTTTGTATCTACCTTAAAACTCTCTGCATAAGATACCTCACCATTGAATGATGTTACTGAGCACTTTGGTGTATGGATATCTACACTAACATCTAGCTCAGATGCTATACTCTTGCATGCTTTAATAACATCATCTAAGGAGTAGTTGTATGGGAGCATATCCAAGCCCAAGGTATTGCATAACACTCTACACTCATTCTCATTGATGCTTAACACATCAACCCTGCATGATCTAAGCATATCAACTAACTCTTTACCTCTACCACTTATATCTGCTGGATCTATAAAGTGCAATGCCTTACTACCTTTATTGAATACATGTAATGCTAACTCATTGCCCTTGTTATTGCTTGCCCAGTTAACCATTGCTATGCATGCTACATTAGCAAATACATACTCTAAGCCATTTAGCCTATCATAACCAAAGTATGCATTATCACCAACATCGCTTAGCATCACATTAGCCTTGTTACTGAACTCAAGTGATACAGTATACCCTTGCTTGCCTTTAATGGTTATAACCTCTATATTGCTCATGCCTGAGAATGTATTCTTAAGTATGCTAGATCCATACTCATCTGCTATTGTTACAAGCCTACATCTAGCATTAAGCATACATAAGGCATATGCAAGGTTAACAGCATTACCACCCTTGATCTCATACTGCTCAATACCCCTTATGCTCCCTCCTCCAGCAAAGATCTTATCCCTTATAGCATTGAATAACCTATCAGCATCTGAGCATACTCTAACTATCCTATCTATGAAGAAGTCATGCATAACAACTATGTAGCTTGAGTTTAACCTGCTATCTAACTCATCTACATTAATATTAATAGGCATGATGCAACAAAAATAAAATAAAATGTTTTATTTATTATTTATTATTGTTTATAATTATTTATCTATTTATTATTACTCCTCCATGCCACCCATTCCTTCGCCCTCTGCTCCTGCACCTTCCTTACCCTTTGGTGCCTCTGCCTTTGCTGCTGCTATAACATCATCTATTCTAAGTATCATGCTTGCTGCCTCTGTAGCACTCTTAAGTATCTGAGCCTTTACAACAGCAGGCTCTAACACCTCCAACTTATACATATCTGCTACCTGAGTATTCTTAACATCTATACCAACCCATTTTGAGCCCTTGTTCTGCTTTGACCTTAACTCTGTCATGGTATCTATTGGATCCATACCTGCATTCTCTGCTAGTGTTAATGGTATGGTCTCTA
>CAYYYF010000016.1:0-25639 GCA_964475945.1 uncultured Nitrosopumilales archaeon | reverse complement strand
AGAACTGAACTATGATGAAAGTGTGACCGTATATGGTAGCATTCCACTGCTCAGAGGCTTATCGTTAGAACTGAACTATGATGAAAGTGTGACTCAATCAGCACTTTGATTACTTGCATAAATACATCTTGTTAGAACTGAACTATGATGAAAGTGTGACTTAACTGATTACTTAAAGCTTCTACAAAAGAATTGAGTTAGAACTGAACTATGATGAAAGTGTGACTATACTACCTTGTAGAAGTGCTTCAATATAGTCTTGTAGGTTACTATAGTCTCTGTAGAATAACCAGCCTCTAACCTTGTAAGGATCTCTTTGATATCTGGGTTAATGATCTGAATGGCTTCTGTATAGGCATCAGTCTCTTTAATGCAAACAATGACTGTATACATCGCACTATCCTTAGCAGGCTCTGCTGCTCCTGCATATACTCTATGTATGCTAAGATATCTGACCTACTGGTTCTTGTAACTCTTGGACCCTTGATAACCAATATCTGTATCTGGTATCTCTATGGTAGATATCTCTATGGTAGGTAATGTTGTTACTGCTGTTGTTACCACTGTTACTACCATTACCTTTACCGCTGTTACTCATCTCATTATATAATGTGTTTTGAACCAAGGTTTTGGCGCCGGGAAGGGGATTCGAACCCCTGCGAGCCTTGCGGCTCACCGGCTCTCAAGGCCGGCGCATTAGTCCACTCTGCCCTCGGTATATATTAAATCCCGGCAGACCGGCGCCTTTTTAATAAATTAAATTATGAATATTATAACCTATCTCCAAGCATAGCAGTTATAACGTTAACCCATGCATCTGCAATGTTACTCCTATTGTAGCCTCCTCCCCCTAATGCTAGCATCCTGCCATTGCTATGCCTATGCGCAATATCATGAAGTATCTTTGCTGCTTTATAATGCACATCATGCCCATACCTTAGATGTGTTAATGGATCCCCTTCTATACCATCTGCACCACACTGCAGTATTATAAGCTCAGGCTCTGCTTTATCTATGAACTGCTCAACCTTAAAAAATACATCAAGGAATTCTTTGCTTGTAGAATAAGGTTTTAAAGGTATATTCAACTTTGTACCCTTTGCCTCTCCCACCCCATCCTCATACTCAAACCCTGTCCCTGGGTAAAGGTATCTACCATCCTCATGTATATCTGCTATGTAAAGCAATGGATCGCTATCAAACTCATAGTATACCCCATCCCCATGGTGAGCATCTATATCAACATATGCAATCCTCTTTATACCATAAACCTTCCTAGCAAGTATTACTGCTATACCTATATCATTGAATACGCAGAAGCCACCAGCAGAGCCTCGCCTAGCATGGTGCAATCCTCCTATAGGATTGAATGCATGATCAACCCTCTTACTCATAACCATCTCAAGTGCCTTTATAGTAGAGCCTACAACATAGCATGCTGCCTCAAATACACCTTTATACGCTGGGGTATCCCCATAGTCTAGGTAGCCATATCCTAGTATTGATGCCTTCTTAACGAAATCAACGTAATCTTTAGTATGGAATTCTAATAGCATGCTATCCTCTGCTAGCATTGGTTGCTCTAATATTATATTTTCATGCTTATCCAAACCCTTGCTTTTAAACCTGCTCCAGAATGCATCTAGCCTATCGCTAGCGAATGGATGTGCATTACCAAAGCCGTATCTAGCAAGCTCTTTACCATAGATAACTCCTACTTTGCACATACCAACGCTAGTATGGAGTATTATATTAAATTAGGCATTGCCATTACCTTTACCATGAGAGTTATAGGGCTAATAGGGTGTGGAGCAATAGGGTTAGAGATAGCAAGGGCATTAGACTCAGGGATAGATGGTAGGTTAGAGGTTGTCTATGATCTATACAGGGAGAATGCATACAGGTTAGTTAATGCAGTAAAGAGCAAGCCTAGCATAGCAGATAGCATGGATGATATCTTGAACTCTAATATAGATCTTGTAGTTGAGGCAGCTTCACAGCAAGCAGTAAGAGATTATGCAGAGAGCATAATAAAGCATGGTAAGGATATTATGATAATGAGCATAGGTGCATTGCTAGATGATACCCTTTACAATAATCTAGTGGAACTAGCCAAGGCTCATGGTAGAAGGATTTATCTGCCCAGTGGTGCAATAGCAGGTATAGATGCTGTAAAGAGCGTTAAGCACTTACTAAAAGAGGTTATGCTTATAACAACCAAGCATCCTAGAGCATTGCAGGGAGCACCATTCTTTGCCATTAAAGACATTGATGTTATGAGTATAAAGGGTAAAGAGGTCATATATGAGGGTAGTGCAAGGGAGGCAGTAAGGTTATTCCCAGCAAATGTTAATGTTGCAGCTATGCTAAGCATAGCAGGGATAGGGGCAGATAGGACAAGGGTAAGGATAGTAGTAGATCCTAGCACTGATAGGAATACGCATGAGATAGTAGCAAGAGGTGATTTTGGAGAATTACATGTAATAGTAAGCAATCTACCAAGTCCAAGTAACCCAAGGACAAGTTACCTAGCAATCCTATCTGCTATTGAGTGCTTAAGGGAGGCATGCAATGATAGGGTAAGCATAGGCACTTGATATGCTTTAAACATTCTTACTTTACAGGCAAGATTTGCTCCATAATTAATATAATTATGCAAGTAAAGCCTATTTTATATCAATTTAAATATACTCTTGCTCTCAAAGAGATAGATGAGTATGCTTGCAATAAGTGTTGATGAATTAAAGGAGGAGATATTAAGGCTTAAGAAGGAGAAGGATGCAGTAATACTTGCACATAACTACCAAGTGCCAGAGGTGCAGGATGTAGCAGATTTTATAGGAGATTCCTTAGCATTATCACAGAAGGCAGCAAGCACCAATGCTAAAGTTATAGTATTCTGTGGTGTGCACTTCATGGCAGAGACAGCATCCATAATATGCCCGGATAAGAAGGTGCTCATACCAGACCCTGAGGCTGGATGCTCTCTAGCATCTACAATAACAGTTGAGCAGTTGAGGGCATGGAAGAAGGAGCATCCAGATGCTGTAACTGTATGCTATATAAATACAAGTGCTGAGGTAAAGGCTGAGTGTGACTACTGCTGCACATCAAGCAATGCAGTTAAGGTGGTTAAGAGCATACCTGAGGATAAGCCAATACTCTTCCTGCCTGATATGTTTCTAGGTGCATATGTTGCAGAGGTTACAAAGAGGAAGAACATATACATATGGCCTGGTGAGTGCCATGTTCATGCTGGGATAAGGCCATCGCTTATACATGAGATGCTTAAGCAGTATAATGATAGCGAGTTCTTGGTGCATCCAGAGTGTGGGTGCACAACATCTATGGTGTATTACTTTGGTAATGGCAATGGTAATGGTAAGAGTGCATGCAATGTAAGGTTCTTATCAACAGAGGGTATGATGAGGTATGCTAAGGAGAGTAATGCTAAGAGATTTGTAGTTGCTACAGAGACAGGAATACTGTATAGGTTAAGGAAGGATAATCCAGGGAAGGAGTTCATCCCTATAAGTAATGATGCTGTATGCAAGTACATGAAGATGATAACGCTTGAGAAGGTGTATAGATCCTTAAGGGATGAGGTGTATGAGGTTAAGGTGCCAGAGGAGATAGCAGCAAGGGCAAGGCTAGCGATAGAGAGGATGCTGAGCATAGTCTAAATAAATCAAGATTCTATACCCTATTCAAGTATGTAGATTGATAAAGATGCAAGAGAGGAGCCTAATAATGCTATAACTCCTATGGCGTCTCTGGTATAACCATCATAGTACATCTTACGCTTAGGGAGAGTGTTTCCTCTCCTTGCCTGCTACATCATACCCTATTATAATTACTTGATTTATTTTGTCTGCTATTAGATAATCACGAAACATCTGCTACATCATACCCTATTATAATTACTTGGCTAATTACATTTAATTTTAACCTCCGTAAATTCCTCCTTTGGTACTGTGCTTAGTACATGAACAATGTTAGGATCACTACTAACAACATCTCTAGTACCTTTTGGGAATTTAACAAAATCGCTTTGTCCAACTTTCATTTCATGTCTATTGCATATGCATTATTTGTTAACATTGTAACTGCAATAATCATACCTATTATACAGTATATTTTATTGTTATATGACAATATAAGCTTAGTATTATTTATCTCTTATTATTTAAAATTTTTGAAATATTATTTATAATCTAGCTAGTAGATAACTATCTGACCTTAACTTCTAGGCTCATATCAACTGCTTTAACTGAATGGGTTATCTTCCCTACAGATATTATATCAGCATCGAGTCTAGCATACTCTGCTATGTTACTCTCATCTATTCTACCAGATAACTCTATCCTAACCCTATCCCTAAGCCCTCTTGCTCTTAAAGCCTCTATTATATCCCTTGCCTTGCTTACATCAAGGTTATCAAGCATTATAATATCTGCCCCTTCCTCTATAGCCTCCACTGCCTGCTCTAGGGTATTAACCTCAACCTCTATCCTATACCTTGAACCATGTATGCTCCTTGCTAACCTTACAGCCTCCCTTACAGATCCTATCAAGGCTATATGATTATCCTTTATAAGCACCATATCATACAAGCCTAGCCTATGGGTATAACCTCCAGCAATAGCAACAGCCTTCTTATCCAGCATTCTTAACCCTGGTGCAGTCTTCCTAGTACTTGCTACCATAACCCTTGGGTTAACCCTCCTAGCAGTATCTATCAATCTTCTTGTATATGTTGCTATACCACTCATCCTCATGAGTATGTTAAGCACTGTCCTCTCAGCAGCAAGTATGCCCCTAGCACTTCCATGTATATGCATTATCATAGCATTAGGGTCAACCATGCTACCATCACTTACATTATGCATTACCATAGCATTCATTAGAGTAAATATCCTACTTGCTTCTTCAATACCAGCAACTACGGCATGCTCCTTGCATATTATATAAGCATCCACCTTAAGATCCTCCCTTAGTATCATGCTTGTAACATCAGCACTACCTAAATCCTCCTCTAAGAACCTCTTAAGCATATAATCATCTATCCTTACACTCATCTGTTATTCATGCAACCCTTAATGCATACTTGCCCTTCTGTGTTATGTTAAGTAACCTTGCTATCTGTGACTCAGTATTGAATACCATCACCATCCCATACCAGTCTGATGATAGATCGGTTGATTTGCATACAGGGCATACCTTGCCTGTTGTTATCGCCTTGCACCTTCTACATGCTAACTCTCTCATAGTACCCACTTTGCTTGCTACTACTTGCTTACCTGCTTACTTGCTTGCTCCTTAACCTTCTCCTCTGCCTTACCCTCATCCCTTTGAGTAGCCTTCCTAACCTCCTCCTTTATCCACTCATCTACACCTAGGAATGGCTGCCTACATGTTACACCTATCTTACCCATTGTGCCTCCCTTAAGGCTTACTGCTGTTATCCTAGCCCTAACAGTAGAGCCTATCCTAAGAACCTTGTTGCTCTTGCTCCCTGTTATAATACCCTGTTTAACATCAACGTTAAGGAAATCATCAGTAATCTGTGATAGGTGTAGTAATGCATCTGTTGGACCTATCCTAACGAATGCACCAAACTCTGTAACCTCTACAACCTCCCCCTCCACAATCTCCTGTATGTTAGGGTAAAAGGTTAATGCCTTGAACCTTGTCCTATGGTATGTAGAACCATCTCCATGGACTATCCTACCTATGGTATTAACATTAGCATCTATTATCATTATAACATAACCTAACTCAGTGCTTATCATACTCTCATACTTCTCCTTTAGTATTGATAATGCAGCACTCTTTAGATCTGTGCCAAATCTATTTGGTGGTATTCTAACCACATCCTCCATCTCTACAATAGCAAACATGATAGAATCCTTGCTAATGAATACTTTATGAACCTTTTGATTTTACTTGTATAGGAAGCATCTTACATAATGCCCTTCCTTAACCTCTTGCATAGGAGGCTCTTGCATGCACTTATCCATTGCATATGGGCATCTAGCATAGAACCTGCATCCATTGCTTAGCATGTAATCATCCTTTATAGGCTTTATCCTAACAACCCTCTCAGCAAGCCTAGGCTCAGGCTCTGGTATAGCATCTATAAGTGCCTGGGTATAAGGATGCAGAGGTTCGCTTAAGACATCATCTATCCTACCCATCTCAACCACCTTACCCTTGTATAGCAATGCTATATCATCACCAAAGTACCTTGCTGTAGATAGGTCATGTGTTATGTAAAGGTACGTTATATTATACTTAACCTTTAAACTGCTCATAAGCTCAAGTATCTCTGCCCTAACTGACATATCAAGCATGGATACCGGTTCATCAGCAACTATGAACTTTGGCTTTAATACCAATGCTCTAGCAATAGCAACCCTCTGCCTCTGCCCTCCAGATAGCATATGAGGATACCTGTATGCTATATCCTTTACAGGCTCAAGCCTAACCTCCTGCAGTGCCTTGAATACCATCTCCTCCCTCCCCCTCTTATCCTTAAAACCATGCACCTCTAGAGGCTCACTTACTATAGATAGTATGCTCATCCTAGGGTTTAGGGAGGAGTAAGGGTCTTGGTGTATCATCTGTGCACTCCTCCTGAACCACTTCATCTCGTCCTTGCTCAGGCTTAACACATCCCTACCATCAAATATTATCTTACCTTCATCAGGCTCTATTGCTCTAAGGATAAGCCTTGCTATAGTGCTCTTCCCAGATCCTGACTCCCCTGCTAGAACAAGCGTGCTCCCTTGCCTTATGCTAAAGCTTACATCATCAACAGCCCTTACTACGCTAACCTTACCTCTTATTGAGTCTAGGAATGAGGCTTTTGCCTTAAAGTACTTCCTTAATCCCTTAACCTCTAGCAGGTTAGTGCTTTGCGTATAACCAGCATTTAACATAACCATCACCTATGCTTATATTAGGAGGCTCTTGCATGCACTTATCCATTGCATATGGGCATCTAGCATAGAACCTGCATCCTTTAGGATACTCCAATGGATTGGGAGGATTACCCTTTATATACGATAGAACCTTGCTACCTTTAAGCCTAGGTATAGATCTTATCAGTGCTTGGGTGTAAGGGTGCTTGGGCTCTCTATATATTATATCTGAGGAGTTGAACTCAACAACTTGCCCAGCATACATTATAGCTACCTTATCTGCTATCTCTGCAACTATAGCAAGGTCATGAGTAATAAGCATTATCATAAGCCCATTGCTCTTTAGCCTCTTAAGCATGTTGATTATCTGTGCCTGTATTAGAACATCCAGAGCTGTTGTAGGTTCATCTGCTATAAGAAGGGATGGTTTAAGCAATAGAGCCATTGCTATTGTAACCCTCTGCTTCATACCACCAGATAACTCATGAGGATAGCGCTTCAGTATGCTCTCATCTAACCCTACCTGCTTGAGTGCCTCAGATATCAACATGTATGACTCCTGCGCAAAATGATATCTTAATACCTCATACATCTGCTCCTCTATCCTATAAACTGGGTCTAGAGAGTTCATTGCATACTGGAATACCATGGATACCTTCTTCCATCTTACATTCTTATTAAACTCCTGCTCCTCCATACTTAATATATCAATACCATCTAGCATAACCCTCCCATTAACTATCCTACCTGGTGGTTGGAGTATCCTCATTATTGCATAGCCTAGAGTACTCTTCCCTGAGCCTGACTCTCCTACCACCCCTATAGACTCATTTGCAGCAATACTTACATTATCTACTGCCTTTACTATACCCCTCTCTGTAAAGTAGTAGGCGCTTAAAGCATCAATCTCTAACCTCTGCATGCTTACCCCTATCTGTATTCTACTATTACTATATTCAACCTTTAAATGTTGTTAACCAATGTGCCATGCTCATCCATCCTCCCAACTAATCTTAAGAATGCATCCTCTAGCGATGGGTTCTTAAAGTAGAACTCATATCCATTGCTTATTATTGCATTTATTATGCTCTTAACCCTTTCTCTATCCTTATCCTTAATATATATTATAAGATCATTCCCAGATAAGGTGTAATCCTCTGCTACACCTTTTATACTCCCAACTAAACTTGAGTCATTCCTTACAACTATCCTCCTTGCACTACCGAACCTCTCTATTATATCCCTTGTATCCCCTAATGCTACTATCCTACCCTTGTTTATAACAGCAACCTCATCTGCTAGATACTCAACCTCATCCATGTAATGGGATGTCAGCACTATAGTCTTACCTTCTCCCTTTAATACCTTTATCATCTCCCATACCTGTCTCCTTGCCTCAGGGTCAAGCCCAGTTGTAGGCTCGTCTAGGAAGAGTAGGCTAGGATCATTAACTACTGATGCTGCTAACCCTAGCCTCTGCCTCATGCCTCCAGAGAGCCTCTCAAACCTAGTATCTGCATAATCCTTTAATCCAAACCTCTCAACTAACTCATCTATGTTAAGATGCTTGTCATACATCTTAGCAAATAGCATGAGGTTCTCCCTAACTGTAAGCTTATCCAATGCCTTAAAGTCCTGAGGCATAAGCCCTATACTCTTCTTAATACTCCTCTCTGCACCTCTATCCCCTAACCTATAGCCTAGCACACTAACATAGCCAGAGGTTAACTGCCTTAAGCATGCAAGTATCTCTACTATAGTTGTCTTGCCAGCACCATTGGGGCCTAGCAATGCAAATACTATACCACTCTTAACCTTGAAGGATACATCGTCTACAACCTTGATATTAGAGTAGCTCTTAACAAGGTTCTCAACCTCTATAGCATAATCCATACCCTCTATTACTTTAATATTGTAATTATTTATTACTGTATAGGCAATACCCTTTAATAACATATATCATTAACTCTCTGCATGGATAGGACGCATTACACGGAGAGCATAGATGAGTCACTTATAGGCAGAGAGGTTACCATAGCAGGATGGATAGAGGATATGAGGGAGTTGGGTGCAATAACATTCCTTACAGTTAGGGATGTAACATCAAGCATACAAGTTATAGCAAGGCCAGAGATGCTTATACATAACGGTGTAAAGGTTAGTAGGCAGAGCTCAGTAGCAGTTACTGGTGTAGTGCAAGTAAGTAAGTCAAAGAACTACCCAGTTGAGATAAATGCAAAGAGTATAAAGGTATTCTCACTAGCAAGGCATCCATTACCTTTAGATCCTACAGGAAGGGTTAAGGCATCCTTGGATGCTAGGCTAGATGCTAGAGCACTAGACCTTAGGAACCAGCATGTTGCAGCAGTATTCAAGTTAAGGCATCATACACTGCAAGCTATAAGAAGTGTATTGGTTGAGAAGGGGTTCATTGAGGTTAATACACCAAAGATAATAGGGAGTGCAAGTGAAGGAGGGGCAAACCTATTCAAGTTAAGTTACTTTAATAGGCAAGCATACCTTGCACAGAGCCCTCAGCTGTATAAGGAGCAGTTAACCCTAGCACTTGATAGGGTATTTGAGATTGCCCATTACTATAGAGCAGAGAAGTCCCATACTACAAGGCATCTTAATGAGTTTGTTAGCGTTGATATAGAGGCAGCATACATGGATGCAGAGGATGTTATGGGTATAGCAGAGGATCTTATAGTAAGAGTTATAGATTATGTTAAGAGGAGGTGCAGCAAGGAGCTTGAGTTGGTTAACAGCAATATAAGTATACCAGATAAGCCATTCCCAAGGATAACTTATCAGCAGGCTATAGATATACTAAGCAGGAAGGGTATAAGGATAGAGTTTGGTGATGATCTTAGCGATCATGCATTAAAGTTGCTTGGTGAGGAGTTCAAGGGCTTCTACTTCATAGTAGACTGGCCTTTAAAGCTTAAGCCATTCTACATACATGAGAAGGATAGGGTATTATCATGCTCCTTTGATCTACAGTATGGTGCATTGGAGCTTGCATCTGGGGGTAAGAGGTTACATGATGCAGATAAGTTAAGGGCAAGGATAATGGAGCAAGGGTTGAATGTAGATGAGTTTAAGGAGCATCTTAAGGTATTTGATTACGGCATGCCTCCTCATGCAGGCTGGGGGTTAGGGCTAGATAGGCTTATGACTGTAATATGCAATGTAAGCAACGTTAGAGAGGTTGTGCTCTACCCTAGGGATACAGAGAGATTAACCCCATAGCATGAGATGGCTAATAGATAAACTTATTACTTTATCCTTTATAAAGATAGGGTAATGGGTTTTAATGATAGGTATACCTTTTCTGGTAGTGATATACCATATGCAAGGATATCAAAGGATACAGGTATAGAGGATATCATAAGGCTTTATGCATCTGCAGGTTACAATGCAAGGAGGTTGGGTGAGGCTGCAGAGTTGCTTTCTCGCATGATAGAGGATGATGCTACCATATGCTTAACCATAGCAGGTGCAATGACCCCTATAGGTTATGGCGGGCTTGTTAAAGATCTGATAGAGCATGGATTCGTTGACTGGATAATTGCTACTGGTGCAAACATATACCATGATGCTCACTTTGCATTCAAGTTACCTGTTAAGCAAGGGCACTTTGATGTTGATGATGATATACTGCATAAGAGGAATATAGTTAGGATATACGATGTTTACATTAAAGAGGATGAGACATTGCAGAGGCAGGATAAGATAGTAATGGAGATGGTAGAGGAGGCTATTAAAGGCAATGAGTTTAATGCAGAAGGGTTTACAACAGCAGAGTTCTCATATATGCTAGGCAAGTACATATATGAGAATGCTGATAGAGAGCGCTCATTCCTAGCAAGTGCATATGCCTGCAATGTTCCAGTATACATATCAACGTTCAAGGACTCTTCACTTGCATTGGATCTTATACCATTAAGGTTAAATGGTAAGCATTTCTTGGTAGATGCTATAAGGGAGATAATAGAGCAGGCAGCTATAGTATATAACTCAAGCAAGAACTGTGCATTAGAGATAGGGGGAGGGGTTCCAAAGAATACTGCACAGCAGACTGGACCAGCGTTGGATCAGATATTGCATCTTAACCATGGAGGCTTGGATTACATAATACAGCTAACAGATGCAAGGCCAGATACAGGAGGCTTATCTGGTGCAACCTTGCAGGAAGGTAAGAGTTGGGGTAAGGTTAAGACATCCCATATCAACCTTGTTACTGTTTATGGGGATGCAAGTATAACATTCCCCTTGCTATGTCTCTACGCTATATCAAAGCATGAGCCTAGGAAGGGTAAAGGCTTATATCTTAAGCGTAAGGAGTATTATGAGAGACTAAAGTATATATATGAAACTAAACTTCTTAACAAGAAGGTGTGAATTAACATATAAGTAATGTGTAGGTGATTACATGATGAGTTACATAGATCTTTTTACCAATAAGCCATTACAGTTGGCAAGTAATGGTAAGGGTTATGGTGCATATATAGTTGGTGTACCATTTGATTCAACAACATCCTATAGACCAGGTACAAGGTTTGGGCCAAATGCTATAAGGGAAGCATTACTAAATATAGAGTTTAACTCACTACTTGATGATAGCAAGAGTTTAGAGGATGTTAGCATACATGATGTAGGCAATATAAGGAGTACAACAAAGCCAGAGGTTATGGTAGATATGCTTAGCAAGGTTATCCATGAGTTAGCAGGTAGCAATAGCAACAATAGTAATAGCAATAAAGTGATAGTAGTTCTAGGGGGGGAGCATCTTTTAACACTAGCAAGTTACAAGGCTATTGAGGATAATTATAAAGATGTTATGCTTGTTGTGTTTGATGCACACCTTGACCTAAGGGATGAGTACAATGACTGCAGGTTAAACCATGCAACATACTTGCATAGGATAATTGAGAGTAGAGAGGATGATGGTAGCAATGTAGTGCATATAGGGGCTAGAGGCTTCTCTAGGGATGAGTTAAGGTACGCTAATAGTGCAAGGGTTAACCTTATAATGGCAAAGGATATCCTTCTAGGTAAAGATGCTATATCAAGGTTTAAGGATATAATATCAAGTTACGATGATGTATATATAAGCATAGATCTTGATGCAATTGATCCAGCATATGCTAAAGGTGTAGGCACACCAGAGCCCTTTGGGTTAACTCCTATTCATATGCTAGAGATGCTATCACTGCTTAAGGATAAAAGGATAAGATCATTTGATATAGTTGAACTCTGCCCTCCATGTGATGATGGCTCAACAGCAGTGCTTGCAGCAAAGTTGATGCTAGAGCTTATCCTCATGAGCAAGTAATATATAACTCATTTCATACCATTATACTTGGTCTCATACTTACATACTTTGGCATATTCAATGGCATAAAGGGTTTATCCCTAACCTCATCCCTTATCTCCCTTACTAGATCATCTATGCTAATACTCCTTACACCTACACCCCTTACCCTAACATTTAATGAGTTGTCTGCTACCTCCTTCTCCCCTATAACAAGTATATAGGGTATCCACTCCAACTCAGCATCCCTTATCCTCTTGCCCACACTCTCCTCCCTATCATCCACATCAACCCTTATCTGCTTGCTCTCTATAATCTGCATTAATTTAATGCAATACTGCAGATAGTCCTTGCTTACAGGTATAAGCCTTACCTGAGTTGGAGATAGCCATAATGGGAGCATCGGTATCTTACCTTCCCTCTGCATCCTTGCAGACTTCTCAAGTAATGCATACATAACCCTCTCCACAGCCCCACTAGGAGAGTTGTGGAGTATTATCGGATTCCTTCTATTGCCATGCTCATCAACAAAGACTATACCATATCTTGCTCCATTCTCAACATCTATCTGATCAGTTGAGAGTGCAGATGCCTTACCAAGGTTATCTATGAAGTTGAACTCCCACTTTAATACAAAGTAGAAGAACTTCTCACTCCACTCCTCTACAAGCACTGGTTTACCAAACCTTTTAACCAACTCAACTATAAACTCCTTATTCCCATTGTAAAACTCCGATGTAACCCTTATTGCCATCTCAACATCCTCTAACCCTATGCCCAGTTCATTTATAACCTCCTTCGATAACTCTAATCTAGTTATCATCTCCTCCTTAACCTGCTCCATATCCTTGCATAGTGCATGGCAGTCTGGCATGGTGAATGCCCTTAATCTCCTCAAGCCTACAAGCTCCCCACTCTTCTCTCTCCTGAATGAGTACCTTGTAAGCTCATATATTCTCAATGGCATATGCCTATAAGATATTGTAAAGTCCTTAGCCATAAGGAATTGACCAAAGCATGCAGCAAACCTAAGGAAGAACTCCTTGCCCTCAGACTCTATAATATACTGCCTGGCAGGGAATCTGTTGAAGTAACTTGCAAGGCTAGGGTGCTTGGTATCATACATTATGGGAGTCTCAACCTCTACAGCACCATACTCTATAACCTTCCTAGTAACATACTGCTCTATAAGCGATTTTATCAATCTGCCTTTAGGGTAGAACCTAAGGTTACCTGCATCAGATGCCGGCTCATGATCTGCTATTGCTAGCCTCTTCATCAACCTAACATGTGGAGGCTCCTCATCAACCTCCCTCCTCTTCCTAACCTCATACTCTGCTAGTGCCTTTAACCTCTCATTGGTAAATTTATACTCGTGTAAGGGTACTTTATTACCATTAGGCTCAAGTATATACCATGTAGAGACTAACCTCTCCTCTCCCTGTAATGCTTGAGATACTATACTACTTGCATCATTCTTGCTTATGCTTATTGCGTGCTCGGCTAAAGGATGGCCCTTTATGCTTATTGTAAATGCCTTGGTCCAGCCGAATGGTGCCCTATATACTATTATATTATTATCCTTAAGCATATCCTCTACATCCTTTATTACTTTTAATGCATCCTTTGCATCAGCAAGGTTACTGCTAAGATGTGCGTATGGGTAAAGCATCAACCTATTGCACCTAACCTTATCAAGCCATAACCTTATCTCCTCTACAGCCTTACCTACAATACCATCATCACCTCTCTCTACTGCTATGAATGCTACTACCAGATCATCGACCCTTACCTTTACCTTCTCTGCCTCCTCAGCCTCACTTATCTCCTTCTCTATAGGCTCATACTCTATGAAGTTAGAGTGTAATGTGAGTACCTTCATCAACCATAGGAATATTAAAGTAGAATAAAAAGATTATACAATTAATAATAAATGATGGGAAGGTATGCGTATCACTTTATCCTCTCAAGATGATTGGCTGAACCTGTATATCAGGTCTTACCTAGAATGTATGCGTATCACTTTATCCTCTCAAGATACTCCCCAATATTTGTCCTTACCACCTTCATACCATACCTTCTCATAAGCATATCTGCTACTACTGCTAAGGATAGTTTAACACCATCTGTCTTCTCTGGATCAGTTAATTCATCAAGCCTTACAGTTATACTTGAATCCTTGAGGAGTATACTTATATAATAAGATCTTGATACAGCATTATCTACTGCTGTAGCCTTTACAAGCAACCTACTCCTCATATTATTAACAAGCATCTCATCAAGCCTTACTATCTTATCTCCTTCCCTGAGGAAGAACCTTTTAAAGCTATTGAGGAGGTCATCAAGATCTATCTTACCCTCTAAGACTACATGGGGCATTAAGATCACCTCAGTGGGCATAACGATGCTATAAGATCGTCCATAACACCATCCTTCTTAGGCTGCATACCATATAATAACACCCTGCCACCAATATAGGCAAGGAACCTCATGAATGTTATAGCATTAGAGAATAGATCTTCCTCATATACCAATAATGCAATGCTATTACCCTTTATGGCATCTATATAATTATATGTTATAAACTCCTCTATGTAGTTGCACAGTACTCCATCTATAGGTATGCCATTGATTACCCCTATACACCTTCTACCTAATGAGAGTATCCTACCGCCCTCCCTGTATACTATTGGTCTCATTCTATACCCATCTATCATACTAACTATGTTCTTTGCTACCTGATACCCTTGCCTTACAGCAAACTGTGCTGACTGCTGTACTATTCTTCCATCGATGGTATATGCACAGATATCCCCTATGGCGAATGCATCATCGTAACTATCTAACCTAGAGTATCTATCTACAACAAGTCTCCCTTGCTTACTCCTCTTAACATCTTGCATTATATTAATATCTACTGCCCTTATACCAGCTGTCCATACTGTAAGATCCGAGTTAAGCATGGTACCATCGTTAAGGGAGATACTATCACTGTATACATCTGTAACCCTCCTACTGTTCAGGATCTCTACACCGTAATCAGATAGAAGAGTATAAGCACGCTCTACTATGTATCTATCCCAGCCCTCAAGTATGTTATCTAATGCCTCTACAACCCTTATCCTGTAGTGGTTGCTATATGCCTCTGCTACAGCACCTGCCAGGCTTATTCCTGTAGCCCCTCCCCCAACTATTGTTATGCTAGAGCCCCTTGGTAAACTCTTCAGTTTATGATGTATTGTTAATGCATCCCTTACAGAGTTAAGCCTATATGCATATCTTCTTGCATTCTCTATACCATAATACTCTACACTACTCCCTGCTGCTATAACCAAGTAATCATACCCTATAGTACCCTTACTTGTATAGACTAACCTGTTACTAAGGTCTACCCTGCATGCAAGATCATTGATTATCCTTACTCTATCATCCAATATACTATTCAAGGGGAGTATTACACTACTACTATCCTCTAACCCTGCTGCAACAAGGTGTATCTTGTAGAGGAGTTGATGGTATGGATTAGGCTCTATAGCAGAGAGCTCTACCCTCTCAGCAAGGTAGGATGCTGCTATCATACCTCCCATACCCAGCCCTATAACAACAACCTTTACCATGCTGAAGTTTGTATAGATAAGGATATAAATATAGTGGTAATAATAAAAAATAGTGCCTAATAAAAATCATCTAATAAATCATCTTATCTCTATACCATTACCTCTATACCTACTAACCTCCCTATCTATTATGCTTATCATCGGGTAAAATGATCTGTCTTCAAATACTATGCAGAGATCCTCTAATGATCTAACCCCTGCTGCTACCCTACCGCCTACGATTATAGGTATTGATATACCATTACCCCTGATGGTCTTTACAAGCCTCTCTGCTAATTTTGCACTATCTGTAAGGGTTATAGATACCAATAGGGCATCTGCATTTACATCTTCAATATACCTTATTATAACATCCCTAGGTACCGATGGTGATATATTGTATACTTTGTAGCCTCTGCTTACAAGGATAGACTCTAACATGTTACATGCTATATTATGTAACTCCCCAGTTGGAGTAGCCAAGATAACCTTACCCTTCTGTATACTCTTACTTGAATTACTTGCAATATGCGCTATATTCTTTATTACACTATTAGCTGTATTGCTACATACATGCTCTACAGCTATACCTAACCTATTCTGCATCCATAACTCTCCTACCTCTTCAAGTGCTGGTATTATAAACTCTTCATAGAACTTTATTATGGCATCTGTAAGATTACCCCCTTTAGCGAGTAAGCCCTTGAATATATCAAGTAAGCCCTTTATATCCCCAGATGAGAGCATATCTACTATCTCTTTGATATCCCTACTTATAGTACATAACATATCCTCCCTAGCTGGTAGTCTATACCTATTTATGAAATCCAGGATCCTAGGATCGCTCTTATACTCCTCTGGTATATCATCTATATCTATCCTATCTACTCTCCCAAGATACTTTATTATAACCTGCTTAGGCTGCTTCTCCTCCTTATCCCATATACTCTCTACAAGGTATGCATACTCCTTCCCTTTTATGCTCTTTAGTCTTATGTATGCCATGGAGTAGTATACTCTTAGGGTAAAATAAACATAGTGATAATTAATAAAAATAGTGCCTAATCATAATGCTGGTGCATCATTGAGCATCTTAATATACTCAGCATAATCTATGCTCCTTCTGTAATAGGTGTAGTACCAGGGCTTCCTACCTACCCTCTCTGCTATCCTTGCCTTCACTATGAGCATATCCTCCTCTCTAGGGATCCAATCATTGATCAACTCCTTAGGGTATATACTAAGATCTATAACCTTCTCTGCCTTATAACCCCTTGTAATCATCTCCTCCCTTAATGCATCGTGCCTCCTCTTCAGATAGAGTAGTTTATCCTTGAAGAACCTCATATGTCCTTTTCCTAACCTGAATGTGTTAATGGAATCTGCATTTGGGTATCTCCTTATATAGGCAATAAGCATAAGTAACTCATCATACTCTGCTATGAGGTGTTGATCTGTAAGGTACCTTGGATGAACTAGATTTACCCTAACCATACCGATACTATGTATGCAACTATGATACCATAGATCAGGTGCATCACCAGGCTAAGTAGCGTAGGCTTGTATCCCAATGGGTGTCTTGTTATCGCTACACCAGTTATAGGCTTGTGTATAGGCGCTAGTGTTAGTATCCATAGCAGTATGCCATAGAGTACTCCTAGGGTTATAACATCTAGATCCTTTAGTATATCTAGCCATTCTATGAATAGTGCATAGAAGAGAGCTGCAAGACCGCCATTAAGGAAGTGGAGTAGAAGCCCTTCTTTAGCAAGATGTGTAGGATCCTTCTTTAGAATCATCGACATCAAGCATTGATTCTCATGCCACTCTAGTACTCCTAGCATACCCCATCTCCTGAAGAAGAGGTACTGTGGCACAGATACTACAGCAGTACCTACACACCCTGCTATGAACCCTATCAGGGCCTCGTTAATGCTCTCACCCCCTTCCTTATACACCCATGCTTACTACTCAGTATAGTATCTGAGACTAGGTTAAGGGCTGATAGTATTAACAGTACAAGTGCAACATCTTTACTGTAGTTGGATGATAGATAGAGTAGTGGTACATAGAATGGGGATAGCATAGTTGCTATAGGGCCTGCTAGATACATAGCTGCATATGCCCTCTTGGATACATTACTCTTACTCCTGTCTATCTTTATACCTAATGCTATGAATAATAGCCTATACTTGGGTTTGAGTGGTAATGCCCTTGTCAGGTTAGATAAACCTATGTAGTAGTGGGAGAATCTTATCCCTACAATCCTACCTACTGCTAGATGGGCTATATCATGAGTGAAGAACCATAGTAGGAGCCATGATACGAAGCCCACAAGCAGCTCTATCAGCAATGATCCCTTTAGTACTAGGGGTAATGCTAATGCTATAACAATCATAAGGACTGAGAGTGTAGTACCCTTGATTATGCTGATCCTTGTAGGATTATTCTTGCTATATCTACTCTCTGCCTCTGCAATACTCTCCTCTATACCATTACCATTACTAGTACTCTTATTGAAGATGTTGCTTATCATAGTATTCCTATACTCAAGTATATTTGATATCATCCTCTTAGCGGATCTATCCCCTATATATCCTAATACTGTACTGAACTCAATCCTATCCTCCATCACACATTTACCGTTTATGCTATGAATGATATGCCTATGCCTCCAGTACCTGAATGGGGAATCTATTGCCTCATCCACAAAGCTGTATGGTCTATTGAAATCCTTTATGATTGTCCTCCATGTAAATAATTGGCCCATAAGCAGCGCACTCATAGTTACAACTGCGCCATTATCTATCCTCTCTGGCATATCTATTACCTTAAAGGACATATCCTTAGGGTATACACTCTCTATATTCTTGGGATTTGCTATGAATGCAAACACATCCTCTATACTTGCATCCAACTCTATCCTTGACTCTACGACTGCCATAAGTATACTCTCTAGGATTGATAATAATAAGTTACCATTAATAGTGCCTAACAAGAGTGCTTATTGTAGTATCTTTATCTCTTTGGCCTTAGAATTATGATATGATATTGATATATAATATCCTTTATTATTTAAGATGGTAAGGATTGGAATAAATCTTACAACGCTTACCCTTCTTGTGGATTAGGAAGCATTTAAACTCTACGCTACTATACTGCCTTCTATGAGTAGGTTCTATCAAGAAAATCACTAATATCTACTATATCTTTTAATTTATTGTTTAATATATCTCTGCTCTATTTTAGACATTTTATTATAAGAACACTATCTATTTTAATAGTTTTCATTTCTTCTTTAAGAGATTCAGTGCTTTTAGAATCCATGCCCTTTTTAAAGACTCCAATATGTTTTATTGCTTCATTTATCAATTTTACCAACTTCTCAAGCAGGTAATCATTATGGTAAGATAAGTCTTGCCAGTCTTCTGAGAGCCGATTATTATTATTGTTACATCACCAGAATCTATACTTGCCTTGCTTATGGGACCAAGATTCTCTACATCCCTACTTTAAAATTATTCTTCACGAATTAATAAATAGTTTACCAGTAATTATTCTTTACCTTCTCTATTGCCCTCTCATACTCTGGTCCTCTCTTCCTAGCATACTTCTCCATAGCCCTTAATGGAACTCCTCCAAGTGCCCTTGCTAGGGCAGTGAAGAAGTATCTCCTTATAGGATCGTTCTGCCCTACCTTATGCATGAACTTCATTATACCATACTTGAAGTTATGCTGCCAACACTTGTACATAACAGCCATCTTACCAGGGGTCATGCTGCTCCCTATATCATAGAACTTTGATTTGCTTAGCAAGCCAATAGGCACGAAGGTTAATGGAGTTACTGTGAACTTTGACTCAGGCTGCTCATGCTCCAACTCATGGATAAGCATAACAGTCTCCCAGCTATCCTCATCCTGCTCATTGTTATCAAGACCCATTATAAGTGTAAAGGCAGGTACCCAGTAATACTCATTGAGAACCTTAACAGCATGCTTAACCACCCAGTGCCACTCACTAGGCTTGTATGGTGCCAACTTTCTATCAGCATACTTCTCTATAAGCCTTATACTTCCTGTCTCTAGCCCGCATTGTATGCCTATATGGTTGTTAGGCCCTGCCCTTATTATCTCAGATATCTTTGGTATGAGCCTCTCATCTGCTATTGCACCAGCAAGTGTGCCATGGGTAGGGTTTGTATGCTCTATACCAGTGCTCATAACTGCCTGGAATAACTCTATCAATGCTTCAGTATTAGGCTCCATGTTCTTGCTCTTCCTCGGGTTTAAACCATAAACAAATATATCATCACTATGCAACCAAGCATTCCTTAGCCCTCCCTTCCTTATATTAACCTCTATCTCAGCCTTAACCTTCTCTGGGGGATAGTAGCGTAGTGGCCTTAATGTTACCTCACAGAACTTGCATCCTCTCCCACAGCCTCTCATAACCTCAACCATGCCATGTATGCTAGGCTCTACTATGTTAGGTATCTGCTCTATACTAGGCTCATTATTGTAGTGTATGAATCTAGCATATAACTTCCTACCATCAAGATCGAACTCCTTTATTATTACCTTGAAGTCACTCTTCTTGAATGGGTTTGCTACATCGAACTCCCCTGCTATAAGGCTATTGAAGAACTCGCTTGCTACACCATCCAACTCTGGTGCAGTGCCACCAAAGTCCCCCTCTACAATGGCATATAGGCCATACTCCTCTATCTTCGCTGGATCATAATTGTATTGCCATGTTCCTGCAGCACCAACTATAACCTTTGCCTTGCTCCCTGTCAACTCCTTTGCCATGTTTATTCTATGGTGTAGTTGTGCATTATAGTATTCATCGTATGAGATCATCTTTCTACCATATGTGAAGGTCATTGTAACAGGACCCATGCCTAGGGGATCCATCTCATATATGCCTACAACCTCAGTCTCTGGGCCTATGAACCTCTCTATATGCTCTGGGTGCGCTACCACAACCTCTTCTCTACTGAACCCATCATTTACTAGAGCTGCCTCTATCTTCCTAAGCCCATATGGTGCATACTTTGCTATACCATTGTAATGTTCTATTGGGTTGCATATAAAGTCGAAGAGGAACTTTGGGGTAACCTGATTCCTGAGTATCCAATACCAGAAGCCATCATGCCTGTAAGGGTCTACTGCTGGTGCGCAACCGAAGAAGGATGCCAATGATATCCCCCTGTATACAGACATAAGGGTTCTATCTGCAGTAAGCACTATCTTAGGCTTAACCATCTTTATGCACTACAGTAAGCAAGAATATAAACTTACGCAGATATATGATAAGGTGCTAGTTGTATATACTGTATGAGTGAGTGATGATGTTATATCCTATTATATACTTACTACCCTCCCGCTCTTATCCCTAGCATACCTACCAAAATCCTCAACCCCCAAGGCATCCCTACCATCCATAACAGGTCCATCCTTGCAGAGTATATACCTGCCGAATGCACATGAGCCACATATCCCTATGGCACACTTCATAACCCTCTCAAGGCTAGCCTGTGCATATATCCCATGCTCCTCTGCCATGCTTAACACTTTATACATCATCCTCTCAGGGCCGCAGGTGTATACTGCATCTACCCCTTGCTTTAATACATCTTCTAGAGCATTTGTAGCATAACCCTTTATACCATATGTACCATCATCTGTAGTAACTATAAGCCTATCATCACCTGCAAGCATCCTCCTGGCTATATCCTCAAAGAATACATCATCCCTGCTCTTAAACCCCATTACAAGTATGATCTCCTTATCCCTGTACCTCTCCTTTACATATTTGCATAACCTTATCAATGGAACTAGCCCTGTACCCCCTCCTACCAATGCTAGCCTCTTATGCCTATCATATACTTTAAATGACTTGCCGTAAGGTCCTCTAATGCCTATCATATCCCCTTCCTTTAGAGTGTATAATGCACTTGTAGCATAACCATGCCTCCTTACAGTTACAGCAGCATACCCTTCTCTACCCATGGGATCTATCATAACGCTCATGGGTATCTCATCTACCCCAGGTATCCATACCATTATAAACTGCCCAGGTTTTGCATTATGGCAATGCATATCCTTGAATACAAGGCTCCTTACCTCTCTACTCTCCTCTATAATGCCCTCAACCTTAACCATCCTAGCATCTATGCGCAATGCCTATCAACTCCTGCACGCTCTTAAATCCCTTCCTCTCCATATACTCTGCTATACCCTCATTAATATCCTTGAATACCCTTAACCATCTACCTGAGCATAGTGCACTCCCTACTTGCACAGCACTTGCACCAGCGAGCATATACTCTACCGCATCACTCCAAGTGCTAACCCCTCCACACCCTATTATTGGTATCCCTATTCTTGTCTTGTATAACTCATAGACACATCTTAATGCTATAGGCTTTATAGCCTTGCCCGATAACCCTCCTATCCTATTCCCTAGTATGGGCATGCATGTATTAACATCTATAGCCATAGCCCTTACAGTATTCATAACAGTTAGGGCATCTGCACCAGCATCCCTTGCTACCCTTGCTACCTCAAGCATATCCCTTGCACCTAACCCTAGTTTTGCTATTACCACCTTGCTTGTCAATGCCTTGATACCCTTGATTATATCATAAACAAGCTCTGGGTCATCACCAACCTCAAGCCCAACCTTCTCTACATGGGGGCATGATAGGTTGATCTCATAACCTATTATATTCAATTTATCCGCCTTCCTAACCATAGCCTCAAACTCCTCCTTGCTAGAGCCTACAAGGTTAAGCACTATAGGTATCTTTGTATCTGCATCATTCCTCTCCAACTCATCTATAAATGCATCTATACCAGGGTTTGCTAAGCCTACAGCATTAACATAGGATGAGTCGTATACCTTAACTATTATCGGACCTCTATACCCCTCCCTAGGCTCTATGCTTATGGACTTAGTTACAACTGCACCAGCACCAGAGTTGTATACACGCTTTAACATATCATACGTTATGCCTAGTATACCAGATGCAAGCATTGTAGGGCTTCTAAGCCTTATACTTGCTATGCTCGTGCTTATATCTGGCATTGTTAAGGTAGAGCAAGTATAATATATAGTGTTATCTTATCCAAGGTATGAGTGAGTGTAGATTAATACTACTTGAGGGTGGTATTGTAGCACTTGATGCTAATGCTAATTATAAGAATAGGATCATCCACTCATTAAACTTCAACAGGTCAGATATGACTAATGAATACCTTGCTATTAAGAAGGGTATTGCATCTGATGCTCTTGATACTATGCTTAAGCACTTACGTGATAAAGGTTATACCATGATAGCATGCAATGATGAATCCTTATTAAAGATATTGGATACAAGGGGGCTCAAGGCATACCTGTTAAGCAGAGAGGAGAGGCTTAGCATAAACCACTCCAAGATTGATATGATGCTAGCTGCAGGGATGGTAAGGGATGAGAGGGATGCATTATCATTACTGCATGACTTTGCTATAGCATTATCATCCCATAAGATAGCAGAGGCATCATCTAAGGCAGATCTGCATATAGTTCAATGCATAAATGCTATAGATGAGTTGGATAAGATGATAAACATACTATCAGCAAGGATAAGGGAGTGGTATGGCTTACACTTCCCAGAGTTGGAGTCCTTAGTTAATATGAATGCATATACAGATATAATACTAAGGTTAGGTTACAGGGATAGCATAAACCTTGATATATTAAAGCAGCTTAACATAGGAGAGGAGAATAGGTTAAGGGTTATAGCAGAGAGTGCAAGGGATAGCAAGGGAGGTGTTATAAGCAAGAGCAATATTGAGATGCTTAAGGTTCTTGCTGAGGAGTATAAGAGGTTAAACTCGATAAGGGATATGCTAGCAAAGCATCTAGAGGCTGAGATGGAGTATACTGCACCAAACATAAAGGACATCCTAGGCTCTACTATAGGTGCTAGGATGATAGCAAGGGTTGGTAGCCTAGAGAGGCTTGCTATGCTCCCAGCAAGCACCATACAGGTTCTAGGGGCAGAGAAGGCATTGTTTAGGGCATTAAAGACTGGCAGCAGGCCTCCAAAGCATGGCATAATATTCCAGCATACCCTTGTGCACTCAGCACCAAGGTGGCAGAGGGGTAAGATTGCTAGGGTATTGGCAACAAAGGTTGCTCTAGCAGCAAGGGTAGATGCATACTCTGGCATAAGGGATCCAAGCATAATTAAGAAGTTAGAGGAGAGGGTTAAGGAGATAAAGGAGAAGTATAAAGAGGGTAAGGTTGAGGTTGCTAAAGAACAGAGAGTGAGAAGGGGAGAGGAGAGGGGTAAAGAGAGGAGAGGGAAGGAGAGGAGAGGGAAGAGGAGGGGTAGATAATATTAAATGTAAAGAGAAAGGTGAATGAGTGATATGCTAGAGAGCAAGTATCTTAAGAGGGTTACTATAGATAGAGAGGAGAGGCTATGCACAAGAAACCTTGTAAAGGGTATACAAGTGTATGGTGAGAGACTTGTTAATATAGATGGTGTAGAGTATAGAGTATGGGATCCATTCAGGAGCAAGTTGGCAGCAGCCATAATCAAGGGCTTGAGCCATCTGCCAATAGATGAGGATAGCAAGGTTCTCTATCTAGGGGCATCAACAGGAACAACTGTAAGCCATATCTCTGATCTTGCATGCAATGGTGTAGTGTATGCTGTTGAGCATGCACCAAGGGTTGCTAGGGAGCTTATAGAGCGTGTTGCAAAGCATAGGAGCAATGTGATACCAATAGTTGAGGATGCTAGAAGCTATGACTCATACTATGGTATAGTAGGGAAGGTTGATCTACTATACTGTGATATTGCACAGCAGGATCAGACTGATATAGCGGTAGCAAATGCCAAGGCATACCTTAAGCATGGAGGCTACCTTATGCTTGTGGTAAAGGCAAGGAGCATAGATGTTACTAAGGAGCCTGAGAGCATAGTCAAGGCTGAGGTTAGCAAACTCAAGTATAACGGATTCAGTATAGAGCAGCTTGTGTATCTAGAGCCTTTCGATAAGGATCATGCATTGGTGCTTGCAAGGTATGGTAATTGATATTGATAATATTAATGTAATATAATTACTTATGATCTGATGCATCTATCTCAGAGTAACCCTTATCTCTTATACTCTCAACGTACTTCCTTATTATCTCCCTAACACAGTCGTGGCATATTATATACATCTTGCTATCAACGGGCACTAGCACGAACTCATTTGTATCATTATGGCACCTTATGCACTCAACCATTAATAATTAAAAATACAACCATACTATAATATAAAATTTTACAGGCATTACCTCTATTGCTATATACTTGTTATACTGCTAGCCTATACTGCCTTTATCTTTGCATCCATAAACCTCTTTAATATTCCTAGGGCTATGACCAATATGCCTAGCCCTGTAACAACTGCTGATGATGCTACTGCCCCTCCCACTGCTATCAATACTCCATTAATTATAAGCATTATCCATACGAATGTTGAGACATCCCTAGCAAGGAAGAATGATACTATGGATAATGCTATAGCAGAGCCACCTAATGCTAATCCTCTGACCATAGTGTTCATAGGTAAAAATCCAGTACCTTCATCCTTAGATGCTCTACTTACTGCTTCATCTACACCATATATTATAAGTAATGCAAGTGCTGCTATAAGCATACCCTTTGCTATTATGCTCATGATAGTAATTAGGGTAAAGGGACTAGTGAGCTACCCCACCCTAAAGGGTGAGGCTTCTTGGTTCATAGACCTGTTA
>CAYYYF010000015.1:0-26484 GCA_964475945.1 uncultured Nitrosopumilales archaeon | reverse complement strand
ACCAGTTGCAGTGAAGTATGGTGCATAGTTGTATTTATCATTACTAGCATAAGCATTCTGATATGGATATAACAATATTATAGATGCTACTATTATCAACGGTGCTAAAGATATTAGATTATTGATCTTTATCATCTTCATCGCCTAATTATTTCATCTAATGATATAAAAAAATTATGTCAAAAAACATGCTGTTAACAATTGATTTGCGTATTACAATTCTTAAAATCATTAATATATTATTTAGAACTTATGAGCATGTATTAAATTTTATATCATGTAGGATATGGAACAATAGTTATAGAGGCTATAGATAAACTCGTGTATCTGTAAAAGTGGTTTACACATAATCATCTATATATAGCCTAATCTTCTTAACCTTTCCTCTATAATCTCTTGCTCTGACTCTGATAACCCTTCGCTAGTAATATTATTACTCTCCCTTTCAACAGATCCATATACTATATCCTTCCTATATTTCTCAGTTAAACTCTCAATAAGTACTCTACCATCCATATCATTTGGTATAGGACAATCCATTATATGTAGTATTGTAGGAGCAATATCCATTATCCTTGCATTACTTGCTTTATTAGCAAAGGCATCTCCTATCAATGTTAATACACCTTGTCTTCTATGATGTGCTATATACACATTAGAGAATATCTTACCCTCAAGCCCCCTTCTTATCCAATACTTAGATGATTCTAAGTATATATCAGCAACTGTATATGGTGTATTCTTACCATATATCATCTGACTATCATAAACATTTATACCTCCTATCTTCTCTATCTTTGCTATTATTTCTTTCCTTATACTTTCCCTCTCATTCTCACTCAAGTTTCTATTAACATATATTGCACCAGTACTATCCTCTACAGAGAATGCTAACGACCTCTCAATATCTATTGGTTGACCAGTAACGAACTTTGTTCCTAGTATATCCTCTACCTTTGGTTTTAATCTACTTGCTATATCTGCTAATAACTTATTTCCCCTAACAAATTTACTTATCATTGCAGGGGTATTTGTAACTTTGATATCTGCACTAAACTCATCCCATAGGAATGGATATCTGGTCTTCTCTAATGCATATGTTACCTTATCAGATGTAACAAGGTAGCCTTGTTCCTTAAGCCAATCATTTATGTAAAACCTCTCATTATATACCTTAAAACCATGATCAGAGAGTATTATTAGAGAGTCATTAGAATGCATATTGTTAGCAACATATCTTACAAGCTCATCTACCTTAGCAAATACTTCTTTAGCAATGCTAACCTCTTTCTTCTTCTCCCCATCTACTATCTGCTTAAGTAGTGTATGTTGTATCCAGTCTGTATGCCTTATCAAGAAGAAGTAAAAGTCATAATTCTTAGTTTCTAGAACATGCTTTATAACTTGTACAGCATTCTCATTCATCCTCTTACTTGCTTGCATGAACTCATATACGCCATTAGCCTTATCTGGGAATAGTTCATAATCAACTAACTCTGGATAAATGTTAAGCAGTGTTGATGGATAAACACATTCATGCAGACTTGCTGCACCAACAGATAACCAATCAAACACTATATCCCCAGGTATTCTAGGAGGATAACTATAGGGCATGCTGAACAAGAAGCACTTCTTTCCATATGCATGTAATATCTCATAGAATGTCTTATCCTTTATATCAGCACCCGTATAAGGCTTGGCCTCTTTACCATCAAACTTTAGAAAGCCAGATACTCCATGCTTACCTACACTCTTACCAGTCTGCATTGATACAAATGCTGAAGGCGTTAGATATGGTAGAGTGCTCTCAAGTAATGATGAGTAATACTCTTTATATATATCCCTAGTATTACCAAACTCATCTAACTTGAGTAGATCTACATCAAACCCATCTAATGCTAATACTATAACTGCCACCTTAAATCACCTCTCCATGTTATTAACATAATCTATTACCTCTTGTACTACCTTACCTTGTATGCTATCATCCATCTCTTTTACCCCCATCATTGCAAGTATTGTAGGTGCAACATCATATATGCTCATCCTCTTAAGCCTTAAGCCTTTAGAAGCATTATTATTCTTCTTATATAATATGAATACACCGTCATACCAATGTACAGAGTCATCAGGCCCAGTATCATTCTCTGATAGGTATAATGATCTATGTCCTATTGTACCAGCAGACCGCCAGTAAAGATCATCAAAGTATACCATAAGATCTGGTCTATCTCCTATACATTGCTTATATAGTAACTCTGGCTTAAATACCTTAGTATTAAAATACTCTCCATTTGGACCCTTTATTTCCATTATCTCTTTAGCAAGCTTATCCCTAAAGCTCTCATATTCATCTTGTGCTATTACACCATTTGGTTCTCTACCCTTAACATTGAGGAATATCCTAGCGTAGTAGCCTCCCCATCCCCATGCCTTTGTTCTATTCCAATCAACCTCACACTTATCAAGGTCTGTAACCTTATCTGGATACCTTTTCAATACCAGATAACCTTTTTCTATAAGCCACTCGTTTATGCAGAATGCACCCTTCATACCAGCTGTACCATGGTCAGATACAAGCATAACATATGTATCATCATCTATTAATGATATCAATTCTCCTATCTTAGCATCTATGAACTTATAGTAATCCCTTATAACATTTTCATACTTGTTATTTGGCAAATACTTTGGATGCTTCTTATCATGGAATTTCCAGAATGCATGATGCAACCTATCCACACCGATCTCAACAAACATAAAGTAATCCCATCTCTCTTTATTTAGCAGATATTTTATTACGGTAAACCTCTTCTCTGTCATCTCATATAATTCTCTTAATATAGTATCTCTATCCTCTGTTCTAAAAACAACATCGAACATGTAATTGCCTATCAACTGCTCAATCTCATGCTTTAACTCTTTAGGGTATGTATAATCTACCTTATCAGAGGGCGTTATGAAGCATGATATTAGATTACCATTTATAGAATAAGGAGGATATGATGGAGGTATGCCTACAAGACATGATCTCTTACCCATCTCTGCAAGGTAATCCCATACCTTCTTTGCCTTTATGCTAGTAGAGTTTGCTATCCAACCTTCATTGTACGAGTATCCTTTCCTATGCCTAAAGCCATATATGCCTAGCATACCTGGACTCTTACTAGTCATCATAACCATCCATGCAGGAATAGTTATTGGAGGATGACAACTCTCTAGTATGCTTGATACTCCATGCTCAACCATCATCTTTATATTTGGTAGTTCATCTATCAGCTCATTGAAGAGTAGATCCGCTGGTACTGAGTCTAAGCCTATTACCAATAATCTCATTATGAGAATAATATAAACTACTATTATTTAACCCTTAACCAGTAATTATATAATACATGTTATATAACATGTATTATAGCACTTAAACAACATAATATTTATAAACTTGAAGAACACTTTACTATTAACTGAATTAGTATGGTTGAGATGGTTAACGTTACAACTATTAACAGCAATATCCTAAAGAACCTTGCCCTGCTAAGGAGTAAGGCATTAAAGTCAAGGGTATGGCATAGAGCATTAAGTATACATGAGAGGGTTCTAGCATCTCTAGCATTGAAGTATATAAAGCAGGTAAGGAATAAGCAGTTAGCAATAGTGCTCTCAAGGATAATAGTTAAGTTAACATTAGCAGTAGATGCTATGGCTAGAGTATTAAGCAATGGTTATGCTAAGGCATATGCATGGTTAAAGGCCATGATAGGCATGGGATGGAGTATGTACTATTGTATTAATAGTAGCATAGTAGAATGGTTTTCTTGTATGTATAATGCAAGATGGTAATTAATCAATAGTAAGGTTAACTATGATTGCAAATATAGCAACATTAAAGGAGTATAATACTCTGCTTATAAAGACTGCAGTAATAGCCATAGCAGTAGCACTTATGTATATGCAAGATCTAGCAGTCATATTCAAGGATGCCCTTGTATTCAGCTCAGCAAACATAACCAACTACATCCTGATAATACCATTCCTTTTAGCATATGTAGTATATAGGAAGAGGAAGGTGCTAATAACAGTAGCATTAGAGGGTAATGGTAATAGAAGAAGAGGCAAGATATTAAGGTTCGATGATATAATAGGCTTAACACTAATATCTATAGCAGTAATACTTTACATATACGGTTCATTAACTCTTTATGCATTAGAATTCCATATATACTCAATACCATTGTTCGTTGCTGGCTTAACAGCATTCCTCTTCAATCTTAAGGTGCTAAGGCATGCAATATTTGCTATAGTTATACTAGCATATCTACAGCCTCCACCAGCAGAGTTGCTATCTGATATAGCAGGAGATCTATCATGGTTGAGTGCTACATTAGCAGAGTCTATGCTTAAGATATATGGTTTAGATGTTACTTTAGAGGCAAGCTATGGTGCTCCAGCGCTTGTAATAAGCAAGGATAATGCTCAGATACCATTCTTTGTAGGTGAGCCTAGTTCAGGTTTATTCTCTACAATAGGCTTATCCCTATTTGCTCTTATAGCAGCATACATTGCTAGAGGGGCAGTATGGAAGAGAGGTATAATGTTTGTTATTGGTTTTCCATTATTCTTTCTCCTTAACGCATTAAGGATATCTATAATCTTACTGTTATGGTACCACTATGGTGAGCAGGTTAGCGAGGCATTCCATGCAATCTCAGGATCTATAATGGCTATACCAGGCACATTGATAGTTCTTATTATAGGCGATAAGTTATTAGGAGTAAACATAAGGTCCTTTAGTAGTAAGAGTAATGATGAATGCTCTTACTGTAGCAAGAGTTCAAGTTTACATGAGCATATATGCTTGGTATGCTCAAGAGTACTAGTAAGCATAAAGGGTATAAATGTTAACAGCATAGCAAGGTTTGCCTTAATAGCAATAATAGTAAGTAGTATGATAGCAGTAAGCCAAGTTCAAGTTAATACAGCTCTTGCTAACACTACAGCAGATAGGTTAAGATCATTTGATATGAGCAGTATAACAGGTAAGGAGAGAGAAACAGTTGGTTTACTGCTACCAGAGTTGGATGGCTATATTCTAGAGTATGCCTATAGGGATACGAGGGTTGAGAAGGTATTAAGACAGGATGCTGCATTAGCATACAGATACATAAAGGTTGAGGATAATAAAGATAGCAGTAGCAATGATATAAGCAGTATATTAAATAGGAAGTCATTCTATGTTGGTGTGCAGATATCAAATGGCAGGCATAAATGGGAGGATTCTATGCTAATACAGCCATCTAGAGTAGGTAGACCAACAGCAGAGGTATTAGAGTTAAAGGATGTTAATATAAGCAAGGATGAGACAGCAAGGTTATTTGCTTACATAAGGCCAAATCAGAAGCAGGCAGAGATAGTGCTATATTGGTTTGAGAGGATGCCCTTAAGATTCAATGATACATATGAGAATAGAAATATACAGATAGTGTTATGGTCTTACCTTAGCACTCTAGCAAGGAATGGGTTCATAAAAGATGAGAATGATATTAAAGGTGCAGAGGAGTTCTACATAACTATTGCTAAACAGATAAAGGCACATTATAATGCTATAAAGTCACAATTACAGCAAGAGAAAATAGTGCAGGATACAGTTAAGCAGAGGTTCCCATTTATTATTAGTGCTAGCATATTACCAGCAACATTGCTCTCATTAAGAGAGTTATCAAAGGTTAATACAGATAAGAGCAATAGTATGAAGGTATATTCTAGACTTAGCAAGGATGATAGAATGATTATAGATGCTTTGATAAATGCTAGTAGTAACAATAGCAATAACAATAATAACAAAGGCTATGCCACTACAGAGCAAGTAGCACTGGAGTATACAAAGTTAGCAAACAAGAATATAAGCATTGATGAGATAATGAATATGCTTATAAATGCTAGAGAGGCTGGATTGGTAAAGAGCATGATAGCAAGTATTAATGATGAACCTACGCTAGTATGGAAGAGTAAGATAGTGAAGAGTAGTAATTAGGGTATGAATACAATAGATGTAGGCATTATAGGTATGGGTAAGATGGGTATACTACATACAGGTATACTCTCTGCATTAGAAGGGGTCAAGGTTATTGCTGTAGCAGAGAAAGACGATACTTTAAGAAACTATTTAGGTAAAATATTATCCTACACACGTATTTATGATGATTATGTTGATATGCTAGATAAAGAGAGTATAGATTTAGTTTATATAACAACCCCAGTGTCGTTACATGCTAGTATGATCAATGAATGTGTAAAGCATTCAATTAACTTCTTTGTAGAGAAACCATTAGTAAGAAATATGAAAGAATGCATTGATATATGTGCAAAATTAAGAAACAATAATATCATACATGTAGTAGGATACTCTAAGAGGTTCGTTGATACATTTGTTAAAGCCAGAGATATCATTGCTAATAATGTATTAGGTGAATTGATGTATATTAAAGGCACAATGTATCTTACACAAGTATTTGCTTCTGGCAAAGGATGGAGATTAAAATCAGAGGGTGGAGGGGGAGTATTATTGGAATTAGCAAGTCATTTAGTTGATATGCTATTATGGTATTTTGGTAATATAAGCGAGGTAGTATCTATTACAAAGAATTATTATGGGGAAGTTGAAGATTTTGCTCATGCGATATTAAAATTCGATAATGGCTTGATAGGCTATCTAGATACAAGTTGGAGTGTTAGAAATTATAGGTTGCCAGAGATAAGTATAGAAGTACATGGTAGTAATGGCACAATGATAGTAAATGATGATTACATAAGGATAACTCTAGATAACGCATATAATAACAACATTCTTAATATGAAAGAGGGTACAACAGTTATCTACAAACAAGATCTATTTAAGGGAGTACCAATAGATATAGGCGGAGTAGAATATACACGAGAAGATCTGCATGTTATAGAGTGTGTAAGGGATAAAAAAGAGAGTATGATTAATGTATTTGAGGCTAGCAAGGCACAAGCAGTTATAGATGCTATATATAATTCTGCGAAAGATAATAGATGGATAAAGGTGAATTATATTGGTTGATAGTAATAATATAGATCGAATACTTTTAGGCGATAATCCATTAATGGGTGTAGATCATCTCTCACAAGAAAGAGCAAGATTAAGAGGTATTGCTACAGCTAAGAATATAGCAGAGCTCTTAGAGTTTGCATATAATGTTAATGTTAAGGGTTTTGTTGTAAGCACACATCCCCAGCTTAAAGGTATAATAGAATATCTGCTTAAATATACAGATCTTAAAGAGAAGATAACATTTTATCCTATATTACCTTATGCGTATGGTTACGTTAGACAGATGACTGAAAAAGGTATAGTAGCAACTATAACAGACGCTTTAGCACCCGCAAGTATTTATGAGAAAGCAAGAATAATGTTCTCTGGAGGTTTAAGTCTAATTAAGAAAGATATCAATGGGTTATTAAAAACATTTATAGATGTTGAACTCTTGCCGCTAAATGAAGTTAATATTAAATGTGTATTCTTACATGATGTATTAACTGATTTAGCATTATCATTGAATTTGAAAGATATATTCGAGTTATTCATAGAACATATTAATGATAAGTATAAAGTTAGAGCAGGATTTGTTACAAAGAACTTCGCTAGATTAAATAGAAAGTTAAATGAATGGGGTATAGAGAATCAGGTTATAATGGCACCATTTAACAAGATAGGTTTTCAGATGAATCCCTCTAGAGAAGAATGTGAAGAGGAATTAAAGAAGTGTAATCATGATGTGGTAGCAATGAGCACCCTTGCAGCAGGATACTTGAAACCAGATGAGGCATATGATTATCTATTTAGATTACCGAATATTAAATCGGTTGTTGTTGGTGTTTCTAATAAGAAACACGCCGAGGAGACTTTCAAATTACTTCATAGCTATTAAAGTATGCTTATAAGTGCTAGAGGCTAGATGGCTAGAGTAATTAACCATAAATGTTGACACAGATTTTAATTTTCATTGCAACTTTCATAATATGTATATACATAGTAGTGATAAGTCTAATATTCATATATGGTAAGAAAAAGATAAATATAAAAAAAGATTACAATTACAGACCAAGCGTAACAGTATTTATACCAACGTATAATGAAGAGAAGCATATCGGAAGGAAGTTAGATGAACTGTTATCTCAAACATACCTAATAGATGAGATTTTAATACTAGACTGTTCAACAGATAAAACAGCAGAAATAGTCAATGAGTATACAAGGAGACATAAAAATATAAAACTTATTAGGCAGCATACAAGGATAGGTAATGCTAGGACATTCAATGAAGCTATAGAACTTGCTAAAGGTGATATATTTATAAAGACAGACGCCGATACGTATTTACTATCAAATAATGCAGTAGCAGAGATAATAGCAAATTTTGCTGATCCTAAAATAGGTGTAGCTACCGGGAGTAGGGTAAATAAGAGGTTAGATATGGAAGATAAATATACAAAGTTTCTCACTACAATACAAATAGCTGAAAGTAATATAGATAGCATAGTTATAGGAATATCGCCATCACTTTTAGCATTTAGAAGGAGTGTAATGGAAAAAGTCGATCCAGAATCTATGGCAGAGGATACAGAAGAAGTTATAAGGATAAGAAGGAAAGGTTATAAAGCAATAATAGATCCTTCAGTTACAAGTGAGGAAGAGATACCTATCGATATTAAACTAAGAAGAATACAGAAGGATAGGAGGGCAGAGGGAATAATTAGGGTTTTATTAAAGAATAAGGATATGTTATTTAATCCAAAGTACGGTAAGTATGGCTCCATAGTATTACCTATGGAGTACTTTATCTTAATAGTATCACCATTTCTATCCTTAATATTTACATCTATTGTTTTTTATCTAGTATATCTATACCATCCATTGTTAAGTGTAGCAATGCTTACTAGCATAACTATACCAATAGCCACGAAACGTACGCTATTGAGCGCAATAATAGATGTTCATATAAGCGGGTTAATAGCAACAATAAGAGCATTAACGAAAAGATCAGAGCCATTATGGAAGAAGGTTAGATAAAAATAGAATTGAGAATACTTTTTGTAACACCTAGATACTACCCACATATAGGTGGGGTTGAAACACATGTGCAGAATATAGCAGAGAGATTAGCTAAACGTAGTTATGAGGTAGAGGTTTATACCGCCGACATGAAAAAGGATCTTTTGGAAGAGGAAGAGATAAATAACGTCAGAGTAAAAAGATTCAGATCATTTGCTCCAAATAATGCATATTACCTTCCTACTATAAATATGCTGCATGCTTTAAAGAATACCGATGCTCATATAGTTCATGCGCACAATATACAGGCATTTCCAATGCTTTATACATGTTTAGCAAAGAACAATAATAGCAAGTTAATATTAACTATGCATACTGGAGCATCTACAAGATTTAGGAACATCCTCTTTTCCATATATCTAGCATTAATTAGGAATCAGATAATAAAGAAAGCTGATGTAATAATAAGTGTATCTGAGTTTGAGAAAGATATTATAGTATCAAAATTAAACGTAGATCCTAGCAAAGTAATAGTTATACCTAATGGCATAAATGAGGATATTCTAAATCTAAAACGAATAGATGATGAATTTACCTTGTTGAGTGTTGGAAGACTTGAGAGGTTCAAGAACTTTGATAAGGTTATAGAGGCATTACATATTCTTCATAAGAGATATGGTTTAAAGGATGCAAGGCTAACTATAGTTGGTAAGGGATCTGATAAAGATAGATTAATTAAGATGATAAAATCATTTAATTTAAATGATTATGTAACAATTAAGAGTGATCTAAGCAGAGAAGAGTTACTTAGAGAGTATGCTAAAGCTAAGATATTTCTATTACCATCAGAGTACGAATCATATGGAATTGCTGCTGTAGAAGCAATAGCACTAAGAATTCCAACTATAGTCAATAATAGGACTGCATTAAAAGAGTTTGTTGATGGTGGTTCGGCAATAGGAATAGATCCTCCTATAACTGGGGTAAAAATTGCAGATGCTATAATAAAAGCTATCAATTTTATACCAAAAGACACTAAAAAGATAATTACGTGGAATATAGTCGTTGATAAACTAGAAAGCGTATATAATAGGGTAGTTGCAGATAGCATTAATATAATATAGTAATTATATTATATGCAATTATTCCCAGAATATATTAAATTGATTAGAAGTATTGGTATTCCTTCCATTATAGAAGGTATTAATAGTTATGATGAAAGTATCGAAAGGCTTGCTAAAATAAACAAGGTCCATTACCTTTACTTAACCATCAATAAAATATCTATTGATAGTTTGGAAGAAAAATATAAAAATATCATGAATCTTATAAGTGAGATAGTAACAATATTTAATCATAACGCTATAGAATATGTTATATTTAAAACACTAAAACCGTTTCCATATATACCATCTGATATCGATATACTTATCGAACCATTACAGTTATCTAGGATAACTATGTTACTACATTCCTATAACTACATTATGTTTATAAAGGATTCACTTTGTTTAACTATGAAGAAAAATGATATTAATGTAGATTTATATGTGGAACCTTCTGTATCTGATATACCTTATCTTAGTAGGAAATTATTAATGAGACATAAAATTCATACAAAAATAAATAATAACATAACAATATCCAAATTAGCAGATTATGCAGAGTTCGTAGCGGTTATGTGTCACTCATTTTATAAGGAACAGATGTTTACACTTAGTGATTATTATACGTTAACTATATTAGCAGAAAGTAGTAATACAAATGATATAATTGCCTTAAGTAAAGAGACTAATTGTCTAGATGTTCTTAACATAATATCAAATATATGTAAAAAGATAACGTTGGAGGCATTTGGAAGAAACGATCTCAAGATATGTGAGTTGGCAGATATGTTAATACATGATAATAACTTAGTTAAGCCAATTTATATAAAGTTGCCATATAAATTTTCTGTTAAGTATGTTACCGCGTTACTATTCGAGAAAATTATAAAAGAAAAAGGAATGATAAGTGCATTTAAATACTTCACTAAAAGTCTGTCACTTAAACAATTAAAAAAATTAGTAGATCATATTAAGAGAGAAACTTATTAATTATAATTAATTAGGTCAGATAATAAAAATGAGTAGATCGCTAATATTAGCAAAAGGTTTACATCCAAGTTGGGCTAGTGGCGAAGCATCATATGCTTATGGTGTGTTAAAGTCGTTATTATTATTGGAAGACGAGATACATGTAATCTCTAGCATAGATAAACGTAGACAAACTACAGCTGATGGTTATGATCTAGAAAGATTTAACAACCTTATAAAGAATAATAAGATAGTGTATAAAAATCTTGTTGATAACGATATATCTACTCATAAAATTACAACTATTCTAGAAAGAGAGGTTGTTAAATTTGACACTGTTCATATAATATATCCAAGTATATTACCAAGCCGATTAAAAGGCATAGGTAAGAAATATATTAAATATATTTATACACCTTCGCTCACAACCATAAACGAATTTATATCTTCATTAACGTATAAAATAGAATTATTTCTATCTAAAAATATTTATTTTGCATTTACAACAGATTATCTCGCTAATAAATACAGAATGTCGAACAATCACAATAAAATAATAATACCACCACCAATAGATTTGGACCTTTTTAAAAAGATGAATAATGTTAATCTAGAAGAGATAATCAACTATCTTAGTAGTGCTAAATACAAGATGGGTATAGAGTATTTATTCGATAAAAAAAGTAATATACTGCTATATTTGGGTCTATTGCTAGAAGAAAGGTTTCCATATAAAGACATACTAAAAGCATATCAAAAATTACTCAAATCAGACGATGCTTTTCTTTTAATAATAGGAAGAGAGTGGGATATTGGAGAGGAAGCTAATGCAAAGCGCTTAATTACTTATGCTAATCAATTGGGTATACCTAATAAAAATATTGGTATAGTTCTTAAAGAACTTAATGAGTATATTAAAGTTAGTATATTGAGCATAAGCAATATACTCCTTTTACCGTTACTAAATAAAAGACTTAGTATACCAATAGTAGATCCACCAATTATAATGTTAGAAGGAATGGCATTGGAAAATGTAATAGTTGCGTCTAATTTTGCTAGTATATCGAGATTTATATCGGATGGATACACAGGTTTCTTATTAAACAAGATGGATGTGGATGAGATATATATAAAGATTAAAAGAGCTTTAGATTTGAAAGATTCTATAGGCAAGGAGGCTGCTAAATTAGTTAGAAAGAACTTCTCTATACAAAATATTAGCGATACACTTAAGGGGATACACCTTTAATTTTATAAAATGAATAGGTATAATACAATAATATTTTTCGGTCCAGATGGTTCAGGTAAGACTACACAAGCAGACCTTCTATCGCAAGAACTAACAAAAATGGGTATAAAAAATAAGAGATTCTGGATGAGATCACTACATACCTTAGCATTCTTGATATCTAAGTTTGCAATGAATCTCTTTGATTTGCACGATATATATGAATTTAGGGGAAAATATGCTATAAAGTTTAGAAGATTATGGTACATAATAGAATTAATAAGTATCTTGCCTTTAATTATAAGATTTTACATATTACTATATAAAGGTTATGTTATAATTGCTGATAGATTTGTAATAGATTGGATAGTCTCTTTAGCATATTCCATGAAGGATGAATCATTCATAAATAGTAAATACGCCAAATTAGTATTGATGTTTATACCTAAAGATTCATTATTAATATTTCTGGATGCTAACTATGAGGTCATATGTAAAAGAAGGGATCCAAATATTGAGAACAAAGAGTATATCATTTTTCAGAGATATTATTATAATTTATTTGCCAATATGTTAGGCGCCCTAATAATAGATAGCAGTGATAGGAATATAGATGAAATAAACGGTTATTTATTAGACATAGTACTAACTAAGAAGGTATGAGAATAACTATTATACATGCAGCATATTATTATAGCGGTTCAGAGAAAAGTGTTGAGTTATTAGCCAGATGGCTTAGAGATAATGGTTATGAAATTAATATAATTTCTGTTGGTAACTATAGCGCGCCAGAAGATCTAAGGCCATTGGAGAAAAATATAATGCCTAATATTACTAAAGCAATAGCATTAAGAGCATTACTACCTATAACAAAGGCAATGAAAAAATACGAGGATAAAACAGATATATATCATATATATAATGTATTCCCTATGCCTGCAGCTGGTTTATATAAATTAATTGGAGGTAAGAGACCCGTTATAGCAACATTGGCTAACTATGCTGGCTTTTGTCCTTCTGCATCTGCAATATATGATCAATGTAATAGATTATCATGTAGGATGAGGTGCCTAAATACAAGTTTAAATGAGAAAAATGAGAACAGTAAAAGACTATATACTTTTATTTATAGTAGTATTTACCCCATATTGACTAATTTATCAAAAAGACTTGATAAGTATATAGCAATTACCAATAATGTAAGAGATATCTATGTAAAATATGGTTACAGTGAGGATAAGATAGTAGTTATACCAGAGTTCATGTATTTAACACATTTTCCTGATTCTACACATATTCCTAAAAGGAACAACATACATACTAAAATATTATATGTTGGTACATTAAGCTGGCACAAAGGGGTGGATCTAATCATAGAAGCTTTAAATATAATTAAAAATAAATATGGTTATGATAATATATATTTAACAATTGTAGGCAAGGGTAGTGATAATTATAAGAATTATTGCGTAAAATTAGTTAACCATTATAATCTTTCTTTGAATGTTAAATTTATTGGTTATGTTACCGATGATGAGTTAAATAAAGTATATGCTAGTCATGACATATTCATCCATCCAGCAAGGTGGCATGAACCATTTGGTAGAACAATAATAGAAGCATTATCGCACGGATTGCCTTGTATAATATCAGATAGAGTTAGTAGAGATATTATAGGAGATGCCGGTTTAGTATTTAGGCATAACGATGCTAAAGATCTAGCAAATAAAATCATGCTATTCATACAGGATAGAAATTTTTACAAGTTAGCATGTAATAATACTATAAATGTTGTAAAAAAATTTGATATAAATAATATAGGTAATAAAATAGTTAATCTTTATAAAGAGATAATTAAGGAGATAACTTAAGATATGATATCAGTATCTTTCAATTTTATAACGACATTAATTATATTTTTTGTGGCACTCTTACCTATTTTTACATTATTTATTAATAAATCAATAAATTCTAAAAATAAAAATGAAAATAAAATAAAAATTCAATTGTCTATTTCGACTGTAGAACTTTTATTGACTATTATTATTGTAATATTTATAATAAGTAATGTATTTGACCTTATTCAAAACAGGATTTCTTTATATACTTTAATAATATTAGCAACCATAATCTCTGTATTAATAATAATTTTTTTCACTAATATTAGCTATAATATAAAAATAAGAATGTACCTTTTAGTTTTCTTTATAATTATATTAACATATGTGCTAGTTACATCAATTATAAACTCTTTGCAACCGTATTCTAATGACTCTATAAGGGATATAATAGTCGTGAATAGCATAATTACAAATAATAAACTAGATTTTGCTCAGATTATATTAAAAGAAACAGAACCCTATTATTCTGTAATACCTCTTTTCCAATTATTATTAACTATATTAACTTTTATTACAAGTAATATTAACTATTCATATATATTTGTTGGCACAATACAGCTAATAGGTATAATATTTGGTATGTCCTTAATATCATTTGTCTTCAATAACAATAATAAATATATTAAAGAAATGAAATTAATTATAAACTCGTTGTTGATAGTAGGATTGCCTTATGGTTTCTTTACAATTATACAACCACAAAGCAGTGCTCTTATATTTTTGCCTTTAATAATATATATATTCATAAAAATAATTAAAAACAAAGAAAATGATACAAAATATTATTTACTTTTATTTATAATATTTATATTTTTTGCAAATATATATCATGCTATAGTAACTGTTATATTTATAATATTTATATTTATTTATTTCATTACTAATTATACTAATATTAAAAATATACTTAAATCAAAATTTTTATTAATTATAATTTTAGTATTTTTATTAACAATAATATATTGGTATGATATGTCTGCAATGTCACGTATTTACAGAGAAGTTAATAGGTTTAAAGAAGCGTTATTCACTTTTAATATTAATAATTTACCACAAAGTAGTGAGGAATATTTTACAAAGGGTTTCAAGCCATATGCATATTCATTTGCATTTTTATTAGCTATTAATTTGGCACTATTAATAGTATGGTCTTTCTATAAATTCCAAATCAATAAAGTTAATATTAAAGAAATAATTGGTTCATTAAATATAGGTTTAGCGTTGGTTGTAATAATAATAGCTACATTAGCATTTATATCCGTAGTTGCAAATCCTATTTATAGTGGATTAAACAGATATTTAGTTGGACAAGGTGGTATATTTTTACTATCATCAGTTACAGCATCTAGTATAATAATTATATTAATTAATTCAAATAAGAGAATATTTATCATAACTATATTAATGCTATTTATATATAATTTAAGTGGGTTAACCCAACCGTATTGGATACCAGACTTCACTTTTCCTTCATATTCTACTTATACTAATTATGAAAATATTCATAAAATCTATGAAAATATAAATAATGATGATATATTTTACCTTTACTCTAATATACCTATTATACATAAAATGACTGATTATGATGAGTTGAAGTTATATAAGTTAAAGGCGGATTACACCGGTTTATCAAGAAAATTTCTAAATAATGAACCATTATTTTATAATATATCTTCTCCTTCACAATCAGTAATAAATATACATATTAATGAAAAAATTAATGATATCACCATAAGCAGTAATAAATTTAATGTAATATTTATGTCTAATAGATATGCAGGTTTCTATACAATGCCATCTATGATTAAGTGATAAACAATTTATAACTAATAAACATATCTCATAGCATCCATCAGCATCTGCTTAAATGTTACTCCACTACTACTAACTCTATCCCTATAGCTAGAGTCTTTGATAGACCAGGGATGATTAGGGTCATAATTGAAGAAGAACCACCCAAATTCTCTATTCTTCATCTCCGTAAGGTAATTAACTAAACCATTATAAGTCAGCTCTGTATTAGGTAGGTTATTAAACTCTGTAATAACTATTGGTATATCTAATGGTTTTAGAGCATTCTGTGCATCATTAAATGCATCAAGTGTATTGGTAGTAAATCGTTCATTACCATATCTATTCATTGTAAATACTATATTATTATTTATTATATTACCATTAATATCCTTTGGTATTGTTAATGATATCGCATAACCTCTTCCTTTACCGCTATATGTCCCAGTAAACGCCAGTAACTCGGCAAAGAATATCTTTTTATTCGTTAATGATCTGATATTATTTGCAATAAATGAATAATAATTACCTAATTTTTGCCACTCTGTTAGAGTAAAACCCTGATACCCTTCAAGTGGTTCATTCATCATCTCATAGCCTATAGTTGATCTATAATCTTTAGTAGCAAGAATTACATCCATAAAGTAATCATCCCATATATGTTGCCATATAGGTTTACTATTATTATCTATAGTTACGTTGTAGTTATTAAGGAAGTTAGACCAGAAATAGTTACGGATAGTTGTTGTTGCTGTTGTTGTTGCTGTTGTTGTTACTGCTGTGCCATTAACAGTAATTGATTGATCATAATATGAGTTCATCGGTATATTTAATGCTTGCAGACATTCATGTGGGAATCCTGCTCCTCTATTGGTTAATGAGCTTGATGAGTAAATCCATGAACTGATCTTCCATTGGTGCATGACATTATATAGTATGCCTAAATTAAGTTCATCTGCCTTACCTGCTATCTCCTTAAGTCTATTTATGAAGGTTGATGTTTGATTCTGAGATTTATACCATCTGTATGCTTCCCAAAACATATTTATTCTTACGACATTTAAACCCATGCTTTTTATCTCTTCCAGTATTGTGCTGACAGAAGGTTGGTTAGGATATGGGATGAAAGGTGAGGAAGGGATAGTACTCTGTGTAAACTTTCTAGTAACTAATATCCTATTATTGTGATTTATACCACGATATAAGGAAATGTCTAACTTATCAAAAGAAGATAGCTTAATATAACGTATATTTAGAGATGAAGTATTATTAAGCTTATCAGCAATCAAGAGCTCTAAAATATGTATATCATCGCTTAACTTACTAATATCTATAGTTGTACTTAAGCTCATAGATAAATATGATAATTGATACAGTAAAAGAATAAATGATAGTAATAACGAGACTACTCGCTAGAGACGGTATATATTTAGATTATACTTGATAGTAATCATTGATATTTATAAATAAGGTTCATAAAAGTGTTTATGCTATCATACAGCTATACATTATCCACTTTTCTAAGACTCATTTATAAATAATCCTATTATCTAAGTATCTAGCAGGTGATATAAATGGATAGTCATCAAGACGATAAACCATTCATCAGATTAGCAAGAGGCTCATACTTCCTACTATTAAGTAATATAACAAACTCTATAATAGGCGCATTATTCTGGATAGTAATGGCTAGACTACTATCTTCTACTCATATAGGCAATACTATGATAGTAATAGCATTAATAACTGCTATTATAGGCTTCATAGGTAATGGAATAAGCATAACCTTAAGCAAGTATGTAGCAGAATATAGATCAGGCGGAAGGTATAAAGTATTTAAGAGATTGATAAGATTAGGGCTTATACTAGCATTAGTTATAAGCATTGTAGCAGCCATAATATTATTATTGCTAGCAGACAGTATAGCATCTAATATATACAATAATAATGATATATCTATATTAATATTAATAGCAGCATTAGTATATTTACCTTCACAGACCATAATATCAGCATTATCTGGTATATACCAAGGTATGCATAAAGCTCATTATGTAACATTAACTAGTGCAATATTCCAAGGTATTAGATTTATTATTGCTCTCGTATTAATATTATTTTACAACATTAACGATATAGCAATAATAGTAGCATTCTCCATATCATCGCTTATAAGTTCTTTATTAGCATATATTATACTTCTTAGGGATATAAAGAGTGAAGCAAGAGTTGAAATAAGTAATGATAATAATATTGATAAAAGCAAAGATGCTAATAGTAACGATGCTAATTTTAGAATAAAGGATATACTCACATTCTCTGGCTTCAATTATATAGCAGTAGGTATGCGTACATTAAGGAATCAGATAGGAGTTATCAGTGTAGGAGTACATAACATAGAGTGGAGTGCATTCTATGGTATATCAAATACGATAGCAATAGTAGTAGGTAATGTATTGCTCTCAGTATCAGGTGCATTGCTTCCAACACTATCTGAAGAGGTTAGTAAAGGTAACAAGGATAACGCTATAAGAACCTTAAATCTAGCATTAAGGCTAGCTTTAGTGTTAAATGGGTTTATTGCATTACTTATACTAATAGAGCCCAAGTATATCCTTGCCATAATATCAAATTCATATATATATGCTAGTGATGCTCTGAGGATATTGGTTCTAGCATACATAATAAACTCAACAAGCTTCTTGCTTAGTTCACTGTTAAATGCAATAAATAAGGCTAGAGATATAGCATTAAGAGAGAGTATAGCATCAATAACAATAATAGTATTAACACCAATACTAACCTCAATACTAGGTATAGAAGGAGCTGCTTTTGCACTACTTATAGGCTCATTTATTAATCTAGTATTAACATACCTTATTATTATAAGGTATGGTTTCTCATTAGCAATAAATACTATAAAGCCAGTTGTATCTATAGCACTAGCATTCATAATAGGTTACATTATACTAGAGTCTTCGCATAATGCATTAATAGCATTTACTATAGCATTAGCATTGCATGCCATTACATCCTTAGCAATAAAGGCTATAACCAAGAAGGAGATAAACTCTATATTAAGCATAATAGTTGCTAGCACTAGGCGTAAGGTCTCATGATGAAGAAGTCTAATAACAATAACAACAATATGAGCATAAGACATGTAAATATTTCTAACTTCTTCTATATAGGAGATAATGTAATTGAGGAATTAGATGATATATTAAGGAAAGAACTATTAAGTAATGATAATAATTATATAAACAATAACAATACCATATTGGTAGTTTCTGGTATCAATAATACTAAGCATATAGGTGATAAGGTAGCATTAACACTTAATGCTAACACTACAAGATTATGTATAAATAGCAATGATAATGTTGCAATAAATACCATAAAACAGAGTATAGAGAGTTATAAACCATCATTAATAATAGGAGTAGGGGGAGGCAAGGTACTTGATGTATGCAAATATACATGTTATATTACAAATATACCATTATTAGCAATACCTACTACATTATCACATGATGGGATAGCATCTCCAGTATCTGTGCTTAGGCTTAATGATCTAGCATATGCTGATAGCATAGGCTCAATGCCACCAATGGGCATAGTCATAGATATAGATGTAGTTAAGAGTGCACCAATGTATACTATACTTGCTGGTATAGGCGACCTTATATCAAATATATCTGCAGTAGAAGATTGGAAGCTTGCGCATGAGTATAGGAATGAGCCTATAGACAGGTTTGCAGAGATAGTATCAAGGAATGCTGCTGAGAGGTTCCTATACTATATATTAAAGAGTAATTATGTTGATAATAATATTAATAACATGCTAGAAGATAATAGATTTCTTACTTACCTTGCAGAAGGGTTGATTCAGAGTGGTATTGCTATGAGTATAGCAGGTTCATCAAGACCAGCAAGTGGAGCAGAGCATCTTATAAGCCATGCTCTAGATAGGATACTCGATAAACCCAATCCTCATGGATTACAGGTTGGCTTAGCAACAATATTTGCAATGGCTTTAAGAGGTTCGTGTATAGATGATATAGTAAGGGCATATAGGTATTTATCTATGCCTTACAAGCCAGAGATGATGAATATAAGCAAGGATACATTCCTTAAAGCAGTAAAACTTGCACCTAGCACTAGGAAGAATAGATTTACTATACTTGATATTGTAGATGAGCATGATATTGAAAGAGCATATAAGGTAGCCTATGAAGAGTATTTGGATGATATAAATGGTTAATGTTAAGAGAGCAATAATACTTGCTGCTGGGTTAAGTAAGAGGCTTAGACCACTAACAGATAATATACCAAAAACGTTAATAAAAATAAGTAATAATAATACAATATTTGATCTTGCATTAAAGATATTAACCAACTATGGAATAAATGATATAGTAGTTGTTACAGGTTATGCGTCAGAGATGCTTTACAATCATATAAAAAGATTCTATAATAATAGCAGCATAAGATTCACGCTAGTTAATAATGATAAACCTATGCTAGGCAATATATACTCATTCTATATTGCTAATAGGTATATGGATGAGGACTTTATACTATTAAATAGCGATGTCGTATTTCATCCAAAGATAGTTGAATATCTTTTAACCTATGATACTTCTGTCCTTGCTATTGATGATCATAAAGAGTTAGGGAATGAAGAGATGAAGGTTAAGGTGAATAAAAGATATTTTATCAAGGATATAAGTAAGAGTATAGATCCAAGAGAAGCTGATGGTGAGTATATAGGAATAATGAGGTTAAGCAGTAATGATGCAAATAGAGTATTGATGGGTGTAAAGAGCTTGTTTAATGAAGGTAAGTATGATCTCTACTATGAAGATGCTATAAGATTAGTTGCTATTAGTAACGATTGTTTCTATAAGTGTAGCACAAGAGGGTTACAGTGTATTGAGATAGATACTATAGAAGATCTTAATAATGCGAAGAAGATAGTATATGAGATAGAGGAGGCTTTATGAAGATAAGCCTAGATGATCTAAGGGATAAATACTTACAAACAAAGTCTCATGAGAAGGGATGGATATGGACATATTATGTTAGAAGACCAATCTCATATTATTTAGCAATCTTCTTCTTATACTTTAATATATCTGCAAATAAGGTTACATTGTTATTCTTGTTTACTGGAATTATAGGATCTCTACTATTAGCAATAGGGGATTATATGATGTTTATAGTAGGTGCATTGCTTATTGAGCTAGCAATAATACTTGACTGTGTTGATGGAAATATAGCAAGAGTAAAGGGTCCTACTATAACAGGAGAAATACTGGACATATGGGGCGGTGGGGTAATACTTATACTTTCAACGTTCATGCTTGGAATTGGATTGTATAATAAAGGAGATTCTATTGTAATTGATGCGCTATATAATATAATTCCTAATATTCATAACGTTATATTCATTTATACAGGGTCCATAGCAGCATTAGTAACATTAGCAGCTTGGACTGCACGATATACTTGGCGTGTAATTAGTCATAATTTGGAAGATATGAAAGCCACGCCAGCTAATAACATTATAAAGAGAGGTATAGAAAATATATTTCATTATTCTGGGGCTTATCCTATTACCATGCTAATTGCAGCCATATTTAATATGCTTGATCTACTTCTATTAACAATAACAGTAATTTATGGTACTAATCTTATTGTAGTAGTACGTACTATTATGAAAAAAGCAAAAATCATGGATGCTGCTAACCCAGCAGCAAATACTATATAAACTAAGGGGAACTCTGGTATTACATTAATCTTGACTTCTGCTTCTTTTCCATTGCTATCTCTTATAATTATACTAACCTTACCAATGTTATCCTCTCTAAATGAATACCTATGGAGATTTGGTCCTTTATTACTTTCCTCTAATAATATCTTATTATCGTTACTTTTTATTATAAAGGTATATTCCTCATCCAGTATATTACCTTCATTATCTGTTAATGTTGTCATGAATGTTACCTCTTTTCCATATTCTACGGAATTCTTATTAACATCAAACATGTAAACCTTTGCTATCTTGCCTTTATATATAACTGATTCTAGTATAGTAACATTTGAGTATTTACCTGAATTAATTATGGTTTTTGTCTCTGATGCATTTACATACTCTTCATCGCCTAAGAACTTTGTACTAATTATGTTTATTGCGCCTAGTAACTCTGGATCTATACTTATTCTAGCTATACCCTTCTCATTTGTTCTAACAGTTGCTATAATATTTCCATTTAATTCAAAATTAATTGGTCTGTAGAATATAGGTTCTCCATTCTCATCTGTAAGTTTTGCAAAGAATATCACATCCTTGCTAGAGTCTTCTATCTCCTCTGGTATAGATAATGATATATATGCTATCTTAGCATTACTAAAGTTTAAAGGTTCAAATGTTACCTTGTATATTCTATTATTAAGAGCAGATACATATAGCTCATCATCCTGTCCAATCTCTATATCAGTAGGAATTGAATCTATATCCAATTGGTATGTATAGAACTCAGATATAGCATTATAGGAAGGTGGTTTTAACTTTACTCTATGTAATGAGATATCATTTAATGTTAAAAAGAAAAGATCATTAGCAAAATCTGTATATTTACTAGCATTATAGAATGTCATACCAGTTGGTGCTAGAGTAGGCTTTCCATTTGACCAGATAGGTTTAACATACTTATCTGGATCAAAGTTATATACTGCATATTTATCTTGCTCTACTATTGGTTTTGCATACCCTAACCTTATAGGCCAACCATAATCCATCCCCTTGTAAAGTATATTTATCTCATCATCTGTATCAGGACCATTCTCTGTTATGAAAGGTAAACCAGTTATAGGATGGAATGCTATACCAAATACATTTCTATGCCCATATGTGTAGATAGGCTAGTTAGGGAATGGGTTATCCTCTGGTATATTACCATCCCTATATATCCTTAGTATCTTACCATTCAAGACATCAAAGGATCTCTTCCAAGGATTGTCTAATTGTCTTTTTCTAGATTGAAGGGAAATATCTGCATCACCGTTGGTTATATAAAGCATACCATCTGGACCAAATTCTAATGGTCCACCATTATGTATCTGATTTGCTGGTATCTTATCTATCAAGACTTTGTCTTGAAGCAGGATGTTATTTATATCGTCATACTTGAACCTTACAACCTTTTTATATTGATTACCATCCATCTCATCTTTGTATGTCCAGTAAAGATATACGTAATGGTTCTCATTGAAGTTAGGATCTATTGTCAAGCCTACTAACCCTCTTTCATGATAAGATTCTTTACCTATATACACATTAACCTCAGATATCTTCTTTAGGCTCTTATTTTGTATATCTAATATCCTAATTTCTGCTTCTGCCTTATCGTTTACACCTCGGGTTGCACATATAATGTTACCATTTGGCATAAACTCAAATATATACCCACATACTCCTATCTCTTCTGTCCTTACCTTATAATCAAGTTGTTCTTGCGCATTTACTGAACTATGAAGTAATGATAAAATTGTACCAAATATTATTAATAATATTAATATTATATTTCTTATCCACTTCATTTTATATGATAACCCATATTGATATATATATAAAGCTTATACCAGAGTAGAACCTCAGTAACTATAAAATTCTTATAAGTAATAATATAGAGCATGTCAGAAGAAGAGGAAAGAATTACAAAGCTTCTAAGCAAGAAAGCAGTTAAACTACATATATTCCTTCCAAGTGGTAAAAGTATACTAACTGTAGTAGGTAGAATGCATGAGTATTGGGTTGATGTAGAGCAAGGGTATTGCACATGCAAAGGTTACTACTTTAGATCCCTAGGCAAAGATGAGCAATGCTACCATATAAAGACTGCAAAGGATGCTATTGGTAAAGGGTTGGTAGATAAGATAGTATTTAATGATGAGGAGTATAGGGGTTTCTTAAGAGCATTAATCCATGATATATTTAAGTCTATTAATGATAGGTAGTGTAGATGGTATAGATATAGAAATGCGAGTCATCTTACCTTAAAAGATACAGCTTGGTTCATATATCCACTAGCAGGATCTCTCCAAATATAACTTCCTTGCTCTTAGGTACATATTTCATACCATAAGTATCCTAACCTTAATTTTATAGATCTCTTTCATTATAACTAATGAAATATCTCTATCTATTACTAATCCACATTTATTTCATTTAAAGTTTTAGCGATTCATCCCTTCTTTTAATGTCGATGTTTTCTTACTATATGTTTATAAAGCCCTTATGTATGTTAATAATGCATGAGTAGTAAGAAGGCACATCTGAATCTAATAGTCACTGGACATGTTGATCATGGCAAATCAACTCTAGTAGGCAGACTTCTATACGATCTAGGCTTAATAGACCAGAGGACGATAGAGGAGTATGCGAAGGAGTCAGAGAAGACCGGTAAGGGAGATACATTCAAGTTTGCATGGGTCCTTGATAGGTTCAAGGATGAGAGGGAGAGAGGTATAACCATCGATCTAGCATTCCAGAAGTTCGAGACCAACAAGTACTTCTTCACATTAATAGATGCTCCAGGGCATAGGGACTTCGTTAAGAATATGATAACTGGTGCATCTGAGGCAGACTGTGCTATCTTAGTTGTATCAGCAAAGAAGGGTGAGACAGAGGTAGCAGTAGAGCCAGGAGGCCAAGCAAGGGAGCATGCATTCCTGTTAAGAACCCTAGGCGTTAATCAGTTGATGGTAGCAGTAAATAAGATGGATGATCCATCAGTTAACTACAGCAAGGAGCGTTATGAAGAGGTTAAGGCAATAGTAACAAACCTACTAAAGAGCATAGGCTACAACGTGCAGAAGGTAAGGTTTATACCAACCTCAGGCTGGAATGGCGATAATGTAGTAAAGAAATCAGATAAAATGCCTTGGTACGATGGTCCAACATTATATCAGGCATTCGATGAGTTTGTTGAACCAGAGAAGCCTATAAACAAACCATTAAGATTACCTATACAGGATGTATACTCAATAACAGGTGTTGGAACAGTGCCAGTAGGAAGGGTAGAGACAGGTAAGATGAAGGTTGGTGATAAGGTTATAGTAATGCCTGAAGGTGTTGTAGGTGAGGTTAGGAGCATAGAGACCCATCATACACCAATGCAAGAAGCAGTAGCAGGAGATAACATAGGCTTTAACCTTAGGGGTGTGGATAAGAAGCAGATAAAGAGAGGAGATGTTGTAGGGCCAGTAGATAACCCGCCAACTGTAGCAAAGGAGTTCAAGGCCAGGATAATAGTCATATACCATCCAACAGCAATTGCACCAGGATATACACCAGTACTCCATGCCCATACTGCACAGGTTGCTGCTACATTGGTAGAGTTCGTCTCAAAGATAGACCCTAGGACAGGTAATGTAGTAGAGCAGAATCCAAAGTTCCTTAAGAGTGGAGACTCTGCAATAGTAAAGATAAGGCCAGTCAGACCATTATGCATAGAATTATTCAAGGAGTATCCAGAGTTGGGTAGATTTGCTCTAAGGGATATGGGTACTACTATAGCAGCAGGCATAGTTGAGGAGATAACAGAGAAGTATACACTTGAGAAGGTTGCTGCCAAGGCTTAAGCAAGTGGTAAACATGGTACAGCAGGCTAGGATAAAGCTGGCTAGCACTGATCTAGAGAAGCTTGAGCAGATGTGTAAGGAGATAAGGATGATAGGGGAGAAGACAGGGGTAAGGGTTAGAGGACCAGTACCATTACCAACCAAAAAGTTGCATGTGGTAACAAGGAAGGCACCCAGTGGGCAAGGTACGCATACATTCGATAAATGGGAGATGAGGATACATAGACGCATAATAGATCTTGCAGCAGATGATAGAGCAATGAAGCAGCTGATGAGGCTTAAGATACCTGATGAGGTTGTTATAGAGGTGCTCTTACAGTAAGATGCAAAACTAATAAATAAATTCATCAACCTATTAAGCTTTCAAATTTTTAATTTTATTTTAATTAATATTATTAAATAAGAATCTAATTCTAATAATTTATATGAGATATCAGTAGAGTAGATATCACCGATTATTATATGATATCACTTCAAGAGAGTAAGATTTATACTTTTCTTTAATTGATATATATCATGCAATCTAATGAACTAAAGAAGAATATTATAAAACTACTAAAGGAGGATGAAGATTTCAGGTATACAGTAGCAGGCTTAATAGGCTATGATGCTATACTTAAGAGTTTAGATAAGCATACCAAGATGCTAGAGGAGCATACCAAGAGGTTTGAGGAGCATGATAAGAAGTTCAATGAGATACTTCAAGAGATTGCTAAATTAAGGCAGGATATGAAGGATGAATTTAGCAAGGTATGGCAGGAGATA
>CAYYYF010000014.1:0-29810 GCA_964475945.1 uncultured Nitrosopumilales archaeon | reverse complement strand
CTTTCAATTCCTTAACGGATTCTCACCTAAACCTTATATATCAGTTCCATTAACTGGATGCTTACATCATACTATCATCTCTATCCAAATATAAACCTTTCTTTAGAAGTATGCCGTACACCCTCTTAGCATCATACTTCACGCATGAGCGTCTGAAAAAATAGAGCAAGATTTAAATAAAAGATATGAGAGAAAGACTTAAATAATTAAATATAAGGTTGCTAATACACCATACCTCACTTCTACAGTATGATAGGTTAAAAAGCCTATATATAAGGTAGTGCACTGCTAGCATTATGATCAAGTTTGCTATACCAAAGGGGAGTCTAGAGGAGGCAACATTCAAGTTCATAGAGCAGGCATGGTTCTATGTGCATGGCAAGGGTAGGAGTTACAGGGTAAGGGTTAACGATCCAGAGATATACATGAAGTTGGTAAGGCCACAGGAGATACCAACCTTTGTGAGCACTGGGATGTATGATATTGGTATAACAGGGAAGGATTGGGTAACAGAGACCAATGCAGACGTTAAGGTTATGCTCAACCTTGAGTATGGTTATGTAAGGCTAGTATATGCAATACCAAAGGATATGCCTTACTCCTCATTAGCAGAGATGATTAAGGATTACCATAGCAAGGGTAAGGTATTAAGGATATCTACTGAGTATCTTAACCTAGCAAGTAATTACATAAAGAGCAATGCTAAATATAAGGAGATATATGGTAGCAATGAGCCTATGGTTATAACACCATGGTTCAAGGGTAGTAGCAATGATAGGGTGCAGATAATACTCTCATTCGGTGCAACAGAGGCAAAGCCACCAGATGATACAGATGCAATAATAGATATAACTGAGACTGGCACTACTCTTGAGCAGAATAACCTAAAGCCCATAGAGGTTATCATGGAGTCTACTGCTATGCTGATTGCTAACAAGGACTCCTTGAATGATCCTAGTAAGAGGGAGAAGATATACGATGTACTCACGCTGTTAAAGGGAGTAGTAGATGGTAGGAAGAAGCTGCATATATTCATGAATGTTAATAGCAAGAACCTTAATGAGTTACTTGCATGTTTACCAGCACTCAAGAGGCCTACAGTAAGCAACCTAAGCGAGGAGGGATGGTATGCAGTAAATACAGTCATTAGCAAGGATGAGTTTGTTACCTTGCTACCTACTCTAAGGAGGCTTGCACAGGGTATAGTTGTGCATGAACCTAGGCAGATACTGCCTCTAGAGGAGATAATGAAGGATGAGCAGGATAGAGGTTAGGGATTTTATAAGGGTAGTAAGGGTAGAAGATGTAGCAGCTGCTGTAAAGATGCTTAGGAGTAGTGTTAAGGTAAAGCAAGAGAGTCTTATGCTTGTTAAGAGCATACTGGATGATGTTAGGGTTAGAGGAGATGATGCGCTCATAGAGTATACTAAGAGGTTTGATAACGTATTGTTAAGCAAGGATAGATTAAGGGTAAGTGAGAAGGAGGTAAGGGATGCATATGCTAAGGTAAGTGAGAAGGAGGTTAAGGCATTAAAGGAGATGAAGGAAAGGATGGAGAAGGTTGAGAGTGCATTACTTGATTCCATAAAGGCAAGGATAGATATAAATGAGCATAGCATAAAGATAGCAAGGGTTATCAAGCCTATAGAGAGTGTAGGCTGCTATATACCAGGGGGGAAGGCAAGGTACCCTAGCAGCATGCTCATGTGTGCACTACCAGCAAAGTTAGCAGGTGTCAAGAGGGTTATAGCATGCACCCCTCCCATGCATGACTCAAGCATAGATCCATTAACACTTGTAGCAGCAGATATTGCAGGTGTAGATGAGGTATATAGGGTAGGTGGTGCACAGGCTATAGCAGCAATGGCTTATGGCACAGAGAGCATAAGGAGTGTAAGCAAGATAGTAGGGCCTGGGGGTATGATAGTTAACATAGCAAAGTTACTTGCCTCAGATAGCATATCAATAGATATGTTTGCTGGCCCAACAGAGCTTCTAATACTTGCTGATGATACAGCAGATGCTAGGCTTCTTGCACTAGACCTTGCAGCGCAAGCAGAGCACTCAGAGGATACAGTATGTGGGTTAGTGACATGCTCAGAGGATCTAGCATATAACACGATCAAGGAGCTCTCAAGGTTAAAGGATGTTAGTAGGGGTAATATAGTAGATGCAAGTATGAAGAGGAATGGCTTCATAGTATTATGCAAGAGTATGGATGATGCTATATGCTTTGTAAATGAGTTTGCACCTGAGCACCTTCAGATAATGGTAAAGGATACATATAGCATAGCAGAGAAGGTAAGCAATGCAGGTATGCTGCTTATAGGCAAATACTCTACATCAGCAGCAAGTGATTACTGCACTGGAACAAACCATGTTCTACCAACATCAGGTATAGCAAAGGCAAGGGGTTCACTCACATGCTTGGACTTCTTAAAGGTTATTAGCATGGTAGAGTTGAACAAGGAGGGGTTAGAAGGTATAGCAGAGTATGTAGGCTTGATAGCAAGGGCTGAGGGCTTGGAGAACCATTACAGGGCAGTGAATGCAAGGCTAGAATCTGATAACTAGAATCTGATAATAAGATAAATTAATAAATAAATAAAATTATAGTATCTTTTCAACTAGAACCTTGGTAACTCCTCAGTAGCTGGTGCAGATGGTAACTTGCTTGCAATACTCTTCTCAGCAACAGCTGCTGCCTCTGCTAGTATCTTATCAACCTCTTCACTGCTAACATCACTCACTATGTTAAAGTTGCCTCCTTGCATTGTATCAACCATCAGGTTGCTTAATGTATTGGCCATCTCATTTATCTCTCCCTCAGCCTCTGGCATGAACCTTGTTATCCCTTGCTTTACATTCTTCATAACCCCTATTGCGGGTGCTAGAGCAACTGCTAGATCACCTATATCATGAACTGTGCTAAGCCTTAGGTGCACCTGCTCAAGCACCATCTTAGCATTATTCATAACCTTTGATAACCTTCTAACCTCCGCTAGCTCGTTGGATAGCATCTTACCAGTATCCATATCATGCCTATTTACTGCATCAACTATCCTTCTGAATAGCATAGAATCCCTCTCACGCATCTTTGCTAGCATGGAGTCTATCTTCTGTATCTGTAGTTGGATCCTATTGATGGCATGCTCTACCCTTGGTCTTAGAGGACCTTGTGGTCTTAAAGCATCCTTTACCTTCTCATTAAGACCTCTATCATCCTTCTTTACCCATTTGTTACTAAAATCTGCCATGATCACTATTCCTTAATGGGTTATTAGCAGTACACGTTGATAACAATTGACAATAGAGGAGAAATGATTATTAGCATTGATTTTTATTTATTCATATGGTTATAGCAGTCTTTGACTCTGGCCTAGGCTCTCTATCTGCTGTAAGGATGCTTATGCGTGAGCTCGATGAGAGCATTGTATACTTTGCTGATAGGGCAAACCACCCATATGGGGTAAAGAGTAAGCAAGAGTTAAGGGATATAGTAAGTAGGAGCATAGATATGTTAAGCAAGGAGTATGATCCAAAGTGCATAGTTGTTGCATCTGTAACACCATCCATGCTAGTGCTCAATGATCTAAGGTTAAGCAAGAACGCCCTGATATTTGGCACATATCTTGCTATAGATAAGGCGTTTACAGCATCAAAGAGTAAGAACATAGCAATACTAGCAAGTAAGGCATTGGTTAAGAGCAGAGAGTTGGAGGAGATGCTCAAGGGTTATATTAAAGCAAGGTTTACCCTTATAGATGCTAGTAGGTTGATATCCCTTGTGGAGAGTGGAGAGTTCTTGAATGATACAAGTATTGTAAAGGATATATGCACTAACAGCATGGATCCTAGCATAGATACCATAATCCTTGGTAGCACGCATCTATCCTTCCTTGAGGATGCCATAAGAGAGATCTACCCTAATGCAAGTATAATCAACCCTATAGTGTATACAGTTGCAAGGGTAAAGGAGTATCTGGTAAACCATGAGATGCTTAATGATGAGAGCAAAGGCAGTAGCAAGGGTCTACATGTTCTTGTAAGCAAGGATGAGCAAGGGTTTGCTGATATGCTAAGAAGGATGGGTATAAGGTTTGATACTGTGAGGTTCAAGAGCATAAATTAATTCTTGCAATCATCCTATGGAATCCAACTCCTCCTTTATGCTTCTAAATATGCTAATCCATGAATCCCATGTAAGCCTCCTTGTTTGAGTATTCTGCCTGCTAGGATGATATGATGCTACAAGGGTTATACCATCAAGCCTGTATACTTTACCATGCCTAAACTCAAGCCTCTTCCCTATAATTCTAGCATAGGTATCGAATGCTATCCTCCCTAGGGTTAGGATAATCTTAACCCTATTAAGCAGACCTAACTCCTCGTAAAGGTATCCAATGCAGTTTGATACCTCTTCCTTCAATGGTTTATTATCTGGTGGTGCACATCTAAGTACTGCTGTTATGTATACATCTTTAAGGATCAAACCATCATCTGCACTTATGCTTGTAGGCTTGTTAGCCAAGCCAATCTCATACAATGCTTTAACGAGCCATGAGCCTGATGCATCACCAGTGAACATCCTCCCTGTCCTATTTGCACCATGTGCTGCAGGTGCCAAGCCTATTACAAGGAGCCTTGCATCTGGATCACCAAACCCTGCTACAGGCTTACCCCAGTAAACCCAATCCCTGAACCTCTTAACCTTTACCCTTGCTATATACTCCCTATACATAACAAGCCTACTGCATCTAGTGCATGAGGTTATCCTCTCTGCAAGGTCTATAAGTCTTCCATCTAACCCCATAGCCTATCCTTAAATGTCCACTTCTTATTTGATAGGAAGTTCCATGCAGATGCTACTGCTATAGCAAGAGGTAATGCCATACCATACTCCATTATATTAATGAGTATATTTACTAAGGCAAACTGTATCGCTCCACCTATTGAGCTCAACGAGGCATAGTATGCATACTGCTTTAAGGTATGCATCAACTCAAAGTCTGTATCCTCAAACGTCCATGCCTTGTTGAGTATAAAGTTTGATGTTATTGATACTGCTATACCTATAAGAGTTGCTAGCCTAGTATCTGCTAATGGCATGTTTGCTAGCATTGAGGTTACATAGTTTACACCCAAGCCTATAGCACCTACTGTGTAGAACCTTGCTGCCCTTGAGAGGAATAGTATGGACCTTCTCCTCTCCTTGCTCCTCTTTCTACCATACCTGTAGAGTATCCACAGCGATCTTAGATACTCTAAAGCAACCCTTGAGTCTAGCTTGCTCTTACCCTTGCTCCTATTCACAAATATGTAAGGTATCTCTTTAACCCTTGCACCTCTAGCCTTAACTAGTATCTCTAAAAGCATCTTATACCCTCTTGTATCAAACTCTATACCATCAAGTACATGCCTCTTGCATGCAAAGAACCCTGATACTGCATCCTTAATATCTATCCCTAGCATCAATCTAGCCAGAAGGTTTGCTACTCTGCTTATTATCTTACGCCTTATACCCCAGTTTACCGTTGCCCCTCCATCAACATACCTTGAGGCAACTACTATATCATACCTATCATTTATAAGCTCATCTGCCATAACAGGTATTAGGTCTGATGGGTGTGAGAGATCAGCATCCATAACCACAATATTCTTACCCTCTGCATACCTTAAGCCATGTATAACTGCTGAGATCAAGCCCTGCTTGCTATCCCTCTTTACTATCTTTACACTCATCTCTTTCCCATCTATACTCCTTGCATACTGCTCAACCAAATCTGCAGTACCATCTGGGCTGTTATCATCTACCACTATAACCTCAGTGCTTAAAGATACTCTACTCCTTATAGACTCTAACAGGTTTAGTATGTTCTCTGACTCATTGTATGTAGGGATTATTATGGAGAGCATCTTCTTATCAGCAGGGCTACAGTACATACCCTGCATTATGCATGCTACCTTAAGTATTTTATTATAGGGAAAGAAAGAAATTAAAGGTTTAAAGAGTAAGGGTGTGAGCATAGTGGATAAGATATTCTGGCTCAGGATAGGGTTTGCTGTTCTAGCAGGGATAATCTCTGGTGCTTTAGGGTTCCTTAGCAATAACCCTGAGGCGTTCAGGGGTATAGGGATAGGCTTCCTGCTATACTTCATAACCTACATAATAGCAAGGGTTGCATTTGGGAAGAAGATACCTTTGAGTGAGCATAGGAAGCTTGTTACTACTGGAATGGGTGCGTATGTGTTTATGTTCCTGACAGTATGGATATTGTATAATACTTATGTGTATCAACAGAATTTAAGTTCAAATGGTTGATTAATATTTGTAGAAATCTTTATTAATTTGTGTAATGTCATATATGAGTATCAATAAGTGTAAGTTTGAATATCCTGCATATAATTATAAATGTGATAGAGATGCGCTTCCTAATAGTAATTATTGTCTATTCCATGATGAAGAATATTGGAAGGATCACGAAGATGAGGTTAGGGATAAGTTCTATAAATTGGTTGATGATGCTATTAGGTATTCTAAACCGTTAAATTGTATAGGATTCAATCTGCCTTATGTTTGGTTATAAAGTGTTTGTATCTGATGTAAATTTTAGTTATGCAGAGTTTAATGGTGGGGTTGATTTCCCTGATGCAAAGTTTAATTTGGTTAATTTCTCTTATGCAAAGTTTAATGGTGGGGTTTATTTCTTTGGTGCAAAGTTTAATTTGGTTAATTTCTCTTATGCAAAGTTTAATGGTAGGGTTAATTTCTCTAGTGCAGAGTTTAATGATATGGTTTATTTCATTGGTGCAAAGTTTAATGGTGGGGTTAATTTCATTAGTGCAGAGTTTAATTTGGTTAATTTCTTTCGTGCAAAGTTTAATGATATGGTTTATTTCTTTGCAAAGTTTAAGGATTTGGTTTATTTCTCTAATGTATATTTTGATGACGAGGTTGATTTCTACCGTATTATATTCCCTACATCCAATAATCAAGAGGATATTCCAGTAAGGTTTGATTATGCAACCTTTAAAAAGAGGGTAAGATTCCTAGGAGATAGTAGTAATCCTCTAAATCTAGAGGCTGTATCATTCAAGGGCGTTGATCTAAGCAATTTTGAGTTCCATAATGTAAGATGGAAGGAGAAGGAGGAGAGGCTCTTTTACATACTCCCTCTTGTTAGGAGGAAGATAATAATAGATGAGGAATTTATGGATAAGAATAAAAATTATGAGGATGTATCAAAGATATACAACCAACTAAGGAAGAATTATGAGAGTAGATTGCTATTCAATGAGGCATCAAACTTCTTCATAGGAGAGATGGAGGCTATAAGGAGATCACTACTCAACAACAGTAGGCTAAGGGATAAACTAGGCTCTATACCCTACTGGATATATAAATGGCTATCAATGTATGGAGAGAGTGTATTCCTTCCATTGATTGTATGGACACCATTAATAATAGTAGTATTTGCATTCTTGCGTATTATGCAAGGGGTAGGTGCATTAGATGCACTTACAGATAGCATAGCAGCATACTTCCAGATATCTAGGAGCAACCAAGCATTAGATATATACGAAAGAATACTTGCTATACCAGTGCTAGGCTCAGCATTCATAGCATTGAGAAGGAAGTTTGAGAGGAAGAAGTAAGGATAAATCCTACATGTGATTACGAGTCTTATGTTATGGGATTACAGAACCCCAGGGATACCTGATGAGTTGTTCATAAGGGATGAGCAAGTGCCTATAACAAAGGAGGAGGTAAGGGCAATAGCATTAAGCAAGGCTAGGCTGAAGGAAGGGTTTACAGTAATAGATATAGGCTCAGGCACAGGTAGCATAACGGTAGAGGCTGCACTGCAAGTAAAGGATGGGAAGGTATATGCTATAGATAAGGATGCAGATGCAATTAGATTAACGCAGGAGAATGTTAAGAGGTTCAACCTTACAAACGTTGAGATAATACATGATGATGCACTAAATGCCCTTAATACAGTTCCTATGGCAGATGCTATATTTATAGGAGGCTCAAGTAGGCATATGCATGAGATAGTAAGGTTAGCGTATGAGAGGTTAAGGGGAAATGGTAGGATAGTTATAGATACGATACTCATAGAGAGCATGTATGATGCATTGAGGGCACTTGAGGGCTTGAGTCTAAACTACATAGATATTACTCAAGTTATAATATGCAAGGGTAAGAGGGTTAGCATGGGTACAATGCTTACATCAAGGAACCCAGTGCTTGTTATAGCAGCAGAGAAGGCAGAGATTAAATAAGATAATATAGTAACTGCATGCTGCATGCAAGTATGAGGCTATACTGCGTAGGCTGTGGACCAGGGGACCCTGATCTACTAACAATAAAGGCTAAAAGGCTAATAGAGAGTGCTGATGTTATCTTTGCACCTACAGCAAGGGAAGGGAAAGAGAGCATAGCATTGAGCATAGTCAAGCCTGTAATAGAGCAGAGAGCAGTGAAGCCTGAGGTTAGAGAACTTGTATTCCCCATGGTTAAGGATAAGAGCATGCTCAAGGATGTATGGAGGAGCAATGCAGATGCAATAGCAAGTGAGTGCATGAAAGGTAGACTTACTGTATATTTATGCGTTGGAGACCCTTCCCTATATAGCACCTTCTCCTACCTGTATAAAGAGTTTAAAGAGCGCTATAGTAGCATAGAGGTTGAGATAGTGCCTGGTGTTGCATCCTTCACATACTTTGCATCAGTAGCAAAGATGAACCTTGTTGAAGGAGATGATATAATGGCTATAGTGCCAGCATGCTATGACCTTGAAAGGGTTAAGGGCATAGCAAGTCTATGTGATACAATAATATTCCTTAAGGATGGTAGATACTTTAAGGATGTTGTAGATATACTAAGGGAGCATATGCCAGATGGTTCATATATTGCACTTGCCCAAGACCTAGCAGGAGGACAGGAGTTGATAAGCATTACAAGGTTAAGGGATGTTAATGCAAGTAGTGTAAGTAAATACTTCTCTATAATGGTGGTAAAGCGTGGGCATGAGCAAGGATGATGCAGAGGCAAAGGTAAAAGCAAAGGTTTACTTTGTTGGTGCAGGACCAGGGGATCCTGATCTACTAACAATAAAGGCAAAGAGGCTTATTGAGAGTGCTGATGTTATAGTATACTCAGGCTCACTCCTTAACCCAGAGATACTCAAGTATGCTAGGCATGATGCCTTGCTCTATGATGCCTCATCCATGGACAGGGTTGAGATCTCAGAGGTGCTAAAGAAGAGTGCAGAGCGAGGTAAGGTAACATTAAGGCTACATGATGGAGATCCTACATTGTATAGTGCAGTAAGGGAGCAGATAGATTACTTAGAGCAGAGGGGTATAGAGTGCGAGATCATACCTGGTATAAGTGCATTATTCGCTGCCTCTGCTAGATTAAAGGTAGAGCTTACACTCCCAGGTGTTACGCAGAGTGTAATAATAACAAGGGCTGAGTTTAGAACCCCTGTGCCAGAGAGGGAGAGGATCAAGGAGTTGGCAAGGCATAGATGCACAATGGCATTCTACCTTAGCATACACCTATTGAATGATATAGTTAAGGAGTTGCTTGATGCAGGGTATGATGTAAATACACCTGTTGCAGTGGTTTACAGGGCAACATGGGATGATGAGAAGATAATAGTAGGCACATTACAGGATATAGTAGGAAAGGTAAGGGATGCAAGGATAAGCAAGACAGCAGTTATAATAGTAGGTGAGGTTGTAAGCCCTAAAGGCTATGAGTACTCAAAGGTCTATGATCCTACATTTACGCATGGATATAGGAGGGGTAAGTAAAAAGAGTAGTATTTATTATTAATAATAATCTTAAGCACTAATAACATAAAATATAAGTTAGGTAATTATACAATAATGGTTAGGTTGTGGAGAAGAGTAAATAGAGGTAGATCTGAGCGTGATATATCCTACTACATCAAGGTAGGCTTACTTGCCCTTATAGGTGTTATTCTCTTCTCTATAATAGGTAACCAAGTAGTAGTAATAATAATGAACATAGAGGAGTTTGGTAGCCTCTATACAAAGCCACTGTATTACTCATTCATAAGCGGGCTTATACTTGCTGCAATAGCATTTGTTAGGGTAGATATAAGGAGCAGGAGATCTCTTATATGGTGGATAACATTATTCGTAATCTCTTACATAAGAGGCTCAAATGAACTCATCAAGTATCAGGACTTTAGGTTAAGCAAGGTAAACTTTGTAGTATGGCAGGCTACAAAGGTATTCCTTCTTGCACCATTCTTTACTAACGTTATGTTTGGTTTGACCCTAGCATACATGCTTGATGGCAATGATATAGGCTTAGCATCTGTAGGGAATATATTCTCATTACCATTCATAACCTCCCCAGATCCTAGCATAGCAGAGAACCTTGTTATACCCATGATACCAGCATTAACACTATTCATCCCTCCCTTACTCTCTGTTATAGGTATTAGGCTAATCCTGTATGTTGGTATACACCATATAGCAAGTGCTGTTATGGCTTACATCCAGGATGTACTTGAGAGAAGACCAAGGTATCTATTCTACATATCAGTGATTGAGATGATAATAGGTATAGGGCTATTCTGGTCAGCATTCAACATGTTCTTCATATCAAGGATAGACTATAACACAAAGTATGCTATAATAGGCACCATACTTATAGGTATAGCATTCATAGCATGGTCTATAATAGATAGGAGGAGATCAAAGCTAATAATACTACCATCTAGGAGCAATATTTACGTTAGGATACTAACCATAGTATCCATAGCAGTTGTAGTAGGGGTTATAATGGCTATAAATAATAGCATAGCAGATGCTAGGAAGATAGAGTGGTTAGGGCCTTACACTGCACAGCAGATTACAGTAAATAGGTATCTAGCAGAGCTTGATAAGGTTAAGGAGTACTCATATGATGTTAAACTCTTATCTGTTGCACCTGCTAGGATACAGGCATATACGGCGCAGAACCTTGACCTATTGAGCAAGATAAGGGTATGGGACTGGACTGCAGCATTCGCAAAGTTAAGGCCTGCAATAGGTCTTATACCCTATGTTGACTTTGCTGACTCTGATATAATAAGGTTCAATGATACACTCTACTGGTCAGCTGCCATGACACCAAAGATACCAGAGGTATTACAGATAGAGAATAGATGGTTTGCTGAGCACTTTGTATACACACATGTGCCAAATGGCTTCCTCATGCTTAACGCATATAATGGTAATGAGGAGGATAGTAGTAAGTTCTTTACACAAAGACGGATATACTATGGTGAAGGTAGTTTATTTTCGGGTACATGGGCAGCATTCCTTGCTGATAGGCAGAGTAGTGATGAGGTTGAAGGGTACTTCTACTCTGGTAAGGGAGGGATAACCATAAGACCCCCTCTCACATGGCTATTTGAGTCTAACTTCCTACTATCATACCCAGATAAGGCTATACATATCCTAAGGTATAGGGATATACATGATAGAATGAATCTACTCTATCCATACTTCAACTATAACTTTGGTGCAAGTAGGGTTGATGTTATCCCTGTAACTGATGGACAGAATACATACTGGTTGATGCCCTTGATACTTAGGCTTGATACAGATAATGTGCCATGGAGTGTCGGTAACCCATTATACAGGCTAGTAGGCTATGCACTAATAGACTCTTACAACGGCACAGTTAATATAATAGTTAGAGGGGATGACTTCTTCACCAACATCTTCCTTCACCAGTACAGCGATGCAGATAACATAAGCAGAGATGTTCCTTCATGGCTTGCAGATCAGCTAAGGTATCCTGTAGAGCTCTTTGTATGGAGGGTGCAGATGTATAACTTTTACCATGTAACTGATATATCTACGTTCATAACTGCTAGGGAGTTCTATGAGATACCTACCAACCTTGAGCCTTACTACATATTTGCAAAACCACCAAACATAAACAATATTGAGTATGTAGGATTGCTATCATTAGAGTTAAGGGGTGCTGCAGGGAGGAACCTAGCAGGGTATATGATAGTTAGGAATAATTACCCTAATGATGGGGAGCTTATATTCTATCAAGTGCCCATAGGATCTAGCACGCAACTGCTAGGGACTACTGCTGTTCAACAAGCACTGGAGAAGGATCCTGACTTTGCTACATTAAGGACGTTGCTAAGGAACCCAAGGATAGGTGATATCATCCTATATAGGGTAGGGGAGCAGGATGTTTACTTCATACCAATATACACTGCTGGGAGTGAAGGTGTGGTAGCACAGTTAGGCAAGATAGCTGCTGTTGGTGCTGCATTCACAGGGAACTACTATGTTGGGTTAGGGGATACCCCTGTAGAGGCATTCAAGGCATATCTAGCAAAGTTGGCAGGGTTAGCAAGGGATCAGACGAGTACAGATAGGCAGAGTAGGTTAAGTAACATAATGCAGATACTGCAGGATAAGGGTATAACTATAGCAAAGCCTACAAGCATAAATGTTCCATTAACATTCAAGGAGAAGGATATAAGCTACTTAACACAGGATGAGTTTGAGGGTATGAAGAGAGAGTTAGAGTCTTTCCTATCATCGATGGAGGGTAATAGGATAATAATGTGGGAAGAGGGTGATGCACTTAACCTTGGTTTCATCAAGGTAGTTAATGGTATACCAGAGATGCACTATGTAAGTATTAAAGTAGGTGAGGGTTAGTTTAGGAAAGCAGTAAGGAATTAAGGAAGTAAAGAAGATGATACTTGTTGTAGATAACTGCTCCTTATTCATCAATGATCTCCTCTCATGCTTGGATAGACTAAAGGTAAAGTATGAGGTTAAGAGGTATGATGAGATTGGTAGTTATTATAATGTAGGCTCTTATGATGCAGTAATACTATCTGGTAGGAAGAGTAATAATAGAGCAATGAATGTTGTTAACATGGGCATAGTAAGGTATGTATACATGCATGATATGCCACTGCTAGGTATATGCTATGGATTAGAGATCACTGCACTTGCACTAAATGGAACAATAGTTAAGAATTGCAAGGTTACAGGCATGAACTATGTTCATGTTAAATGCAATATACCAATAGTTGATAAGGGAATTATACAGGTATATGAGAGCCATGAGTATAGCATAGCAAGGCTACCAAGAGAGTTTGTAAGTATAGCATACTCTAGCACATGTAGCAATGAGATTGTTATGCATAAGAGCAAGAATATATTTGGGACACAGTTCCACCCAGAGGTTAGTGGCATGCATGGGTTTGAGATGATTAAGAGGTTCTGCTATAAGGTAGGTAAGAAAGCTTTATCATGAGCCTCCAGCACCACATGCACATAAACCATACTCATCTATCCTGCTAGCACAGAAGATACACTCTTCACCATACTTTACATCCGTAACCCTCTTACCATATATTCTATAATGATCATCCAACTCATCTATTACAATATCAAGATCATTGCTAAGAACCATGCATATAATACTGCTAGTAAGTATTTAAATATTTAAATCTTTTAATATATTATTGATGCTTGCTTGACTTGTCTTTAAGGTTTGTAGTAGCAAGGATACTATTACCATTGCTACTGCTATTATTAATATCGCTTACCTGTGCAAGCCTCTTTGCAAGCTTCATCTTCTCCTCTAAGTTCATATACCTTGCTATGAGTATCCTCTGTGCCTGAGGTGAACCAGCACCATGGAGTGACTCGCTGAGGTAACCTACTGCATTCCTACCCATGGTCATATTCTCTATCAGCCTAGCCATCCTTACCCTATCCTCAGTATTAACACCATCCCTACCAACGAGATACTTCATTAACTTAGAACCAATCTCTGGGTGCTTGAGATCCTTCTCTGATGGCAGTGTTGCTACTATCCCTCCAGTTATATCCTGAGCTAATCTAGCTATCTCAAATACAAACTTTGTTAGATGGTGCTTGCATACATTTGCGAGCATCTCATCGTTAAGGTAGTTACCAGACTTGGTAGGCTTTGCCTTGTATGATGATGCTATCCCTGTACCATAGACTATCTCGTTAAGGAAGGTCATCTCAACCAACTTCTCCCTTATATGTGATGCATCTAGTATGCCATTGTAATCTGCCATGGATGCTGCTGCCCCTATAAGAACATCACCAACACCAGACTTGCATACATAGCTCCTCCTATGGTATGTTGTGAACCTCTCTACAAGCATGGGTACAAACTCTGTCTCCCCATTCATGAATACATACTTCCATGGCACAAATACATCATCTATTATTATCATAGCCTCCTGCCCAGCATAAAGTGCATTGCCTACATCTATCTCTCCATCCATGCTCCTTGTATCACATGACTGCCTACCATACACAAATGTAAGTCCAGGATCATCCACAGGGATTGCACATGATACAGCATAATCCTTCTCCTCCGGTTTAAGCCTCATGGTAGGCATAACTACTATCCAGTGAGAGTTTATGCACCCTGTCTGATGCATCTTTGCACCCCTTATAACTATACCCTCATCTGTCCTCTTTATAACGTGAACAAATACATCAGGATCCTCCTGCTCAGATGGGTTCTTGCTCCTATCGCCTTTAGGGTCTGTCATTGCACCCCCTATAACAAGGTTCTCCTCTTGCACATACTTGATAAACTCTACAAGTCTCTTATGATACTCTGTGCCATACTTCTCATCTATCTCATATGTTACTGAGTATAGTGCATTCAATGCATCCATACCAACACAGCGCTGAAAGCATGTGCCTGTTAACTGCCCTAACTTCCTCTGCATCTCATTCTGCTTAACCAAATCATCAGGGTTAGTTGCAATATGAAGGAACCTGTTCACCCTTTTGCCTATCAATGGTGAGTATGCCGTAGCCAACTCTGGCTCTCTAACAGCAAGGTCATAGGTCTCAGCAACAGCATTTATAGATGGTCTTATTATAGGATGGTCTACTGGATTCTCTACAAGTTCACCAAAGAGGTATACCTTTATCCTTCTATTCCTTAGACTCTCTATATACTCCTTACCATTCCTTATTGGCATGTTAACACTTGCATAGCATTCTATTTAAAAATTATGTGTCTATATACACTATATAGTTATTATGTAAAGGATACTACTTCCTCTCCCTATCTCTCCTTCTCCCCTCTAATGCTGCTGGTATCTATAACCCTCTTACCTTTAGCAGTAGGGATTATCCTTAACCTGCCCTTGAACTCTAGCCTTAACTCCTTGCCATCAAATAACCTATCTAGGAAGATTGCTAGTGCTGCTATCTCTGAGTGGGGTTGGTTCCCTATTGCTATGTTGTAGTCGCTGAGATCATACACTACCCTAGGAACCTTCTCTGCCCCTATAATGACCATAAGATCCTTGGAGTTGAACTCCTCCTTTACCTTGTCTATAACATCATCTATATGCAAGCCATACATGGTTAGATGCACTCTTACTCCATTGAAACCCTTGATGGCATCAAGCCACTTATCTATGCATATAACCTCAAAGCCTCCGCCCCATCTCTCATTAACCTCCCTTATACCTTTCAATATGCTATCATCATCACTGGCAAGTAGCATCTTACTTGCACCAAAGGCTCTAGCAACTAGTGCTGTATGCGTCGTTACTCTATAATCCCTAACATACCTATGCCCTAACCGTAGCACTGTAACCTCTCCCATCTCTACTCGCCCTCTATATCTAACCTTAATACCTCTTCTATGCTAGCATAATGAGCATCCTTAACCTCAACCCTCTCAGCAAGTAACTCCTCTATCCTATTAAGCAAGATATCTATATTCTTACCATACTTTGCAGATACTGCAACATACCTACTGCTATCTATGCCCAATGCCTTTGCCTTGCTTGATATATCCTCATCATTAACCAGATCCATCTTATTCAATACATAGAATACCTTGCCCTGCGATACCTGTAACTCATTAAGTATCCTCATGCTACTCTCATACTTTCTTACAATATCATTTATACCCTCGCTAACATCTATGACTAGGAGCACTAGATCAGCAAAGGTTAACTCCTCTAACGTTGATCTGAATGCATCTATCATGTATGCTGGTAACTTGCTTATGAACCCTACAGTATCAGATAAGAGAACCTTCATGCTCGGTAGTCTTAATGCCCTTGTATACGTTGATAGTGTTGTAAACATGCCCTTATCAGTATCATGATGCTCATCAACCAGTCTATTGAATAGGGTAGTCTTCCCTGCAGATGTATACCCTGCAAGGGATATGCTCATCAACCCCTCTCTACTCCTCTGCCTTCTATACAGTGCTCTCCTCTTTGCTATAGACTCCAGCCTCCTCTTTAATGTAGAGATCCTACGCTTTATATCCCTGTAGTAGTCATCTACCTCATATCTACCTAAACCATAGAAGCCTGGCTGCTCCCCTTTCTTTGCTAACCTGACCTTCTCTCTTGCCCTAGCCATCTCATACCTTAACTGTGCCAGCCTTACCTGTATCTTTGCCTCTGCCGTACTTGCCCTCCTCTCAAATATGCTTAGTATCAACCTCTCCCTATCTATTATCTCTGCATTCAACTCACTTGCTAGATTATACTCCTGCGTTGGTTTAAGCACTTCATCAAATATAACCTTCTCTGCATTATGAATTTTAAGCAAGGATTTAACCTCATGCACCTTGCCTGATCCTATACCATACTTTGACTTCATAAGGTATCTCTGTGTAAGTATAGCAAGGACCTTGTAGCCTGCAGCATCTGCTAATGCTAATGCCTCCTTTATAGAATCCTCATAAGGGTATGTTATTAGTATTGCCCTCTCGCCATCACTCATACTATTAACCTCTACCCTCTTCTATTGTCATGTTAAGCACAAGCTCACCTATATCGCTTGCATACTCCACTATCCTACTTATATCATCCATTATAGATCTAGCCTTATATGAGTTACTCAAACCCTTATCAATGCCTATGCTGAACCCCTTTGCATCCGCTATTGCATCCTCAGCATCCTTAGCATCCATCTTGAATAATGCTAGAGATGCCTTATCTATTATACCTATTGCATCATCACTAGCCTTAACAAGCCTATCTACAAGATGCTGATCTATGCTATCATTACCCTCAATGGTATGCCTGGCTATATTTGTTGCATGGTCAGCCATCCTCTCTATGCTCTTAACAACAAGCCTGTAATCTAAGCAATGGGTAGAACGTAATATACCCATATCAGCAAGTAGATACTCATTCTCTACTGCAATATTCAACTGCCTAAGTATGTAGAAGTAGAATCTATCAACCTCATCATCCTCTGCTACTATCTCCCTTGCTAACTCTAGGTTTGACTCCTTCAATGCAAGCATGGCACCTTTGATCATTGACTTTGCTAGAAGGAGCATACGCTTCAATGCATTCTCTACGCTAAGCTCAGCAACGTTAAGTAATACATGTAGTGTTATGTTATCTATGGAGTCAGAGGTAACCTCAACCCCCATGAGTAGCCTTCTAACTGTATCCTTTATATCCCTCTTTAACTCAGGGTCTAGCCTACCCTTGCTTGCCTTTACATTGATTATATTATAGCCTCTTAGGTAGAGGGAGATTATCCTCCTTGCTATGCTACCAATACCATCATCCTTACCAACATGTATAGTAGCCTCCTTATGCTGCTTCTTGATAGCATGCTTTGGCATTATCTGTATTATAGATGGACCATGCCTAACTATCATAACCTCATCCTTTGGTCTCAGTCCTATCTCCTCTGCCCAACGCTTTGGTATAGAGATTATGTATGAGGATCTACCTGTTAACTGAATCCTCCTAGTCTGCTCATTCACAGGTATGCTACACAAACGATCTATATAGATCTTCTCTACTTTCTGCTATATTATATAATTAAAATACCACGTGTATGTAGTATAACCATGCTAGATGCTAAGAGAAGGTTTGCTGCTACCCTAGATATGCTATTTGGGAAAGGTATATCCTCATCCCTACCCTTGGATAGACTTGAGTTTGTATACTCTAAGCGTACAGGTAAGGTTAAGCATGTTATGCTAGATGGTAAGATGCTATGCACACTCAGGAAGGATGGGGGTATAGCACTAACAGTAGAGCTTGCAAGGCTAATGCTTAATAATAATGGCATGTTCATGGAACATTGCATAATTGTAAGCAATGATATAGTAAAGCATGTAGCAAAGGGAAGGTCTGTGTTCTGCAAGCATGTAAAGCATGCTGGTAGATGCATACAGGTTGGAGGTGAGGTTGCTATACTTGATGAGGATAAGAATGTTGTTGCAGTAGGCAAAGCAGCGCTTCCAGCATCTATAATCAAGGATATGAGGTATGGTGTAGCGGTTAAGGTTAGGGATGGTATAGAATAAACTATTTAATATATGCTTAGCATTGATTAGTTATGTTCAAGAGCAATAGGCAGATGAGGCGCATGTTAGATAAGATGGGCCTTAACATGACAGAGCTTAGTGATGTGCAAGAGGTTATAATAAGGACAAAGGATAAGGAGATAATAATAAGGGAGCCTGCAGTAGCAGAGTTAAAGGCTCAAGATTCAACCATATACCAGGTAATAGCAGGAGAGGTTGAGGAGAGGGCTCTTGAGAGGAAGAGGTTCAGCGAGGATGATATAATGCTTGTTGCACAGCAGGCAAATGTATCTAGGGAAGAGGCTATAAGGGCTCTTGAGGATGCAGATGGAGACCTTGCAAAGGCTATACTAAGCCTAACAACAAGGTAATGATTTAATAATGCTACAGAGGAAGGGTTTATGTTGCAGAGTCAACATGAAGAGAAGGGAGTAGGAGGGCATGCAAGTAGCAGTTCTATAGAGGTTATACTTAATAGGTTATCTAAGTTAGAGGAGGAGATAGATGCTATAGCAAAGAGCGTTGAGGATTACAAGAAGAGCCTTAATGCAATGGTTGATAGGGAGATAGAGGCACTAAGGGAGAAGGTTATAATGCTAGCAAATGAGGAGAGTGAGAGGATAGTAAGCCTAGCAAGGAGCGAGGCTGAGGATGAATCAAGGAGGATACTTGCAGAGGGGGAGAAGGTGCTTAATGCTATAAATGATAACATAGCAAAGAATACAGATAAGGCAGTAACCCTTATCCTTGAGAGGATGCTGCAATTATAAAAAGATTTAATAACTGTGCAATAGTAACAAGTGATGATGAGACCCCCCTAGCAAGGTAGTTGTAGCAACGCTTGATGCTAGATCATACTATAAGATAACAAGTGTGTTAAGGGTCCTTAATCTAAAGTTCATATCGCTCTTACCAGAGGAGAGTCTTGCTTATTCAAAGTGCTCAGTTATAATAACTACAAGAAGTGAGTATGAGGATTTAAAGAACAAGCATGCTATAGATGGTAGTAGTATTCTATTAGATGATGAGTTAGATGGTGATGCTGCAGTAGTAAAGGCAAGGATAGTTAGGATGCTTAAGAGATATGCTAAGCATAAGGATGATCTCCTCATAGGCATAGACCCTGGTAAAAGGATAGGGGTGACAGTGATATACATGGATAATGAGGTTGATAGCAGAGTATTGGTATCTGTAAAGGATACAGTTGATACAGTTGAGAGTCTGATAAATGGTATACAAGCTAGGAGATGCATAGTTAAGATAGGTTATGGTGAGCGTAAGATAGGTATGGATATAGCAAATGCACTGCATATGCTCCTTAACGATAAGGTAGAGATAGAGTTGGTTGATGAGCATGGCACATCTAGATGTATAAGTTCAAATAAGAGGGGTGCAAGGGATAAGGTATCTGCAAAGACGATAGCATTAAGGAAGGGTATACCATTTAAACCCCTACTGGTTGATGAATAGCATGCTACTACTGCTACTATAATATGCTAACTACTAATCTACTATCCTCCTAACATCCCCTTCAAGTAGCCCACTTCCTATATGCAACCTATCTATATGCCTTGATAGTGCATCCTTGTCATCGAATGGAGAGTTGCAATATGGGCATGAGAGCTTTGCGCTTACTGCATCCTTCACAAAGGCAATAGCATTTGGGTTTATTATGCATACTGGTGTGCCTTTTAATGCTGTCTGTGTTACAAGCATGCTTGCCTTATGTATCCTCTCAAATAGATCCTCTCTACTTACCATGCCTATGACTGTAGAGCCAGAGGATACTACCAACTGCCTAAGCACATGCTTCTCCATAACTGCTAGTGCATCCCCTATGCTTGTCTTTGGGGTTATGGTTATTATTGGGGCACTCATTATCTCCCTTAACCTAACCTTGCTTGGGTTCTTACCTTGAGCCATAACCTTGAATAGTATATCCGTCTTTGTTACTATACCTATAGCCTCGCCATTATGCATAACAAGCATGCTCCTAGAGTTCCTCTCCTTCATCAATGCTACTGCATCAGCAACACTCCTATCGCTCTCAAGGGTTACTATATTATGGGTAAGCACATACTCTACAGGCTTGTTAAGCAAGGACTCTATATCCTCATAACTATCTGACTCCATGGAATATATACGCAGATTCTTTATTTAACCATGTCGTTATAATATTATAAAATGATAACAACTACTGCTTAACCTCTACAATAACCATCCCTATGGCATACAATGCTATCAAGGGTAGGGCAACGAACCACATTGTTACACCACTGCCATCTGGTGTTATTATTGCGCCAAACAATGCTATAACTACTATGGCATAACGTATATTACGCCTCCAGTAATGCTTATCAACCGCCTCACTCTTACTCATAAACCACATAACAACGGGTAGTAGGAATGATATCCCAAATGCAAGTATGAACTGCATAACAAAGTTTATGAACTCGCTTATACTAAGGAAGGTCTGTATACCCAATGCCTCCCCATACCTGTAGAGGAAGTCTAGCATGAAAGGTATGATAACATAGTATGAGAATATGCAACCTAAGGCAAATAATGCTACTGCTGGTAATGCTATTCTCTTAACCATCTTCCTCTCATTCTCATATAATGCAGGGCCTATGAACAATGCAATCTCCCTTATTATGATAGGCATACCAAACACTACAGCAAGGGTTACTGCTACTTGCAGTTGTGCAAAGAATGCCTGCCCTGGTGCAAGCTGCACAAGTTTAACACTCTCAGGCACAAGGCTCTTATTCATTTCGTCTATAACCTGAGCAGAGATGCTATTGATAGGCTCTGGGTAAAGATATGGTATGGTAATGTTATCTACTGTAACATACTTTACTGCTAGACTAAGGTTTATTGCAACTATTACTATTATAGTTATTGCTATCCTTACTATCCTTACCCTTAACTCATCTAGATGATCCCTTATCGTTAGATCTCTACTCACTATATTAATATCTGTGTTTATTTTATTTTAGTTTATAGGTATTGCCTTGTTAGAGTAAAGCTGCTTTGCCTCCTCATTGCTTATACCATCAAACTCTAACCATATCTCGCATATTGCCTTGAACCTCTCAGCAAGCTCTAATGCAAGCCTTGCTATAAAGTTGTTATCCCTAGCAGTATCAGCGAATGCTATAAAGGTTCTATAGCCCCTCCTCATAACCTCTCCACTAAACCTCTTATGCAAGAACTCTGCTATGCTATCCTCAACATCCTTGCTGCACTCGATTGTATAAAGGGCTATGCCAACTATGGGCTCCTTATCGTATGGTATACCATGCTTGAACCAGTATATACTAAAGTAAGATTTCTCTGAGAAGTACCCCCTTATCTCCCAGTGCAGTAACTTCTCTACAGGATAGGGTTTAGCAAGCACTTCATTGGGTGTAAGATGCCAATACATCACTCTCATGCATACAAGTAATTGTAAGAGGGTAATAAGTTATGCCCTATGGCAATGGTATTGTATACTCTGCTGTTATATCCTTGTTAAGCCTTATATTACTTAAGAGGATCTTATCAAACTCACCCTCATAGCTACTCATCATCTTAATGCTATCATCTACTGATAGTATTAGACCAAAGCCTACTGTGGTATCATCTATATTAAGTGCTACAAACATACCTTGCATAGATGATGCATCTAAAGTTAATACCTCTTTACTGATTGTACTACCTATACCAACACTCTTACCCATGAACTCATACCTCTTGCTATTTACTCTAAATGTTATTATATTACTGTTTGATATGAACCTTTTATACTGCTCTAGCCTCCTTGCTATCCTATCACTCTTGCTCTTGTATACCTCCCTTGCAGCGGGTAAATACAATACATTCTTGCATACCCTACTGATATCTTGAGTAAAGTTACCCAATACTATAACCATATCTGGCTTGATCTCTTCTACCATCCTTACCTTGTATACTGATCCATGGCCATCTATGTAGCCATCTGTATTCACTATGCATATATCACCCCTAACATCACTTGTAAGGTGCTTTATACCTTGGATAACATAATCTTCTATGCCCATGGGGCTTAGCCTTCCTATGAAGTAGTATCTACTGCCTTTAAGATCCCTAAGATCAAATACGTAATCATCTACCATGCAGGAGCCCATACATGCTGGTGGTGCTATATCTCCTTGCCCTATATCAGCATCTACCAGGTATGTGCTTAACCCCCTCATCAACGCAAGGTTTGCTAGGTAAGTGCTCAAGGTAGACTTGCCTGCATCTGTGCCTCCTATGAGCATTACCTTGCATGGTCTGTATTCAAATATCTTATCTATGCGTCTCCACATGTTTGTGCCTATACCCTCGCATGCATCCCTTATGCTATACTCTCCACCATGCAACTCTAGCATCACTAATGCATTACCCTCTGCCTCTATCGGGAGTATCTTGCCATGCCTAATGCTTATACCCCTCCCATCCATGTTAACACCAAGGATATACGCCTCTCCTTTACATCTAACATACCCTTTCCCCTTAACAAGCAGTACCTTCCCTTTCTCAAGCATAAACAGGATCTTAAGCATAAGGATACACCTCTAAGAGAGTATATAATATGTTATATTAATTAGTACAAGAATATAACAACGTAAATAATAAGATTCATAAGGAGGAAGTTCGTAAACTTTTATTAGAATCAATACCCTACTACTATAATAAAAATCTAGAATTTTTTATAATATATGAGAAATATCCTCATAATCCTTAAATACTTTAGAGTTGAATATATTGATGGAGTAGATATGACCTGTAAGGGTATATGTTCAAGGTACAAAGCACAGAAGCCGGTTGGGGCTGGCAGATATGCATCTGGACAGAAGAGATGTCAGATATGTGAGATATTCATAAAGTGGGATGGGCTATGGTGCCCATGCTGTGGCTACAGGTTAAGAACCAAGCCAAGGAACCTTAAGTATAAGGCAAAGCTTAGAGATAAGAAGGTTAGCATAGCACAACAGGTACCAAGGATACAGAACAAGGTATAGCAATAGAGTAATAACAACAGAGATCTCTTATATATAATATAGTGATGAGAGTATTTTTATGCAATCTATGATAGAGCATAGGCTAGAGTTCAATAATAGGGAGTTCCTGCTATCATTATTAAGGGCTAGGAATGGCTGTTTCCTCTCAATATCAGAGGGTAAAGAGCATAGGCTAGGTGCTATGAATATAGCTGTATACAATGGCCTTAGTGTAAGCATGAGTAGGGTAATACCTAGCAAGTATAACAGCGTATTCCTTGATCTACTCTCCCAAAGGGTAGCAAGGGTAGTTAATGGTATATGCATAGTATCATTCAATGTAAACTCTCAATTGGATGAGGCATGTATGCGTTATATACTGGAGGGTATACTTAACCTACTAGGAGAAGGGCATGGATCTACGTGATTACATAAATAGCATAGATAAGGATGAGGTAGTAAGAGTAAAGAGGCAAGTATGCCCAGTCTATGAAGTAGCAGCTGTAGCAGCAAGGCTTGAGAGCAAGTTGATCATATTTGAGGATGTTAAGGGTAGCAGGATGAGGATAGTTACAAATCTATGCTCTACAAGGGAGAGGTTTGCGCATGCATTATCATGTAATGTTAAGGATATACATGCTAGATTTGCTAGTGCAGTAGCAAAGCCTAAAGAGCCTAGCATGGATGAGTTGAAGGCTAAGAATACATCCCATACCCTCTCCATACTCCCTATAGTAACGCATTTTGAGAAGGATGCTGGAGCATTCATAACCTCCTCTATAATCTTTGCTAGGGATGAGGAGCATGATAGGCAGAATGCATCAATCCATAGGATGCTATACCTAGATGAGAGGCATATGGCAATAAGGATGGTAGAGGGTAGGCATCTTCACAAGTGTTACATGTATGCAAAGGAGCATGGTGAGGATTTAAGGGTTAGCATTGCCATAGGAGTGCATCCAGCAGTGCTTATAGCAAGTGCTTATCAAGCAGATTATGCTACAGACGAGTTGCATATAGCAAATGCTCTTATGGATTACAGACTAAAGGTTGGTTACTCTAATGGCTTGCGTGTACCATCACATGCAGAGGTTATACTTGAGGGTAGGATACTTAAGGATGCCTATGCTGAGGAGTGGATGGTTGAGATGCTTAGAACCTATGACCATAAGAGAAAGCAACCAGTATTTGAGTTGGATACTATAAGGTATAGGGATGATGCACTATACCATGATATCCTTGCTGGTTATGCAGAGCATAGACTGCTCATGGGTATGCCTGTTGAGGCAAAGGTATACAACATGGTTAAGAGTGTAGTGCCTACAACCAAGCAGGTAGTGCTAACCGATGGGGGATGCAACTGGTTACATGCAGTGATAAGCATAAGGAAGAGGCTTGAGGGGGAGGCAAAGAATGCTATACTTGCTGCATTTGCTGCACACCCATCCTTGAAGCTTGCTGTAGTTGTTGATGATGATATAGATGCCAGTGATCCAGAGCAGGTAGAGTATGCTATTGCTACTAGATTCCAAGCAGATAGAGGCTTGATAGTGATAAGCAATGCCAAGGGCTCAAGCCTAGACCCGTCTAGTGATCAGGAGCATTTACTTACCTCAAAGCTAGGGATAGATGCAACAGCCTCACTGCTCAAGGATAGGACAAGGTTTGAGATTGCAAGGATACCCATGCTTGATAGGATAAGGGTAGAGGATTACATTACTTAAATATCTATAATCCTTAAAGGCTTCTGCTGCTACAAAATAAAATGCTACCATACCATAATTCATAAATGTATGGTATATCAGAGTATTACATGCTTCTCATTATATACTTAAAAGCATTTATCTTTATAATGGATAGCCTTATAAATGATAAGTCTTATACCTTGATGATGTATAGCAGAGCCTTACTTGCAATAGTATTATTTGCACTTATAGCCCCTATCCTAAATCCTGTTTATGCACAGACAAGTGATCCATGTGCAAACCCTACAAAGATAGGCACCGATGGGGATGATGTTATAAATGGAACCAGTGGGAGAGATATCATCCTTGCCAAAGGAGGCGATGATACAATCTATGCTGGTGCAGGGGATGATATAGTATGCGGGAATGGAGGGGATGATAGGATCTATGGAGGGGAGGGTGATGATACTCTTTATGGCAATGATGGGGATGATAGGATCTATGGTAGCGATGGTAATGATGTTATGCATGGGGGAGTAGGCGGTGATATGCTCAATGGGGATGATGGGAGTGATGTTATAAATGGTAATGATGGTAATGATGTACTCAATGGTGGTAATGGTAATGATGCAATGTATGGAGGGTTAGGGAATGATATACTCTCTGCTAGCAGTGGGGATGATATGCTCAATGGGAATGAGGGTAATGATAGGCTTTATGCTAGCAGTGGGGATGATACTCTATATGGAGGGGATGGGGATGATAGGCTTTATGGAGGGGATGGGGATGATAGGCTTTATGGAGGGTTAGGGAATGATACGCTCAATGGTGATGCAGGGAATAATAGGATGTATGGTGAGGATGGGGATGATAGGCTTCAAGGAGGGGATGGGGTTGATGTTATCTATGGAGGGGCAGGGAATGACTGGCTATATGCTAAAGGAGGAAGTGATACACTCTATGGTGAGGATGGGGATGACCAACTCTACGGTCTTACAGGAGATGATACACTCTATGGAGGGTTAGGGAATGATTGGCTCAGCGGTGGTTTTAATGGTGAAGAGGATGATGGAAAGGATAGGCTTTACGGTGAGGAGGGTAGAGACTGGTTAGAAGGAGGTAACAACGATGATCATCTAGAGGGAGGCAAGGGGAATGATCATCTCTTTGGGCAGAGTGGTAATGATAGGCTTGTTGATAGCGATGGTGATGATCAGATATTTGGTAACGATGGAGATGATACACTAGGGGATTCGATGGGGGATAACATGCTATTTGGTAACAGTGGTAATGATACAATAGTTGGGGGTATGGGTATGGATATGATCTTTGCTGGAGATGGTAATGATACAGTGTATGGTAATGGTATGAATGATTACATATCTGGAGGGGGAGGTAAGGATACGCTATATGGAGGGGATGGAATTGATCATCTTCTAGGTGAGGACGATGATGATACTCTCTATGGTAATGAGGGTAATGATCATCTGGATGGAGGGAGTGGTAATGATATGCTTTATGCAGGTGCAGGGGATGACTGGGTATTTGGTAGAGATGGTAATGATATGCTTTATGGTAATGATGGGGATGATGTAAGGGTAGATGGAGGGGATGGGGATGACTACATAGAAGGTGGAGGGGGTAATGATTGGGTAACTGGAGGTAAAGGTAATGATGAGTTACATGGCAATGCTGGAGATGATATGGTAGAGGACTACTTTGGTAATGATATACTCTATGGTGAGGAGGGTAATGATATGCTTGTATCTGGGATAGATGATGATATGCTTTATGGTAATGATGGGGATGATACATTGTATGCTGGTAATGGCAATGATACTCTAGTTGGAGGCACAGGGAGCGATTACCTTAACGGTGATGAGGGTAATGATAGCATGGATAGTAAAGATGGTGTAGTTGAGAATGACTTTATAGATGGAGGAGCAGGGGATGACTCATGCTCAAGCGATCCAGATGAGAGTATATCATGCGAAATATAATCCATTAATTTTTGATTATAACCTTATACCTACTAGCAAGTCTACCATCATTGCTATAAACAGCAGAGCAAGGTATGGGCTTGAGATCTTGAATAGATTCCATGCCTTATTCTCATCAGGCTTTATAAGCAGCCTTATACTCATAAGGCTTACAATAAAACCAAATACTGATGCTATTACAAGGTATACCAAGCCAAAGTAGGATGCTAAGAGCATGCTGAATACTACCATGAATAATGTAGTGCCTGCTATTGCCCTTGTTGCTGTAAAGGTAGTATTTACTACTGGTAGCATGGGCACCTTAGCCCTTGTATAATCATCCTTAAGCTTTAACGCTAGACTCCATATATGCATGGGTATCCATAGGAATACAAGCATTGCTAGCAATATACCTATATGTATATTCTCTATTGTAACAGCAGAATAACCTATAAGTGCTGGCATGCCACCAGAGAATCCACCAAGTATTATATTCGATCTGCTCCTCCTCTTCAGTAGCATGCTGTATACTACAACGTAATCGAATATACCAAATACCATGAATGCGAATGAGTAGATATTAAGCATATATGAGGTTACCAAGGCTGCTGCTATCAGTATTAAGCCATAGTATAATGCATTCCTTGCATCTATCCTCCCACTAGGTATAGGTCTATGCTTAGTCCTCTCCATGATGGCATCTATATCCCTGTCTATGTAACTGGATACCGTATTTGCACCAGCAGAACCTGCTGTAACAGATGCCATTAAGAGCATCCATGTTAAAGGTTCTATGCTTATGTTGTTTACCTTACTGCTTATAACAGCGCTAGCAAATGCTGTAAATACCAAGAGATACCATATCTTTGGTTTTGTAACCTCCCAGTAGTTCTTTACCCTACTACCTAAAGTACTCTTTAGCAATGAGTAGCATTAATGGCTTATCATATTTATAATTACTGCATCAGCCTGGTATTAGTGGTAGAGTAGCCTCATTATAGGTTGGGCTCTTTACAACCCTCTTCATCTCTATGAATGTCTCGGTCCTCTGCACGCCCTCAAGCCTTCCTATGCTCTCAGAGACTATGTTGTGTATATCATCTAGGCTCTTTGCTGTTAGGGTTACAAGTATATCAAACCTGCCTGTAACCTCTATTATCTCCCTCACCTCTGGTATCTTCATAAGCCCTGCTATTATGCTATCCCTCATCTTTGAGTCCATGTTTATACCAGTTATTGCTTTTACGTTATAGCCTAGCATCTCCTCATTCACTATTAGGGTATACCTCTTTATCAGCCCAAGCTTAACTAGCCTCTTTATCCTGCTGTATACTACTGAGGTATTAACGTTTATCTTCCTGCTTAACTTGGGTACAGATATGCTTGCATCATTTACCAACTCGTTCAGTATCCTTATATCTAATTCATCTATTTTGGGCATATTGATCAAAATTATTTAGTATATACTACTTAATAAACTTATTTATTATATTGTAAATTCTTTAGTCATGCCTATATTCAACGGATATATACGTAAGTACGTAAGAATAACCATGATAATTTAATTTAATATTTATATTATATCCTTAACCTTTAACATCTCTGCAAGTAAGACTGCACCCTTTGCTGAACCCATCTTCTCGTTATGTGATAGGAGAACATACTTTACACCATTATCAAATGCTGTATCCTTCCTTATCCTCCCTACCACTGTTGTCATACCATCGTTCATATCCCTATCAAGCCTTGGCTGTGGCCTGCTTGGATCCTCATGCACATATATGTAATCACTTGGTGCACTTGGCAAACCCTTTATGCTAACGTTCTTAGAGTAGTTGAGCATAGCGTCCTTTACATCCTCTGGCATACACTCCTTCTTAATGCACTCAACGAATACGCTCTCCGTATGCCCATCTATAACAGGCACCCTTGTACATGTACAGCTTACCTTTATACTTGCATTATCTATGTACGAGTCAACTAGCCTACCAAGGATCTTAACAGTCTCTATCTGAACCTTCTCCTCCTCCTTTGGTATGAACGGTATTATATTATCAAATATATCAAGTGCAGCAACACCAGGGCTCCTCCCTGCCCCAGAGACTGCCTGCATTGATGTCATTATAACCCTATTTATACCAAATGAGTCAAGTATAGGTTTTAGTGTTATAGCCAAGCCTGTAGTAGTGCAGTTTGGTAATGGAGCAATAAACCCCTTCCAGCCTCGAGCCTTCCTCTGGTAGTTTAGCAACTCAGCATGTATATCATTGACACCAGGTATTAGTATAGGCACATCCTTCTCATACCTAAATGCTGCTGCAGTACTTATAACTGGCACATGCTCTGCTAACCTTGGCTCTATAACCTTGGCATCATCGCTCTCAACTGCAGTGAATACAAGATCATAAGTATATGCATTGCTTATTATATCATTAACGCTCTTGAGAACCATATCCTTGGCATACTCTGGTATCTCCTTGCGTTGATGCCATTTAAGCACACCTGTGCTAGGATCCCTTAATGCATCTATGTATCGTTTACCAGCGGAGCGCTCAGATGCTGCTATAGCACTAACATTGAACCATGGATGCTTATCAAGAGCAACTATGAACTCTTGCCCTACAACACCGGTTGCACCTATCACTGCTACATTAAGCATAAGATTAAGTATCTCTGCTATTATAAAATCGTTTTTTATAATTATATAGTAAGAAAACCTCGCTATTTAAGGCAAGATGGATTGCTAACTTTAAATTCATGAATA
>CAYYYF010000013.1:0-38867 GCA_964475945.1 uncultured Nitrosopumilales archaeon | reverse complement strand
TAGCAAGTAATAATGATGATAAAGAATTTGATATTGATAATAATGAAAGAATTAACAGAAGGTTAAGATCAGTGCAAAGAAAGCTATCAAGAAGGAATAAAGGCTCTAATAATTACAATAAGGCAAAGAATAGATTACAGATAATTCATGAAAGGATAGAGAGAAGAAGGAAGGATTTACTACATAAATTATCAAGGTATTATGCTAATAGGTATAATATAGTAATAGTAGAGGATCTTAATGTTAAGAATATGTTAGAAGATGAACCATTGCAAAGAGGTAATAATACATTGCATAGGAATATTGCTAATAAAGCATTTAATAGATTTATTCAACTATTATCATACAAGACTAAAATCATTAAGGTTGATCCTAAATACACTACTAAAGAATGCTATAGATGTGGTAATATCCAGGATATGCCATTACATGAAAGGATATTTAAATGCAGTAAATGTGGTTTAGTAATAGATAGGGATAGAAATAGTTCTTTAAATATATTGAAGAGAGGATTAATAATGAAATTAGGATTAGGATGGTTACTGGAAAAGATATTACCTACCCTAGGGGCTAGGGGAAGTTACGCCTGTGGAGATCCATTAGGGTCTATGAAACAGGAAGCCTCGCCATTTATGGCGGGGTAGCTCACCTATAGGAAGAACATCTGTATGCAATTATGTCATACCATGAGGCTAACGTACTAAAGGAGAGGAGCCTTGCATTCCTTAATGAGGCAAAGAGGTTGTTCAATGAAGGCAAGTATGATCTAGCGATATTCATGTTTGAGCAAGCAGCACAACTACTAATCAAATACAGGTTACTGATAAAGATTGGGGTATATAGAAGAACCCATTCCTTAAGAGCACTACTAGAGGATCTATCAACCGATGAGGTAAAGCATCTCATAAATAATTACATGCTAGAGATAGGATTGCTGGAGGATGCTTACATTGCTAGCAGGTATATAGCAAGGAGGTATAGCAGGGAAGAGGTTGAGAAGGTTATTGTATTCGTTGATAAGCTCTTTGAGGTGCTACTATGAGCTTTGATCTTATAGCAAGGAATGCAGAGAAGAGGCTTAATTATCTACATAGATACAAAGAGATTGCTAAAATTGTAAAGGTTAGAGCATTAGAGTACTTCCCTGATGCTAAAGTATTGGTATTTGGTTCAGTTATTAAAGGAGAGGTTACTGCCAATAGCGATATTGATCTACTTATCATAATAGATAAGAGAGATTATGCTAAAGAGGCAGAGTTTAGGGCAGATATAATTAAGGAAATGTTTGATATCCCTGTAGAGATACACTTTGCTAGCAGAGAGCAGTTTAAGGATTGGTATGAGAGGTTCATTAATGCGTATGAGGAGGTATGAGATTAAAATAAAAAGGTTCTTGAAGGGATCTCTAATCCTTAACCCTTATATATCATAATAACCTTTAAATTGTATTCAAGACTAGATGCCTCAAGATGGGCAAGGTTAAGGGATTAAGGTGTAGAGAATGCAATGCAGAGTATGAGCCTACATTAAAGTACATATGCGATGAGTGCCTAGGACCCTTGGATGTCTTATATGACTTTGAATCAATTAATGTAAGCAGAGAGACCTTTACCAATAGGGTAAAGAGTTACTGGCGCTATATAGAATTATTACCTATAGAGGATAGATCATGCATAGTAAGCCTAGATGCTGGCTTCACTCCCTTGCATAAAGCAGATAACCTTGCTAAAGCATTAGGCTTAAGGCATCTCTACATAAAGAATGATAGCATGAACCCAACCTTCTCATTCAAGGATAGACCTGCTGGTATAGCAGTCTCGAAGGCAAAGGAGTTAAGGCTAGAGGCTGTAGGCTGTGCTTCTACAGGTAATCTAGCAAGCGCAACTGCTGCACATGCATCCAAGGCAAGGATGCAATGCTACATATTTGCCCCTCATGATATAGAGCCTGCAAAGATTGCACAAGCATTAACCTATGGTGCTGAGTTCATTGCTGTAGATGGCACCTATGATGATGCAAATAGGCTAGCAATGCAGGTAGCAGAGCATGTAAAGATAGGGATAGTAAATGTTAACCTAAGGCCATATTACGTTGAAGGCTCTAAAACCTTGGCATATGAGGTTATAGAGCAGTTATCATGGAGCATGCCAGATCATCTTATAATCCCTGTTGCATCTGGTGCAATGCTAAATGCAATATGTAAAGGATTAGAGGAGATGCATGCATTAGGATTAATAAATGATATTAATGTTAAGGTAACAGCAGCACAAGGTAAAGGGTGTGCACCGATAGTAGATGCATTTAAGAGTAACAGGGATGAGATAATACCAGTTGAGAACCCTAGCACTATAGCAAAGAGCCTTGCTATAGGGGACCCTGGGGATGGGATATATGCATTGAAGAGGTTAAGGCAGTTCAATGGTTATGCAGAGGATCCGTCAGATGAGGAGATAGTAGAGGGTATAATGCTATTAGCAGAGCATGAAGGGATATTCACAGAGCCTGCAGGAGGGGTTGTTATAGCAGCGCTCAAGCGCTTAGTAGAGGAAGGGAAGATAGGCAAGGATGAGCATGTTGTATGCTACATAACAGGGAATGGGCTTAAGGCTATAGATGCAATAGAGCATCATATAAAGAGGCCTAAGATAATCAAGCCTGTAGTAGAAGAGGCATTGAAGGAGTTGAAGGGTATTCAGTTGCAGAGTCATCTTGCATAGAATCTTTAATTAATTAATTAATTAATTGTATGTAGCGTATAACCTTATCCCTAATAGTTTAGCCTCACTCTCAGCCTCTGGCCTTATTGTGTAACCAAACATGAACTTGAATGCATCATAACCCTTTAATTTATTATAAAACCTCTCAATATCCTTACGGTCTATCCTTCCTTTAACCTCTCCTACAACCTTCACCTCCTTACCATTCATCCTACCCTCAACATATATATCCACCTCTACTTGTTGTTAACCCTTAAAGGATACCTCTCCTTGATATCTATCCCTCTAATTACTATATCATCCCCCTGCAGTAGTCTAGGTAGTTTGGTTACTGCTATATCCTCTAACTTAAACTACTCTGCAGGATGTATTGCAGGGCGTATAATTATAGTTTGGTTACTGCTATATCCTCTAACGTAAACCCAAACTTCTCCTCAATCTTAACCTCTTATTTATATTCTCTGCCCTTGCCCTAAGGTACCTTACCTCGGCAAGTATCTTATTGAACTTTTTATCATGCTCCTTAAACCTCTTGGTATGCTCATCTAGCCTTAGGAGTATAGCATCATAGCCTATCAACATTGCCCTCACTGCTCATATCAATCCTTTTATTATTCTTAGGAGTATAGCATCATAGCCTATCAACCCTGCTACAGTATATCTGAACTCTTCATCCTCTTTTAAAAGTTTTAAGAATTCTTTCTTAAGCATAAGTAATTAAAAGGAACAAGGTATAAATCTTTAACTATACATTAAGTAGATTGGAGATTCAAGAACTCTAATTAGTATAACCAAAGCGTAACATAAGACTTAATTCTATCATCTTACATTAATAGTATTGTAATGAGTAGAGAGAATGAGGATGAGTATAATGATGATTACGTATTGGCTAGTATAAGTGATGTTGGCTTCATAGATCCTTATGGCATTGAGGGTGCACTGGTCCTTAAATCAACGGATGGCAAGGTATTCCATATGCGTGCATTCTCTGGCGAGGTTGCAAAGCATATTGATAGGTTTAGGCAAGGAGATAAGAACAGCATACCTACAATATACAATCTAGTGAATGAGATAGCAGAGTTAGGTGATCTACTGCTTACTGAGGTTAGGGTATATCCAAGTGGTTCTGCACTTAGGGCAAACCTTTACTTCAAGGGTAAAAATAAGAATATAGTATTAAGGAATTATAGGGCCTCAGATTCTATAGCATTAGCAGCATATTATGATATACCAATAAAGGTTAGGAAGGATCTATTCTATGAGGATTTAGAGAATGAGACTCTAAGGTGAGCTACTCCGCCTTGAAAGATGAGATTTTCTTTCAACATACCTATAAAAATTCTAAATTCACGTTAATACATCGGAGAGCATGTCTTGCTTTAATGCAATCTTAACCTCCATGGCTATCCTTCTACCTACACCAAACACTTCCCCATGCTTGTACTTAACATAAGGGCTTGTAGTAGCAAGTATAGGATTCCCAGGTACACGGGGTGAGACATCATAAACAACTATATCCAAATCCTTTGTAACAACGCTCTGTAGAGAGAATACCCCTATTATACCAGGGGGGAACTCTTGCTTTGATGCATATACAAATCTATCGCCTATCTCAAACACCTTCTCTAGCATAGACTCCCTTATACTTGCTGGTGTATGACCAACCTCAATATTCTGTAACTCTACATCCATCTCTAACTGCTGCCTTGCTGGTATGCTTATAAAGTCATGTAGATTAGTCTGTAGTCTACGCTCTATGCCTAAAAACTCAACCTCCTTGCTTAATGGTGAATAGAAGTAGTTAAAGTTAAAGTATGTGCCTATAACAAACTCCTCTATTACAGCATTCTCCAAATCTTCCCTGCTTATTATACCCTTTGCTATCCTCTCCTCAGCCTTCCTCTTATACTCCTCATAGGAGGTTGCTATGAAGAATGCCCTCTCAAGTTTGCGCTTAGCCTCTTGGACCTTAACTATAACAGGTGTATCTATATCCTTAGCATCACTTATTATCCTTGGATATCTTATACCAGCCTTCTCTAGGAGATAGTATTGATTCCTGCTAGTGCCCCTATCCTCTATCCTAAGCATGGCTCTATTACCAAATATAGGGAGCCTCAACTCATCCTCTACAGCATCATAGCCTAGGTATGCAGTTAGTGCTCTATTAGGTATAACAATTGCGTTCATATCAGCAAGTTTATTTTGGATATCTCTGTTAAGCATATCCTTAAAGTTATCAAGTATTATAATCTCATCCGCTAGCCTTGCAAACCTCTTGTATGGTAACTCCCTACCCTTCTGGCATACAATCACTGTATTAAAGCCTTCATCCTTTGCTCCATCCATTATCTCAAGGGCAGAGTGGCTTCCTATGGTGCATATGGTAACATTACCTTTGCTATACCTCTCTGCTAGATGCATTATATACTCTCTCTCCACCATAGCAGCAAGAGACAATAAACATTTAATTTACTATTATAAATATATATGTGTATTATGTCTAACGAGTTAAAGGAGTATAATCAAATTACTAAAGGAGGATGAGGATTTCAGATATACAGTAGGAGGCTTGGCATAAACAGGTTAGATAAGATTGAAGAGGCAATAACAAAGCTTGTAAACATACAAGCGAAGAACGAGGAGAGACTAACTAAGATCGAATAGAGGTTAGAGAAGCATGATATGAAATTCAATGAGATACTGCAGGAGATTGCAAGGTTAAGGGAAGAGCAGAATAGGTTAAGGCAGGATATGGTTGAAGGGTTCAAGAAGTTTGATATTACTATATCTGCAATAGGTTCAAGATGGGGTATAATTGCAGAGGATGCATTCAGGGAAGGTATCAAGGCAGTGTTAGAGGAGTTGGAAGGTTATAGGATAGAGAGATGGAACTATTTTGATGAAGAGGGTTATGTACATGGATACCCTACAAATATAGAGGTGGATATAGCAGTAAGCAATGGCAAGGTTATACTTATGGAGATTAAGAGTAATGTTAGAGCTAGTGATGTTACAATATTCAAGAGGAAGGTAGAATTATACAATAAGGTTACTGGCAAGAGTATAGATAGAAAGATTATCGTTACACCATTCATTGAACATGATGGTAAGGATGCATGTATTAAGCATAGAGTTGAGATTTACAGCAGTAAATATATTAAACCATATATGGATTGATAATGGTTTAATCAATTAATCAGTACTCTGCCTTTCTATCTATGGTACCTTTGATCCTTGCCTTCCTCTCTATAACATGCATAGATACAATTGCTATAAATGATAATACAAGAGTTGTTGATATAAGTAATACAAGGTTTGAATAGTAATCATTAATGCCTAGAATAGATGCCCTCGCAAGGTTAAGGAAGTGTTTGGTAGGTAATGCATCGGTAAATACATCCAATGGGTATGGTAGCATGCTAGTAGGGAATACTACACCAGATAGCAGGAATAGTATGCCAGTAGTATACTCACTTATAGAGAACTGTAGTTTAAATGTTACAAGGTTTATTGCATAGAGTATCATGCCTAAGAATATGAATGCTGTAACAGCAATTATTATACATATTATGAGCATTATGTAATCTATCTTAAAGGGGTTTATTGCTATATCTAAAGCAAAGTAGTTATTGAATATTAGAATACCTATAAGCAAGGAGATAAGCACAGAAATGCTAGAGTTTATAGCACTCGCTATACCCCTTCCTACTATGTATGGCTTAAGCGATAGAGGTGTTATGTAGATATGCTTAAGCACCTCATACTTTGCCCTATCCTCATGTACAAGGTATGCTAATGCTATTATTATATTTGCAGGGTAGATGAAGAATACTGCCCCTATGAATACATGCAAGAAGAGTTCTTTATTTATTGATGCTATACTCCCTATTATAAGCACAAGTCCTACAAGCACAACTCCTGCTATTGGCTTAGCAACCATGTATGTTAGGAATACGAATGGATTTGTCCAATTGGACTCTACCTTCCATCCTAGAACTATCCCTTGCACTATAACCTTAACTAATCTTCCTACTCCTATGCTACTACTCAACTACTGCCACCTTAGCAATAGCCTACCTTGCTTCTTACTTATATACTCCATCTTCTTCAATGCTATATATGCAAGGATAAGCAATGCAGCTGCAAGTATACTCAATCCAACTACATGCAGGTATATATCAGCGATGCTCTTACCCATAACAAGTATAAGCCTTATTGCATCTATACCCAATGTTAAGGGTATAATACTTGCTATTAACTTAACTGAGTATGGGAATACCTTACTGCTTATAACAGGGTAGTATATCCCTGAAAGTAGGTATATAGGCTCTTGAAGCAGATCTGCTATATGGCTAGCCTCTCTACCATATAATAGGAAGAGTGATGCAAATAGCATACCCATGCCATAGAGAGCAACTATGGTTAGTATGAATACTATGACTAGGGCTAAGGGATCTACTATGTTATAGCTTACAGGGAAGAGCATGCTACCTATAAGAAGTATGGATAGGGATCTTATAGTAGTGTTTATCATACCCCCTACAGCCATGCCTACAAGTATTGCCATCCTTGATGCTGGTGCAAGCATGTAGTGCTGTAGCATACCAGTCTCTTTCTCCCAGTAGAGCTGTGCTGACATACCCCAGAGCACATTGTTCCAGAATGCAAGCATGGCGCCTCCTACTATTACAAATGCCATGTACTCCTGGGGTGCATCAAGCATAGCATACATGTAAACATAAGCACTCAAGGAGAGTAGTGGTATGGTAATCTCTGCTATACTCCAATGAGGCTCCCTTATCAATCCTTTTATCCTAACATATGCTCTAGCATATACAGCCCTTAGGTTTAGCAATACTTCTTCACTAATGCTCATAACTAATATCTTATCCCACTGACATACTTTATGTAGACATCCTCCAAGGTTGGACTGCTCTTATTTACAGATAGTACTCTTACACCATACCTAACTAACATCTCTATTATATTAGGTATCATATACTCATCATTAAGGATAAGCTTAAGGGTTATATCCTTGTTATTGTTATTATTGTATATATCTTTACCATCATAGACTTTATTACCTCCATTAACCTCATAGCCTAATACACCATTTACTGCAAGTATATCCCTTATAGTATTCATATCATCGTGAGGAATTACATGCATTTCAACCACTATGCTATCCATGAAGGACTTCTTTAATGCCTCAGGGGTCTCATATGCAATTATCTTCCCTTTGTATATTATTGCTATCTTATCGCATATCTCTTCTGCCTCTGCTAGATAATGTGTAGTAAGCAAGACTGCCCTCTCCCTATCATTATTAACCCATCTCTTTATGTATGAGCGTATATGCTTAGCGTTTATTACATCAAGCCCAAGGGTAGGCTCATCTAGTAATATTAACATGGGATCGTTTATGAACCCTCTTGCAAGGTTAAGCCTCTGCCTATACCCTGTAGATAATTTATGCACTCTAACATCCTTATATTGCTCAAGCTCCATATCCTCTATAAGGGCATCTATCCTCCTTCTAGCATCACCACTTGATAATCCATACAGTTGTGAGAAGAACCATAGATTCTCCTTAACTGTTAATAGACCATAGCCTGGGGTCTCGCCACCAGAGACTAGATTTATTATCCTCCTAACCTTCTTCGCATCTTTAATTACATCATAACCATATACATATGCATAACCAGATGTTGGTAGTAAGAGTGTAGCTAGTATCTTAACTAGCGTAGTCTTACCAGCACCATTAGCACCAAGGAGCCCTAGTATCTCCCCTTTATATATCCTAAGATTAACATTATCTAAAGCTATTACCTTCTTACCCTTTGAGTCAAATACCCTCGTTAAATCTATGACCTCTACTGCATTCATCCTATCTAATAATCTATTACCTATTTATTGTTGGCTTCTCTCTTGCTATTTATTGCCTTCTCTATATCCTCTATAAGCTCATCATCGCTCTTACCCTTATAATCTATACCTAGTATCTTTGCTATCTCTTCTAACTTCCCCCTTGATGGCTTTGTATTGGAGTTTGCATACCCCCTTATCTCCCTCTCAGCCTCTAACCTAGCCTTCTCATACTCACCTGTTGCCTTACCTAAGGATCTTGCAAGTTCAGGGATCTTCTTTGCACCAAAGAGAAGAACACCTATAATAACTATAAGCCAAAGCCATTCAGCACCACTTATGAATAGCATCCTAATCATTATATATTCTCATGATTTTAAATTTAAATCTATCTACTATCATTATTGCTACTCGCTTAGAGGAGGTCTCTTCTGTATGTATCTATAGACTCTAGCACTACCTATCCTACTCAATATGCCCTCTCTAACAAGATCTGTTAATGCATGCGATACAGCAGTCCTATCATAGTTGTATCCTCTCCTTGCAAGCTCCTCATGAACATCTCCAAGGTTATGCTCATTGATGAACCAGCCTTCACGCCATAACTGCTCTATAAGACCCTTGCATGTAGCGCTGCCTTTGCTTATAGCCTTCCTGCTAACCTCTATGCTATTATAATGTATCTCTGTAGAGTTAATATCCTCCTCCATTTTACTACTCATACCAGCAAGAACACTCTCTACTACTTGTCTTACTCTATCCTCTCTGCATGTTACCTCAACCTCCCATGCCCCCTTCCTGAGTCTTACTTTAACAGTGCTGGGTTCATTACCTTTATATTGTTCATGTTGAACATCTTGCGCAACATTAATATGGCTCATCTTCTATATTGTTGATCAAGATGAAGCCACAATTAAACCTTCCTGTTGCTGATATAGATGCTATAATAGATGGTATAAAGAGTAAGATTGATTCTATAATACCCTCAAGGCTTGATGAGCTTAATGGCAAGCAGGTTATATTCTGTAATGATAAATCACTGATGCCTACACATGGTTGGGAGAGCGATGCTACAGATGAGATTATGATAAATAAGATAGAACCTTTACGTGTATATACATGTATAGTAGGGATAGACTCTAGTTGCTTGCTGGTAGGTGAGACTATAGATGGGTTCATATACTCTGCAAAGTGCTGCATTGCATTAGCATACAATGGTAAGATGATAACTCATATAAAGATAGGACCTATGCTATTCTATGTAAAGTATAATGATGATGTTGCAGATAGATGTGGTATAGATGAAAGTAAGAGGGTAATAAGGAGAAGGTTAGAGCAGATGCTGCAGTATGAGATATCAAGGTTTATACATAATTCAATAATACTTGCAGATGGTCCATTAAAGGCATTCCATAGTAGAGAGTTGTTTAATATAATTGATACATACAAAACAAATAGCAATATCTTAATAGGCTTAAGCAAGGGTACATCATATAAACATCTCTCAAGAATAGCATCATCATTAACCAAGCAAGCGCATCCTTGCTATACAGATGTAACAGATCTACTCTGCAATGGTGGTATAAGAGAGGATATAAGGGATTTATCCATCTTATTAGCAAAGCTTAACGGGAATGGAGTTGTTATTAGGGTAGATATTCCATCCACCTATGATCCATCATATACACTAGGAGTGCTTATATGTAATGAGAGGTTGCATAATGGATATCCAGATACTTTAAGGGTAGCGCATCATGCCTCTGTATTTACTAGCACAGACCTACTCTGCCTTAAGGGTTTCATGAAGAGTAGGCTAGGGGTTAGAGAGGTAGAGGGTGATAATGCTAGGAGGCTCTTGATAGGTAAGGCATGATGAGGTGTGGAGATGAGGATAATAAGTAAGAGCAGGGATGAGATAACATTACTCTCACTTCATGGTGAGGATGTATGCAAGGGAGACTACCTTATAATAGAGGATGGGAATAGTAAGCATGATGGTGATGGTGATGGTGATGGTGATGGTGATGGTAGAGTTAGAATGCTGCTACTACAGATCTACGATGAGGAGTACCATAATACACAATCACTACTAGATGATATGGTGAAGGATGAGATACTAAATGCTGCAAGTAAATGCAACCAATACGATCCGTTAGGTATAGGCAGTATAGCCAAGATCCTAAGGGATGCAAGGGTAATAAAGTGCAAGATAAGGGCAAGTATAGATAACGGTAGCATAGGGAATGATGTATCATGGTTACCATCAAGGGTAAACTCTATGATAAGGAAGATAAGCATATCTGAACTTAACTCTATACTTAAAAGGAAAGGGATGTATCCTATAAAGATAGGTTACTCATACAATGGTGATGAGGAGGTTGTAATATATGCTGAGGACCTTGATGGTAGACTTAACCTTATAACAGGCAAGAAGGGCTCTGGTAAGTCACATCTAACAAAGTGTATAGTTAAAGGCTTGGTTGAGTATGGTGCATATACAATAATACTTGATCTGAATAATGAGTATCTAGGATTAGCATGGAATAGCAAGGGGGGCAAGAGCAGCATAGCAGATAAGGTACTATTCCTTGAGCCTGGAAAGGGTCTGAGATTTACCTTAGAGTATATAGGCAAGGGTGCTATGGCAAATATGCTTAAATACGCACTAGATATACCAGCAGCATCACTAAGGGAGTTCTTTAGGATATGGGATAACCTAGAGTCTAGAGGTAGGCTTACCTTATCATCCTTGCTAGATACAATAATAAACCTTAGGAGTAATGAGCATGTTAAAGAGGCATTAATATCTAGACTTCATTCAGTTATGGCATCAAACCTATTTGTAGATAGTTATGGTATAAGGATTGAGGATATAGTAAGGCAGAAGAGCAATGGTATGGTTATGATAATAGGAATGGGTAGGGTATCCCCTCTAGTAAGGCGTATGACAGTTGAGCTACTCTTAACCAAATTAATAGAGTTGCTAGAGCAAGGTAAGATACCCCCTATATTCCTCTTTGCTGAAGAAGCACACCTTTACCTTAGGGATACATACTGGGAGGATATAGTTACAAGGATGAGGCACTTCGGTATTTTTACTACATTCATAACTAACCAACCAGATGCAATAAACGATAGCATATATAGGCAGTTGGATAACATATTTCTATTCAACTTTACAAATGAGAATGATCTGGAGAAGATAGCAAAGGTGTCGTTGATGGACTCAGATTCTATAAAGTCTATAGTAAGGACCCTGCAGGCAAGGCACTGCATGGTTATAGGTAATGTTGTAAGCAATCTACCCTTGGTTATAAAGACTAGAGATGAAGAGGTTCTTATGCTAGGTGATACTAGGAGATTCTTTAAGAATTAAATTATAGATTCTTCTAGATAGCATTATACTATACTATGCTATGCTAATGGATGCCCTATAACCTCTCTTATTGCTGTAGACGCATTAAAATAAAAAGGATAATATCTTAACCTATAATGCCCCTGAGCCTCTCTTCTTACTGCCTATGTCAACTACATCCTCAACATTAGTTATGAATATCTTACCATCCCCTGGAGAACCAGTGCTAGCAGCACCAAGTATAGCATTTATAACATCATCTACCTTTGAGTCATCTACCACTGTAATAAGTGTTGTTCTTGCATGGAACTCTGGTATATAATATGTAGTGCCTCTAGCCCCTGCTACAGGTTCTCTTTTGCCTGCTCCTCTACCCTTGCTATCCATAACAGTTATACCTCCAACCCCTACCTTCTTCAGCGCCTCATTAACTGCATTAAGCCTCTCAGTTGGTATTACAGCTTCTATCCTCTTCATCCTATAAGATATACCATCATAATGATATAAGATTTTCCAGATGGTAAGGAAATCTTTAATTATGATTTACCATAATCTAAGATTATGTTTAGAAGGTTAGATGCTGTGGTGCTATTTGTTAAAGATTTAAATGAATCTATAGACTTTTATGTTAACGAGCTAGGCTTACCATTAAAGTATAGGGATGAAAATAGGGCAGAGCTCTTTGATAACCCTACAAGGATAGTCCTAAGGAAGAAGGATAAGAGTGATGATTCTCACAGAAGCGGCATACTAATAGGATTTACAGTAAACGATCTTTATGAGTTATGTGAGATGTTCAAGAAGAGAGGTCTAAGGTTCCTAAAGGAGCCTAGAGAGGAGAGCTTTGGGAAGCATGCTATTATGCTTGATCCAGATGGTCACATGATATCTTTAGCAGAGATAAAGGGCTTTGCTCAAGAAGAGTTTGATCTATTAGGGGCTATAGGTAGAGAATAGCAAACATTAACTGTTAAGCATTAACTATTAAGATTTTTATTTTAGATGATGGAGTTGATAACTATGTCAAAGCCGGTTATAATAAGTATGGAGATCCCAGATGAACCTGAGAGTATAGTTATAATATTACAGCAATCAAAGCGTGAAGAGGATAAGATATCTGTATGGCTTAGAGACTATAAACACGGGGATCTAACACTAGATGAGGTTACAAAGTTCGTATCTGAGAAGCTATTAAGTATGCTTAAAAACGCTGGATATATACAGAAGCGCATACCTAAGGTTGGTGATAAGGTTGTATTCAAGCATGATATGATTGATGCTAATGCTGGAGATAATGGGGTAATAATAAGCATAGAGCCAGATAGACCATATGCATATCTTATAAAGTTAATAGATAAAGATGCGGAGGTATTTGCTAGGCTTGAGGATTTTGAGTTAGAGTGATTGATCATGCCTATTCTTCTAGAAATAGTAAAGGGTAACTCTAGAGCATCAATTATGTAGCATCTTCCTAACCAAGAGCCTAACCTTGTTTATTGCAGGGAGTGTAAAACTTCTTGCTATTATCATGTTACAGTTAACCATATCCAATACTCTAAGCATATATGCATTGTTAAGTATACCTATACCAAGTATACTTGCAGGTAGCACTATGAGATCTGGGTTATGCTCTTTAACACTCTTTAATATTAAATCTGCTAACCACTCTTTACTTACCTTGCCTAATGCCTTACTCTCGATAACCTCATATCCATGTGCATGTAATCTATCCTTCTCATTCACATAATCTATACCCTCAAGCCTAGATAGGTATACTATACTCCTTTGCGTATCACTAAACCAATCCAAGATCTTAAGCACAAGTTTAGAATGCTCCTCCTCATCATCATAAAATGCAAGGACTCTCTTTGCTTTACTCTCATCAACTATATTCAGTATTATAGCATTACATGTTAATAGCATCTGTAACCTTCTATTACCCTTAAAGCTATCAAAGTCGTATACTAGCAGATCTATCCCCTGCTCCTCTATACTTGCTAAAAGTGCATCTATGCTGTTATGTGATATCCTAACTAGGTAATGGTATGTAACATTGCTATCCTCAAGAACCTTTCTAGTAGGCTCAAAGGATCTAACAGCATCATCTACAAATGCTACCCCACTAGATAATGGTATCTGATAAGGTACTGTTATAACCCTCAGTATATTCAACTCCCCATCTACACTCTTTGCTATATCTATTGCATACCTTACTATCCTCATAGGATCATCTGGTATATAGGGCATAAGGATCCTAAACTCCTTCCTTATAACATCCCCCCTAGCAGCGAGTAGTGGTGCTATATGCTCTACCTCATGCTTAAATGTATATACCTTATACACCAGTAATCCAATACCTATCCATACTAGAGTTACTACTAAACTCATTGGTTGTGTAATCATTATATACAATGCTAAGCCAACCTTCAAGAGTATACCTATAATTGGTATTATTGGGAAAAGAGGTGTCTTGAAACCATAGGTTAACCTCTTACCATAGACCCTGCGTATATTTATGGCTGCTGCATTAACTTGTGAGAATAATATTAAGAATATAAGCCCTGCTGCTATTGCTATCTCTTGCAATGGGAATAGGTATAGCATGAGGAGCATAATGGATGAAGATACAAGTATTGCTATGTAAGGTGTTCTATTATGTGGATGTATCTTACTTAATATATGAGGTAGATTATAGTATCTGCCCATTGCAACTGCAACCCTAGCAGATGAGAACATACTCGCATTAAGACCGGCAAGCATGGATACCATACCACCAAATAATATTAGGAATGCCCCAAATGGTAGGAAGGTATCTGTAGCCTTCATTATCCCAAGTTCCCCATAAGAACCTATGAACCTCCATGTTGGCTCATCTGCATCTGTTGCGCCTATAGCAACCAGTGCTATAGTAACGTATATTATAGTGACTGATGCTATAGATATGAAGATTGCTCTTGGTATATCCTTCCTTGGTCTCTTTGCCTCTTCCCCAGCCTGTACTATAACCTCATAACCCTCAAATGCAATGAAGGTTAGCATCATAGCTGCAAGTATGCCATAGATACCATTGGGTGCAAAGTCTGCAAAGTTTATAATCCAATCGGGCTTTGAGTACATAACAGCTAAACCGAGTGATACAAATACACCTATAATACCAAGTTGTACTAATGTAATTATATTTCCAGCATGTCCAGTTGGCGATACCCCTCTAAAGTTTACATATGCGAATACTAAAATAGCTATTGTAGCAAACAACTTATCAGCATATTGCAGTTCCATGCCTATAGCATGTAGTAATCCTTGCATGAATGTACCAAAGCTTATTGCGTAAAGGCTTGTGGCAACTATATGAGCAAACCATCCTAGCCAACCATTTATGAATGGCATGGGTCTAGGCAAACCTTCCCTTATCCATCTATAGCCTCCACCAACCTCTGGTATAGATGAGCCTAACTCAGCATAAGACATTGCTGTAAATATTGTTATAATAGCATTAAGTATGAATGCTATTATAACAGCAGGACCTGCAAGACCTATTGCTGGACCGATGAGAACAAACATTGAGCCTCCTATCATTGCTGCTATACCAATCATAGTTATATCTAGTAGGCCTAGTGTGCGTACCAATTGGGGTTCATGATCACTCATTATAGATCAGTTTTAAGGCTCTTTGCTATATAAGGTTAGTATTCCATGTTTATTAAAGACCTATATTAGCATAAATGCAGCAACTGCTAAGAATACTGGCATGCCTATAGGCAATGCAATTCTAGCCCACTCCTTGAACCCTATCCTTATTCTGCTTGCAAATATTATATTTGGTACATTACCTGGTACAAGCATCCCTCCCGCTATTACTAGCGATGTTATAAATGCTCTTATCTCATCTATGCTCATGCTAGGGCTTACCAGTGCTGCAGTTAATGTAGCATTATCTGCTGCTGCAGATATTAAACCAAAGAAGTAGAGTATATTTATGCCTAGATCAGCAACAGGCTCTGCCAATGGCTTGAAGAACTCACCTAGCAGTGTTAATCCAAAGATGAATGCAAATATCTTTACTGCCCTAATAACAACATCCCTTACACTACTCTCAGCCTCTGCTATATACTCTGCCTTGCTGCTACTACTACTACTATTATTATTATTGTTATTGCTACTGCTACCCACTCTTGCCACTTTTCTTCTCTTTACGTAAAGGTATGCTAGTATTGAGAATAATGCTATCAATGGGATAACTATATCCCATAGATTCTCTAGCAGGAATGTGAACGATGCATTGTATGGTTCTCCTTTAAGCTTTGCAATTACTATTGTTGATAATGGCTCACCTAATGGAAGTAATGCTGCACCTATACCTATTGCATAAGCTGCTGTTATGGATACCCTAACCTTAACATATCTAGCAAGCCTTGATAAGGCTAAGAGTTCAGCAAGTATAACAGATGCTACTATTGCAGATATAATGCTTGATGCTATACCAAGTGCAAATACCATAGATGCTAAAATATATGGGTTGCTTAACCTCTCTGCCAATACATTAACCCTGCTCTTTGTGTAATGGAATACTAAGCCTGCTGCTAATACTACTTGCGTTATACCTATTGGTATATTGCCTATCATAACTGGATGCAGAGATGCTTCCTCAAGCAAGTGCAGAGACCATATGTTAACCATACTCACAGCCACTAAACCAGCAGCAAGGAAGAAGTACTCTATGTTATGCTCAATCCTCTTTGAGAGTATAGGTAAGACTAAGAGTGCTACAAGCACGCCTATCTGTGGTATTATACTATCTAAAGCAACCATTATTAAGCAGTAAATCTTAGGTAGAAGATAATAAATATTTTATTATAATATCTAATTTTATTGAATCATTTTAACTCCTTGTGCTAATATGCCTTGATATAAGCATCCTTATACCACGCATATAACCCTTTGCAACTACACTAGGGCTCTGGGATGAGTACCATATACATGCTAGAACCTCGCACTCCTTGCATTCTTTAGTTATGCCCCACTCATTCCTATCCCATATATAATCAACATCATATTCTAGCATGCTATATGCATTATCCTTGAACTTCCAGCATGGCGCCATCACAGTACCATCTGCATTTATAAACATACTCTTCCATACACCACACTCATCAAATAACGCTCTACCATATGCTATTATCTGCTCCCAGTAAGATTCTGGTATAAGTATGAATGGATCGTTATGTCTCTTCATGTAATCCAATATACTGTTACATACCTTAACCATTGTACCTCTATCTGGTAAGAGCGAGTAATCAACATCAGACCTATCCTCCACGAATGTCATGCTAACTGTATGTATTCCTAAACTCTTTGCTATATCGAAGTACTCTTGGGTTATAAACTCCTCAGTATTCCACTTTGTTATAACAGAGTTTATGTAATGCCTTATACCCTTATCCTTTAATAATGCAATGTTACTCATTACTCTATTGAACATCTCTGGCTTTACACCTCTAACCTTACAGTATGAGTCCTGCTTTAAAGAGTCTATACTTAGGCATACATAGTCTACGCAATTCTTAAGCCTATCAAGGTCTAGTGGATGTAGTAATGAGCCATTGGTTATCATTGTAACAGGTAGATGCAGAGACTTTAGATGCTCAAGTAACTCAAGTATATCCTTCCTGCTTGTAGGCTCCCCTCCCTCAACTATGCTCCATATAGCATACTTTGCTACCTTGCTCATAACCTGCTTCCACTGCTCAGTATTAAGATCTCTCTGCATTGCTTGCATTAGTTGCATCTCCTTGTTAGGATCCCCGAATGGGCACATTGGGCAGTAGAAGTTACAGTAATGGGTAAGGCTGAATACTGCTATAAGAGGCCTTCTCCTGCCCATTACTCTATTAATACCCCACTTGCCAAGTATCTTAAGGGTCCTTATAGTATCCAACCATAATAGATAAGATGATATTTAATTATAAACATTCTCTATGCATGAATAAGGCAGTATGCATATTCAGTGGAGGTCTTGACTCTACCTGCACATTAGCATACATAAAGGATAAAGGTTATCAGGTATATGCATTAACATTCAAGTATGGGCAGATGAGCAAGCAGGAGGTTAAGGTTACAGAGTTACTAGCAGGTATAGTAGGGGTTGAGGAGCATAAGATAATAGATATATCATTCATGAAGGAGTTGTATAAGAGCAGTGGGAACCTATTAACTAATGAAGGAGCAATGCCTTCCGCATTCAATTATAGCATAGTAGTGCCTATAAGGAATGCTGTATTCCTATCCATAGCATCAGCATATGCATTCAGCATAAATGCAAGACTTGTAGCGTATGGTGCACATAAGGATGATGCAATACATTACCCAGACTGTAGGGTTGAGTTTGTAAGCAAACTAGAGGAAGCATTGAACCTAGCAGAAGAGGATGGTATAAGGCAGGGGATAAGGAGTAGTATAAGTATATGGAGTCCAGCAGTAGAAGGGTTAGGGAAGGCAGACCTTATAAGGATAGGTTACAAACTATTAGGGGATAACATATTCAAGACATGGAGCTGTTATACAGATGGTATAGTAACAGGTAATGGAGAGAGGGTACAGTGTGGCAAGTGCGAGTCATGTATGAATAGGAAGAGGGCATTCATCGAGGTAGGCTTAGAGGATAAGAGTAATTATGCATCTAATTAATTAAATTTAAATATCATCTTAGAATGTTATAAAATGTTGAGGATAAGGATAAGCGAGGTATTCACTAGTATAGAGGGTGAGGGTATATACATAGGTACAAAGACACTCTTTGTAAGACTTGCTGGCTGTCCATTAAGGTGCTTCTACTGTGATACACCATATGCCCTTAACATAAGTGATGGTAAAGATTATAGCATAGAAGATGCCTTCAACCTTATAAAGAGTAATCTTAACAATAAGAATGTATTCAAGATTAACTTTACTGGTGGTGAGCCTTTGCTACAGCATCTAGCCTTATATAGACTTGCTGAACTCATTAAAGGTGAACTAGGGCTAAGAACCTACTTAGAGTCATCATGCTTTGATGCAAACAGATTCTTATACCTCTTGCCCCTGATAGATATATGCAAGGTAGAGTTTAAACTAAGTGATGCTAATGCAGTAGATAGTAACCATTACTCAATCTTGCTTAGTAATGCATTAAAGTGCCTTGGATATGCAGTAAATAATGACAAGGCAACATACATAAAGGTAGTTGTTAGTAACTTAAGCAAGAGGGAGGAGTTAGAGGAGTTAGCAGAGATGATATTCAATGAGATAAAGAAGGAGGATATAAAGGGCTTTGTACTGCAACCAGTACATGGTATCAATGAGCCTAGGCTAGAGCATATGCTCTCGCTCTATGATGCTATATATCAATACTATGAGGATGTTAGGATAATACCTCAAGTGCATAAGGTGATGAGCATACCATGAGTCCTATAGATAATGATGAATATAATACAGGCAGATACAAGAGTAAGGGTAATGGTAAGAAATTGATGTCAAAAGCAAGGATAAAAAGGCTTATAAGGCAACTGCTAATAGAGATTGGAGAGGATCCGGATAGGGAAGGTTTAAGGGAGACCCCAGATAGGGTTGCAGATATGTATGCTGAGATATTCTCAGGTTATTCTTTAGACTCTGAGTTGGATGTTACATTCAACGAGGAGAGTGATATGATAGTAGTAAGAGAGATCCAGTTCTATAGCATGTGTGAGCATCATATCCTACCATTCTTTGGTAAGGCACATATAGCATACATACCAGATGGTAAGGTCTTTGGTATATCAAAGTTGGTTAGATTGGTTGAGAAGTATGCCAAGAGGCTACAGATACAAGAGAGGATGACAAAACAGATAGCAGATGAGCTTGCTGACAAGGTTAAAGGTGTGCTTGTTGTAGTGGAAGGGGATCATATGTGCATGCGTATGCGTGGAGTTAAGAACAATAGCAAGATACTTACTATAGCATATAGGGGGGAGTTCAAGAGCAAAGATCTAAGGGAGCATGCATTAGCAATGATAAGGAGAGAAGAGAGATTCAGTAACTCTGGGTGATACTATGAGCATGGTAGTGCTTGCTACAGAGCATTCAAGAGAACTTGCATCAAATATATCAGATAGGTTAGGCTCAAGGCTTATAAATGTAGAGGTTAGGATCTTCCCTGATGGAGAGAGCAAGATTAGGATACCAGATGATATTACCAATGATATAGCCTTAGTTGTCCATTCAACACATCCACCAGTAGATAGGCATATTATGCAACTTTTCTTCATACTCTCAAAGGTAAGTAGAGTAGCATCTAGCATAATACTGCTTATACCATATCTAGGCTATGCTAGGCAGGATAGAGAGTTCCTTGAGGGTGAGGTTGTTAGCATTAAGGTAATAGCAGATATAATCTCTTCATACAATATTAAGGCAATGCTAACATTTGATGTCCATAGTATGCTAGCATTATCATACTTTAAGATGCAAGTGCATAACATCTCTGCCATACCATTACTTGCAGATTACTTCATTAATGATATAAAAGTTGATGCTAGCAATACTATAGCAGTATCCCCTGATACTGGTGGTGCATCAAGGGTAGAGGAGTTTGCCAGCATAATAGGATGCAAGTATGTAGCACTCAAGAAGAGTAGGGATAGGGTTACTGGGGAGGTGAGGATAGATATGGACTCTACAAGCACTACTATAGACTTCAAGGATAAGGTTGCTGTTATAGTAGATGATATGATAAGCACTGGGTCAAGTGTTGTAACTGCTATAGATGCCATTAAAGGACTAGGGTGTAAGGATATATATGTTGCATGTACACATGCCTTGCTCCTTGATAATGCATATAAGAGGATACTTGGCGCTGGTGCAAGGGATATAGTTGCAAGCAATACAGTACCTAGCATAGCAAGCAAGGTAGATGTATCAGAGCTAGCAAGTAAGAACATATCAAGTATATACAATGTAATAAAGTAATAATAGAGGGAATGCAACTAAGGCTTATATTCCTAGGGACATCATCAGCAGTGCCTACAGCAGATAGATGCCAGCAATCTATAGCATTGGTTAGGGGTAATGAGGTATTCATATTCGATGTTGGTGAATGCATGCAAAGGAACTTCCTTAGGAGTGGGATAGGTGCTAATAGAAGAATGAGGATACTAATAACGCATATGCATGGTGACCATGTACTTGGGCTTCTAGGCTTGATGCAAACATTGGCATTAAATGGTAGAACTCTACCTATCTACATCTATGGGCCTAAGGTATTGAATGAGTATATAGAGGTTAATAGAAGGCTACTTAACATCAACCTTACGTATGATATATACTTCAGTAGCGTTGATGGTGATCAAGTCGTTATAGATGAGAAGGATTATGTAATAAAGGCATGTAGGGCAGAGCACTCCATCCCTGCATACTCATACTGCTTCCATGAGAAGGATAGGCCAGGGGTATTCTACCCTGAGAAGGCTATTGCATTAGGGGTACCAAAGGGTAGGTTATGGCATAGGCTACAGCATGGTGAGGATGTGGTTATCAATGGTAGGGTTATAAGATCAAGTGATGTAACTGGTGCAAAGAGGAGGGGTAGGAAGATAGGCATATCTGGAGATACAGTAGTTAATGATAGGCTTGTAGAGTTCTTTAAGGATTGCGATGTTCTTGTATTTGAATCAACGTTCAGTTATGAGGATAAAGCAAAGGCTATGGAGGCTAAGCACTCAACAGCAAGGGATGTAGCAGAATTAGCAGCAAAGGCAAGGGTAAGGTTACTTATACTTACACACTTTAGTGCTAGATACAATGATGTAAGCAGCTTGGTAATAGAGGCTAGTAGTATGCATAGCAATGTTATAGCAGCACATGATATGCTTGTTATAGATGTACCTTATCAAGAGTGATCTGCTGTTAACCATTCTATAATTGGTATCGCACCCTTCTGATCTGTGATGGTAATGGTTATTGGACCTAGTGGTGAATCATCCTCATTCTCACATATACTTGCTATTCCAGCATAAGCTGCCTGCTTGTTAAGGTATAACCAAGTACTCTTACAATCCTTGCTCATGTTACTTAGCATTATCCTCTTGAATGTATTCATAACCTGTCTAGCATGTATCTGCATCTTTATAACCTCTAAGGCTGATAACCCATGGGTATCTACTATAATCTTACTGCTTAAAGCATCACTATTAACCTCTGCATCTATAACATTCCTTACCGCCTTGATAACCTTGCTTATATCCTCAGATGGATTAACTATGCACTCAACATGTATAGATGGATCGTGTAGAGTAACATCCATGTAATTTATGGTATTAGACTTAACCTTGCCTATATCCCTAACCCCATCTCCTCTATCTCTTCTATACTTCTTTCCTCTTCTCTTTCTCATATTCATACACTCTTGCTACATACTCATCAATCCAAGCCCTTACTGTATCCAATGCCCTCTCTATCAACACCTCCTTGCTACTATCATTTTTAATTGTTGCATCAGCATATGCTATAGCCTCTGCTACACCAACATCCAACTCCCTCTTATCTCTCGCATTAAACTCATTGATATCCTTTGGTGCATCACTCCTTCCTCTCTTAACCAAGAACTCATACCTCTTCTCCTTTGGTGCATCAACTGCAAGTATCTTAACATAACCATACTCCTTTAACCTCTCAGCCTCTCTTATACTCCTTAAACCATCTATGGCATAGTATCTACCATTAGGGTTACCATTCATCATATCCCTCACCATCTCCCCAACATATACTGCTATAGCATCTGGGCCATACATACTTCTAAGCTCTAACATAACCTTCCCTAGATTTACATCATTCAACTCTAAACCTCTCCTCTTAGCCTCATTCCTAACAACATCACCCATACTTATAACAAGGAAGCCTATACCCTTTAATGCATCTGCTACAGTAGTCTTACCAGCACCAGGTAAACCTGTTATACATACTATAAGTGGTCTACCTCCCATGAACAAATTTAATTTATATATATAATATAAAGCATAGAGTTAGTAGATGCGTATATTCATTGCAATGGATGTTAAGGATGCTAACTCAATAAGTAACATGATTAAGGTACAGAATGATATACTCAATCATGCTAAGGGTGCAAGGCCAGTAAGCAAAGAACAACTACACTTTACCCTATTATTCATAGGTGATGTTAACAACTCAATGCTTAACTCTATAATTGATAAGATAAATAGTATAAGGTTTGAGCCTATACATGTAGAGTATAAGGGTGTAGGTGCATTCCCAAGCATATCAGATGCAAGGATAGTATGGGTAGGGGTTGATGATAACTCTGCAGCAAGGCTTAAGGATTTAGCAGAGAAGGTTGAGGATGCTATGAAGCCTCTAGGGTTCAAGAGCGATAAAGGGTTTACGCCTCACATAACACTATTACGCATGAAAGATAGGGTTAGGGATCAAGCATTGATATCAACTATAAGCAAGTATAAAGATACATACTTTGGTAATGAGGTATTGGATGAGATAAAGGTTAAGAAGAGTGATCTACTACCTAGTGGTGCAGTATATACAGATCTCTTTACATTAAAGGCAGAGAGGGTATGAGTATTGGCGAGGTGCTTAGAGAGGCATATATGTTAGTTGAGCCTAGCAGTGAGGATAGAAGGCATGTTGATAGGATTGCAAGCATGTGTTTAAGTAATGTAAGGAGAGTAGCAAGTAGGTATGATGAGGTTAATGATGTAATGCTTGTAGGCTCCTATGCAAAAGATACATGGTTAAAGGATAGCATTGATATAGACATATTTGTAAAGATCAAGCCCAGTGTAGATGATGCACGGTTTGAGAGTATAGGTAAGAGCATAGGGTTTGAGGCACTGCATGGTTATAACCCATATCTAAGGTACTCGCAGCATCCCTATGTTGAAGCAATAGTAGAGGGTATTAGGGTTAATGTAGTACCATGCTACGATGTTGCTCTAGGCAAGTGGAGGAGTGCTGCAGATAGAAGCCCTTACCATACGCTATACATGCTTCAGAGGCTAGATGATGCAAAGAGGAGGGATGTTAGATTGCTTAAGAGGTTCATGAAGGTTGTAGGGGTATATGGAGCAGAGATAGCTGTGCAAGGGTTCTCTGGCTATGTATGCGAGGTTCTTATCCTAGCATATGGCTCCTTCATAAATACGTTAGAGCATGCAGCAATATGGAAGGAAGGCGAGGTTATATCTGTAGATGGAAAGGCAGAAGGAAAGAGGGATGGGAGTAGTGCATTGATTATAATAGACCCTATAGATAGGAGTAGAAATCTAGGCTCAGCAATATCCTATGAATGTGTTGGTAGATTCATACTTGCATCAAGGAACTTCCTTGCAAGACCAAGTCTAGAGTACTTCAATTATAATAGTGAATCAAGATTAGATCCAAGCCCTTATGCCAAAAATATACTTGTTGCAGAGTTTAGTTATAGGAAGAGGAGTGATGATATAATATGGGGTCAGTTGAAGAGTAGCATGAATGCAATAGTGAAGCAGTTAAGTATAAACAACTTTAATGTGATAAGGGCAAGATGCTATATAAATAATGATAAGGCATACATTGCACTATTATTAGATTCATTAAATATACCATCTATTAGCGTAAAGATAGGGCCTAGCGTATTTGATGTTAGCAATGCAAATAGATTCATTGCTAAGAATAAAGGTTCTCTGCTATGGCTAGATAACAAGGGTAGGATAAATGCCCTTACATATAGAAAGTTCAGTAACGCAAAGGATCTCTTAGCATATATACTAAAGGAAGGGTTACCTTACTCTGGGATAAGCAAGGGTATAATGGAGGATCTTAAGCAAGGTTTTGATATATACACACTTGATGAGAATCCAAGTATATTAAATATGGTTAATATGGTTAGCGAGTTAATAGTAAGTGATAGATATGCTTTCAGGAATTGTTAAAATAAACAAAGATCTTGCAGATATACTGTCATATCCTTATGATTATGAATATAGCAGATATATAATTAAAGAATTGGAGGAGCTTAATGTAAAAGGTATAGTATTTGAGGGTAATACCATACTGAGGGGTAATATAAGGGTGTTAGGAAAGGGCTGCACAAGTATAGTCGTTAAGGCGTTAAGGAGTGATGATAGTGTATGTGCATTAAAGATAATGAGGAGTGACTCTGCAAGAGTTAGTGTAGAGCATGAGGCTAGTATCCTTAAGATAGTTAATAGCATAGGCATAGGACCAAGGCTTTTTGATTACACCAAGCATATGCTTATGATAGAGTTTATTGATGGACTATTGATCAAGAAGTGGTTAGCTATAGATAAACCTTACGAGTATACAAAGGAGGTTATAAGGGACCTGCTTAAGCAGTGCTATACGCTCGATCTTATAGGTGTGGATCATGGTGAGCTTAGTAATATGTATAGGCATGTAATAATATCTGGTAATAGAGCATGTATAATAGACTTTGAGAGTGCAAGTATACGTAGAAGGGTTAACAATCTGACATCTGCTATGCAGTATCTCTTCCTATCTAATAGTATTATACGTGTAGATAGAAGTAGGCTTATTAAGATGTTAAGGGATTACAAGCATGATATTAATGAGATAGCATTCCATACATTACTTGAACTAATTGAGTAATAATATATTAAGGAGTATAATAGAGTAGAGCAAGGGGCCGTCGTCTACAGCATGCTGGTTATGCATGCTGGCGGAGAGCATGGTCTAGGATACCAGAACCCAATGTATATATAGGTGGTGAACCTGGGGTACCAGCTGGAGCGCTGGCGGTCGTGGGTTCAAATCCCACCGGCCCCATAACTGCTCAAGTATTGCTTACAGCATAAGCAAGAGATATTACCAATCTTGGTAGAGTATATACGTAAATAATCTCAAAATAAAATAAAAATAAATAAAAATAAAAATAAAAGGATTTTGTGTTTTTAATTACGCCTTACCTTGTCTAATACCCTCTTCTTCTTTTATACCATAAAGCTACTAATGTACCAATGCCTACAAATGGTAATGCGTAGTATATACCCTCGTAACTATTATTAAGAGTGTTGCCTTTGGTGGATGATCCTGTCTGCTCTGGTTTCTGTGGCCCTACTGGTCCTACCATACCATGAGCATTGGTATCTATTGCATACTCTACCTCTACTATCTTTACAATTATCCTATCAGTATCAGGCTTTGTTAGACCGTACTTTGCTGCTAGAAAGCTCTTAACAACATCCTCTAATGCTACAACATCTGCAGGGTTATCTCTTACCTTTATATCTAATGTCTTACCTAGTAGGGGCCTTAGCTTAACCATCAATTCATCAGGTCGTACAGGTTCTTCACTTTGTTGTATATCTATTGTGAATACTATCTTATCCCAATGGATAGATGATGGTGCAGGTTTGCAGTATACATCCATCTTGAATGCTAACGCTGCCACTGCTTGCCCTATATCCTTTGCCTTTACTGTTAATGTGTTAAGCCCAGGATGCAAGAAAGCACTTGGTATGCTAAAGGTATGCACATTCCCCCATCCATCACCTACTGGTGTATTTGCTATAAGGTTACCGTTTATCCTTAGATCATCCCAAGTATCATCAGCATTTATCATTATGCTAGCAGAGTAGGCATAACCTTGAGGTAAGATGAAGTGCTTAGTGAATGTGTATGCATTACCTGTATCCAAACCATTGCTTGACCATATTGGTGTAGCACCAGGTATGCCTAGATCATTTGAGTTTATAGGGGAAGGCCATGTATAATTAACTGCAACCGTATTGCCTCTATCTACGAATGTCTGCAGATCGCTTACTACAGTAAGACATGAGTTAACAGGCTGAGGTTGCTCTTCACACTCAACCTTATACTTCCATTCAGCAACAAGCTTCTTTCTACCAGCATTAACCTCGTACAATTCTAATAACCATGCACCTGAAGGACCTGTTTGTGTATATGTATATGTAGCAATACCATTACTATCTGTAGTTACATTCACCTGTGCGTATACATTACCATTTGGATCTCTAATAACAAGCAGGTATGTTGTATTTGGCTTTCCGCTTATCTTTACTGTAACTCTCTCATCGCACTTGTAAAAGTCTTTATCTGTACGCATCTTTACTTGACCTTGGTTCTGTTGATCCAGTTGCATGTCAGCGTATATATACGCATTTGTTCCTATCAATAGGATTGATACTGCAAGAATAGTCAATATATGGAATTTTTCTGCCATATATACCATTTAATGGTACGTTATATATTTCTTTCCATATGATAGAATAGTATACACATACAGGTAAAGTTGCATACTTAGCAAAGCATTATGCCCTTAGATTGCTTTATATTGATCATAAAGATTGTGCATCTATTATCTTAAAAGGGTACACGTAACTAAATATCCTTTTCTCTTGTATTATGAAAGTATCCAAAATGATAAGCTTTTGATAACTAAATTTAATATATAGATGTTTCTAATATTAAACATGGCAGAGATGTTCATAGGGCATATGTATGCAATGGCAGGTGTATTTATAGCATCAACAGCACTATGGTTTGGTATAAGGGGTGCAAGGGGTACAAAGAGTATCATGGCTGAGGATAAGAGCAGTGCTGAGAGTTCTGAGAGTTATATGAAGGACAAAGAGTAGTTAAGGAAAAAATCATTATCACATTATATTTTTATTTATAAATTATAATGCTTTACGTACGCCTATGAATACATCATCCTTACTTCTAACAACCATACTCTCCATAGGAACACTCTCCTCTACAGGTACAAGGTAATCACTATCGTATATTCTTACAACAACATACCTATACATGGGCAAGAGCATCCTCTCCTTATCATTTAAGAGTTTATAGAGTGGTATGAGTAATCCTCCTTTAGCCATGTTATGATTCCATACCTTCATGGTATCATCCCTTGGTCTATTCTTAACATAGAACCATTCTACCTTGTATATCATTATCATACCTATTACTATGGCACCCAACCCTACTAAGAATACCCTCAAAGATATTGCATAGAACTTATCATAACCTATAGTACCATTAACTAGCATATCTGGCAACAGTATTAAGGATCCTAGCATGCATGATATACCTATAAGCATGATTATACTAGCAAGAGATCCATGTTTTACCATTATGATTATGAAAGGAAAGAGTAGTAAAGGTACAAGTATGTGTATGAACCTAGTTACTGCTAGTTGGTTATAGTATGTTATGCTATACAATTCTAAGAATATGAATACTATAAGTACAAGTAAACTAATCTCTACTATAAATCTCTCCTCTTGCTTTCTTCTCATATAATATAATTATATCCATAAGATTCTATTTAAGCATTCTATTAAAGGAAGAACAACGTAATATCAAAGAAAAATAAATATCTATTTATTTATTTTAAAAAATAATGAATATTGGGTTATGCTGTTGCATATGCCTTCTCTCCATGCTGTGCTATATCTAACCCTATCTCCTCCTCTCTTGGAGTTACCCTTATACCTCCAGGCCATACTATATCCATAACCTTTAGTATAAGCAGGGTTAAACCAAATGCGTATGCTATGCTAACACCAGCACCTAGAGCATTTATTGCTATCTGCATGTAGTTGCCTTCCCACCCTCCAGCAACACCACCAATATGCTTATTTGCTAGTACACCAGTTAATATTGCACCAGCTGTGCCTCCCATACCATGTACACCCCATACATCCAATGCATCATCCCACCTTCTCCTGTTCTTGAATACTACACATGCATAGCATATTATACCTGCAGCAAGGCCTATTATTATGGCACCCATAACACCTACAAACCCTGATGCTGGAGTTATTGCTACCAATCCTGCAACTGCACCACTTGCTGCACCAACTATACTTGGCTTCCCAGTATGAGCCCAGCTCATGAATACCCATGATAATGCTGCCATTGCAGTAGCAGTATTGGTTACAACAAATGCACTTGTATCCCTACCATCTGCTGCTAACCCACTACCTGCGTTGAATCCAAACCAACCAAACCATAGTATTGATGCTCCTAAGACAACCATAGGTATGTTATGACTCTCCATAGGCACCTTCCCGTAGCCTATCCTCCTTCCTAGGATAAGTGCTGCAGCAAGTGCGCTCCAGCCTGAGGTTATATGCACAACTGTACCTCCAGCAAAGTCCAATGCGCCTAAATCCATAAGGAACCCTCCACCCCATACCCAATGTGCCACAGGATCGTATACGAATGTAGCCCATAATACAATGAATATAACGAAGGCACTGAACTTCATCCTATCAACAAGCCCTCCAACTATCAATGCTGGTGTTATTACAGCGAACATAGCCTGGAAGATCATAAATGTCTGGTGTGGTATGCTCATCCATGAGTCTCCTATCCTTAATGGTGCCTCGTGTGATACACCGTTAAGTAATGCGTATGAGAAGTCACCTACGAAGTTATGCACTCCCTCTGTAGGGGGACCAAAGGCTAGACTATACCCATACAGTACCCATTGTACACTTATTATCCCTATAACTATGAAGCACATCCCTATTGTAGATACAACATTCTTGCTCCTTGCTAATCCACCATAGAAGAATGCTACACCTGGTGTCATGAATAGCACTAGTGCACTTGCAGTTAGCATCCATGCTGTATTACCATGATCTATTGGGCAAGGTGTACCATCTGCTTGCCAGCACTCATATGGATTCTGATCAGGCTCTACGAATGGTATGCTACCATTTGCATTTGGCTTTACCTCTCTACCATGATCTGCATACGCTACCCCTCCTACTCCTGCCCCTACTGCTAATGCTATAGTTACTGCAACCAGCATAGCAGTCATTAACTCTTTGCTGCGCATGTTATCATTTGGTTATCATCTAATAAAAAGATTTTTTGGATACTTTTAAGTTTAATGCTAAATTTGATAAATTAGCAATACTTGGATAATATTATATATTTGCAGTTTTAATGCTAGATTTATTTATTAATCATTTATAAACTCAGTGGTATATTAAGATGGCTACAGATTACATTTCATAGCATTCTATATAAATAAATCTAGAATATTATCCATTTTAGAGGATTACTTAGCACCATTACATATCTTAAATTATTAAATAGTATTAGGTATAAGTACATGCATGGAAGAGCATATACTATCGGTATTATTCTCTGTATGGGGAGGTGAGCATGGACTCTTTAAGAGGGGTAGGGAAGGGATACTTGTGCTTACCAACAAGAGAGTTGCATTCATATCAAAGACAGGGATGAGCATGGACTCTTGGAAGAGTGAGGTTAACCTTCAGGTCAAAGAACTACAGAAGAGTAAAGATACCATTAGAGTACCAAAGAGTTACACGCTAGATATGCTAAACAATGATGCCAAGTATGAGAAGAATCTAGTCATACCATTAAGTAGCATAGTAGAGTTAAGTAGTGAGAGAAAGAGATGGGGTACAGTATTAAATATAACATTCAAGAGTGATACTGTAATGAACAAGTATAGTTTTACAGTAGTTAGGACATGGATAAGGTATCCAGTAGCAGATCCTGTTGAGTATGAACATGTAGATTGGGATGGATGGATAAGATTAGCAAAGGCATATATGAATGGTATAATATAATATAAATTAATTAATTAAATAATTAAATAATTAAATAATTAAAAAATAAGATTAAGAGGGGAGAACGTTATCCTGTTGATCTTTATGCAAAATACTCATATCTCCTTGAGTATCAGTATCTTTATTGCTACTATTATTATCATAAGCATACTTCTTAAGGTACTCATCTACCCACTCCTTGCTAAGCACTCCACTCTCAACAAGGTTAACTAGAGCATTAACTGATGCTACACCAGTAACCTTCCCTATCCTCCTCCTTATCTGCCTCCATCTAAGTCTAGTGTTACCACTCTTGCTAGAGTATATTATACCTAGTATATCCTTTGCATTAACGAATGTTACATCCCTAGACTTCTTGAGTGTAACCTTATCTGCAGCCTCTATGTATATGAACCCCTGCGACCCTTCCCTTTCAGGGAATACCTCTGGATCTTTAATGTAACTCTCTGGCATGAAAGACTTGCAAGTACTTATTATAAGGAACCTCCTAAAGCTCTCCAAGCTAGCAGTTGTCTCTATAGTTACCAATCCAATAGTAATTAATCTAAATCCACTTAATAACTTTATTATTATGTTCTGGGCATCTCAGCACTCAAGATCTTCATCACTGCTCAGAAGGGCTAGTATCATCATCGCATGCCCATTGTATTTAATACAAGGTAAAATAAAACCTTATGCAATAGATCCCTTGCTTAGTAGTATCTTATACACCTCTTCGCTACTACTTGATCGAAAAAGACCATTGAACTCTGGGAATATGTATACTCTCTTAGTAGAATCTAACTTGTAACTTATCCTTATAGGCAAGAGTTTGTAGCTCTTACCCTTGCTATCCTTACCTATAAACCTCTCATCATAACCTAGATGTATATCTACTATACTACTCAATGGTATAACCAATCTAAACCTACTACCATCAAGTATATCCTTCCCATCAAATACGATCCCATCATCATTTAATACAAGTATACCATCGTATCTATGTGGAGGGAGCATCTGTGTAACTATCTTTGCCCTAAGCCTCTTAAGCATCTCTGCATCAATATCCTCCTCACTTATCAGCAGAGCCCTCTCCTTCAGCATAGTTAATATTAATTACATACCCATAAAATAAATAAGTATTGCTCCATTTATGCTACAAATGATCTTATTCTAGAATGCTAAGCAAAAAGCTTTATAACTTTCTTACAATGAGTTGAATCCATGGCAGTGGATGTTACAAAGTTAGATGGTAATGGATGGGTAATAAGGGCAAGTGATGAGGGTGGTGCAAGAGGAGGTACTTTACCTACGGGTGGTGGAGGTGGAGTTGCTATACCTACCAGCAAGGACGTTGCTGAGTTTATAGTTGCTATAGATAAAGCCTCTTCAGGGAAGAGGTATGAGTTTACTAGAAGCGATGGTGCATACATTAGAGTATATCCAAGCGAGCGTAAGCAAGGTTACATAGTTATAGAGAGGAGCGGTGGTAACTGGGTTAGATTGAGTTCTCAAGAGCTTGCAGACCTAAGGTTGAAGCTTACAAGGCTAAGCCGTTAACTTGCATTAATTAATTTATTTTAATTTTAATTTTAATTTATTACCGATAGATTATGCTCTATCATTACAGCACTTACCTTCTGGTATGGCATATCCATGGGGGCATGCTCTAGGATGATTAAGCAATGTGCATATTGCATCAGCAAAGTCCTTACTCATATGATGCTCCATCCCACATACCATCTCCTCATTCAGATCTATCTTTAATGCATTCTTCATAAGAACCTCAAGCAGTCTACTGTTCCTTACCATCTGCCTACCTATCTCCTCCCCCTTCCCAGTAAGCTTAGCCTTGCCATTTGAGTATATCACATACCCCCTTCTATACAGCTTTCTTAGCATCTGAACAACGCTAGGTTGCTTTATGTTAAGTGTCTTTGCTATGATACTAACCTTCGCCTCTTCACCTCTCTCATTGAGCATCCATATAGCCTTTAAATACATCTCTATATGCTCCCTCTCAGCAGTCTCTATGAATAGAGCCTCCCTCTCCATGCTAATACTTTATTAGTCAAGTATATAAAGTCTTTATTCAGAGATTAACTACTTAAGTTTATCTGCTTAGCATCCTTCCATAGGTAGTTGAAGTACTCCTTAGCAAAGCTTGCCAAGCCAGTATGTTCTGCTAGTATTGCAAGGGGCTCATTGCTTAACCTTTCACTTGCAAGTAACAGTATAACCTGCCTGCTATCACTTATAACCCCCCCTCCAAACATGCTATCCTTAAGCCTAACATCTGCTACCCTACTCAATGCCCTTATAACATCACTACTAGTGCTCTCTGCTGCTATTATGAGTATCCTTACACCCTTATCCTTCAACTCCCTTAGCAGTGGTTGCATCTGCTTACTTATGCTGCTTGCTACTGCTGGTAATGCAATAAGCAACTCCTTCTCACTTGCCAATATAACCTCTTTAACCTTTGCTACTATATTGTATAACCCTCTAAGCACCCATATCTCAGGCCTCTCCTTTACACCACTCTTATTATACAAGGGCATGAGCTCGTTCATTATAACACTCTCTGCCTCCTTCATCTCACTCTCCATACGCATACGCATGCTCTCCAATGCTGTTGCTGGGGACTTTGGGTAGAACTTTGTTGGTCTAGAGTTATCAGACTCTATCCAACCCTTCTCCTCCAACTTACCTAATACCTCGTATATCTTGCTATAAGGCACACCAGATCTAGTGCTTAACTCCTGTGCTATCAATGGCCCCTCAGTTAGTAGAGTGGTGTAAGCCTTAACCTCATAGCTTGTTAACCCTATTACCTCCATTGCCCTCTTAGCCTTATCACTTAACATACTATACCTTCTCCTCTTATGTTATTTAATCTTAGCATACTACTATTCACCTTATGTTTACTTTAGATATGCTTATATCTTAAAATGTATGTTAGCATAGCAATGGATCTAATACAGATAAGGTCATTAGATAAGAAGGATGATAGAAAAGGTAAGAGCAAGACTATAAGGTATACTCAGAGTATATGCCCAGAGTGTAACATGATACTGGATGCTGAGGTATTTGAGAGAGATGGCAAGGTATACATGAGCAAGGTATGCCCCAAGCATGGAGAGTTTGAGGAGCTATACTTTGGATCCTATGATATGTATGCAAAGTTCAGTGCATACTGGAAGGATGGCAAGGGTATAGAACAGGATGCAGCAAATGTTGGTATAGAGAAGTGTGCATGCCCAACCAACTGTGGCTTATGCACAAACCATCTAAGTCACTCTGGTTTAGCAAACATGATAGTTACAAATAGATGTGACCTTACATGCTGGTACTGCTTCTTCTATGTTAAGAAGGGTCTAGAAGGCTCATACCTATACGAGCCTACATTAGAGCAGGTAAGGGCAATGGCAAAGATACTCAAGGCAGAGCGCCCAATACCAGGCAACTCACTACAGATAACAGGTGGTGAGCCTATGCTTAGAGAGGATATAGTTGATGTTATAAAGACGATAAAAGAGGAAGGCATAGACCATATACAGATGAATACAAATGGTATAAAGTTAGCTATGGATGTAGACCTTATGAGGCAGATAAGGGAGAGTGGGGTTAACAACCTTTATCTAAGCTTTGATGGTGTTACCCCTAGAACCAACCCAAAGAACCACTGGGAGGTGCCTTATGTGCTTGAGAATGCTAGGAAGGTAGGGATGACCATAGTCTTTGTACCTACTGTAATAAAGTCTGTCAATGACCATGAGTTAGGTGATATAATAAGGTATGCGCAGAGGAATATGGATGTTGTTCATGGGGTAAACTTCCAACCTGTATCACTTACAGGTAGGATGAGCAAGAAGGAGAGAGAGAAGTATAGAATAACCATACCAGACTGCATAGAGAGGATTGAGGAGCAGACCAACGGTGAGATACCAAAGGATGCATGGTTCCCAGTACCCAGTTGCATGCCATTAACAGATGTTATAGAACAGTTCAGTAAGAAGCCAAAGTATGAGTTAAGCATACACTTTGCATGTGGCGCAGGCACATATGTCTTTGAGGATGCAGAGAGTAAGAAACTTGTTCCATTGACTTCATTCGTTGATATAAGAGGCCTACTTGAGTATCTTGAGGAGAAGGCTGAGGAGTTAAGGTCAGGTAAGAATAGATACATTGGTATGGTAGAGGTTGTTAACAAGTTGAATACATTCATAGATAAGAGCAAGCAACCAAAGGGAGTTGATCTAGCAAAGATGTTTGCTAGCATACTACTCAAGAGGAACTTCGATAGCGTAGGCTCATGGCATGTTAGGAGCTTATTCCTAGGTATGATGCACTTCCAAGATAAATATAATGAAGACCTTGAGAGATTGCAAAGGTGTGATATACACTATCTGACACCAGATCTAAGGATAATACCATTCTGTGCATTCAATGTTATCCCAGAGTGGTATAGAGATAGGATACAGAAGAAGTATGGTATAGCAGTTGAGGAGTGGGAGAGGAAGGTAGGGAAGAGGTTAGAGGAGGGTCTATACAGAGGGTTGCTTAGAAGAGGTAAACCACAGGTTGATATGGGTGCAGGATGTGCATTATCAGAGATGCATAGGCAAGTAGAGTTGGCTCAAGGAGTTAAAGGCTTCTAGCCTAATCCATTTTTTAATTAGTCTTTATTAGGTTAACCCTATCGCATAGAAAAAATTTATACATAAAGTTTATAACTAGCTATACAGATCTGTATAGCTAAGCTATACAAAAATGAGTAGCTTTATAAATGAAGCTATACAGATTTGGGTAGCTAAGATATACATTTTTGTATAGCTAACATCATGAATAAATATATCCTCCTTGAAGCAATACTATGCGTGTGCTTGATCCTGTCTGTGGCATAGAGTTGAATGATGACCTTGCAGTAACTGCTGAGTATGAGGGTAAGGTATACTACTTCTGCTGTGATGGATGCAAGAAGATCTTCCTTAAGAACCCAAAGAAGTATAAGGGTAATGTTAATAAGCAGTTGTAGTATAGAGCATCTATGATACTCAACAACGTTAACCTTAGCAAGGTAGCAGAGTTTGTAGAGGCTGGTAAGAAGAATAAGGATACTTTGAAGAAGGTCATCAAGCTTGAAGGGGAATGGGTGCTTGATGATACAAAAGGCTACCAGTTTAGGACTGAACTAGCATATGAGAAGGGTAAGCAGGTTATAGAGATAGATAGCCCAACATGGCTTGGGGGTAATGGTAATAGGCTAGGCCCAATGGCATACTGCATAGCAGGGATGACCTCATGCTTTATAGCAACATTTGCAAGCATAGCGGCAAGCAAGGGTATAAGGCTTAAGAGGCTTAATGTAAGATCAAACTGTGTGGTAAACTTTGCGAAGACCCTTGATATAGCAGATGAGCCTATAACAGAGGTTGTTAACTTTGAAGTGGATGCTGATGCTGAGAATGCTAGCAAAGAAGAGCTTGCCAAGATCTTAAAGCTAGCAGAGGAGAGATGCCCAGCTATATATAGCATGAAGAATGTTATAAAGACTGATGTAAGACTGCTCTAATATTTATTTACCCTAGGAACCTTTTTAAGCCTTGGGTATTAAGATGCATTATGCTAGAGAGATCAACATTAGATATTGGTAATGAGAGAATATACTATTACGATGTTAGCAGATTTCATCATATGCCCCATACTGTAAGGATAATACTTGAGTCTATTGCTAGAAACATGGATGGTAAGAACATAACCTCAGATGATCTTAATAAAGCACTCTCATGGGATGCAAGCAATCCTCAAGAGGTACCATTTAAGGTTGCTAGGGTTATAATGCAGGATTACACAGGTGTCCCAGCGTTAGTGGATCTAGCAGTAATTAGAGAGATTGCAGTAAAGCATGGGTATAATGCAGATATAATAAATCCCCTTATCCCAGTAGATCTTGTTATAGACCATAGTGTACAGGTTGATAACTGGGGTATGAGTAATGCATACATACTTAACCATAGGCTAGAGTTGGAGAGGAATAGGGAAAGGTATGAGTTCCTTAAATGGGCAGCAAATGCATTCAGGAACCTAAGGGTATTCCCTCCAGGCACAGGGATAATACATCAGGTTAATCTGGAGTATATAGCAAGGGTTGTGCTTAAAGATAATTGTATGGCATACTTTGACTCATGCCTAGGTATGGATTCTCATACAACCATGGTTAATGGGCTAGGGGTATTAGGATGGGGGGTAGGAGGTATAGAGGCAGAGGCTGCTATGCTTGGGCAGCCTATAAGTATAGTGCCAGATGTTATAGGTATAAGGTTATACAATGAGCCTAGGGAGGGTGTTACTGCAACAGATATAGTCTTAACATTAACTGAGCATCTAAGAAGGCATAATGTTGTTGATAAATTCCTAGAGTTCATAGGGGATGGTGTATACTCATTAACAGTCCCAGATAGAGCAACTATAGCAAACATGGCACCAGAGTATGGTGCTACAACTGCACTCTTCCCAGTAGATGATGAGACTGTAAGGTACCTAAGGGCTACTGGTAGAGAGGATGCTGCTGAGTTGGTTAAGGTATACTATAAGAGGCAAGGGATGTATGGTTATGCTAAAGATGCATACTACAGCAAGGTTATAGAGTTTGATCTCTCAAGTGTAGAGCCTTGCATAGCAGGCCCATCATTACCATGGGAGAGGAGAACCTTGAAGGATGCATGGAAGGGTATAGAGGAGTTGATCATGAAGAGATCTGGAGGCAAGGGTTTAGATGTAAGGAGTGTAAATATTAATGGAGATGAGTTAAGTGATGGTAGCATAGTTATTGCTGCTATAACAAGTTGCACAAATACAAGTAACCCATACCTTATAGTAGCAGCAGGGTTACTAGCAAAGAAGGCTTATGAGCATGGATTAAGGGTAGGGAAGCATGTTAAGACTAGCCTTGCACCAGGCTCTAGAGCAGTTGAGCAGTACCTTAGGAGGAGTAACCTGCTTTACTACTTGGAGCAGTTAGGCTTTGGTATAGTAGGGTATGGGTGCACAACATGCATAGGGAATAGTGGACCATTGTATGATGATTTAAGTAGTGCAATAAAGGGCAAGGATATAATTGCTGTTGCCGTGCTATCTGGGAATAGGAACTTTGAGGGTAGAATACACCCAGATGTTAGGGCAGATTACCTTATGTCTCCTCCCCTTGTAGTAGCATATGCTTTAGCAGGTAGGGTTAAGGATCTTAGCAGTGAACCTATAGGCTATAATATAGATAACAAGCCAGTATACCTTAAGGATATATGGCCCTCAGGTAGTGAGGTTATGAACATTCTAGAGCAGGTTGATGTAGATTATAAAGAGGCATACTCAAATCTTGGGGACATTGCGCCAGAGTGGGATTCCATAAATGCTAGTAATAGCATGTTTTATGAGTGGAGTAGTAACACATTCATACAGAGGGCACCTTTCTTAGATGATTTTACCTTAGATGATAACATCATGTTGGATGATATAATTAATGCTAGAGCCTTGCTTATACTAGGTGATAACATAACAACTGATCACATATCCCCAGCAGGGCTTATACCAGTAGATTCACAAGCAGGTTCATATCTGCAAGAGCAGGGTGTCAATATAGCAAGGTTGAATACATATGGTGCAAGGAGGGGTAACTGGCATGTCATGGTTAGAGGCACATTCACAGGCAAGATAGAGAATAAGATGCTTAAGGCTAAAGGGATAAGCAAGAAGGGAGGGTATACTGTACATTACCCAAGCGGGAGGATACTTACTGTATATGATGCTGCAATGCTATACAAGCAGGAAGGCATACCATTGATAGTAATAGCAGGTAAGAACTACGGTGCTGGGAGCTCAAGGGACTGGGCAGCAAAGGGACCAAGGCTACTTGGTGTAAGGGCAGTTATAGCAGAGAGCTTTGAGAGGATACATAGAAGCAATCTTATATGCATGGGTATACTACCATTACAGTTCATGGATAGCAATGCAGACTTATTGGGCATAGATGGCTCAGAGTTGTTTGATATAGTAGGGTTAAGGGATCTCAGGCCTAGGAAGGTTGTTGATCTTGTTATACGCAAGGGTAATGATGTTAAGAGTACAAAGGTTCTTGCTAGGATAGATACAGAGAATGAGTTAAAGTATTACATGAGTAGGAGCATACTGCATTATGCATTGAGGGAGATAATACGCAAAAACAGCAATAGCAATTAAATAATCTTATAATGATGTTATACATAGTATAGCAAGAAAACTTCGCCATTTATGGCTTGATGAATTGCTATA
>CAYYYF010000012.1:0-40769 GCA_964475945.1 uncultured Nitrosopumilales archaeon | reverse complement strand
TCTTCACTATCTCAGCAACCAACTTTGCTGCAGTTATGTTATTCCTCTGTGCCTCTCTACCCTTGGTCTCCTTTGCACCCTCCTTTAATACAAGAACTGGCACAGTACCTCCTGCTGTAGTAACTGGTATTGCCAAATCAGATCACCTAGAGTAAGTATTGAATACTCCAATTTATAATTTTTGGGAGTGGTTTAAATAAAAGCTTGGTATAATGCAGTGTATGAAGGTACCTAAAGAGGTTAACACATACTGCCCTAGGTGCAAGAAGCATACTGAGCATGCTGTATCCTTGTATAAGAAGGGTAAGGATAGGAGCATGGCCCTAGGTGTTAGGAAGCATGAGGAGGAGAAGAAGGGTTATGGAGGTCAGAAGTTCCCAGAGCAGAAGAGGACAGCAAAGACAACAAAGAAGCAGATGTTCAAGTTAAAGTGTAAGGCATGTGGATACACTATCCAAAGAGAGGGTATAAGGCTTAGGAAGGTTGAGATAGTATGAGAAAAGAGCATGTACTAATACCTATACCAAGGAGCATGTTCTTACTTGTGCAATGCACAAAGTGTAATGCTGAGAGGGTTATATACTCACATACAACCATGGATATAAAGTGCAGTAACTGTGGTAAATTGCTTGCAGAGAGCACAGGAGGTAAGGCTAAAATACTTGGTAAAGTGATATCTAGAGTAGATCAAGTAAATGCTCAGCAATCCTAAGATCATCTAATGTATCAACATCTACTGCTACTCTAATATCATCTATGAATACGTATTCCTCCCTTATAGTACTGAGATTATTTACTAGCTCAGGGTTGACTATGCTTATACCTGTGTAATACTGGTTCAAGCCATCTACCTTTGGTTTACTCTGCATGTATAGGTTACTACAGGTTATAACTACCCAAGCATCTTTGTTGCTGAGAGAGTTATAGAGGCTTACTATATGCCTTACTATGTTACCATCCAATAGCACAAGGTCTGCACTTGCTACAAGTATAGGATCACTCTTATCCATACTTATGTATCTAAGGGCATAGTTAAGATCATGTACATAATCCATACCATCTGTATCTATTACCTTTACATTGTAATTAGCAAGTAGGTATGCCTTTGTATTCAGAGTATTCTTGCTTACTGCTACCCATATACCAGTGAAGCATCTTGCATCTAATAAAGCATCAAGTATATAACTTATCATAGGTTTACCCCTTATTATAAGTAATGGCTTCTCAACAAAACCCAATCTACTCCCCTTGCCCCCAGCCATAACCAGTGCATGCATAATAATGATGAATATGATATTCTATATTAATACTGCAAATACAAGCAAGGATGTTAGCCTTGAAAGTTCATTTGTTGCACCAAAGAGATCCCCTGAGATACCACCAAAGTTCCTGTATGCCAGTAAAAGCATGATCAGAGCAGATGCTACAGATGCTATGAATGCATATATGCCTATATACTTTGATAGGATGTATGCTAGTAAGATGGTTATTACGGTAGATGCTATGAATCTACTGCCCCTTTTATCCTTGATACTCATAGCCTTTACAAAGGGTGCCCCCATTCCCTCCCATGCAACCCTGCCTATTGATGCTTGCATAACCATGGCATACTTTGCTATAACCTCACTGACTATAACTGCAGTAACCATACTTGAATAATCTATAGATGCTAATACTATGATCAATCCTACTATGTAGAGGATTAGAGCAGTAGCACCTGCAGAACCTATAGCAGGATCTCTAAGTGCCCTTAACTTACTCTCCTTACTACCCTTGGCCATTATACCATCTGCAAAGTCTGCTAGTGCGTCTGTATGGTGCATCCCTGTAATTATGAGTAGTATGGCAGTTGCTATGAGAGCTACTATGAATGAGTTATCTGTAATATTGTATAGCAGGTATACTATAAAGCCTATAATAGAGCCTATAAGCAAGCCTACTAGAGGGAATAGGAACATGTATCTGGCAATGTAATCTAAACTGTATGATCTGTTAACTGGTAGTATGGTTAGGAATGAGATTACTGCAAGGAGTGGCTCAAGAGGATTCATATCATACTCCTTACAAGTAACAATGGTAATACAACCATAAGTATGAATAAAAGAGCACTTGCTTTCATAACCCTTATAGACTGTATGTAATGCTTTATACCTATATTCTCATATGCATCCCCTAATGTATAGTATCCTATCTTCTCAAGCCTTATCCTTAGTGCACCAGCAAGTGCTGACATGGGATATCCTGAGTTCTTGCTTGGTGTATTATACCTATCCCTTAGCATTACCCTTAATGCACCCCTCCAATCCAACCTTAAGAGTATTGATGCTATAACTATGGTTACTGCAGTTAGCCTTGCAGGTATGTAGTTCGCTATTGTATCTAGCCTTGCTGAGCAGTAGCCTATATACCTATGGTAAGGATCTCTATACCCAAGCATCGAGTCTAGGGTATTTATTATCCTATATGCAAGTGCCAATGACACACCATAGAGGGCATAGTAAAAGAGAGGTGAGTTTATCCCATCAACAGTGCTCTCTCCTACACTCTCTATCACAGCAGAGAGTATATGCTCTCTATCAAGGTTTGATGTATCCCTACCAACTATCCTTGCTAGCATATTCCTTGCTACTTCTATATCATCCAGCGAATCTATAACTGCTCTAGCATGCTCCTCCATGGACTTTATAGCAAACGTGCTCTTGAGTATCAATACTGATAGTATGGTTGCTAGTAGCATATCCAGTAGTGAAGCAAATGTAATTATGTAATGGGTTATTACAAATGCAACTGTTACTAGAGTTATTGCAAATACACTACCTTTGATATACTCCCTTGCTACTGATTCATCTTTAAGCCTAGGCTTAAAGAAGGATATTACCCTCCCAACCCATACGGTAGGATGTAGCCTTGTAGGATACTCTCCTAATGCTAGATCAACTGCTATAGCAGCAATCAGTATAATCAGTGAGTGTAGAGTATCAAGCATAGGATCTCATCGTTAGCCCTTTTATCCTCTCAACATCTACACTTCTCTTAACTACATCAGATAATCTATTCAACTCATCATCTAGCATGGATAGATCATGCTCAGAGTTAGAGCTTAGTGAATCCTCTGCTGGTATCCTAAGGTCATCTATGTAAGGTATAACACCAATGATGCTCTTCCTTGCTATATACTCAAACTTACTTATAGCATTTGCAAGTATGCTCATATCACCTCTAAACTTGTTTATTATAAAGCCCTTAACCAGATCCCTCTCATGCCTCTTTAGTAACTGCAGAGTGCCAAGCATGCTTGCAAAGCAACCACCACGCTCTATATCAGAGACTATAAGCACTGGTGAACCTATCCTCTCAGCAAGCCTCATGTTTGCTATATCATACCTTGCAATGTTTATCTCGGCAGGTGAACCTGCACCCTCTATCACTACAAGATCATACTCTGCCTCTAACCTCTTTAATGCATCAAGGGCTATGCTCAAGCCTTTACCTAATGCAAACCTCTCATAGTACTCCCCTGCATGCATAACCCTATACTCCTTACCCAATACTATAACACTGCTCATGTAGTTGCCTAGTGGTTTGAGTAGTATTGGGTTCATGTATACACTTGGCTTAACCCTTGCTGCTAATGCTTGGAGTGCCTGTGCTAGGGCTATTACCTTGCTATCATCTACCTTGTATAACCTTGAGGACATATTCTGTGCCTTGAATGGTGCAACTCTGTAGCCCTCATCGGCAAGTATCCTGCATAGTGCAGTTGCTAAGATGCTCTTACCTGCATTAGAGGATGTGCCCTGTATCATTATGCACCTCATATCCCTTCATGCCTTTGATAGCATCTATAAGGGCAAGGTTATCCTCCCTTAACCTTGTAGATACTCTAATGTAACTATTATTCATGCCATAGAAGTTGCTACAATCCCTAACAAGTATATTCTTTGCAAGGAGCCTATCCCTTAACTCTTTAGAGCCTATATTCTTCAGTCTTATAAGGAAGAAGTTTGTATCAGACTCTAAAGGCTCCAACCATTGCATACTGGATAGGTTATCTATAAGGAACCTCTTCTCCTCCATTATAATCTTCTTACTCCTCTCTAGGTGCGCCATGTCCTTCAATGCCTCAACACCTGCTATCTGTGCAAGTATATTAACACTCCATGGTACCTTAACCTTGCTTAATACCCTAACTATCCTTGGATCTGAAATACAGTACCCAACCCTTAGCCCAGCAAGGCCGAATGCCTTAGTTAATGATCTTATAACTATAAGGTTATCAAACTCCTTAACCCTTCTAGCATAACCTTGCATATCTGTGAACTCTATGAAGCATTCATCCAACACAACAATTATACCTCTATTGTAGCAGTGCTCTATTATCTTAAGAATAGCATTATCTGATGCAAGTAACCCTGTTGGGTTGTTAGGATTACATATGAAAATTATCTTTGCACCATCTCTACCCTCTATAGAATCTAATATATCGTTACAATCAAGGCTAAGGTTATGCATCATGATATGCTTTATAACAGCACCATTCTTCTTACATGCATATGCATACTCCAAGAATGTTGGTTCAAGTACAGCAATGCTATCACCCTCCTTAACTAATGCATCTGCTATAGCATATATAGCCTCGCTTGAGCCATTACAAGCAAGTATGCACTCATCTTCTACACCAACATAATCTGCTATGCTGCTCCTTAACCTCCTTGCATAAGGGTCAGGGTACTCACTTATGCTACTCAATGAGTCCATGATAGCCTTTATAACATGTGGAGATGCGCCCAATGGATTTATGCTGGTGCTAAAGTCTATCACAGATGCTCTATTAAAGTAGTATCTGCCTCCATGGATAGTCTCATCTAACTCAAGCACATACATCTTGGCTAAACCATCCAATATCAGCATAAATATTACTCCTACTTCTCATATTTATCTACTACCAGTAAGCACTCTCGCTCTTGTAGAATGCATTACTCTTCCTTAACTCTATATACCTTGCTATCCCATCCAACCCTCTGAATATACCCTCTGGTGCAAATAGGGATGGGGTTTGTGTCTTAAAACCTCCACAGCACCCCTCGGGCTCTACATCAACGTTATACTCAACGAACTCTACACCTGCTTCTTTAAGCATCTCCCTTGCCTTGCTACTTGCCTCATCATTACCTATGAATAATACACCCTTCCTTACCATGCTATAAGTTAAAGGAAGAAAGGTTAATTAACTCTAACCAGCAATGCTTGTATATTGGTTACATTTAAACTGAATGTAGGGGATAAGAATGGTAAGACTGTAAGCTATGAGGTTAAGGATGATAAGGCTAAACCCTTGCTTGGATTAAGGATAGGTGATGTATTTGATGCAACACTGATAGGTCTACCAGGGAAGATAAAGGTGACTGGGGGTAGTGATAAGTCTGGAGTTCCTATGAGAGTAGATGTGCATGGTGCAGTGAAGAGGTATGTTCTCTTAACAAAAGGTACAGGGTTAAGGGATGCGGAAAGGGGAGAGAGAAAGAGGAAGTTGGTTAGAGGCAATGTGATAAGTGAGGAGATATACCAGATAAACGCATTTCTTATAGATGCCTTGAATAAAGGTAAGAAGGAAGGAGAGGTAGAGGAGGAGAAGTAGCATAACCCATTATCAATACAAAGATTAATACCAGCCCTCATCAATAGCAATAGATGTTGCAGTGGAGGGATACTCTACCAGAGTGGTATATACAGAGATATGGATACCAACCATGTGTAAATATAGGTACTGCAGGGCATGTTGATCATGGCAAGACAACGCTAGTGGAGGCTATAACAGGGGTATGGACCAGTGCACACAGTGAGGAGCTAAAGAGAGGAATAACCATAAGGGTAGGCTATGCAGATGCTGCATTCTATAAATGCTCATCATGCAAGGCACCAGAGTGCTACTCAACATCCCCTACATGCAGTAATTGCAGCAATAGATGTGAGTTAAGCAGAGTTGTAAGCTTTGTTGACTCACCAGGGCATGAGAGCCTCATGGCAAACATGCTCTCTGGCGCTGCATTGATGGATGGTGCTCTGTTAGTAATAGCAGCAAATGAACCTGTACCAAAACCTCAAACTAGGGAGCATATGATGGCTCTGCAGATACTAGGGGTAAAGAATGTAGTGGTTGTGCAGAACAAAGTTGATCTTGTAAGCTATGAGGAGGCAAAGTCAAATTACTTGAAGATAAAGGAGTTCATAGCAGAGTATCTTGATGAAGATGATATACCTATAATACCAATATCTGCACAGCAAAAGGTTAACATAGATGCGCTTATACAGGCTATAGAGGAGCATATACCTACGCCAGAGAGGAATACTAATGCTGATCCTATAATGTATGTGTTGAGATCCTTTGATATAAATAAGCCAGGGGTAGAGATAAGGGATATCAAGGGAGGCATTCTAGGAGGCTCATTACTCCAAGGAGAGTTCAAGGTTGGGGATGAGATAGAGATAAAGCCAGGGATATACGATGATAGGAAGAATTCATATAAACCTCTAATTACTACCATAGCAAGCCTTGCAACTAGTGCTGGCATGGTAGATTACGTTAGACCAGGAGGGCTTGTAGCAATAGGTACAAAGTTAGACCCTTCATACACCAAGAGCGACTCCCTGGTAGGCTCTGTTGTAAGCAAGCCAGGCAGGTTACCTAAAGAGGTTGAGGAGATAACTATAGAGAGTAGGCTATTCGAGACAGCTATAGGTACGCAGGATCTTATCAAGATTGAACCCATAAAGGTTAATGAGATGCTAAGGGTAAACATTGGGACAGGAGCATTAACAGCAACAGTAATATCTGTGCATGATGGAAGATTAACCCTTAGGCTTAAGAGACCTATGTGTGTATTGCCAAATAGTAAGGTAGCAATAAGTAGGAGGATAGCAGATAGATGGAGGCTTATAGGTGCTGGCTCAGTGGTATATAGGTGAATTACTATTGCACCACTACTACTATTGGATACAAGCTTCCTTATAGAGTTGGTTAGCAAGCCAATAAGATGTCTTGATCTGCTAGAGGTTAACCTTGGTAAGGTAGAGTTCTTAGTTCCTACAGTGGTTGTGAATGAGTTAAGGGGTATTGCTAGATCAAGTAGTGTAAAGAAGGCAAAACGTGCTATGCTCGCATTAGATGCTCTAGCAAACAATGAATCAAGGTTTAAGGTAGTTGATTTATGCAAAGAGTATGGGGTAAAGGGAGATAATGTAGATGATATTATAATAGAGTGTGCATTTCATGCAAGGTGCTATGTAGCAACCATGGATAGCATCTTAATAAATAGGCTAAAGGCAAAGGGTGTAAGGGTTGTTACATTAAAGGATGATCTTGTAATAGTGATATAGTAAATAATAATTAGTGGTTATGTTAAGCAGATCTATGGAGTATAAGGGTATAAAGGTAACATGGCTTGGGCATGATACATTTAGAATAAGTAATGGCACAATAATATACATAGACCCTTACAGATTGAAGAGAGAGCAGAGCTTAAAGGCAGATATACTCCTTATCTCACATGAGCACTTTGATCACCTCAGCAAGAGTGATATTAAGAAGGTTATAAAGGATGATACTGTTATAGTTACAACGGAGCAATGTGCAAGCGAGCTTAAAGGCATAAAGGTTAAGGAGATTAAGGTAGTAAAGCCATGGGATAAGGTAAGCATAAAAGGTGTTGATATAGAGGCTGTACCTGCATACAATACAAACAAGATAAACCCAGATACCGAGAAGCCATTCCATCCTAAAGAGGCTAAGATGCTAGGCTTCATAGTTACTATAAGCAATGTTAGAATATACCATGCTGGTGATACAGATGCTATAGAGGAGATGAGTAGGTTCTCTAACATAGATATAGCATTACTGCCTGTTAGTGGCACATATGTTATGACAGCAGATGAGGCTGTGCAGGCAGTTAAGATGATAAAGCCAAAGGTAGCAGTCCCTATGCACTATGGTACAATAGTAGGTTCAGAGGATGATGCGAAGAAGTTCAAGGGTCTAGCATCATGTGAGGTTAACATACTCAAGCCAGAGGAGTGATCTTTATTTTATTAATTTATTAATTTATTAATTAGTATTTTTAATTTTAATCTCTTATTCATTACTATTACTGAAGTATCTATCACTGACCCTATACCTTATATACTTATCATCAAGGGAGAACCTCGGTGGATGAGGGTTATGTGTAGCAGAGTTGCATCTAGGGCATATATCCTTCAATGTGTATACATTGCATGTAAAGCACTTCTTTAATAATGCTCTCAATCTGTAACACCCTTGCGTGACTCCTCCCTAGTGAACTTGAATATGCCATCCTTCTTCTCTATACCCTTCTGTATGCTCTGGAGTATGCTACTTAATACCTTCTCTGCCACCTTGAAGTTCTCTGCCTTTATGGTAAGCCTATACCTTGGTGCCCCTAGATACTGTATGTTAACCTTAATATCCTTGGCACTACCCTTCCCCTCAACAGCACTTAGCAGCACATCCTTTATAACCTCTACACCATCACCCCTTGCACACCTTAACTCCATGACTCCGCCAACCTCAACACCTGGTATACGTATCTTACCTGCTATCTCTTGTATAGCATTAAGCATACCCTCTGGTAGGTTAAGGTGCTCAATGCACTTGATGCCCTTCCTTGCAACATCCTCAAACATATCATAGAGCATAGGATACTCCTCTTGTATAATCTCTACACATCTATTGAACTCCTCCTCGCTTAATCCACATTTCTCCTTTATTATACCTAAGAATGCCTTTGCCTTCTCACTCTTCTTATACTCCATTAACTTAAGCCTCCTCTCCTCATCCGTAACCTGCCTTAGTGAGAGGTCTACCTCCCTCCTTGCTCTGTTAACCCTTATAACCTTAAGCACAAGCTTCTGCTGTGGTTTAACATAACGCTCAATATTCTTAATCCATCCCGTTGCTACCTCAGATATATGCAGGAAGCCTATAAGGCCATCATACTCATCAAGGCTAACATATGCACCTTGAGCAAGAACATCTTTGACTGTAGCCATGACAAGTTCCCCTTCATCTGGTAACTCTTGCATACTACTACTAAGCAAGACTGTAATTTATTCTATCATTAATTAAAAGTCAATTAATTAAAAGTCAATCCCTCTCTTAGCCTTGATACCCTGCCTGTAAGGGTGCTTCACTTCCTTCATCTCAGTAACAAGGTCTGCAAGCTCTATTATCCTCTCATCAGCATAATTGCCTGTAAGTACTAGAGTAACCCTCTTAGGCTTTGATCTTACAAGTTCTATAACATCATTAACATCAAGAAGCCCAAGTTTAACTGCATAGTTTATCTCATCCAATATTATTATATCATAAAGGTTTGATGATACCTTCTCCCTGCTTATCTTCAATGCATGCTTAGCAGCATCTACATGCTCTTCCTTAACAAACCTATCATCTATTATGCCAACGAAGCCCTTCCCTGTAGTAACAAGCTCAAACTCAGGCTTTAGCCTTGATGCACTCTTTAGCTCCCCATAGTACCATGAGCCCTTTATGAACTGGATCATTGTTACTTTCATGCCATATCCTACTGCCCTTAATGCAAGCCCCAATGCTGCTGTAGTCTTCCCCTTCCCATTACCTGTATATACTATCACTAACCCTTGCTCATCCTTATCCTCAAGCATTGCTAATATTATATAGTGAAGGTATTTTAAGAGTGGTATGGGCTATAAGAGGATAGTTATAGCAGGTGTAAGCAGTGGGGTAGGTAAGACTAGCATAAGCATAGGGATTATGAAGGCATTAATGGATATGGGCTACAGGGTCCAAGGATTTAAGGTAGGACCAGATTATATAGACCCTTCATACCATACAACTATAACAGGTAGGGCATCAAGGAACCTTGATCCATGGCTTATGGGTGAGGATGGGGTAGTGGAGAGTTTTGTTAATGCTATGCATGATGCTGATCTTGCTGTTATTGAAGGGGTTATGGGTATGTATGATGGCCTATCTGGGAAGGATGATTATGCAAGTACTGTGCATGTAGCAAGGATACTTAGGAGCCCTATCATACTTGTTCTAGATGCAAGTAAGGGCGCTAGATCTATAGCAGCTGTAGCATTAGGGTTCATAAGGTTCAATAAAAGTAGGAGTGCAAGGATAAGGGGTGTGATACTAAACAATATAGCAAGTGAGAGGCATGCTGAGTACTGCAAGGATGCCCTAGAGCAGTTGAATATACCAGTGGTAGGGGTTGTTAAGAGGAGTAAGGATGTAATGCTTGAGGAGAGGCATCTAGGGCTTATACCAACACATGAGAGCAGGGATATGCATAAGAAGGCATACATGGTTGCATCATACGTTAAGGATCATCTTAACATGGATATGCTGCTAAGTATAATTGAGAGTAGTAAAGGCAAGCTAGGTAAAGGTAAGGAGAGGAGGAATGATAATGCTAATAATAGTAAGGATGTTACAATAGGTATTGCATTGGATGAATCATTCAACTTCTACTATGCAGATAACATAGATATGCTAAGGAGGTATGCAGATCTTAAGTTCTTTAGCCCTATTAGTGATAAGGAACCTCCTGTATGTGATGGATTATACATAGGGGGAGGGTTCCCTGAGGTTCTTGCTGATTCCTTGAGTAAGAATACTGCCATGATGGGTAGTATTAAGAAGATGGCAGAGGATAGCATGCCTCTATATGCTGAGTGTGGAGGCCTTATGTACCTTAGTAGATGCATAATAGATAAATGCAAGAGGTATAGGATGGTAGGGCTTATAGATGCTGATACGGTAATGGGTAAGAGGTTAACCCTTAACTATACAGAGGCTAAAGTAGTTAGAGGGATATTAAGTAGCATGGTGATAAGGGGACACGAGTTCCATTACTCTATGCTTGATGATATAGCAAGTGATAGCATCTTTGCGTATGAGATGCTTAAAGGGTATGGCATAGATGGTAAGCATGATGGTATTATAGCATATAACACATTGGCATCATACATGCATATACACTTTGCATACAAGCATACTGAGAAGGATATGGTAGAGGTATGTAGAAGGTATAAGAGGAGATAATGTTTACTGCTTAGTTCTGCTTCTTTTCATCACTCATATATATCTTGAATAATGCATTTAGTATGGATGCAGCAACTGTACTCCCTCCCTTCCTACCCCTATTTGTTATATACTCTATACCCTTCCTCCTCCCTAGCTCTATTAAAGCATCCTTGGACTCTACCGCAGATACAAACCCTACAGGTATGCCTATTACAAGCCTAGGCATAACCTTGCCCTCATCTATCATATCTGTAAGTTCATATAATGCTGTTGGTGCATTGCCTATAGCAACTATACCATTGCTTATGTAATCAGAGGATAGCCTCATAGCAACCTGAGCCCTAGTCATGTTAAGCTTCCTTGCCTCATCTATAACCTCCTGCTCAGATATCTTGCATATGCATTGTAGGGATAGTCTAGCAAGTGCACTCTTATTGAGAGCAGCATATATTATATCTGTATCGCATACAATATAGCATCTATCCCTTATTGCATCAAGTGCACTCTTTAATGCATTGCTTGTAAATATGATGGCATTACTTGAGCATGCAAAGTCATAATCTGCTGTTGCATGTATAACCCTTCTAACAACCAACCATTCTAATGCATTATACTTGCTCTTACACTCATCTGCAACCTCACTCTCTATTATACTCATGCTAAGATCCTCTATCTCATCACCCTTGTATCTCTTATCCATTCCATATCACTCCCCTTACCTTAGACTCTACCTCTCTTGCCCTTGCTACTACAAGATCTGCTAGAATGCTGCTAACGCCTAGATGCCTTGCTACAGCAACCTTGCATTTTATGCTCTTTAATGCATCATCAATCTCATCCTTGATATCATGCTTCATATGTGTGCCATTGTGTAGGAAGTAAGGCATTATTATTAAGGTTGAGCAGCTAGATGATAGCATAATACCCTCCTTTATATTTGGTCTATCCAACTCTAGGAAGCATATGTTAACACTCCTGTAGTATGGTCTTAATGCATCTGCTATACTCTCAAATGTCCTCCTTGCATTGATATCACTACTACCATGCCCTATTAATAATAGGTTGCATAAATGGTCATCCTCCTTTATATCATGCATACTCTTAGCCTCGCTTACCCTTAACCTTACAAGTTGGATAAGGAGTTCATGGTAGTTCAATGATCTTGTTATAACAAACCTTAAGCCCCTCTCCCTTGCTATCCTTGCGCTCTTGCATACTGCAAGCTTCATCTTCAAGCCAGGGTAGAGGAAGTATGGGACTATGGTTAAGAACCCAATACCTTTATCCTTACACTCTTTTATGCCATGCTCTATTAGGGGCTCTGTAACTTCTAAGAATGAGTAGGTTGCATGGTAATACCTGCCCCTATCCTTAACTAACCTGCATAGTTCATGTAACTCATGCTTAACATCCTCGTCCTTGCTACCTCTATCTATAAGGATTATACCATTATTAGGCATGTAACTCTACAACTGTTATTGATATTTAACTCTTGCAACAGCAATGGTTAAGTTTGGTGGAAACTTCCTCTTCTCTACAATTAATACACCATTTGAGTCTAGTAGTGCACTAGCCTCTGCTACGCTAGGAGTGCCTTCATACATACTAACTATACTTGAAGGGTTAGGCACATTAACTGATGCAAGATCCTCCTTACTGTAATACTTGATCTCTATTCCATGCTCTTTACTGAACTCTATCAAACCTTTAACCTCTACAGGCCTCTTTAGTGTTGCTATATTCCTTATAGACTTTATACTTAACTCATTCTCTTTAAATACATGCTCTACAGCATATGCTATCTCCTCCTTGCTTGTATCATAATGCAATCCAATACCAACAACTAGGCTCTTTGGCCTATATACTACAGCTCTATTAAGCAACTCATCATACCTCTTATCCAATACCCTGTCTGTTATTATCAATGCCTTGTATCCTGATAGCATAAGTTCATCCAAACTATTGAAGAGAGTAACATTCTTTGGGAGCATTCTATCCTTCAGCCAACTAGACTCACCTGCATCTTGATATATACCTATAGGCTCCTCATTCACCATTGCAGCACTAAGCATTGTTACATTCCTCTCAGTAGAATCATCTATAACCCAGTTGAACTCCTTGCCTAGTAGATCTACTGCTATAGTCTCATTTACATCTGCTGCAGTAGTTATTACAGGGGTAGCATCAAGTATGCTTGCAACTAGCCTTGCTAGGTCATTAGCACCCCCTAGATGCCCTGATAACACGCTTATAACAAACCTTGCCTTATCATCTATAACAAGTACAGCAGGGTCTACCTTCTTATCCTTTATATGTGGTGCTATAAGCCTTACAACAGCACCAAGCGAGAATATGCATATTAACGCATTATAAGAGTTAAAGAGTTTAGCAACTAGGGATGTTGTAGGCTCGCTATACCAATTTATAGAGTTACTATTACTCTTACCTTTAAACTTCTCCTGTGCATATATATCCCAATTCTTCATCTTTGCCTTTATCCTTAATGCTATATCTACCCCATTCTTTGTTATTGCTATTATTGCTACCCTTCTATTCATCCTTAACCTACCTCTACCTTTACCTTTGCACCCTTACTAGCCTTGCCTATAACATTACCATCAAAGTCAAACATTATACACTCTACATGCTCTACCTTGCCCTCTGCATGCTCATATATCCTCTCGCATACTAGCATACATACTCTATCAAAGTAGCCTCTTATACCCTTTCTCATAACTATCTCCATAACATGCCTTGCAGTATTTGCATTACTTATCTCCTCTATAGTAGCATCATCTGCATTACACTCCCTTGCAATAGATGCTAGGAACTCCATATCAACCTTTGAGCCTTTAACATGGGTCTGCCTTATACCCTTTGCTGCCTTTGATAACTTCCCTATGAACCCTGCTACTATTATCCTCTTTATACCCTTTGCTGCAGCTGTTCTAGCAGAGTATGCAACAAAGTCACCCATCTGTATAAAGCAATGATCTGGTAATGCATAGTCTATAACCTTCCTTACGAACTCCTCACTCCTACCTCCTGTTGTGAATACTACAGTATCATTCCCTGTAGCAACTGTAACATCTATAGCCTGCCTTATACTTGCTGCAAAGGATGCTGTAGAGTATGGTATAACTATACCTGTTGTGCCTAATATGCTTATACCCCCTACTATACCTAGTCTAGGGTTATCTGTCTTCTTTGCTAGTTCTTCACCCCTTGGCACAGATATTGTAACCCTTACACCCTTGCTCTTCAGTATATAATGTGCAACCTCATCTACAGCATTTATTATCATCCTCATAGGAGTAGGGTTTATAGCAGGTTTGCCTATCTCAAGCCCTAACCCTGGTTTTGTTACTATACCAACACCCTTGCCCCCTTGCACATCTATGTTACCTATGCTATCTGTCAACTCAACCCTAGATACTATCTCTGCTCCATGCGTTACATCTGGGTCATCCCCTGCATCCTTTACAACTATGCACTCTGCATAACCATCTCCTATTCTACACTCTTTTACTGGGAGCACTGCAGTATTGCCCTTGGGTAAGGTAACTGTAACCTCTTTAGGTATTGTATTGGTTAGCAATGCCATAAGTGCTGCCTTTGTTGCTGCTGTTGCACATGTGCCTGTGGTGTAACCTGTCCTTAGCAGACCCTTCCTTCTCTTCTCCTCTATCTCCCCTGGCAGCTCCTGCTCTGCAATGCTAATGTTATCATCATAGCTCAATGCATATAGATATAATTGATCTTATTTATTATTCAATCTTATGATGTATGTAAAGGATCTTTCATATGAGGAGGTTAAGGTGCTTAAGGCAATCTGCTCTCTGCTTAAGGAGTATGAGATAGTGCAAGGGGAGCAGATAGCATGTAGGGCAAGGATACATATTGATAGGGTTAACTTTGCATTATCAAGGCTTAATGAGAAGAGGCTTATAGTTAAGGATGCTTATGGATATAGGCTGTTATATGCCGGATTAGATGCTCTAGCATTATATGAGCTTGCATATAAAGGTATTATAGCAGCGATAGGGAAGAGTATAGGGGTAGGCAAAGAGGCAGATGTATTTGAGTGCATAGATGCTAACTCCAATAGATTAGCATTAAAGTTATTCAGGATAGGCAGGATAAGTTTCAGGGATGTTGCTAGGAAGAGAGCATATAAGCATATGCATAGTTGGCTACTCCTTAGCGTAGAGGCTGCAAGGAGAGAGTATCATGCCTTGAAGAGGTTAATGGAGCATAATGTAGATGTACCTAAGGTAATTACATACAATAAGCACTGTATAGTTATGGAGTATATAGAAGGTAAGAGGCTTGTTGAGTGCATGTTAGATGATCCTAAAGGTGTATTCAACAGAATAATGGATAACATAAGGTTGGCATACCATGATGCTGACCTTATAAGCAGTGATCTTAGCGAGTATAATATAATGTATGATGGTAATAAGGTATGGATAATAGACTGGCCTCAGAGCATAGGCAAGGAGCATGCAAATGCGGATATGCTGCTTGAGAGGGATGTAAGGAATATAGTTAACTTCTTCAGGAAGAGGTATGGGTTAGAGTACGATATCAAAGAGATATTAGAGTATTTAAAAAGTAATAAAAGAGAAGAAAATTCTTAATTATTAATCTATCTACTAAATTATCTTCTTAAATACATCAACCCTATCTATCTTCTCCCATGTAAACTCTGGTTCATTCCTTCCAAAGTGCCCATATGCTGCAGTCTTCCTGTATATTGCCCTCCTTAGATCAAGTGTATTTATTATTCCCAAGGGTGTGAGATCAAACTCCTTAAGTATGATATCCCTTATCTCCTCATCATCTATCTTGCCTGTATTGAATGTGTTAACATTTACTGCTATAGGCTCTGCAACACCTATGGCATATGCTACCTGCACCTCACACCTCTCTGCAAGCCCAGAGGCTACTATGTTCTTTGCTATGTAGCGCATCATATATGATGCGCTCCTATCAACCTTTGTAGGATCCTTGCCTGAGAATGCCCCTCCACCATGCCTACTTGCCCCTCCATATGTATCAACTATAACCTTCCTACCAGTGAGCCCAGTATCTGCAGCAGGTCCTCCTAGAACAAACCTGCCAGTAGGGTTTATGTAGAACTTTGCATCGCTAGCAAGGAGTTCATTGCATATAGGCAATATAACCTTGTCCATCAACTCCTTCCTTACAGTCTCTATATCAACATCCTTTGCATGCTGTGCAGAGAGCACTACTGCCTTAACACTCTTTGCTATACCATCCTCATACTCTACAGTAACCTGTGACTTACCATCTGGCATTAGCCAAGGTATTATACCCTTCTTCCTTACCTCTGCTAGCCTCATGGTAAGCTTGTTTGCAAGCATTATAGGCATAGGCATCAACTCCTCGGTCTCATTGCATGCATACCCAAACATAAGCCCTTGATCCCCTGCTCCTATCTTACCATCCCCTCTTACAACACCCTGTGCTATATCTGGGCTCTGCTCATGCAGTGAGGCTATTATCCTGTAACTGTTTATATCAAGCCCAGAGTCGCTGTTACCATACCCTATATCCTTTATAACCTCTCTAACTATTGCTTGTATATCAACATGCCCACTGCTAGTAACCTCTCCTGCAACAACTATCAGCCCATGTGTTGCCATTACCTCAACAGCAACCCTTGAGCACTTATCTTGCTTAATATACTCATCTACCATAGCATCTGCTATCTGATCACATACTTTATCTGGATGCCCCTCCGTAACAGACTCTGAAGTAAAGAGTTGTCTCATCAATCTTACACCACATCAGTTATTATAAAATCTTGCTCTACCTAAAGTTCATCCTCTAATCTAATGAATAATACGTTGTTGCCCCGTATCACTACCTTGCCGTAGTTTGCTACACGTGTATCTCCATTGAACTCCTCTACCTCTTCTAGTATAAGGTTCATGTAGGAGTCTATGTTGCTCATCCTTCCTCTATACTCATTCTCATTCTTCAATCTAACAGCAACCCTCTTGTTTATGGTCTTCTGCAGTAGTGTTAATGGTCTCTTTGGGTACTGCTGGCTTGACAAAGACTTCACTTAGAAATTAGGATTAACCCCAAGATAAAAATCTTACTAATTTATTACTAATGCTATGATAAGCACAAACTCAAAGACATTGGATGAGATGCTTAAGGGAGGGGTTAAGAGAGGTTTGCTATACTGCATATTCGGCCCTGCAGGCTCTGGGAAGACACAGTTATGCATGCAGTTAACGGTTAATGCATTAAGATGTTATGGCAGTAGTAGTGTGCTTGTAATAGATGCAAAAGGGGAGTTCAAGGTAGAGAGAGTTATAGAGATCCTTAACTCTCAATCATACCATAACCTTACAGATAGGATATACATAAGTAGGGCTTACAATACAAGTGATCTATTCAATGCTATAGATCATATTGATGTAAATAGATCGCTTGTTATCGTTGAGGATGCACCATTACTCTTTAGAGTTGAGTATGGTAATAGCATAGAAGGTAAGTTTATGCTTATGAGGTTTATGCATAGGCTAGCGGTTAATGCAGTGCTTATGAATACTACTATTATGGTAACCAATGGTGTAACATCCGTAATGGATGAGAGTTCAAAGGTAAGTCAGATAATGGATAGAGCAGTATCTATATTTGCACACTACAAGTTAATGCTTGAGAGGCTTAACTCATCCAATGGCTATACAATAGTAAAGGCTACCCTGCTCTATCCAATACTAGGCAATAGGGAGGCTCTATTCAAGATAGGTAAGGAAGGTATAGTTGATTATTAAATAATAAATAATTAATGACATCATACTAAACTCTTTAATTTATTATAAACGATAAACTTTAAGTAACGGTTTAAAGCATAGGAGAGTAATGAGGATAAGTACTTTCTTACTAGGTGTAGTAGCATTAGTTGCAGTAGCAGTAGTATTACAGGGTATAGACGCTCAAGCACAGCAGTTTACGGTAGAGATACCAGTAGGGTCACAGAATGCTTCATGTAATACAGCATATAAGCCCCAAGGTGACTGGACTACAATGCTAAGTGATAACTGCTTTAAGCCATCAATAATTAAGGTTCCTGTAGGTAGCACAGTAACATGGGTTAACAAGGATACAGCAAGCCATACAATAGCATATGCTAAGAACCCATTGGATGCATCAACATGGGATCTTGATGGCAAGATACTCTTTGGTATAAAATTGATAGCGCCAAACCAGAGTGTCAGTTGGGCATTTGATAAGGAAGGGGAGTACCCATACTTATGTTCAGTCCATCCATGGATGATTGGTAGGGTTATAGTTGAGACTGCTACAGGTGGAGGAGTAACGATGCCTATGATCACTTTACAAACTGATAACAAATCAGTTAATGTTGAGATAATGCCGAGTGCTGGTACAGTAAGCGATGGTACATTAACCATAGACCAACCACAGAAGATAAAGTTTGATATAAAGTTTACTGATCCAGCAACCAATAATGCTATACAGCATGTTAATTACAACTTTAAGGTGGTGGATGCTAATGGTAATGTTGTATTTGAGAGGTTAGAGGCTCATACCGATGAAGGTACAGACTCCATTGATGTTGACTTTGCTAACACAGGTGCATTCTCAATAAATATACAGGTTCTAGGTACAGGTATAAGTAAGCCATTTGATACGAAGCATAGTGGTAATGCAAGTGCATCTATCTCTGTAGTACCAGAGTTCCCTGTGGGTGTACTAGCAACTCTAGCAAGTATTGCAGGTGCATCCATTGCAATGAGTAGGCTCAAGGGTAGGCTAGCAAGCAATTAAATCCCAATAATAATATTATTCATTTTTTAACTCATTCTTGATAAGAATAAATAAACGTTGATAATAGTAGCATACATGTCTGATGATAGTAGGATAGAGCACTTAATGCTTACATCAATAGGGTCTGACTGTACCCAACCAGTAACATTTGAGGTATCCTTTAGTGTAAACGGTAAGGTTAGAGAGTTATTCAATAGGGATACATGGTTATATGCATATGAGAGGCATGATAACCTATTTAGAATAAAGTACTCTATAGCATTAAGATCACCAAACAGAGATATATGTGAGCCTATAATATTTCTACGCAAGGCATCACTCTACTGGAGTAGAGATCCTACTATAGAGCCATACCCTCCAGAGAAGAAGGTTTGGGCAATGATAGTTATGGATAATGACTCATTACTGCCTAGGAGTGTTCAAGAAGTACAATCACTGCTCTTTGATGTCTCTAGGAAGATAGATGTATTTGCATTAGATAAGGTGCTTGGGAAGGGTATGCATGAGGTTTATGCTGAGGTTAGGGCATCATGGAACAAGCATGTATATATAGATGCAAAGGAATTAAGCTCAAGATCAAACAAGGTTACCATACAATGCTTGTAGAACAATAATAAATAGAGGCACGCTAAGATCATCTATGGCAAAGTTCGATGGGATAAAAGGGCAGGAGTTGATGGATGTTGAGGAGAAGGATAATGAACTGATACTGATATTCAAAGATAACAGGTACCTGTTCATAAGGGTTGAGAATGGAAGGTTGGTGAGTGAGTCTATACCGGAGTGATGCATAAATTATTATTTATTTATCTACTATGCTCTACTACATACCTCTCATATAGTGTTAATGCAAGCTCCTGTGCATATGTCTGTATAGACCCTGGCCGTAACCTTCTAACCTCATCTATTGCACTTAAGGCATCCATGTTAGCATATTTTATAAGGTATGCTGCTAATATAGTACCTGTTCTACCCTTCCCTGCAGCACAATGAACAACTACTGCCTTTCCCTCATTTATCTTACTGTGCATAAACTCTACAGCAGCATCTATATCTGCTACATCTGGTGCACTTCCATCCTGGGTGCTTACATGCAGATAATCCATGCCTTTTAACCACTCCTTGTTCAATGGTTCCTCTATAACGCTAACTATAGCCTTTATATTCTTCCTCTTAAGCCATTCAACCTCAGCCATAGAAGTAGGCCTTGCACTACCTGCAAGTAAACCATCTATAACCCATGAGAAGTTCATAGGCTTGCCTTTTATCATACCATGAAACCTCCTTGCAGCATCTCCTATCTTACCCATGTATCTAATTATTGTAATTTTAATTATATAATTTATTCATTTACTGATGTATGGTATGTAGCTACTGTGTACTCCTCTCGCTCTTTGATATAAGGTATACCGCATGGGCACTTATAATGAATGCAGCAAGGAACATCTTTGTAGCAAATACAAGGCTCCATGGAGTTTTAGGGTTAGGGTAGGGTATGTTAAGGACATCTATCCTTATTATCCCGCTTATTGCATCTGCTGTCATAAGGGCACCCCATACAACAAAGTTGTATATCAACTCGTATAGGGTTGTTACTGCTATTGCTATTGCTATAAGCTTTAGTATAGCCTTGTTCCTTGGAGATAGGTTCATGGTCTTACTCTTCCCTAGCCTTGTTACGCAGTACCATCCTACTATAGATGATATCATAAGGTATGTAACAGGCTTTGCAAAACCTTTGAATGGTATCTCTGTATTAACCAGCACCTCGCCTATGACTACACTACCATTATTGATATACTCCATCAGACTTGCTATCAAGGCATATGCAGTAACAACTATCATTATTGCAGCACAGATGTAGAATATCACCTTGTATACCATTATATCATCGCTACTCCTCCTATCCTTATCCTTATCACTTACCCCTCTATGCTGCATTATTTTATAATTTAAAAGCTTTAGATAAAAATTTTTCTTGCTTAATATACTGCTGTTGGTTTAGCAGATTCTAAATTTTAATATAATTATCTAAATTATACCTTGTAAGATGATAAGCATGGATAAAGCAATAAGGAAGGAGTATGGGATAGCATTGCATACCACTACTATGAATGTTAAGGTTACACATGATTATAAAATAGAGCCTCTACTGAATGAGTTAAGGTTAAAGGGTATAAGCAAGGATAAGATCAAGGATAAGATCAAGGATCATCCTGTTGTTAGAGCATTAAGGGACTTTTACTGGAGGCTTGGGATAGATCCTACAAAGGTTAGACCATCAAGCGAGGCTCTGCTAAGGAGGTTCTTAAACACTGGGAGCATACCTAGGATAAACAATGTTGTTGATGCAGGGAATATAGCATCCATGGAGACGCTTATACCTATAGGCATATACGACCTTGATAAGATAAATGGGAGGTTAGTGCTAAGATTTGCTTATGAGCATGAAAGGTTTACAGATATAAGCAGATATGAGCATAAACTCACTGGGAAGGAGATTGTGCTTGTAGATGATAATGGCATAGTGCATCTATTCCCTCATAGGGATGCGTTAAGAACATGCGTTACAGATAATACTGCCCGTATACTTATAATAGGATGTAGTGTAAATGGTATAGAGCCTGCTATAGCAAAATGTGCAGTTGATAGAACAGCTGAGCTTATAAAGGCGTTAAGTAAGTAGTTGTACCAACCCATTATATGCATCAACCCTGATAAGATTATTATTGGTTAGTGCATTAAGCATATCATCATAGCACTCAACCATATCTACTAAGGGTATACTTGCTATGGCAGCAGATGATGCTGTTATTATATCAGCCCTCATGCATACAATTGCCTTTGGTGCATTGCCATTAACCTTAAGTGCATAAAGCCTATATGCGCCAACACTGCTACCTATTGCATTAGGGTATATGAGCACTCTATCTGCTATACTCTTACCATTAAGCTCGCTAGTATGATCATTAACTACACCATTACCATCTATGGTTAAGAGGTTTATAGGCCTTGCGCATGGTAAGGCATAACCCTCTGCATAACCCTTGACTATAACCCTACACCTATATCTCATATACACTCCTTCTCAACTATATCCTTCATGCTACTCAAGCATACATCAACCTTATTCCAGCTCCTAAGGTAATATGCTGCCTTTATGCTGTTAGTTATTACAGAGTCAACCCTATCCTTGCTTATTAAAGGGGTTAGGCATGAGCAGCAGTCACAGTATATTGATGCATTAGCCCTCTCTAGAGCATCTATATAGCCTATATCCTTTGCCTTAGAGTATACACTCCTTGCACAGAATATCATGCACCTCTTCTTGAACCTTCTCCCATTCAGCATATTTACTAGCCTTGATAGATCGCTTAAGCCTAGTTGTGGGCTACCAAAGAGTATAACATCCCCATGCTCTGAACTACTCAACTCATCCATCATGTTCTTAGCATCATGACTTGTAAACTCCACCCGTGCCTTAATGGTATCATCTTGATGGTTTAGGGTAAACATGCCAGCAGAGCCTGATGTGCCTAGTGCTGAGCATAGAGCCTTTGCATTTGCCCTTGCATTAGCATCACTACCTAGTATATCCTCATGCCTTATACCCTTGAATGCTATACAATCCTCACTGTATATACCAGCATAGTATGCTAGTAGTGCATAATCTAACTCACTCTTCATCTCATGCTTAACATCTATGCATAATCTAGCATGCCTAGCCTCCTGCACCCTTAGGTTAGAGTATGGTGCCTTCCCTGTTAATGCACTTGCTAATGCACTTATAGCACTCTCCTTGTTTGTTAACAAGCCTAGTATTGAGTTGGCATATATAGTAGCATTGCTCTCTGCAAGGCTTACCTGTGAGCCCTTCATGGGAATCATGCTTGCATGCAATGCCTCATATGGTATACATGTATAAGATGTAGTTACACCTAAGCGCTCATACGCCTTCAGTATCATACCCTGCCTCTCTATAAACTCATCACTTATATCAAGTTCATTAACCTTGCTTGGATCATAGCCCATGGGGTTTAGCGTTGCAGTAACCTTAACCTTAATGCTACTACTGCTTATATCCTCAAGGAACCTAAGCCCAGCATCCCCTATCGTATTATAGTTTACACCAGAGATATGAGCCCACTCAACATCTATTAACCTATCAGCATCCATTGCCTTGCCTATAGCAACCAATACTCTATATGCTAGTGCTAATGCATCCCCATACTTCCCATCAAGTGCTTCTTCCTCTTCCTTGCTTAAATGCATACTATAACTTTAGGTAGATTGATTAAAAAGTCTATCCTTGCAATAAATATGGATATAGAGAGGGTATTAAGGCTTATGCATGATACCCTTGCTAAGGTAGACTCATCTAGGCTTACTGCATTAAGGGAACTGCAAGATGAAGAGGGTAGTGATCCATTCAAGATACTCATAGGCACAATACTCTCTGCTAGGACTAGGGATGAGAGTACAAGGGTTGCTGTACATAACTTATTCTCAAGGTTCAAGGATGCATATGCTATTGCTGATGCTAGAATAGAGGAAATAGAGGAGGCTATAAGATGCACTGGCTTCTATAGGGTAAAGGCTAGGAAGGTGAAGGAGGTAGCAAGGGTAATAGCAAGGGATTACAATGGTAAAGTCCCAGATACCTTAGATGAGTTGCTAAGGCTCCCTGGTGTAGGTAGAAAGACAGCAAACTGTGTACTTGTATATGCATTCGATAAGGATGCTATACCCGTTGATACCCATGTGCATAGGATAGCAAATAGGCTTGGTTTGGTTGATACAAGTAACCCTGAGGATACTGAACAGGAGTTGATGAAGAGGGTAGAGAGGAGGTATTGGAAGAGTATAAATGATACATTCGTTAGATTCGGGCAGAATGTATGTAAGCCTATTGCACCATTATGTAATGCATGTATGCTAAAGTATGAGTGCAGATACTATAAGCATAAAGATGCTCGAAAAAATAATTGTACATAAAGTTTATAAGTAGCTATACAAATCTGTCTAGCTGAGAGATACAAAAATGTATAGCTGATTACACATTACTCTAATCTCTCCTCCTAGTCTTTAATAGGATAAGTACTATACCAACAACAGCCCCAGTTACTATGAATGGTATGCTCATTATAGGGTTATCCAATGGATTCCCTGATACTATATCTATCAATAACTGCCCTGCTATTACGCTACTGGTATTGGGATCATTCATGCTACTGAATACCTGTATACCCTTTACACCAAACTGGCCTATGTTAAGCCTATCAACTATTATCCTCTGACCATTGTTAACGCTAAGCCTATCACCTTGAGCATATGTTAGCATTATCTGCTTATCCTGAAACCATGAATTAGCATTCTTATACATTACTGCATAACCTGTCTGCTCCTTTGATACAGCAAACCATAGCATGTTATCCTTACCTGCCATCCCTAGCTCTAAGAACTCATCCTTGTTGTAGTTATTTATGAACCTTATAATTACATTGGCATCAGAATTGTTAGGATTGTATATAAGGTAGTTGCTTATGTTAACTATCCAATTTGCTATATGCTCATATTTAAACTCATAGTATGTAGGGTTACTCCTTGCTGTATTTGCTGCATTGAATGGTATTACTAGCCTCTCAGTGCTTCTACTCTGGGCATAAGCATCATACATGATTATATTCATAACTAGCATTACTACAAGAAGCCTAACTGCTAACATATATACAATACATATATTTACTAATATATACCATATCTTAAGGGGATAGGTTGTTAACCTTTATAATTATGACAATTGTTATTAGTGCAGGTTGTATATTCATATCCATACTTTACATCCATGATAGATACTCCTTACTATACTATGGCGATGCTGTATCCCATCTCTTTGGTGCAAGAAGGCTTGTTGATTGGGAGCACCCAGGGTTACAGCAGCTAGGCACAGTATGGCTACCTTTACCAAAGTTTCTATTCCTCTTACCCTCACTTGTAGATGTATTATTCTTCACTGGTCTTGCTGGGTCTATAGTTAACCTATCTGCATTAGCATTAACAACTTATGCAATATACTCTACTTTAAAGGATACTAAAAGTAGCAGGTTACCTCTACTGCTCTTATCCTTGCTCTATCCGTTGAACCTTAACGTGCTGTATCTGAGTAGTGTTGCTATGACAGAGGCTTGTTTCATGCTCTTCTTTACAGCATCTGCACTCTACCTATACAGATTCATGAAGAATAGTAGAGAAAGGCATATCATGTTATCAGCATCATTCATAGCATTAGCAACCCTAACTAGGTATGAAGGTTGGGTTCTAGCATTATTCCTAATAGCGTATATAATAGTGATTATAGTAAGGAATATTATAAGTAAGAGTGCTAATGCAAGACCTATTATACTTGTATCCATACTGATAGCAGTATCAGGGATACTCTCATGGTTGCTCTACAACCATTACACCTATGGCGATGCATTGGAGTTTGCCAATGCACAATACTACTCAGCATCATGGCAGGCCATGCATAGAGGATTCAGGGAGGTTCTATTCCTTCAACCATTAAACGTTATTAAGACTTATGGTATTACAGCACTGATCTTCTATGGCCCTCTTATGGTATATGCATCTACCCTACCCTTTATCACGAGACCTCATAGGATGCTACTCTACCTGTATCTAGCATTACCTGCAATGCTGAGTATAACAAGTATGATGGTAGGGGTAGGAGAGATGGGCTTCTGGTTCAACTCAAGGTTTGCAATATTTATAGCACCATTGCTTATCTTCTTAGCAGCAGATAGCATCAATGGTAGATTTAATGCTAAAGGAAATATGCTTATTATAGTAGCACTTGCATACCAACTTGTACTTATCCCTATAATCCATTACTACAGTAGCAGTAATGCTAGCACTATCAATACCCTAATCAATAGTATGATAGGTAAGGATAGGATAGGGATAATAACATACCTAGATGCTAAGGATGGGTTTATGGATAGCAAGATGCTTGCATCTACAAGGGTAGGTGAGTTCTTAGGAGAGAACTATGCAAGTAAAGTAATGCAATGCCCTCTAAGGATAATGGTTATAGCAGATTCTATACAAGAGCATAGAATAATACTCTCAAGTTGGATAAGGTTAAGTATATACGATGAGATTATAGACTCATCTACCTGGAAGGATTCCTTCAAGAGACCATGGCTATATGCTGATATCATAGTTATAGGCAAGGATAATGAGAGTGATGCCGTTAATGTATCGAGGTATTGGCTTGATAGACTACATACATTACTAAAATTCTATGATAAGGTGTATGAGGATGAGTATTATATACTACTAGAGGCTAAACAAAGGGATCCTTGTAGCGCATTATAACATCAACCACCTCTGGCCTCATCAATAGCTCAGATGGTCTCTCTCCATTGTTTATCATGCTCCTTAACCTTGTCCCGCTCAATTCAAGCCTAAAGCTTGTATCATGGGGGCACATCTTCTCACTTACTATACCCATGCACCTCTTGCAGTAGAAGAATGCTGGGAAGAATACAGGCTCTATGCCTAGATCTGGGTATTCTTTGAATATCTCCTGTGCAGCAAATGGCTTGTAAAATGAGCCTACACCAGCATGATCCCTTCCAACTATGAAGTGTGTGCATCCTAGGTTCTTACGCATTATTGCATGGTGTATAGCCTCCTTTGGTCCAGCATAGCGCATCTCTGTATGCAAGGTAGCAAATAAGACCCTATCTTTAGGATAGTAGTTCTCTATAAGCACCTCATACGCCTCCACTATAACCTCATCCTTAAAGTCTCCCTGCTTCTTCTTACCTATCAATGGGTTTATGAAGAGTGCATCAAAGAAGTTAAGCACAGACTTCTGGAGCATCTCATGTGCAAGGTGAGGTATATTCCTAGTCTGGAAGCCTACTATGCTCCTCCATCCCTTGCTAGCGAATATGCTCCTACACTGCCTTGGTGTTAACCTATACTTGCTTAATCTATCATCACTACTGCTTGATACAAGGTAAATATCTCCAGCAACCAATGTATCGTGCATAGCATATACCCTTGCTACACCTGGATGCGAGGTATCTGTGGTCTGATACACCCCCCTTGCCATCTCAACCTTATCATATGTGTAGATATCATCAACATGCATTAATGCTACAGCCTTACCATTGCATAGAAGCAATACATCCTTGGCATTCTTCATCATTACCGCAATGCTAGAATCAACATCAAGCACTATAGGTATAGTCCATGGTAGGCCATTACTTAATCTACCATTCTTTATTACTGCAATAAAGTCATCCCTTGATAGGAAGCCCTCAAGCGGGCTCAATACACCATACGCAATATTCTCAACATCGCTTGCTATCTCAGGGCTTATACTAACCCTTAGTATATCTTTATCTTCTAATATCTTACTTCTAGCATTCTCATCAAGTACCCTCTCTACAAGTCTATTACCATGCGGGGTATTCATTACACGCACCTGAATTAAGAGTATTTTACTTCTTTAATGGATTAAGATGCAACCCACACTCCTTGTATGCATCCTGCTCCCACCACCACCTACCTGCTCTAAAGTGCTCCCCTGGCTTAACTGCCCTAGTGCATGGCTCACATCCTATGCTAGGATAACCTTTATCATGTAGCTTATTGTATGGAACATTATTCTTCCTTATGTAATCCCAGACCATATCCCATGTCCAATCCGCCAATGGGTTAACCTTTACTATGTTGTTATGCTGAGCATCTATCTCAACCTTTGCTATCCTTGCCCTACTATCTGCCTGCTCCCTTCTTAGCCCAGTTATCCATGCATCCAAACCTTGTAATGCTCTATTCAATGGTCTTACCTTCCTTATATCACAGCATAGCTTCCTTAACTCTACGCTATGGTAGAATAGGTTCATACCATGCTTCCTTACCATCTCCTCAACCTCACTAGCATCTGGGAAGTAAACCTCGATGCTTACATTGTACCTATCCCTTATCGCATCCATAACATCATATGTCTCTTGGTTAAGCCTTCCAGTATCTAATGTGAATATCCTTGCATCCTTCCTTATCTTCATAAGCATATCTATTATAACAACATCCTCTGCACCAAAGCTTGATGCAAATGCTATCCTAGGATGGAAGGTATTTATAGCCCATCTAAGCACATCCTCAGCACTCTTCTCCTCCATCTCCCTTGCTATACCCTCTATATCCAACTTGAGCATGCTTAAGCATTGCTATATGAGATTTATAAATCTTCATCTTGTGAATTTAAAAATTATATAGTCAATTATCTATGGCTTTAGCCTAAGCCACCATAATCCATGTAGGGTTAACAGTGTTATGCTAAGTGGTATAACCATTACCATATAATCTACTACGTTAGCAATATCTACAAGCACTAGTAGGTTGGATATTACAGCAAACCATGATACGCTAGCAAATATAAGCAAGATTATATTGTATACCTTGAATGCACTTGAGTTAGTATCCCTAAGCCTAATGTAGAAGATGATAACTACCAGTACGCCTATAACAAGCTTGCCTAGCAGGAAGGCATCAAGCCCGTAAAGGTTGTAGACTATGCTAGTCTCAAGGTATACAGGTATCCATTCAAGAGAGATGCTGTAGTAGGTTATTAAGGTATCAAGTATGACAAATGCTAGGGTAAAGGATAACAGTTTAAGTATAATCGTGCTTGTTACTCTCATACCTGTAAGGCATTATGAGATATATAGATTATATAAATACTTTCATGTTATAAAGAATACTTAAGGATAAACCCTACTTATTGTCCTCGGGAATAGTGATGTAGCCCTTATATGCTTCATACCGCATATCCATCTTACACTCCTCTCAACCCCTATACCAAATCCAGCATGGGGAGGCATCCCATACCTCCTCAGATCAAGGTACCACTTGAATGACTCCAATGGTAGGGCATTATCCTTTATCCTATGTAATAATATGTTGTAATCATGTATCCTCTGTCCTCCTGTTGCTATCTCGCCAAACCCTGCTGGTGCAATAAGATCAGAGGATAGAGTTATCCTTGGATCATCCTCTTTGCACATATGGTAGAAGCTCCTAGCACTTAATGGGTAGTCTGTTATAAAGAATGGTTTATCGAATTGCTTTGATATCAGACGCTCAGCCTCAGTTGGTATATCCTCACCCCACTTAAAGTTTATACCATGCCTCAATGCAATCTCCCTAGCCTCATCATACTTTACTCTCTCGAATGGCTTATCTATAGGTTTAAGCCTTCTACCAAGTATCTCTAACTCCCTACTCCTATGCTGCAGTATATGGTTGTATACATGCGTTAGAAGATCCTCTTGTAGCCTAAGGTTATCCTCCTGCGTATTGAATGCAACCTCTGCCTCTATCATTACAAACTCTGTTAGGTGCTTTGGTGTCTTTGACTTCTCTGCCCTAAACGCTGGTTGTATTGTGAATACCTTACCAAATGAGCATATCGCTGCCTCTTCATAAAACTGTGCACTCTGTGTAAGGTAAACCTTCTTACCAAAGTAATCCAACTCGAATAATGTTGCCCCTCCCTCTACTGCAGCACTAACTATTGATGGTGCACTTATGAATGTAAATCCATTTGCATAGAAGAAGTCGAATGCTGCCTTTATGAACTCGCTCCTTATCTTGATTATTGAGCTTGCCTTCATACCTCTTATAGATAGATGTCTGTTATCGTATAGGAAGGATGCTGATCTTACAGTGCTCTTGTTTATAGGCCACTGCTCTGCCCTTGCTATAACCTCTATGCTATCAACCATAACCTCAACACCATTCAATGCCCTAGCATCCCTACGCAGCTTGCCCTTTACTGCTACTGCAGATTCAATGCTTACATCTTTCATTATACTTAATGTATCATCACTTGTAAAACCTTTCTTGCCTACAAGTTGTATGTAACCACTCCCATCCCTTAATAATATGAATGCTAGTGAGCCTATATCGCTCTTGTTAGCAACCCAGCCCTTGAGTTGCACACTGCTACCTTCTTGCATGTTTATACACTCATTTACACTAACATGTGTATACATAGATTAAGCATATACACTACTCAATTTTAAGTTTAAAGGTAAGGAGAGGAAAATAAAAAGGAAGATATGTATGTATATATGTATTTGCCATTAAAGAATGATAGTAGTAGAGCCTTCTATACCAGCATTGAGGCATATTAATATACTCAAGGATAATATTGCAAATGCGCTCAAGTTAAAGGGTATAGAGTGTAGCATTAAAGAGGATAATCCTTTACTCGTGCTTAAGGTTGGTGGAGATGAGGTTGATGCACTCTATGAATTAGCAAGGATACCTGGTATATCTAGTGTAGGTATAGCTGAAGAGAGTAGCAAGGAGTTCAAGCTGCTATTAAGCAAGGCAAGTGATACCTTCAAGGGTATGATGCATAAGGGTGAGAGCTTCAAGGTTGAGGTTATAGGTAGTGCCAAGGGCTATGTTGCTAGGGATCTTGAGTTTGCTCTAACAGCATCACTGGTAGCAGAGTTATCTGATCTTAATGTAAGGCCTAATAACAGGAGGGCAGATAGAGTGTTGAGGGTATTCCTAGCAAATGAGAATGCTTATGTATACAAGTTGATCAAGGAAGGGGTTCATGGTTCACCTCTAGGCACAAATGGTTATGCCTTATGTAGCATATACAATGGTATATCTGCACTCTCCTGCCTCTCCCTAATAATGAATGGGTTTAGGCCAAGTATCCTGCTTGTTTATGATGAAGATGAGCCCTCAAGTATAAGGCTGGATGCAAGGCTTACTGCATACATAGCAAGGTATCTTGCAGAGGATACACTTGAGTTAAGTTATGTTGCAATAAGGAGTAGCATGGTAGGTAAGGGTATAGCAGTAGATATACTTAATGCATACCTTCTAGATATATTATCATCTATCAAGGGTGAGATGAGAATAGGATTACCATTCACACCACAACATGATATAGCATTGGTTGAGGATATAGTATGCAAGGTAGGTAATAATAAGATGGTACTCCTACCGCTACTCTTCATGGACTACAGCATTATATACAGGTATGAGGAGATAAGCAGTTACTGTATCAAAGATCTTAGCATACAGGATTACAGTTACGATGAGGCTAAGTTAATTAACTATGCTAAAGAGTATGCAAACAATGTAAAGAGCATTAACATAAGGGTTACAGAGAACCTTATGCATGATATAATAGATGCGATAGTGTAAATGTAAATGGTGATAGCATGATTGCAAAGAGGATAATACCATGCCTTGATGTTGATAAGGGTAGGGTAGTGAAGGGTATAAACTTTAAGGATATCAGGGATGCAGGTGACCCTGTTGAACTTGCCTCATACTATAGCAGTGAAGGGGCAGATGAGCTTGTATTCTTGGATATAACAGCAAGTGAGGAGCATAGAGGCACTATGGTAGATGTTGTCAAGGGTATAGCAAGGGCTATAGATATACCATTTACAGTAGGGGGAGGGATAAGGAGTCTAGAGGATGCAAGGAACATACTGCTTGCTGGTGCAGATAAGGTATCTGTAAACACTACAGCAGTTAATAATCCAAGTATGATAAGTAGGTTAAAGGAGATCTTTGGTAAGCAATGCATAGTAGTTGCTATAGATGCAAAGTATAATCATGATCAAGGCTCATATGAGGTTTATATATATGGTGGTAAGAAGCCTACAGGGCTTGATGCTGTTCAATGGGCTAAGAGGGTTGAGGCTTGTGCAGGGGAGATACTCCTAACAAGCATAGATAGGGATGGTACAAAGGATGGTTACGATATTGAACTTGTAGATAATGTATGCAAAGCAGTCAACATACCTGTCATAGCATCTGGAGGTGCAGGGAAGCCTGAGCATATGCTTGAGTTATTCAAGAAGACAGGTGCAGATGCTGCCCTTGCTGCATCAATATTCCACTATGGGTATTATAGGGTAAGGGATGTTAAGGAGTATCTGTATAAGAATGGTATAGCAGTTAGGATATAATAGATATAACTTTATATCAATCATCCCTCTGCTTATAGACATGGGTATAGATGAGATAGACTTCAGCAAATCAAATGGGCTAATACCTGTTATAGTGCAGGATATTGTTAGCAAGGACGTTCTTATGCTTGCATATGCAAACAAGGAGGCTTTGGATCTTACCATAAGCACTGGCAAAGCATGGTTCTGGAGTAGATCAAGGAATAAGCTATGGATGAAGGGTGAAGAATCAGGTAATGTGCAGTATGTTAAGAAGATACTGGTTGATTGCGATAAGGATGCTGTAATATATCTAGTCGAGCCTAGTGGCCCAGCATGCCATACAGGGAATAGGACATGCTTCCATAATACCCTTGTAACCAATCTAAATTAAATAAACCTAGCAGTTTATATTATGCAACTCAAACTCTCTATGCAATGCCCTAACTGCATCATCGGCATATGCATCCTCTACAACGAATGCTAGATTAAGCTCAGATGAGCCCTGTGCTATCATTATAACGTTTATCCCTTGCCTTGCTACTGCACCAAATACCCTTGCAGCAACACCCTTTGTACCCCTCATACCAGAGCCTACAACAGCTATTATTGCTACATTATCAGTAACATTTATGTTCTTTATTACCTTGCCCAATAGGTTAAGCTCAAGTGCATTAACTGCCTTATCAAGGTCATCCTTTCTTACAACAATTGATATGCTGGACTCTGATGGTCCTTGAGATATCATAACTATGTTTATATCATTATCCCCAAGCACAGAGAATATCTTGCCTGCAGTACCAGGGGAGCCTATCATGCTTGTGCCTCTAACATCTATTAGAGCCATGTTTTTTATTGCAGTAACAGCCTTGACTATCTTACCAGCATATGCATTAGAGTTCTTTACTATAAGCGTGCCTTGCTCCTCTAGGTTAAATGCATTCCTTATCCTTATGGGTATACCCTTATCTAGCACAGGCTCCATGGCCCTCGGATGAAGGTACTTAGCGCCAAACAAGGCCATCTCCATTGCTTCGCTGTATGATATCTCCCTTAGCACTTGAGCATCCTTTACTATCCTTGGGTCTGCTGTCATGAGGCCATCAACATCACTCCAGAGCATCACCTCATCTGCATCAAGGCATGATGCTATTATGGTTGCTGTGTAATCAGAACCACCTCTACCCAATGTTGTTATATTGTCGTGTTGATCAGCGCCTATGAACCCAGTTACTATAGGCACTATACCAGCAGAGAGCATAGGCACCAATCTATGCCTTACCCTTAGCCTAGTAGTATCCATCAATGGTCTAGCATTACCATATGTAGAGTCTGTTACTATACCAGCATCCTTCCCACTCAGATACTCAGCCTTTACACCAGCATCCTTGAGTGCATAGCATACTATAGGCGCTATAAGCCTCTCACCGAATGAGAGTATGTAGTCCATGGAGCGTGGAGTAATCTCCCTTATTAAAAGTAGGCCACGTACAATGCTACTTAACTCCTCTGCTAGAGCATCTACTATCTTAACCAACTCCTCCCTGTTAGACTCTTTAAGTGATAGATCTTTTATGATATCTTTATACCTATTTATTATACTGCTTAGTATTGCCTCTGTAACCTCTCTATCATTCCTCCTTATGCTCTCAGATATCTTTACTAGATCATCAGTTACACCTTTAATTGCAGATACTACAATAACAAGCTTGCTCTTAGGGTAGTATGAGCCTACTATATTTACTATACTACCTATCCTCTCTGCACTTGCAACTGTATTACCACCAAACTTCATAACTTTTAGCATATCAACCCTACTATCATCATTTAATATTAAAGGCTAACGTTTGTGAGCTACCAGCATAAAGGGCAGGGTTTTTGCTATGTATATATAACAATTCCATAAGAAGATTATCTATGCAGAGGATAGAGGGCTCATCGAAGGATATATTGGTTGAGAGGGAGCCTAAGGGGGATGAGATGGGTATAGCATACTTTATACCAAAGGATGAGTTCTCTATATTCGATTACAAGGTTAGAGGCAAGTGGCCATTCACAATACCATACAAGAGTATAGCGATGAGGTATATAATAGGCAAGAGTTATGAACTTACATTGCAAGGAGGGATAAGGACATGCTTCATAGAGAATGCAAGGGATGGATTTAAGGTAAACCTGGTTAGAGTACCAGGAAGAGAGTTACCATTGGATCAATCAAAGGTAGAGGTAGGCACAAGGAATAGGATGGTTGACCTTGAGTTCATATTCAACTACTACTTGCATCCTAGATCCTCTCTACTCAAGGATATAAGAGATGGGAGGAAGGATTACAGGGAGTATGGGTTCAAGGAGATGCCTAAGGGAGGAGAGTTGATACCTACTAGTGCAAAAGGCAATTTAATACTATCCTACACAACCAAGTATGATAAGAGGGGGGATATACCATTAAGTAAAGAGGAGGCTAAGTTAAGATCCAGGCTTACAGATGAGCAGTGGGAAGATGCCCATTATCTTATAGCAAAATGCACTAGCATTATAAATGATTATGCAAAGAGCAAGGGGGTTCTAAGGTTCGATGGTAAGTATGAGGTATTCGTTGACTCTGATGGTAACGTTGGTATAGCAGATACATTCGGTAATCCAGAGGAGGATAGGTTTATGGTAGAGGTTAAGGAGTATATAGTAGAAAGGTTCCTAGACTTCTACTCTAGGAAATGGGGTATTAAGGTTGATGACATCATTAAAGAGTTAAAGGGTAAGGAGAGGCATATAGTAGATATTAGCAAGCAGTTCATAAGGAATTGGTATATAGATAATGGATGGAGGGCATTGTATGCAAAGGATCCCTCAGTAAAGCCTCCTATGATGCATAGGGATGCTATATCAGCATACTCTGACTGCATGCTCTCTCTTGCATCCTTATGGAGTGGTAAAGTTGGTGAGATAGTTAACCTAACTGGTGTCTTGGTTAGACCAATGGAAGAAGTTGCAGCAGAGTTGTATGCTCTAGAGTACCTTAATAAATACAAGCTTGTACCATCAAGCAATGAATAAAATATTAAATACTTCTCTCTAACCTAATATAGCCATGCAGTATGATAGATATACTGGCATTAAACTCTACCCATTAGCATCACTACTTAGTAGTTCAATAGAGCTAACGTTAATGCTTATACTCTTTAATGCAAGGTTAAGCCTAATGATCAATAGGATCATAGGCTCGTTACTAAGTAGTTACATCGAGTCACTCGAGGATGCATTAAGATATAACAGAGTTAGGGAGAGGGTAAGGGTGGAGGACTGATCAGTTAACACGCCTGAATGTAACTATTAGCATAGAGTCTTGGAGTCTAGCCTTATCAAGCCTCATGCCTACAGTTGCTGATGGTAATGGTATTATGTTAACAACATTTCCTGTAACACCTCTAACCCTAACAGTCAACTGATCCCCTATACGCTCAAGCTCAAAGTCATCCTTGCTTGTGAATGGGACCTTGATCCTTACACTGAATGTATCATTGCTGTAATCGAATGAGAATACATCCCCATTGAAGAATATCCTGCTCGGGTCATCATCACCAAAGAGCTCCTTAGCATAGTCCTCAAGCATGCTAACCCCTCTTAACTCGTTGCTGAACAACCTAACCCTCTTGATAGGGATAGGGTAGAAGTTAACCTCAGCATCCTTAACCATCGAGGATTGGTGCTTTACCCACTCCATGAAGTATGGATCGCTTACATCTAATGGTATTATCTTATTGATAATAGCAAGATCAACGTTTAACCCAAATAGGTTTGCTGACATAAGTGCCCTCTTTGCATTCTCTATACTAAATATATCTGGGTTTGCAACAAGCCTTATACTCGTACGCTCCCTATCCTTAAGTATCTCAGCAAGCCTCTCAAGCCTCCCTAGAAGGTTAAACTCTGCCTTAAGAACCTCCTGCGATGGTGCAGGCATCTTTGCTATAGGCTCTACTAACCTTGCTATACCAGTGAATAGCCCAGCAAAGCTTAATAGCTTCCTACTTATGCTACCGACCAACCTTGGTAGGTAAAGGTACCTTAATGCCTCGCCAGATGCCATCATATCAAGTATGACAACATCATACTCGTTATCGTAACTTGCCAACTCCTCCAACCTGAGCATGGAGAATAGTGTAGTCATCCCCGGGAGCATGGCAATCTCATACGCTACAGTCTCATCTATTCCCCTTGAGGAGAATAAAGATGCTAGATACTCTATGAGTTGCTGATAATGCTTGCTTATCTCTATAACAGGGTCTACTTGCATAGCATAAAGATTATCCTTTACCAATGTAGGCTCATTGCCTATCCTAATACCTAGAGCATCTGTTAGGGTATGTGCAGGATCTGTGGATATGAGCAGTACCCTATAACCAAGCTTGGAGCAGAGTAGTGCTGTTGCGGATGATGTTATAGTCTTACCTGTTCCTCCCTTACCAGTGTAGAATATAACTCTCATACCATTCATAGGATAATAGCAAATAAAAGTTTAATGGATTAATTATTATTTAATCAGAGGTTCTCTATCACTTGTTACTGGTTGATCTGCTCAGCATAGTATATTCATGGTGAGTTATTTAATCAGAGGTTCTCTATCACTGATCTCATCATGCATACAGAGCATATACCCTTTGGGTTACTACACTCCCTATTGCATATACTGCATCTACCCCTGCTGAAGCTTAGGTTATCCTTAAGTACCTTTGATATCTTTAGTATAGTGCTAAGCATGTTATTCTTTACCCCCGCATGCTCCTCCTCCAGTCTGTTTATGAACTCCCTCATGTAACTCCTTATACCCTCATTCATGTATGGGCACTGCTCACTCTGGAATGGTATATCATTTATCAGTGCATAGAATGCTACCTCATGCTCATATACCTCCATGAATGGCTTAACCTTCCTTAAGCCATCTGCATACTCGATAGGCTCTGGATAGATCCATGCTATCCTCTCAACATCCCCTGCAAGTATATTTATCAGGAATGTCTGAAGCATATCATCAAGGTTATGCGCGGTTGCTATAACATCTGCCCCTACATGCTCTGCTGCTATATCGATTGCTCTCCTCCTTAAAGTGCCGCAGATCGAACATGCGCTGAGACCCTTACCATCCCTAGATGCAAGTATATCATCAAGGGTCTTCGCAAACAGATCCCTGTATGAGAATACTACATGCTCTACACCTAGCCTTGATGTAAACTCTCTGCATATATCGAGCGCTTCATCCCTGTACCCTTTAATGCCCTCATCTATGGTTATAGCAATTAGCCTGTTGTTATGCTTCCTTGCAGAGTTGCTTAGTATATGCAAGAGGGATAGGCTATCCTTACCCCCAGATACTGCTACTGCTACACTCTCCCCATGCTTTATCATGGAGTACTTTGAGATAGTTCTAGCAACCTTACGCTGTATAGACCTTGTGAAGCATCTTGAGCAGAGATACTCCCCAGAATACCTCCTATGATAGACTGCTTGAGCATTACAGTATATGCATCCCTTCCTTTCTATCATCCCATTAAGACTGAGATTGATTATTGGTGCTAGCGCTAGCCTCTACTACCTGCTCCTGCCCTTCTACCTTCTCTACCTTCTGCTCCTGCTTGACCTCCTCCTTCCTCTCATAAACCTCTACAAATCTTATACTCTTTATGCTCTTCACATACTTGAGTATATCATATGCTATTCCTCTCTTTACTACCTGTAAACCCTCTTGCATATAATACTCTTCTGGTATAACAAACTCCAATACACCGTCGTTTATGCTTATACTAAATCTATCCTCCTTTACAGGCATCCTTCTCCTTATCAGTGCAACTATCCTCTCTCTATCATCCTCCAGTATCTTAACTACCTTGAATGAGTATGTTATCGCCCTCCCAGCAAGCCTATGGTTAAAGTCTACCTGAACTCTACCAGAGCTTATAGATCTTATTATACCTACCCTGTTATCCATCTCTATAACATCGCCTACCTTTGCCCCATCAGCCTTATCCCCTAACTTCCTTAATGGTATAAGCCTAACCTTGTTTGGATCCCTTGCACCGAATGCCTTCTCTGCAGGTATATCTATGGTTATCTCCTCATTTATATTAGCGCTCATCAGTGCCTCATCGAACCCTTTGAGCACCCAGCCCTCTCCAACTGCTACAAGTCTAGGCTCATACAGCCTATCATTCTCATATATATTATGCTTCTTAGCATCCTCCTCTCTTGTAGTATCTATAACCTCGCCGGTATCCTTAACTATCGCAGTATAATCTACCAGTATGAGTGAACCCTTCTCCAATGGCATACTAGTGATCTTTGCACTCCCCTTATTAATCTTAATTATAATAATAAATTGGGTTAATACTTATGCATGGCGGTAGTGGTTAACTTTACCCCTAGCATATCTAGGGTAGAGGCTACTGATGCAAGGGTTCTCTTGACATGGTATGTATTAACATCGCCCATGCATCCTACCCTCCATAGCTTGCCCTTCATATCCCCAAACCCTCCAGCAACCAGTACCTTGAACTCATCTGCCAAGGTCTTCCTGAACCTCTTATCATCTAAACCATCTGGATACTTCAATGCTACTACTGTATATGATCTGCACCTACTATCAGCGAAGTGCTCAAAGCCCATCCTAGCAAACTCCTCATAGAATATCTTTGAGCACTCCTTATGCCTCCTTATCCTATTCTCTAAGCCCTCCTCCTCTATTATGGTTAATGCCTCGTGCAGCGCAAAGAAGAGAGGTAATGCTGGTGTGAAGGGTGTCTCAGCATTATCATAGTAGTATTTAAGGTACCTAGGTAGGTTAAGGTAGAGCGTGCTAGGAGGGTTATCGTGGATGAACCTCTTCACCCTACTGCTTAATGATAGCATTGCTACACCAGGCGGTGCTGCTATACACTTCTGGCTTGCTGTTACACATACATCTACACCCCACTTATCTACTGGGAGATCATCTCCAGCAAAGTTAGATACAGCATCTACTACAAAGTATGAGTCATCCCTAGCAATAAGTTCTTTAGCCTTATCAAGCCATGTTATCCTTGTACCTGTAGAGGTCTCGTTGTATACAACATACAATGCCTTTATATCCTTGTTGTTATCGAATGCCTCCTTAACCTGCTCAAAGGATGGTATCTGCCCATATGGTGCCTTTACCTTTATAGCCTCGCCCCCAGCAAGCTCTATCATCTTTGCTAGCCTCTCACTGAACTCTCCATTCACAGGTATTATAGCCCTATCCCCTTTACGTATAAGGTTAACCACTGATGCCTCGACTGCACCTGTACCGCTTGAGGTTAATACTACTATATCATTCTCTGTCTGGAATACATACTTTAACTTCTCCTGGAGGCTTCTGTAGAGCATCCTAAAGTCATCACTCCTATGGTTTATTATAGGGGTTAGCATAGCCTGCATAACCCTGTATGGCACATTAGTTGGTCCTGGGATCATCACTAGATACTCTGGCGGATATATCATTATGCACTCTATCCTATTACTCTTACATAAACCTTTGTATATGTTAGCACTAAAATTAGCAATTATTGATGGCTATCATGATGGTAATGGTGAGGCTTGCTATGCTCCATAAGCATATGCAGCACCTTTATCCTCTCAACACCCTTAACCCTCTCTATAACCCTTGTAACCTCCTCTGGTAGCAGTGATCTCCATTCTCTATCCTCTGCTATCCTTCTCCTAACCTCTGTGCCAGATAGCATGCTTCTATTGAGCAATGGCACTTCCTTTACATCCTTCCCATGCTCCTTGAATAGCAGCTTTGTGAATGGCTCATTTGTAAATACAAGATCGTAGTGAGGTACAAGCATGTTAACCTGCATAACCCATAGGTAATGGATATCTGCATCATAGATAGGTATTGCATGCCACCTCTTTGCATCTATGCCATAAGCATCTAGTGTAGATTTTATCATCTCTATCCTCTCCCCCGCTGTGAATGGGTTCCTATACTCATGGCTCTTCTGTGCAGATCCTACAACTATCCATAGTCTATCTACACTCTTTAATGCATACTCTACAGCACTAAGATGACCTAGATGGAATGGCTGGAATCTGCCTATTAGAAGCCCATGCATAAGGGTTATTATGGTAAGGAGGATAAATAGATTAAATATAAATATAAATATAAAATAAAAATAGGATTTAGTTTTAATTTAGACTGCTTAATTCCTTCTCTTTAAGAGCCTATAGCCAGTGAATGCTGCCAATGGTGCTGCTACTACTGCATAGTATGCTCTCTGGCACTACTTGGAATGTTACTGTAAACTCATATATGAATGACTTTCCAGGGTTTGTATCTGCTACTATAGCCCAATCACCAACCTGATTTAAAGTACCTACATCAAAATCGCTTGCATTAAAGCAATTATTGGTGAGGATTATTGGTAATGATGGAGTACCAGTCCAGTTATAGAAAGTATCAGCAGGATCAATTAACTTAATATCAGTTATCGTCCTAGTTGTTGTTACACATAGCTAAGTCTCCTAGACTGGCTAGACTGTGAGCTACGCCGCCATAAATGGCGAGGCTTCCTGTTTCATAGACCCTAATGGATCTCCACAGGCGTAACTTCCCCTAGCCCCTAGGGTAGGTAATATCTTTTCCAGTAACCATCCTAATCCTAATTTCATTATTAATCCTCTCTTCAATATATTTAAAGAGCTATTTCTATCTCTATCAATAACTAAATTGCATTTACTGCATCTGTATATCCTTTCATGTAATTGCATATCCTGGATATTACCACATCTATAACATTCTTTAGTAGTATTATTAGGGTTAACTTTAATAACCTTAGTCT
>CAYYYF010000011.1:0-46427 GCA_964475945.1 uncultured Nitrosopumilales archaeon | reverse complement strand
GATGCTAGAGTATAAACCATTACCTAATGGTAATAATACATTGCATAGGAATATTGCTAATAAGGCATTTAGTAGATTCATTCAACTACTCTCCTATAAGACTAAGGTTATTAAAGTTAACCCTAATAATACTACTAAAGAATGTTATAGATGCAATAATATCCAGGATATGCAATTACATGAAAGGATATTTAAATGCAGTAAATGCAATTTAGTTATTGATAGAGATAGAAATAGCTCTTTAAATATATTGAAGAGAGGATTAATAATGAAATTAGGATTAGGATGGTTACTGGAAAAGATATTACCTACCCTAGGGGCTAGGGGAAGTTACGCCTGTGGAGATCCATTAGGGTCTATGAAACAGGAAGCCTCGCCATTTATGGCGGCGTAGCTCACACCCTATTAGAGTTCGTAATAAGGTTAGATCCTAATAGATATGAGCCTCGAGTAGTTAATGATAAACATGGCTACTTTGATAAACATGCAGGTATCTTCATAGATGAGGATACTTTAAAGCTGATATTCGATGAAATAATAAAGCAGCCTATTAAAGGGGCAGAGGAGTTAACAAACGATCTCTACTCAAGTATAATAGAAAGTCAAATAAGGGTAAGGAGGGCATTAAGGGATGGAAAGTATGATAGCATACTAGTTGCAAGATCAGAGCATTATCTAGAAAGGCATATTAACTCAAAGTTAGATGTTATAGTGCTTTATGTAGACATAGTAGGTTCTACTATTCTGAGATGGGATTACCAGCAGATAGATTAGCATCTCTGATCAAGGTATTTACGCAAGAGATGTCTTACCTTATAGCAGCATACCATGGTTATGTGCTAAAGTATGCTGGTGACTGTGTAATAGCATTCTTTCCGGTAAAAGATCCTAGTACGCAATGTGGTAGAGCAGTTAATTGTGCTAGATCCATGCTTGCAATAACAAGATGCGCTATAAACCCAGTACTAAAGGAGTATGGTTACCCTGAACTAAAGATAAAGATAGGCATAGACGTTGGGGAGAATCAGATAGTTGGAGGTACCTTAGACTTGCTAGGTTATACAATGAGCATAACTGCTAAGATAGTTGGACTTGCAAGAGCATGGAGCATAGTTATAGGCAAGTGGGTTTACGACGCATTGCCTAAAGATATAAAGAGTATGTTTCGAGAGCTTAGATTAAGTAAGGAAGTATGGGATTACAGAGACTCAAAGGAAGATAAATACTATAACCTTTACATCATGAAGAAGACAAGAAGCCTTAATATAAGGCTAGAGGATTGATTTGCCGTGTAGAATAACTCAAAACCATCATTTCTGAATGTTTCCAATACCAAGAATGCGTGTCAAATTTATGAATTACGCCTTATCAATGCATGTTTTTCGAACATAATTTGCTTATTTCAGATTTATTCAACACAGCAGGATTAATAAAAACAACGAACCTCGTCCTGAAGGACAGGGAGGTGGTCAGTAGCAAAACATTTTAGTAAGCATGGATAAGCATATGCCATGAAGATCACGCTAACAGCTATAAAGGCTGATATAGGTGCAATAGGAGGGCATACAAGACCAAGTAATGCATTACTTAAGAGGGTTGAGGAGATAATCCTTGCTGAGAAGGGCAAGTTATTCATAGACTGCTATATAGGGTTCAGTGGAGATGATATCCACATACTCATGACTCATACCCATGGTGTTAATAATGCAAGGATACATAAACTTGCATGGGATGCATTCAAGGAGGGCACTGATGTAGCAAAATCCCAAGGCTTGTATGGTGCTGGTCAAGATCTACTCAAGGATGCATTCTCTGGCAATGTTAAAGGCATGGGCCCAGGGGTAGCAGAGATGGAGTTTGAGGAGAGGCCTAACGAGGCATTTGTACTCTTTGCAGCAGATAAGACTGAGCCAGGGGCATTCAATCTACCATTCTACAAGATATTTGTTGATAGTCTAAGCAATACTGGTATAATAATAAACCCAGATCTTGCTGAGGGTGTAATATTTAATGTTATGGATGTTATGACAGGCAAGGTTGCTGCTCTAGAGTTATGGAATGATAAGCCAGAGTTAGAGGCTGCACTGATGTATCCTGCTAGGTATGTTGTTGAGAGCATATGGAGTAAGAAAGGAGAACCTATAGTTAGTGCTAGCACTGATAGATTGCATAACATAGCAGGGACTTATGTAGGCAAGGATGATCCCATAGCAATAGTTAGAACCCAGAAGTCCTTTGCTGCTACTGAGGAGGTATGTAGTGCATTCAGCAATCCTCACTTTGTGGCAGGTAACACTAGAGGAAGTCATCATCTTCCTCTTATGCCAGTAAGGCTGAATACACCAGCAAGTCTTAACTACAGCATACCCATAGTTAGTGCAGCAGTATTTAGCATGCATAATGGTATACTAACAGAGCCTTTTGATGGCTTTAGCACACCAGACTGGGATTATATAAGGAATATAGCTGTTGAGAGAGCACTAACAATGAGAGCGCAAGGCTTTATACATCCAGCAACTCTAGTGCCTGAGGAGTTAGAGTATAACAAAGGTTATGAGGCAAGGATGAAGAAGTTAAATAGCAAGTTTAAGGAGATAGTAAAAGAGAGAGAAAAGGAAGAGGAGCAGATTGTATGAACCAATACTAATCATAAACTTTAAGAACTTTACAGAGGTGAAGGAGATAGATACAGATAGATGCCCAGCCTTTGCTATTTTAATGTTCGCTCCTATTCAAGGTTTGATTTAACGTATTCAACTATCTCTTCTGCTAATTTTACAGCATCGAGCGCAGTATTTCTTGTATATATCTTTGCTGGTATGCTATCTGGCACACTATTTGGATATCTAGTAGTAACATAGTATGCATCAAGTATAGCCCATTCCTTTACTTTTTCTGTAAATGAAGGATCAAATCTCGATGCATAGTGACATAATCTCTCTATAGAATGGCCTAAAACTATCTCTTCTCCTTTGGCGTAGAGGAACGCCTTTAACGCCTTCTCTCCTACCTGCTGAGCAAGAAAGCATGCTATATGATAGCCTCCCCTTTCAGCAATATCTTTAGCCCATCTTAGATCTTCAATGGCTTGTTCTAACCATCTCTTACCCTCATTCTTTGGATCTCTCATATACAACCACTCCATCTTTTAGCGCTTCTTTTAGGAAGCCCTTGCTGCTCATAATTCTAAACTCGTCTGGGGTATAGCATAATATATCCACATCTACTGGTAATGTAAGTATAGAGTGCAGTTCTCTTAATCTTTCTATATACGGTTTGTTGCTCTCCATTATTATTAATATATCTAGATCGGTGAATAGATCTCTTCTTCCTTTAGCATATGAACCAAATACTATAATTCTCTCAACCCTATCCTTTAAACGCTCCTTAAGAATCTTTATGGACTCTTCCAGTAATGATTTATATTCTAGCCTTAATTCATCTATACTCACAATAAGTATGAGTATAAACATAATTATATTCCTTATTTCAAGTAAAAGAGAGAGAAAAGGAAGAGGAGCAGATTGTATGAACCAATACTAATCATAAACTTTAAGAACTTTACAGAGGTGCAGGGAGATAGATGCTTAGCCCTTGCTAGGATTGTAGAGGAGGTTGCTAAAGAGTTATGCCTAGAGGATAGTGTTGCTATTGCCCCTCCTACACCAGCATTGGCATTAATTGCATCTAAGATTGATAGTATTACAGTTATTGCACAACATGTTGATGATGCTAATCAAGGTAGCACGACAGGATATATAACAGCAGAGATGCTTAGATCATTCAATATAAGAGGTTCAATAGTTAACCATAGCGAGCATAGACTCTCATTCAATACGATAAAGAGTATAGTAGATAGATTAAGAGGTTTAAACATGCTCTCAATAGTCTGTGCAAATACCCCTGATGAGGTTAAAGAGTTAGCGTTATTAAACCCAGATTATATTGCTATAGAACCTCCAGAGCTTATAGGGAGTGGTAATGCTGTGAGTAAGAGCAAGCCAGAGGTTATAGTTAGAGCAGTTGAGGCTGCTAACTCTAAGGTTATATGTGGTGCCGGGATAGTAGATGCTAGTGATGTATCTGCTGCATTAAGGTTAGGCTCAAAAGGTGTTTTGGTCGCAAGCGGTATAGTCAAGGCTAAGGATTGGAGGGTAAAGGTATATGAGCTTGCTAGTGCACTTCTTCAGAAAGAATAAATTATTGATATTGATTGAGTAAATAGTTGATTTTTTTACGATAACATTTATATAGATACTTTTTAAAATAATAAATAATGATAAGAATAATAAAAGGTATTGCTGTAATTATATCTGTATTGATGTTAACACAGATAGTAGAGGGTCATCTTTATGGAGGAAATAGATGGTCTACTGCAACAGTGGATCTATGCTATGATTCATTCAGTTTAGCATACCTTGATATAGGTGCTACTGCAGCAATGAGCCAGTTAGATAAGGCAAGAAACGATTGGAATGATCGACCTTCTAGATTCACATTAAATAAGATCGATAGACAATTCTGTACACATTGGAACTATGCTGCAAATCATGGAACAAGAGGACCAAATGCAGTAACTATAGTATGCATTGGCTCTGACTGCACATATCCATTTCAATCTGGTTATATTACCGATATAGATACTGAATATAACTATAAGAAAGATTGGGAGACAACTAGGCAATGCACAAATCCTAATACCAATCCTCAGGGACCATTTACGCTTGAGTATACTGCAAGGCACGAATTTGGTCATTGGATATGGTTCAAGGATGTTTCTGATAATCCTTCAACTACAGTAATGTATTATGACTATAGTTGTCTTAAAGACTCGGTAAAGCCTCATAATAGCGTTGAGTTATCACAAGTATATGGGTGAAATGATTATGAATAAGACAATCCCTACAATCTTAGCCTCAGTAGTAATAGTTTCAGTAATAATAACTGTTATAATAATTTACAGTGCACAGGTGAATAATGAATCAGATAAGGAAGTTATAAACGAGGATACCGATATATTTTATCTAGGAGAGACACCAGGTTATACAATAGATGGGGCGTTATCAAAGTATGCTAAGTATATTGTTATTGGGAAGGTAAGTAAAACTACATCAGATATGTATAAGGATAACATGCATTCAAGTATAAAAGTGTTTAACGATATTACTCTAGATGTGGAACAGGAACTAACCAATACTTATAACGATAAGCAGATAACATTTAGAACTCTTGGTGGAAGTATAGTAGGGATAGAGGCAGATACAATACCTTCTACTAAGGTTAATGTTGGAGACAGGCTTTTAGTATTTCTTGCGGATAAAGAGCCTGATAGCATATGGGGTGATAACTATTATGTCATGGGTTTAACTGATGGTATATTTAAGATAGTTGAGGGTAAGGTTTATGGCAAGGAATATCCCAATGGCATCCCATTAGAAGAGGTAATACAGATTATAACTAAGACAAGAATGTAGTAGTAATTAACAATGTTATAATCTGCTTTGGCTCTCAAGCTATTATATTGTTAAATCATTAATCCAAGATTCTTAAATAAAGACAAGGCTGAATTAATCAAGGTATGAAGAGATATGAAGAACAGGTTGATATTATTTCAGTATGGCAGTGAGAGAAAAGATATCTATATCAAATAGAAAGCATATTTAAGATCATAATGTTATTACTCTTACTCCTAATTTCTCTGCTACTTCTAACTGCTTATGATCAACTGTCAATAGTCTATCTTCTTTCTCATATGCAACTGCTATGAATAATGAATCATATAACGTTATTCTATTCTCTACTGCTATGCAGCTATACCAATATATGCTTCTTGATTAATAAGTATTAGGGCATTTCTGTTTATTAGTAGCTGCTCTGTTATTCTTTCTATATCTTTACCTGTAATTTCTCCTCTGATATAACGCTTCCATGCTGCATTAATAGTCTCCTTTATAGCCAATGGCAGGGTATAAGGCTTATCCTCTATGATCATCCTGATAATCTGCTCTGCCCTTCTCTCATGTAACATTATAGTTGCTAGAGCAGAACTACCTACTATCATGGTTTTCTCTCACACTCTTTGCTGCAGAGCCTTCCTCAGAACTAGGTATATTTGAGATCTCTTGCATTACTTGTAACCATAGTAAACGCCTCTCCTCCTTCTCTATAATCTCTTGAATATACTCACGTATTACTTTACTCCAATTTATGTCAAGTTTTTCATCTTTTCTTGCATTTCAATTGGTACACGTATAGTAATTACTTTACTCCTCATATATGTATTACAGAGGATATTCTATTTAAATTTATCAAGTATTAGATTAGAAATGTTAACCAAAATTTTATTTACGGGTTTACCATTCTAATCCTGTGCTTGAGTTCATAGACGCATGTATGAATAAAGTGCTCGCTGGTAAGAAGATAGGTATGAGCGAGGCTATGCAGTTGATGCAGTTAGAGCATGAATATATCCCTTTACTCTTGGATGCTGCAGATACTATACGTAGAGAGTTTAATGGTAATACGGTTGATATAGAATCCTTAATAAATGCTAAATCGGGCAACTGCTCTGAGAACTGTGCCTTCTGTGCACAGTCAGCATGGTATAAGGGTAGCATAAGCAAGTATCCACTGCTAAGCAGGGATACAATGGTTGAGAGGGCAGAGAAGGCAAGGTGCTCTGGTGCAAAGAGCTTCTGCATAGTATGTGCATGGAGGGAGCCTAGGGAGGAGGAGTTTGAGCAGATATGTGATACCATAAAGGCTATACATGATAAGGTTGGTATAGATGTTAACTGCTCATTGGGCTTCCTTAACGAGCGAAGGGCAGAGAGACTTAAGGATATAGGGGTTAAGAGGTATAACCATAACCTAGAGGCTAGCAATTCATTCTTTGCTAATATATGCACTACTCATACATGGCATGATAGGTTTAGGACAGCAAGGATAGCAAAGGAGCAAGGATTGGAGTTATGCTCTGGGGGTATAATAGGGATGGGTGAGAGTGTTAAGCAGAGATTGGAGCTAGCATTCGAGGCTAGCATGCTAGAGCCTGAAGAATTCCCATTGAACATACTTATTGCTAGAGAAGGCACACCGTTGTATAATAACAACAATTTAAATACACTGGGTCCTATTGAGATACTAAAGACTATAGCAGTATTCAGGTTCATAATCCCTAGAGGTATTATAAAGTTGGCTGGAGGTAGGGAGTTACATCTTAGAGAGTATCAGTATAGAGCACTACTATCTGGAGCCAATGGGATAATAACCAATGGATATCTTACTGTAGAGGGTAATACTGCAGATAAGGATATTGCTATGATAAGGCAGTTAGGATTAGAGGTATAGGCAGATTCAATTATTATATATTATTATGAATAATTACGAGGATATACTAAGGGAGTTAAGGGCTAGCAATCTATACAGACGGCTTAGAGGTGTTAAGATTATAGACTCAAGCAGGGCTATAGTTGATGGTAGAGAGGTTATACTACTCTGCTCCAACGATTACCTAGGCCTATCATGCAATAGAGAGGTTAGGGATGCTATCTTATCATACCTAAGCAATGCATCAAGTATATCTCAGTGTAGTTCAAGGCTTATAGCAGGAAACGATCCTTTACTTGAGGAATTAGAGAATGAACTAGCAGAGCATAAATGCAAGGATAGAGCCTTGGTCTATGCTACTGGTTACATGGCAAACCTTGGTTTAGCATCATTATTTGATGAGAATACGACAGTTTATAGTGATGAGCTTAACCATGCAAGTATAATAGATGCATGCAGATTAAGCAAGGCAAGGGTTAGGGTATTCAAGCATAATGATGTTAATGAACTTAAGAGTATGCTCAATGAGGATAGAAGCAGGAATAAGGTTATAGTGACTGAAGGTATATTCAGCATGGATGGTGATACTGCTATGCTTAATGAGATATCTGAGTTGAGCAGAGAGCATGATGCAATGCTTGTATTAGATGATGCCCATGGCGATTTTATATACGGTAGTAACTATAGGGGTGTAGTAGAGTATCTTAATGTTAAGCATGTTGATGTTATAGTAAGTAGTTTAAGCAAGGCATTAGGCTGCTTTGGTGGTTATATAGCGGGGAGCAGTAGCATAGTAGATTACCTTGTTAACAGATCAAGATCTTTCATATACACATCTGCGCTACCATCTGTATTTGCTGCTGCAGCATTAAAGGCGTTAAGTATAGTAAGGCAAGGGGTTATGCAGAGTAGGTTGTATGCAAATACTAGATACCTTAGGGAAGGTTTACTTAGCATGGGCTTTAACCTTACAAGTAATACGCATATAATACCTATCATAGTAGGGAGTGAGAGGTTAGCATTGGAGTTTGCTGACTTGCTCCTAAAGCACGGGGTATTTGCTCAAGCAATAAGGTATCCTACTGTAGCAAAGGGCAAGGCAAGGATAAGGGTAACTATAACAGCACTCCATAGCAAGGAGGAGATAGATCATGTATTAGAGGTATTTAGACGCATTGGCAAAGATCTTGCTCTAATATGATTAATTACTGTTAACACCATAATTAAAAAGCATACAAGCATACTCTTAACGTGCCATTCAGATGGATCAAAGGATTTAACAAGAATAGTAGTGATGATAACGATGGAGGTAATGTTATGTTAAGTAGCTCTGATGCTGTAAAGAAGAGCGTATCGCTAAAACCAAGGCTTGATGAGGCTAGAAGGCTTATGCAACTACAGATAGCAAAGTTAGATACCATACAGAAGAAACTTTATGAGAAGGATAGAACGTTATTTGTAAAGGTTACCCAAGCGTTACAGGAGCGTGATATGCAACATGCCTCAATACTCTCAAATGAACTTGCGCATATAAGAAAGGTAAGTAGAATGATAGGTTATGCAAAGCTTGCACTGGAGCAGATACAGCTAAGGTTAAGCACGATAAGTGATCTTGGTGATGTTGTAGTAACATTAAGCCCAGCAATGAGCATGATCAAGGGTATAAGGCAAGATATAAGCAGGATAATGCCAGAGTTTGATACTAAAATGCAAGATATGTATGATACATTCTCAAGTATAATGATAGATACTATGCATGTTAATCCAACCAATTCAGCACTGCTAACAAATAGTGCATTAAGTAGCGATGCTCAAGCAATACTTGAAGAGGCTACAAGCATAGTTGAGGATAGTATCAAGGCAAAGCTACCCGATCTACCACAGCATGGAGAGGCTAAGATCGAGTTACCTGAGATAAAGATAAACGAGTATAAGGATGGATACAGAATGGTTACTAATGGTAGTAATAGCACTAAGAGCAAGGTTGGAGAGTTATTATACTAACTATTTTTTAAATTAACAGGTTACCTACATTTAAATACAAGGTCTTCTTGTCATATACTTATCATGATATCTTTGTTATACTATCATTACTGCCATTAACTATTGCTAAGAGAGCATGTTTTATCCTATGTATGGTAGGGTAACTATAACCCTTAGCTCTATACACCTTAACCATCTGCCTCCAATGCGCAAGCCTCCATGCTGCCTGCTCCCTAGTTAGCATAGCAATCTCCTGCTTTACCTTACTTCTCCTCCCAAGCATTAGAGCACCTTGCTTCTCTGCACTGTATCTGCTATAAGCAAACCTTAACCCTGCTATTATATGCTCTATAGGTAATGAGTCAAGGTAATACTGTATCTCTCTTAACTGCTCCTTGCTAGCATATTGCTTAAGCCTTAGCATATATGTAACACTAACTACTATTATTAAAACATTTCATAATTCGAATTATGAAATATAGCATGTTTACATATGATTAATTTTTATATGAGTAAGATAGAATATTACTGATGGTAGAGGCCAGTTATAGAACAATGGTCCTATTCATAGGAGCCTTGGCAGCAGCAATAATAGGTATCTGGATAGGATTATCTCCTACAGGAGTGATAAAGCCTACAATAACCGAGGAGGTTCTTGTAACACATAAGATAGGTGATACATGCATAGTTGATACCAAAGATACAGCATTATCAGCAAAGGAGGTTAAGAACTGTACAGTATCTGAGGGCTCAAAGGTAACAGTTAGATACGAGCAAGGTTCACGTGAGGCCGTAATAGTTACCCCATAGTTTTATTCATATTCATTGATAGTCTTCTTCTTGTTACTAACTTTATAGCACTCCTCCATTAACCAATCACAGAATTCTTTAACATCATCATCTACTACCCTCCAGATATGGAATGAACCAGGGAGTATATCTATCCTACCATCGTTAAAGAAGATCTTAACCCCTTCATTATTCTCATATACCAATGCATCCCTGATATCTATAGCCTTATCCTTGAATACCTCTCTAGCCTTCTCCTTTATAACATCTTTTGGTATAAGGAATCTATTCCTGAACTTATCTATAACTACAGTAACATTCTCTCTACCATAGGTATCAAATGCTAACACCTTATTGGTATCAAAGAGGCTTACAACAAGCAATACACCATACCTCAAGCCCACACTCTCACTAATAGCATTAAGTTCATTGAAGAGTCTTACAACATTCCTCCTTATCCTTGCTAACCTATCCCTATTCCTCTCTAGCTCAGTGTAAAGGTCATCAAGCATTGCAGTAAAGCTCATCTTAGTATGTTAGAACCTCCTTAGATAGTATGGTTTTAGCATGTAAGGTCTATTCTTTAACTCATCTATTAATGCTATTAGTCTATCCTTATCATCTGGTAGTATACCTTTTATTGGGTATGGGTTAGATGCATGGTTTGCTCTAAATACTATCTTGTTATTACTTGGTTGTATATGCTTGATAAGCAACTTTAACTCCTCTAGCACACCATAATCATCAAGCTCCTCAAAAGGCTCATTGAACTTCGTTAAGAACTCTTGCTTAACCATATCATCCAGCATAAGTGTTAATGCTGCTAGGTAATCTGGTGCTATTATGGATGCTATTCTTGCACTCTCCAAAGCATGTTCAATGCTATACCTCTTACCTCCTAAGCCTAGGATAAGCATGCATGATAACTTCATTCCAGCATCCTTTACCTTGATGCAACCATCTATTATACCCTTTGCTGTAGCACCCTTTGTAACCTTCTTAAGCACTGTATCAGAACCACTCTCTATGCCTATGTAAAGTAACCTCAAGCCAGCCTTATTAAGCATACTTAACTCCTCCTTGCTCTTCTGTAAGAGGTTCTTTGGCATAGCATAGCATGATACCCTCTCAAGCATAGGGAATGATCTGTAAAGATGCTCGAGTATCTTAAGCATGTAAGCGCTCTTAATATTGAGGGCATCACCATCAGCGAGGAATACCCTTCTAGTATTTGGATATAACTTGGATGCATAATCTATCTCAGCCTTTATCTCATCCCATCCTCTCTCCTCATACTCCTTTGTTCTATACATTGAGCAAAATGAGCATCTGTTATATGAGCATCCTATGGTTACTTGCAAGATAAGTGAATCTGCTTCAGATGGGGGTCTATACAATGGCTCTATGTATGTAAGCATAGGTGCATTACTGTATAGATATATTTAAAAATTGAATATTTCAAAATTCGAATTATGAAATAAGATTTAAAGTTCGTTATATAGCATTATGCCATCCTTAACCATCCTATCTATAGTATCCTTCATACTCCTGTAATCCTCATATGAGTAGGTATGAGGTTCAAGACCATACAGGTTTATTACTTTCTTTACTAGAGTATATACATCCTTGCTGGTATTATCATGCACTATAAGCAGATCTATATCACTAGTAACTGTATAGTTTCCCTTAGCATATGAGCCAAATAATACAACAAGCCTTAATGGTAACTCTTCCTTCAAGACCTCAAGTCTTGCCTTTATTATCTCTACTACCTTATCCCTATCAAGCCTTGGATAGAATACCTTTACAGAAGTTGATGATCTCCTCTGCATAATATATTAATCTGCTAGCCTCCTCTTTAGTGTATCTATCCCTAGGCGAGCCGGAAGGATGCGCATTTGGATACCTTGTTGGTATATATACCTTATCAAGCTCTAAAGCATAGTTAACAAGCTCTTGAGATACTTCATAAGTATTAGATAGTTCATTAAGCAGATCAGCAACTGAGTGCCCCATGCTTCAGCATTCATCCTGTAGAATGCTGCCTTAACTGCCTTTCCTGCTGCTTGCTGCGCAGAGAAGCATGCCCAATCATAGAACCCTGCTTGCATATCACCCTTTATAAGATCATGCTCAGCCTGCCTAATCCAATCTCTACTCCTCTCCATAACAAGTAGATATTATCCTTTATGATAAAGTTTAGTATAATGCTATTGGGTATGCATATTATAACATATGAATAGTAAAGGTTTGAGCAAAGAATGGGGCTCTTTTACTTATTATTTATACTCTATAACATACATACCACCATTTACTTGGATCTGTCGCATTATAAAAAGCAGATAGGTATGTATGTTACAGAGGCTAAAATTAAATTAAATTAAATTACACTCTCTTAAGCAGGAGTTTACTCTTCTCCTCCTCTGGCAATCTAGATAGTAACCTCTCATATGTATGCTCTAGATACTCTGGTATTATCCTTGTATCGACTAGAACAGGCATGAAGTTGGTATCACCACTCCATCGAGGTACTATATGCATATGGAAGTGATCCGCTATACCCGCTCCAGCAACCTTGCCTATATTTGCACCTATGTTAAAACCCTCTGATCTTAATGCATCCTTGAGTAGTACCATCGCTAGATTTAGATACTTGAGCATATCTTGACATTCTCCTTCATCCATATCAAGCAGTGTAGCAACATGCCTATATGGTGTAACCATGAGATGCCCATTCGTGTATGGATAAGCATTTAATATTACAAATACATGCCTACCTCTCATAACTATTAGGTTCTTCCTATCATCATTCTCATTAGGCTTCTTACAGAATATGCATCCATCCTCATTACCCTGCTTCTCTAAATACTCTATCCTCCATGGAGCCCATAGCCTCTCCATAATTTAAATATACGCTGCTACCATAAATTCATTTCATATGCTTGCTAGTGTAAAGGAAAGGGTAGATAAGGAGTTTGATAAGATACTTGATACTGCTAAGGATCTGATAGGCATACCTAGTAGGAATCCCCCTGGAGAGGAGAGGAGCTGTGCTGAGTACATATACACAAGGCTTAAAGAGATGTATGAGCCCCTTTACAGGATAGTGCTCTTACATGAGCCCTTTGAGCATAGACCCCAAGTGGTTATGTACCCTGATGTAGATGAGGTAAGGGTAATACTCAATGGCCATATTGATACTGTACCAGAGGGGGATTGTAGTGCATGGCATAACGATCCATTCTCTGCTATCATAAAGGATGGCTACCTCTATGGTAGAGGTTCGGTTGATATGAAGTCTAATCTAGCTGTTATGATGCATATAATCAATGTGCTGCAAGGGTATCAAGCAGGTAAGGGTATAGCATTAACCTTTGCTATAGGTGAGGAGAGGGCTGAGGGTGGCACAGAGGCTATACTTGCTTACCTTAAGAGGCTAGGTCTAAAGGCTAGGTATGGGTTAGTGCTAGAGCCTACAGCGTTAAGGATATGTCATATGCAGCAAGGGGCATTATGGCTTAGGGTTAAGGTTAAGGGAAAGGCAACACATGCATCATTACCAGAGCATGGTAGGAATGCTATAGTAGATACAGTAGAGGCTATAGATGCATTAAGCAGTTATGCAAGGGCATTAAGGTTAAGGATGTATGAGCAATGCGTGCCTAGATGTTCTGTAACTATGATTAAAGGGGGTATAAAGGAGAATGTTATACCAGATGAGTGTGAACTGGTTATAGATAGAAGGTTAAGTATAAAGGAGGATAGTGGATATGTAAAGGGTGAGATAGAAGCACTTCTGGATTCGCTATCCTTGGATTACACTTTAGATATAATAGCAGAGAGGGATAGTGTATGTATAGATAAGGACTCATATATAGCAAGGGAGTTATACAACTCATCCCTAGAGTTAGGGATAGATACATGCTATTCCTGCTTTCCAGCATCGACTGATAACGAGTATCTTGTTAGGGAAGGTATAGAGGGTATAGTATGGGGCGCAGGTTCACTTGAGCAAGCACATGCTGTAGATGAGCATATAAGCATAAAAGAGTTAAAGGAAGAGGCTTATGCACTAGCGCTTACACTAACAAGGCTTTAACCATCCTTACTGCTATCATCACCCTCAAGTAACTCTTTATCAATCTTCTCCTTCTTCTCTATGAACCTCTTGAACCTCTCCTCCCATCTATTAAAGAAGGTATACTCCTTTATACCTATGGCTAACCATAGAATGGATAGCATTATTGTTGCTATTATATGAAGGATAACTATGAATGCAACCTCTGGCTCCCTATTGATTATAAAGAATAGTAATTTAGGGTGTCCTGCTATTATCCCAGCAAGGATCAATGTTATAGGCGCTAATATGAAGGCTGTTAGTATAAGTATAGAGAATATCCTTTTACTTGCATTAAGATGATATATTATATCATCAAGTATCTCAAATATGTTATCTTTCTTTTTATTATTGCTCATGTTATATAATCACACCCCTTGCAATATAACATATAGTTAACGTTGTTAACCTAATACAAGTTATCACTAACAGCAGTAGCATATTATTAATTGCATTCTCATCATTACCATCTCCCTTACTAACAGGCTTGTTTATAGTATCATCCTTCCTGCTAGTATAACCTCTACGAGGGAATAGCTCTTCATATGGCTCCACTATTATTCTACAGAACTCCAACCCCTTTGGTGTAACCTTGTACTTGGTTACCTTTTTATTACCTTGATGCGCTTCCTCTCTTGCTATCAGACCTTTACTCTCCATACTATCTAGTATATGCTTATGCTTTCTAAGATTAAGACCACAGTAACTTATAAGTGCAGTCTGGCTTAACTCCCCATACTCTACCAATTTAAGTATTATATCCTTTACTATATATATACGCTCTCTATACTCGTGACTCATGCAAGTTTATATCTGCTGCCGCTTAATTAATTTAATTATAATACTTCTATGAATCATAAGTTTATAAATATATGCAGTTAAGCATAGATATGGATGCGCAGGAGATAATGCAGATTGCACTAAACTTAGCAGAGATGGATAGCATACCTGCAGATAGTGCAATACATGTTTATGGCAAGGATATAAGGAAGGTACTGATGTGTATAGATGTAGAGCAGGCAACTATAAGCATTGCTAGGGAGTTAGGGTGTGATGCGGTAATAACCCATCATCCGATCGGGAGAGCATACATAAACTTCTATAAGGTGCTTGATAGGCATATAGAGTTCATGCTTAATGCTGGTATAGATAGAGGGATTGCTATTGAAGCTGTAAAGGAATTAAAGGAGAGGGTTGAGTTAAGGGCTCATACATCAATATACTCTCATGTTGTATCATACGCAGAGAAGGTTAAGATGCCTTTGCTTAACATACATCTCCCATGTGATGAGCTTATGAGGCAAGAGATACTCGCAAGGTTAAACTCATCAAGGATAGATAGGGTTAAGGATATAGTAGCAAGTGTAGAGCAGATAGATGAGTTCAAGCATACAGATACTAGGGTTAGGGTAGTGTATGGTAATGAGGATGCTAAGGTTAGCAGGTATATGCTTGTTGTTGCTGCTGGTACAAATGGAGGGTATAGTGTAGCAAAGGCATACTTTGAGAATGGTTATGATACTGTCATATATCTGCATATAAGCCCAGAGGACCTTGCTAGGATAAAGGCTAGTAACCTTAATGGCAATCTAGTTATACTTGGGCATCTTGCAGGAGACTCTCTAGGTATGAATAGATTGGCAGATGCTCTAACAAGGAAGGGTATAGAGGTTGTTAAGTTAGGTCTTATAGAGTAGTCTGGGTTATCTATGAGTAATTAGTTAATTTACGATTTAATATGTCAAGTTAATTATTTACTTATTTTCTTTATACTAGTATTTATTAAAAAAAAAGATTCATGGATGACTCATCAACCAGTTTAAATCAAGTCTCTGTAACCTATCTACAATTAATTCCTCATCTTTTAATCTCTCTATCATAAGATACTTTGTATTGGCAAGACCTTCTATATCTACTTTCATAAAATCTACATGCTTTATTCCTAACTGATTCATTATATTATTTAATGTATCCATCTCAACCTCTTCTTCTATATACCCATCATACTCATGAACACTTATAAATGGATTAATTGATGTATGAGCTACTACCCGAGCATTACCTACTCGAGGAGTCTTTAACATTATCTTACGTTTAACGTTACCAACAGCTTTCTTTATAGGTGTTACATTATTATTTTTGCAATTAATCTCAATATTTGTCTTTAAAATGTCCAATATTTCATTATTAGGTTCTATAGCAATTATCGTATCTGCTTGCTTTGCTGCTATTATAGTATATACTCCATAATTAGCTCCTATATCAACCACTATACCCTTAGCATTTGGGATAAACCAATTATCTAATTCATACTTTTCATTTAAATGAGTAAAATTATAGGCAGTGTATTGTTTTAGTATGTGTTACATTATTAAATTTTATTTTACAAGGGAATCTTACATCTAGGTGATGAGTATGTACACTAGAATGGTGATTTATGAATGTGATTATAAATTTAAATATAAAAGGGATTAAAGTTAGATATATAATCTCATCTTTTAATGTTAAACCCTTTGTATCAAATAATAATATCTTAGATGATTTAATATAATGCAATAAATTAGACTTCATAGATAATCACCTATTTAAAAATAGTGAAATAGAAGGATAAACAATGTATAGTATGTCTATATACTAAACCATGTCTTGAATAGAATTTCATGTTTTGATATGCAGTATTTATAACTCCTATATACCATAAGGTAATTAGCATATAATCTAGTATTATTAGTCATATATTTAAGCATTTTAACAATTCATCTTTATCTTTATATTCTTATCAATTAATACTCATAGCATGCATATTAAGGAGAGAGTCATGGAGCTCCTATCTAGACTTCTTTCTAAGCACAATAGGCTCTGTAGTAGGTATAGATAGCATATAGCGCTTCCCATATATTGCAAGTATGAATGGTGGTGGCACATTCTTGTATAAATAATAGTTATATTTACATTCGGGCTTGCATTCATGGTATTAGAGCTTGCAGTAGGTATGCTCTATAGAACCTCAATAATATCTGTATTGGCAAGTATAAGGTCTAGGTTTAAGTTTCTTGTGCTCTTTATGATATCAATAGTGGTTGTTATACTAAGTTACTACATGGTAGTGCTAGGGTGGATCCTATCTTACCTCTTCATGAGCATAACAGGTTCATATGTAGACTTTACCTTCATAGATACATGGTATCCTATAGTATCAATCTTTGCTATAGTTGCTATAAACTATGCAGTAAGGAGTGGAATAAGGAAGGGTGTAGAGAGGTTCAACAATATGCAATGCTTATGCTCTTTGCATTGCTTATACCACTCACTATTATAGGCTTGAGCATGGATGATGGTAGTGTTATAGACTTTTTACTTAAAGCCGAATAGCAGTATAATATTAGAGCCTAGCATATGGGCAGCAGCATTTGGTCAGGCATTCTTCTCACTATCGATAGGCATGGGAGTGCTTGTAACATATGGCAGTTATCTGCAAGATAGTAGATACTCTATAATATCAACATCCTTAGCAATAATATCATCTGTGCTATTAGTAGCATTCCTATCTGGGCTGATGGTATTCAGCATGATTCTAGCAAATAATATGAGCATAGAGGAGATGCAAGGGCAGCATTTGTATTCATAGCAATACCTAAGATAATACAAGGGTTGGGGTACTCATATTATAGGGGTTATGTTCTTCCTCCTACTACTCCTAGCAGGGATAACATCATCGATATCCATGCTTCAGATACCAGTCTCAGCGGAGGATGCATTTAATATAAGCAAAGACAAGGCTGTGCTAATAATTACCATTATAGCATCTATACTAGGCATACCATCTGCATTAAGCTACAGTCCATTAAGATTAAGTATATCTAACATACCATTCCTTGATGTATTCGATTGGGTATTTGGTACAATAGCATTAGCAGCCTCTGCAACGCTCATGGCAGTGGTATTATCATGGCTGATAGAGGGTAAGAGGATAGTAGAACAAGTTAATATGAACTCAAGGATAAAGGTACCTATTGTTATGGTTTACATCGTAAGAATCTTCTTGCCCGTTATGATAGTAGCAACGTTGGTTAAGATACTCTTCTTCAACTAATCATGTAGGTTTTTTATAAGCTCTCCAATCCATCATTAGATTCTAAACGTCGGAGGCATCCTTGACCAATACTTTAACTACCTTACCTCTAACTATACTCTTATCCTTCCAATACTCCCTTGTACCTCTACTCTTCCTACTGGACTCATTCTTAACCATGAAGATAACCTTACAGTTTGTACACTCATATGCATGTATACGCTCTTTATTTCTTGCGAATGGGTTGCTCATATCCCTCCTATACCATATCCTCTTTCTACAGAAGAAGCAGCTTACCATACCTTGCATCCTTCACGTATAAAGATAAAGTATTCTATCAGTTATAATTATTTGCAGGGTCAAAAGACCATTACAAATTTCAAAATTCGAATTATGAAATAATCTTAGAGATTTAGCAACCCAGATTTTAAAGCGTAGTCTACAAATAACGCTGCTTGCAATAATTAATTATGCGTAAAGGTATTAGCCCAAAGGATATAGAAAGATTTCTTAAAGAGATTGATAAGCATATAATAAATATAGGGATAATATCCTTTGCTTGGGAATCATACGATGGACCCAAGTACTCACAATGGGATATAAAAAGGGTAGATGACAAACTCATGTTTGGTACCAACTTGGAGCAGTCAGTCTATTTTCCACTATTCTTTAGCAAGGCATTATTTGAAGGCAAGAGGATGGGAGTAATCTTACGTAGCTTTAGGGAAGAGAAGGATGAGGTAACAGGTCTTCCCATAAAGGAGATTAGAGGATACTTTATATGGATTGATGATAAGAATAGGATCTCTTTTATCCAACTAAGTGCAAGGGATGTTGCTATCTCTAATCTTACAGACTCTGAGACAGGCAAATCACTACCACCTGAACATAGTGTAATCTACTGTGGTCCAGATAATGATTACTTGGATGAGAACTTGAACCCAATTAATATATGAGATGATGCCAAGATAACTCTAACAGAGTAGTACGAAGACATTAAGGATTGCTATTGATGTATCTGCTGATCTATTGTAGAATATTCTAAGCAGCCTTATTAATGTCAGAACTATATTTCTATTCCTTTACTTGAATCTCTGATGCTTATACCTTGATTCAACTCATCCGTTTAATGCTTGCCTACATCATCATTTACTAACAAGAATACTATTTAATCTTTAATTACAAGCTATACAATAACAATATCATGTCAACTGATAGCTTTGTATGGTTTGATGGGTTCATCGGTCTAGGTTATAGTTTTCGATATGTGTATCCTCGAATTCTCTTGTTATTTGATGATAGGAAGAGGTTAGTAAAATCATGGGATAATGTGATTAAATGGTGGCCAGATAATGATATCAAGGTTAGGTTCATAGATATCAAGAGAGAAGGATGTTACTATGGGTTCATAATGTACTGCAGAACAGAGATACTTCAAGATACGTGGGTATTCTTTAAATTAATTAGCATGTCTGATCATTATAAAAGATTAAAGGAAGAGTATGATGAGAAGATATATATAGATCTAGCATTATATTTGCAGAAATCAAATGAGATAAGTATATTTAACTACAGGAAGGTTATAAAAGATGTTATATTTCTGGATAGCAAAGATTTACCTCTATATAGTAATGAATCTATTAAGGATAATGATATCAGTATAATTACTAGGGCATTAAAACATTGGTCTTACACCTTATAAGCATTTATCAATCTTATCCAAGGTTCCCAACTTATATTATAGAAGAGTAATGGCTGTCTAACTGGATAATTTGTTATGCTCTTTGCTATACCATAGTCATAAGCCTTAACCTTTCTATCATCTTCTTTAAAGCTAACCCTTAGAAAGCTTGACTTCCTAGATTTCACTCCTTTGACTTCTATTATTGCATTCAATGGTATCAATATGCTATCTTGATTATTGAGTATATCATCATCAAGCTTCCTCTCTGAGTATCCTTTTATCCTTGTTGCCTTTACTATCTTGCATTGGAAGTCTATGAAGCTGCTTATCTCATCCTTTGTTATTAATACACGTTTTGGTACAAATATAAGGTTCTTGTTTGTTAACGTAAGTATGCCCTCTTTACTTCGTTTCAAGAATCCAAGTAAGCCAGTCTCATTGATCCATACTTTAGGCAGAGAGGCTACTATATACTCATCATCTTTAAGATTTACTCTCATAGCATCCAATCATTTCTTTTTTTTACTCTGCATCATCATTATTATAGTTGATCATTGTTTATTTTCTTGAGGAATCGTCTTTCACATTCTCAGCCCGCTCACTCTTAGATGACTCATATGTGAAACCATAAGTTCCTGCATAAAGTCCCATGTTAATTCTCTTGTATCTATATGCCCTTTCAGCAAATTGGATAGCAGTAACTATTGCTAATGCTACTGCAGTAGCTATGAATATTGCTATACCCGCTTCAGCCATGATTAGTATATAGTTAATATAGTTAATATATTTTTATTATTAATTATATTTATTATTGGATACTAATTATTATTTCAAATTATATAGAATATTAAATCAATATAGAAGCAAAATAAATATTATTTATTATATTATTCAACATAAATAGCATTAAATGTTATAGGTCTATGAACCAAGAAGCCTCGCTATTTATGGCGGGGTAGCTCACCTTCTTGTTCTTCTATTTGTATACTTATTAGATCTAAATCTATCATAACCCCATCTGGTTAATGCAAAAACACCAATGGCAAAGAAGAAACCCCCAATATAAGTGAAGATCAGATTACTTGTAGCCATTCCCCAGTAGAAGCCTAATGATGCACTTACAAACTGGGATATTATGAATACTATCCATTTATCCATGTTAAATAAAAATATGTTATTTGTTTATTTATCGGCTTGTTACTCTTCAATTGCATAAGCCTTCTCTCCTACCTGTGCTATATCTAAGCCTATCTCTTCTTCTCTTGGGGTTACTCTCACCCCTCCAGGCCATATAACATCTTGTATCTTCCATATAAGCAACGTTAATCCAAAAGACCAAGCAGCTGCAGCAGCTGCACCTATAGCATTCTCGGCTAACTGTGCTGGGTTACCAAAGAATATTCCGTCATCACCAAGTGGATTTATACGCTTCTCTGCAAATGTACCTGTTAACAATGCACCTACAACACCTCCCATACCATGTACAGGCCATGTATCCAACGCATCGTCTATCCTACCTCTATTCTTTATTATTAAGCAGTAGAAGCATACAGTTGCTGCAGCAAATCCTATTATTATTGAGGCCCATGTACCTACGAAACCAGATGCTGGAGTTATAGCTACTAGACCTGCTATAGCACCACTTGCAGCTCCTATAGCGCTAGTCTTACCTGTATGAGCCCAGCTTAAGAACATCCACCACATTGCAGCAACGGCTGTAGCCAAGTTAGTATTCTGAAACGCTTGACTCTCAAGTGCACCAGCAGCACCAGCACTACCAGGATTGAAACCAAACCAACCAAACCATAGTAGCGTAGCACCAAGTAGCACGAATGGTATTGAGTGTGGCTCAAATGGAGCTTTGCCATATCCAATCCTTCTACCTATATACATTGCTGATGCTAAACCAGCGAAGCCAGATGTTATATGTATCACTGTACCGCCTGCAAAGTCCAATGCCCCTAGTTTTGCTAACCAGCCAGGAGAGGTCCCTTCGCTTCCTAATGACCAGTTCCAGTGTCCTACAAAATCATATATGAAGGTACTCCATAGCACTACATGTATCAAGAAAGCACTCATCTTAATCCTATCAGCATAACCAGCTATTGCTAATGCTGGGGTTATAGCTGCAAACATCAACTGGAACATAACATATGCTATATGAGGTATACTTGGTGCGTATACATCTGCAGGAGCGTTATGGAGCACATTATTTAACCCAAACCACTCAAACGAACCAATAAAGCCATGACCTGTAGCATCTGGTCCAAATGTTAATGTGTAACCCCATAATACCCATTGTATACTAACTATAGCATAAGCCAAGAATGCTTGTAGAATAACTGTTAACGCATTCTTCCTTCTAGTTAAACCACCATAAAGAAATCCTACACCACCAGGTGTCATTATCATAACGAATGCAGCCGCTGTATACATGAACGCTGTATCGCCAGGATCTATACAAGGTAAAGGATTATTGCTACAATGATACTCGGTTATCTCCTCAGGCTTTGGTAACTTTAACTCCCCAAACTGTCCAAATGCATTGTTAGCACTCATGTAACCTACTACAAGCAATGGAGTTGCTATTATTACTATTATAACTAATAGTCTTTTACCTAGTATCCTCAACAAATTTTAATTAAATAAAGATATTATAAAGTATTTTTCTTCAATATCAACTTAATAACGATAATAATGTAATCATTATGTATATATTAAATTGCAAATTTTCATATCTTAATATTATTATCATAATACTTAGCTTAATAATATATTTCTAAGTCGTCAAATAATGCTATAGTATCGTTTCTAGCCCATAAACCTATCATACCATTTATGTAATGTTGATCATACCTCTTTATTAGCGGTTTATCATCAAGGTAGCATACTACTCCTTGGGTTGAGGCTTGAACTGTTAATGTATACCATTTATTACTTTCTATATTAACATTAGCATCATGTAAGCATAGTAACCTTGCTGGTTCTGCTCTACATAATGAGAGCTTATCATGTGATACATCTAACAATGTTACAAAGTAATGCGATGAGTCCATGAATCTAAATACCAAACCAGCACTACCATCATTGCTAGTTATCTTAACCTTTACACTAGCCTTGAAATTATTGTATATACCTTCAGAGTTGATCAATAAAGAGTATGCATAGTTATTACCGTTATCTTCATTATTATTGTTATGCCCCATCATATTTGGTTTAGAGTATGCAGATTCGTCTCTAACTATAGCCCAAGATGCATCTGTGGTTGAGAAACCTTCTGGTATTACTCCTTTTCCATATGAGTCAAACTTCCATACTCTACTATTCTTGTATGATCCTGTCTCTCTTGCATAATACATTGCTAGGGATAAGGCTATAACTGCTACACTTATTATTATTATATACCTCTTGGCCCTTTCCTTCCTCTCTTTCTCCTTCCTTACTCTTAATGACATTAATAATATTTTATAAAGTGAACTATAAAAGTTTTCATTTTATATAATAAAATACAACTAGTTTAATTTATTAATATAATAATTATTATTAAATCTGTAAATCTATTAAATTCTTAAACTATTATAATCTCTTACAATTGCTGTTTCCTTGCTTCAACCCATCTGCCTCTTACCAAAAATCCTATCCTCTCCTTATCATCAGAAGGATAGTAGCATTGTTCATTGTAAGGACACGTTGTGCACTTGCTAGACGGTTCAATTGCTGGCACAATGTTGTTACGAAGCAACATATCCAGTATCTTAGCCCTTCTAAGCGTCTCTCTGAACAAGCTTTCATTCTTTGGTACTATGAACTCTATCTCATTCCCATCGTTATCAAAGTATACTATAACTCCTTCCTCCTTGTCAAACATATAAAGATACGCATTAATTTGTATGAAGTGCTCAACGAAGGGCATCTCTGGTAACTCTTTAACCATTCTAAATATCATTACTACATCTTCGTCTACTCTATCAGCAGTACCTATAAGTTTGATCTTCTTGTCTTGCACATCTATCTCACCTTTCACAGGCTTAGCAAATATATTTAAAATTCCTCTCTGTATTATAGTCTCAAGCATATGCTTCTGTGTATGTTCTATTGGGTCCTTACGCTCAAAGTAAGCCTCTCTTAAACATCCACTAATCTCTTCTACAGATAACGCATTATCCTCCTTATGCATTATAGAGTCGAAAGTTTCTTCTATTATATCGAAGACATCTGTCTTTGGGACAGCATCTGTAGCAGCCCTATAATTTTCTATTCCTTTCTTTACTATCCCATAAATATTATCAATTCCTTTCTTGTTCATATACTTAATTAATTAAAGAACTTGTTATTATAAAGGTTTCTAATATACGCTAAAATTATTTTAAAATATAACCCATTCTTACTTAAGTGAATATATTTTATCTTAGTAACATAGTATCATGATAATATTTATTAATCAAAGTAAAGATAAGTATCTTATAATGAGGTTTGTTAAGTTAAGATCAATTGATGAACTGCTTAGCATGAATACTGATGAACTGATAGAGTATATGAAGGATTATGACAAGGTTGTAAAGGCTAATGATGGTATTAAGATAATACACTTTGATTATGGCATAAAGATACTTTACTATCATAGAAATGAGAGCAAACCATACAGGATACAAGTGTATTTAAACAAAAGAGTAGATACAGATAGCTTAAAAATGTAATTGTAGACTATAGATCAAACAAAAATTGTTAGCGCCGCCGGTCGGACTCGAACCGACGACCCACTGGTTAACAGCCAGTTGCTCTACCACGCTGAGCTACGGCGGCACATGTAATAGGATTATTAAAGTTGATTTAATCTTTTCTACTATACGTTCAATTATCATGCCTAATGTATTGTATGAATATCACAAGAAAAATAAATAATGGACTTGTTAATCATTTCTTTACATCCCCTTTTCCTTAGCATATATATAGATACCATCCAAGAATACTCTAAGATCCTTACCTTTTATCCTAGTAGCATTCTCTATATTTGCTGCTGTCTGTGAAACATCCTCTAGGCTTATGCCCTTTACTATAACATCCTCCCCTTCTACAGTAACCTTGCAGTCTCCAACTATCCTTGCTACTCTAGGAGCCCTCTCTCCTATGAAATTCTCTATGAACACTTGTTTATCCTTAACCTTAACTGTTATAGGGAAGTGAGCAAAGACTATCTTTAACTTGTATGTGTATCCATGTTGTACACCTTCAATCATATTCTTTATTATAGATTGCACTGTATTTACAATTGCCTTATTCTGCCTCTTAACCCTCTTGATTATATAAGGTCTTATAGTTAATATATTACCATCTATAGATACATCAACTGGTATCTTGCTTAGATCCTTCCTTACACTACCCTTTGGTCCTTTCACCTCTAGTATCTTATCATGTAGTGTTATCTTCACATTACTTGGTATATTAATCATAGCCTCTATACTCTCAGCATTACTAGTAGACATAGCCTAACAATACACCCCCTACATCCTTGCTCCTAGCCTCATGATGTGACATGACCCCTAATGGAGTTGAGACTATTAATATACCTCTTGTATATGAAGGTAGATACTGCCTATCATACTCATCATAACCATCCTTCCTTACACTTAGCCGTGGAGATATAGCATTACAACCATTTATCCTTGCTGAGAGTTTAACTATAACCTTTCCACCTTTACCATCGTTAACATACCGATAATCCTGTATGAAGTTATGTTTCTTCATAACCTCTAGTATATGTAAGGCAAGATTTGATACTGGTGCGATTATGCATGATTGCTTCCTCCTCATCTCATTATTGTATATTGTTGAGAAGAGATTTGCTACTATATTAGTGGCTGGCATAAACTCTACCCACCTATGAATACTTCTTGAAACCAATACTCTTTGCTACTTCCCTGAAGCATTGTCTGCATAGCATCAGATCATACTTTTGTATTATTGCTGTATATTGTCCACAGCGTTTGCACCATCTAGATCCTTTACCATACTTTCTTACCTTCCTACCAGTTAGTTCATAATCTCTTATCTTCATTCTATCACCTCAACATTAAGTACATTCCTAAAGAATTCTATAGCCTCTTGCTTTGTTATCCTATGGCTCTTACCTATCTTGCTCTTCCTAATCTTACGCCTTGCTACCCTATACCCTTTACGTTCTAGTGCTATGCATACATCCATGCCTATTATACCTAACTCAGGTTTGTATTTAACACCAGGTATATCTATATGCTCTCTTATCCCAAATGATACATTACCATAATCATCAAATGATGAGGCCTTTATCTTACTACCCTTTGCTGCAAGCAAGTTCTTTAATATACTTAAAGCCTTCCCCTTCCTTAATGTAACTATTACTGCTATAGGCTCTCCTTTATGTATACCAAAGTCTCTTATGGTCTTCTTTGCTACTCTTACTACAGGTGTATTTCCTGTTAACTCTTGCAGTATCTTCTTAGCCTTCTCTATAGGCTCACCCGATTTCCCTACTGCCGTATTTATTACAACCTTACCTATGCTTATACTCCTCATCGGGTTATTCACAGACTCTCTCTTGCTTACTTCAATCTGCATTGCTATCACCACTATTAACTTACTCTTATTAATGGTTTACCAGAACCTACAACTATAACAAGGTTGACTGGTAACTCTATATGTTTATCACTAGCAGTATCCTTCATTACTATCCTCTTTGGTAGAGTAAAGTTACCCTCCCTTACCTCAAGTACGTTACCTAGCATACCTACGTTTGCACCCCCAGTAACTAATGCTAATGTATTACTCTGTAACTTTACCGTATCTACAATCTCTTGCCCTGGTATCTTTATAAGTAGTGTATCATTAACGTTTAAGGAGTTGTTATCTTGGAGTAAATTCCTTCCATCATGTAATGTATACTGCAACATTCCTCCTTTAACCTTCTGTTTCCTTATTATCTTACATAACTTTAGGCCCTTCTCACCTCCATCTATCTCTATTGGTCTAAGCTCTACTCCATCCTTAGGTACAAGTCTATATGCTTTATTAAGCAATGGCATCTCTATAACATCCATCAAACCTACAGGGAAATGTACATCATACCTCTTAACACCATCTATAAGTATATTACCATGTTTAACAACCTTCTCTATCTCACGTATAGTCGATGCTATATGAAGTATATCTCTTAATAATATGCCCAATGGATAACAACTGCTTATGGGATGCGTTGCAGGTATAGGCTTAATCACAAACCTAGAATCTTTCCTAGGTATCTCCCAGAATGCTGGTGCAAGTTGTCTTTTGAGTCTATTTGAACCTCCTTTCTTACCCATACCTCTTACCACCTCTTATCATGATCTTACTTACCTCTTGCTAGTATAGACTCCCTTAATCTATCTTCCGTATTTACTGCTATGATCATAACCTTAGAGGCATGTATCTTTACTGGTACTTTATCTCCTCTAACCTTCTCTCTCTGAAGCCCTTCTATCTCTATTCTAGCAGTATCTGTATGTACTCTAAGAACCTTACCCTCTATTCCTTTATACTCTCCACGCATAACCCTCACCGTATCACCTTCCCTAACCCTTGCACTCCTCCTCTTATACCTTGCTCTTAACTCATCCGATAGGTGAGCAGATACATACTTGCTCCTTCTATTCAGAGGAGCAGAGATCTGTTTTAACCTAGCCATAGATGCCTTCATATTCTTTCACCTTATTATATTATCAAGGATGCTAGGTTTGCTATCCTTGGCCAACGCTCAGCAGCCTCTGCTGCAACAGGACCCTTTATATCAGTACCTTTAACATCTCCCTCTGGAGTTATGAGTATTGCAGCGTTATCCTCAAATGCTATCCTTGATCCATTAGGTCTTCTTATCGGATACTTCTGTCTTATTATAACTGCATTAAATATCTGCTTCCTTAACTCAGGGGAACCCTTCTTTACGACTACTGTAACTAGATCTCCTACGGATGCTGCTGGATACCTTGATAACCTTCCTTTATACTTGTTAACTTGGATAACCTGTACTATCTTTGCTCCAGTGTTATCTGCACATACCAAGTTAGCATATACAGGTATAGCCCTAGTTATATGGGGTTTGAACTCCTCTACTCCCTTTGCAGATACTGCTCTACTCTTTCCTGCCATGTTTTATCACCTCAAGTACACAGAATGCTACTGTCTTGCTTAGAGGTCTGCATTCTCCTATCGTTACCTCATCTCCTTCATTAACATCTATACACTCTGGTAGGTAAGCATGCAACTTACTCCTCCTCCTCTCATACCTCTTGTATTTACTAATATAATGCTGATACTGCCTCTCTATAACCACCATCTTCTTTGCCTTTTTACTTATAACTATCCCTGTAAATAACTTACCTCTTATACTCAATCTTCCATGGTAAGGACATTTGGTATCACTGCATACCTTACTTGGATGATTAACATCTATACCAATACTTCTAGTACCCATACTTACTCACCCTCTCGATCCTATCCTCTGGTCTACCAATTAAATCATTCCCTTTCACTACGCATTTAGAACCATCAGGCAGTGTAAATAATACTTTAATAGCATTCTTCTGCACCATCTTTATACTCTTATTTACAGCAATATAAAGCATGTTCTTACTCTCAAATACTACCTTGCCACTTAAACCTACTAGGGTAGCATTACTACTTTCTATTATGCTAGCATGTAGACCTATAAGCTCATGCACGTAGATATTCTTTGATGTTATCTTCATACCCATTCACCTTATTCTATTTTATAACTCATTCCTTAACCCTCCTCTCATTAAGTATTGTAAGAATCCTTGCTATATCCCTCCTTATGTACTTCATCTTACCGCTCTCCTTCTTTATTGTACCCTTTGATCTCTCAACCTGTGCATGAGCAAGCTCTGCTCTTAACTCAGATAGTCTTGCAATTAACTCATCATCATTCATTGCCCTTAAATCCTTTATCTTAAGCCGTGGCATGATGCTCACCTACTTTATGTATTAGCATTTACATTATTCAATATCACATCACTCTCCCTCATATCAAACTCAGAGGGTAAAGCATCCTTATACGCTATCTTTATCTTTATACCATAGAGACCCATCTTAAGAAGGACATGTGTGACAGCCTCTTTAACTGCCTTCTCAGCAGGATCTCCACTCTTTGGTAATACTCCAGCAGTATACTTCTCAAACGAGGCTCTTTCACTCTTTAACTTGCCAGATATTACAACCTCTGCACCCATTGCACCAGCATTCATTATAGTGTTTAATGCCCATAATGCTGCCCTTCTAAATGCTGTACCTTTAACTATCATCTGTGCAACCCTATTTGCTATTATCCTTGGGTTTAACTCAGGGACCTCTATCTCTAGCACTGATACCTGAGGGTTATCTAAACCAAACTCTTTCTCTAGTTTCTCAGTTAACTCTTTTATACCAAATCCCCTCCTACCTATGACCAATCCTGGTCTTGTAACGTATACAGTTACCCTTGTACCTAAGGGGGTCTTCTGTATCTCAGCACCACCATATCCAGCATGTGAGAGCTCCCTTTCTAAGAACTCATCAAGCTCAGCATTCCTGAAGAAGTTGCTCATTATAGCCCTTGTTGCAGATGTATTCTGCCTCCTTACTTTATCTTTACTCATCACTTCTCACTCCCTACTACCTCTACATGTGTTAATACGTTGAACCTTGCACTACTTCTACCAAATGCCCTAGGTTGGAACTTCTTAATCTTTACACCAGGGTAGGCATTTGCATGCACTATAACTACTCTATCAAGATCCATACCTTTATACTCACTGTTAGCCTCTAGATTGTTTAGTAATTTAAGTATCTCACCTGCTGCCTTAACAGGATACCTGCCTGCAGGATAGATACCCTTTAACTCTGATCTATGCCCTACCTTTGTATGGTAACTTCTGAATGGCACTGGTTGCTCCTTTGCTATAACCCTCTCAAGGTACTCTTTAGCATCCTCTAGCCTCATTCCTTTTATAGCTCTACATATCTCTATAGCATGTTTATGCGAGATATCGACCTCCCTTATACTTGCTCTAACATGCTTACTCTTATCGTATTTATTGAATGAGTAACCAAACTCTGGCATCTTATCACCCTACACTACTTCAATGGCACATAGAGGCTTGATTTAGATGCCCCTATACCAGGCGTGCCATGCTTAACTGGTTTATTAGGTATAGCATACTCTCCTAGATAATGGCCTATCATCTCTGGCTTTATCTCCACAGGTACAAACTCCTTACCATTGTTAACGTGTATAGTTAAACCAACCATTATTGGAAGAATAGGCATATCACGTAGATGTGTCTTTATAGGTTTAGATTTAGTATTTAATACAGATTTTATATCCCTAAATAACTTTAGCCTCTCTTCACCTAAGCCTCTCCTTAGACTTCTTCTTATCCTTGAGGGTAGGAGGTCTATCAACTCTTCTATATTCATATTCTGCAACTCTTGTAGTGTCTTACCCCTATACTTGAACTCCTTTACCATATCTGCATGAATATATACATACCTTATTAAACCTAACGTAGATATCCTTTAAGCAAGAAATAATTAAAAATTTAATAAAATAAATATCTACAAATAAGTAATATAATTACTCTACCTTCTACTCATCATTTATCTTACTTCTTATTTGCTCGCCATATTACAAAGCCTGCTATTGCACCCATCATACCAGCAAATGCTAGCAATACCATCAATGGGAAGTTACCAGTTGATGACTGCTGTAACTGACCCTGAGGTTCTTGTAGATATACTTTAGCAGCATCACCATGGCTATCTGTTATAAGCTCTGCCCAGTAGTATATATCAAGCGTTGCACTTATCGGTGGATCTACAGCCTCTATATTGTAGGTACTACCATCTATTGTTGCACTTGCTGTTAACACTTTCTCTTTATGAGCACCCTCCCTAATACTACTCTCTCCAGCACTAACCACTGTTACTGCAGGTGCTGGTTCCTTAACACCCCATTTCTCTGCCTCCGCCATACTCTGTAATGCATTAGTCAGCTTATGCCATTGTGTTATGGGCAACTCTTTAATCCTCTCAAAGTTTATCAATGGATCATTAAGTATATTTGCAATATTGCTATCCTTGCTTAATATGCTAGCAACCTCAGGAAATCTAGCATCAAGATAGCCCTTTATACTGTTTATATCCATGATCATTTGCTCTCCATCCGTTGTGAACGTTATAGGCACATCACCATTAACCTTAAAGCCTCTCCAGTTAAGATCTATAATTGCTGGTTGCTGATAAACTGCTTCTTGCATTACTAGATTCTCTATCCTTACCTTTAGATTTATGCTCTGCTCTAATACAGCCTTAACACCTCTATCATCATGTAATCCTACAGTATATGTTAATTCTTTTATCTCTGTTACCTTTGCTGGAGATTTTATTGCAGCAAGGTTCTCATTTATCTTCTGCTTAAGTAAATCTATGCCTGGTGTGCTATCATTTGCCTTGAACACATATCTCTCATTGACATTGCTTAGTATATCCTTTATTCTACCACCATTAGAGTAGTCTATGGTAGTTACCCTTTGAGCAAGGAACTCAACACCAGCAAAGTTATCCTTGGCGAATACTTCAGCACTTCTTATCTGTGCTGCACTTACTAATGGTAATACTGATAATGTTAATACTACAGATACCGTTACTGCTAATATTTGACGTTTATACATTGTAGCTTATTACTAAGCATCTTTTTATAAACTTTTTCAATTTTTGCTTTCTAGTATATTTACATAAACACTTTACTTTTCTCAATTCTTCTTAATAAAAGAATAAGATTATAAATGATCTTTAAGATTGCTTCTCTATGAGCAAGATAACAGTACTTGCTGGTGGCACAGGTTCTATTAAATTGGTTAGGGCATTATACAAGTTAACTAGAGATATAAGCATAGTATGCAACGTAGGGGATAATATATGGCTTCACGGGCTTTATATATGTCCAGATGTAGATACTGTAGTGTATGGTCTTGCTAACATGCTTGATACAAGCAAAGGATGGGGGGTTAATGGTGATACATTCAATTGCCTAGAACAGCTAAGACTCCTTGGAGAGGATAATTGGTTTGCTCTTGGGGATAAGGATCTAGCATTACATATTGTAAGGAGTAGGATGCTAAGGGAAGGTAAGAGCCTCAGAGAGGTAACTAAACATATATGCTATAAACTAGGTATATATGCAGATGTGATACCTGCAAGTAACGATACACTTGAGACTAGGATCTTAACTGAGCAAGGAGAAATGCATCTGCAAGAGTTCTGGGTAAAGTATAAAGCCTTGCCTGATGTAAAGGGTATAGTATACAAGGGAGATGCTAAAGCATGTTATGAAGCCTTGAAGGCTATAAACTCTAGCGATAAGGTTATAATTGCACCAGCAAATCCTGTTAGTAGCATAGGGGCAATACTTGCCATACAAGGTATAAGGAAGGTATTAAATGCAAATAGGAGCAAGTGTATAGCAGTAAGTCCAATAGTAGGAGGTAGTCCAGTAAGTGGACCTGCAAGTAAGTATATACGTGCATTAGGTTACGATGTTAATGTATTCTCAATAGCAAAGATGTATAATGATATTATATCTGCACTAGTTATAGATAAAGAAGATGTAAAGTATAAGGATGCTATTGAAGCACTAGGCATAAAGGTTCATGTAACCGATATACTTATGCATGATGAGGAATCTGAACTTAGGTTAGCAAGGTTTCTATTAAGTGTATAATAGCATTGATGCTAACATGAGGCTATGTGCAATAATACCTGTTAAGAGGCTTGATAAGAGTAAGAGTAGACTTGCTGAAGTGCTCAGCAATGAAGAGAGGGTAATGTTATCAGTTGCTATGCTAAAGGATCTCCTCTCTACACTCTCATACTCGAAGTATGTAAGCAGTGTATTTGTTATAACATCTGATGATACCGTTAAAGAGATAGCATATAGTTATAAAGCAGTAGTTATACAAGATAAGGATAAAGGGGTTAATCATGCCGTATCCATTGCCAATGATTATGTGAAGGGTTATGATGCAAGTGTGGTATTGCCTCATGATATACCATTGATAAGCAACCTTGATGTAGCAATGCTTTACAACTCTGCTCTTTATAGCAGAGAATGTGTAGTGATAACACCTTCACATAGATTTGATGGCACTAATGCACTTCTAAGGAGGAACCCCTTTATTATAAACACGCATTATGATGAGGATAGTTATACACTGCATGTAAAAGAGGCTATGGAGAAGGGTGTAAGGGTAAAGATACTATTATGCAAAGGGTTGATGTATGATATAGATGAGGCGGATGATCTTTATACTATGGCAAGTATTATTAAGGAGAGTAATAAGTATGTATATACAAAAGAACTCCTCGAGAGACTCTTTAAGCGTTAGGAAATAGAAGGTTATATTTATATATTATGAAAATTTATCTAAATTACTGATGATTAACCATGTATGGAGGATAATAATACTTCTCAGCTCCCTTGCTACTATGGTTATGTTCGCTGAGACCATGCTGGTACCAGCAATACCAGATATCATACAAGAGTTTAGGCTAACATACAATATCTCAGCATGGATACTTACAATATACCTTATAGTTGGGGCTGTTATGGCTCCAATAATAGGAAGGATAGCAGATATCTATGGTAAGAAGCATGTGCTTATTGTAATAATGTGTATATACCTTATTGGGTTAGTCATAGGTTTTGTATCTAGCAGCATATACATGTTGTTGATTGCAAGGAGCATACAAGGTTTAGGTATTGCTATGTTCCCTTTAGCATTTAGCATAGTAAGGGAGACGCTGCCTAGCAGTAAGATATCCATAGGACAAGGGTTCATAAGCTCCATGTTTGCTATAGGTTCTATACTTGGCTTGCTTGTAGGTGCAAGTATAGTGCATTACTATGGCTGGAAGAGCACATTTATATCAATAATGCCTATAACAATTGCCCTTATAATTCTTATAAACAGATTCATAACTATTAAAGAACCTAAAGATATAGATAGTAGAGGGAAGATAATAGATGTAAAGAGTAGCATCTTACTTGCACTAACAATAGTAACATTTCTTGTAGCAGTAACATACCTTGCAGAATATAGTTATCAAACAACCTACTTGACATTGTTCATACTTTTCTTGCTATTCTTTGTATTATTTATAATTAGGGAGAAGAACTCTAAGAAGCCTTTGATAGATAGCAAGGTATTCCTTAATAAGATTCTCCTGCCAGCAAACATAATGATAATGCTAGTTGGTTTATCTATGTTCATGATATTCCAGACTATACCAATACTCATAAAGAGCCCTATGCCTTATGGCTTGAATGGTAATGAGTTTGATTTTATTAATATCCAGCTACCATTCTCTCTTACCCTACTTATAGTTGGTCCTGTAACAGGTTTCATAATACCAAGGCTTGGATCAATTAAACCCTTAATACTAGGGAGCATGATTACAGTATCATCATTTATTCTACTTCTCCAATACCATGAATCAACCTTAGCATTGGCTAGTATACTAGCATTAACAGCAGCAGGGTTATCACTTATGAACGTTGGGGGAATGAATATATTAATAACCAGTGTACCACGCGAGTATCTTGCTGCAACTCAAGGTATAACACAGATGCTTAGAATAGTAGGTTCAGCCATTGGCCCTGCTGTTGCAGGTGTTATAATGCATATATACAGCATACATGATCCTAGAAATGGAAACGTTTATCCTATTAATAGTGCATATAATATAATATTCCTAATATCTGTAGTGATTGGGTTTGCATCTTTTGCACTAGCATTGATCATAAAGCATCATGCTAATCAACCAAATCAATTCAATTACTGATTATCTTACTAATCTCATCCTTCCAACGTTCCATGAACACTTGCTCAATCTCCTTATCCCTTAACTCCTCTTTCAGCAGTAACGGTATACCCTCTACTATTGGATAGATCCTATTGCACCTTAAGCATATTAACACGCCCTCTACAACATCTTCATCATTGGATCTGAATTCTCTTAACTCTAAGGGATAACTCTTATCTATTGGGCATGCAATTATATTAAGCATCCATCTCTTCATAATCCATCTATGTATTAACTAATATATTATGTTAAATTCATCTAACTATCTATCTCCAATGTATATTGGGGAGCCTAGCCTTGCAGATAATGCTATAGCATCTTTAATCTTCTCAACCAACAATGTATCATCCATTGTAACCTTTAACTTATTCTTACCGTCTATCGCATCAATAAAGTTACTTATCAATAGATACAATTTATCTATATGCTCTTTTCTTACAATATTATAGTCCATCTTTGACTCTTCCTCCAAAGGATTTATATCTAATACTGTGCCATTAGTGCATATTATCTTAAGCCTTCTATATTGCATTCCTTCAATAACTTTAGCATTATCACTACCCTCTCCCTCATTTTTATCTTTAACCACTCTTACTGTAATCTCTGCTATTAACTTGGATCTTGAATATACTAATAAAGATGCAACAAGTTCGTTATCATCCTTGCTCATACTTACACTAGATACATAACTTGGCAACTCTTTGATTAGATAGGTAAGTGTGGTTATATAATCATGCATAACAGTTTTAATAGCAGACTGCTTCTCATTGCTATATGCTATGCTACCCTCTAATGCTAATAATATAGGGTTATAACCTTTAGTTGTTATAGTATGCTTAACCCCCTCAATTATTGGATTGAAGTATTCTAGGTAGCATGGCATTAGAACAACCTTACTGCTATTTATTATAGCATTCATCTCTTTACACTTGTTATAATCATCTATGTCATTTACAAGTATATGCATGCTCTTTCTTCTACCATTATCCTTTCTCATATGATTAACCATCTCCTTCATAAATTCTAGCATATTGGTATCTTTAGTAATAACTATTCCATCTATGCTAGTATCATTCATCACATCTTGTATTGATGTATAGCAATAAGATGATTGTATGTTATACCTTCTTGCAAATTCTTCTACATTGCTTTGATCATCATCATATATGCAGAATAAGGAATTTAGTCTATAGAGTATATCTGCATACTTTACAGCATCGTCACTACAGCCTATAAGGCATACCCTTGCCATATCAATCCAATTATATTACCATACAGGTATAACCCAGTACTCATAAGCCTCAACCATTCCTCTAACTACCTTTGCATACATCTCCCTTATACTCTTGCATACTATACCTTCCTTACCATCCCCTACCATATGATCATCTATGCTTATAACTGGAGTTATCTCTGCTGCAGTTCCAGTTAGGAATATCTCATCTGCTATATATAACTCACTCCTAGGTATTGCACGCTCTACAACCTCATAGCCCATATCCCTAGCAAGGGTCATAGCAGTATCCCTTGTTATACCCTCTAAGACACAGGAGGATACTGGAGGGGTTGAGATCTTGCCATTCCTTACTATGAAGACATTCTCCCCTGGTGCCTCACTAACATATCCATTGTTATCAAGCAGTATAGCCTCATCATACCCTCTCCTCTTACACTCCTGTGTAGCAATAACTGAGTTAAGGTAGTTTGCCCCAGCCTTCGCTAACGGGGGTAGAGATGAGTCGTTTATCCTACGCCATGACGATACCATACACCTTATCCCCTTTGAGTTCAAGTATTCGCCGAACTTGAATACCATTATTGCTATATGGGTAGGAGAGTCCTCTCTAACATAGAGGTCTATGCCATGCATCCCTACAAATGCTATAGGCCTTATATAGCATGACTCCCTTACATTATTCTTCCTTAGCAGTTCAATTACACCATCTATCACATCCTTGACACCGAATCTTAATGGTATAGAGTGTATGCTTGCTGATCTGAATAATCTCTTTATATGATCCTCTAGCCTGAATACGTAAAGGTTGCTATCTGAGATGTATGCCCTAACACCTTCTATCACACTTGTGCCATAGTGCAGTGCATGGGTCATGAGAGGAACCTTTGCATCCTTGTACTCTATCATATTACCATCAAGCCATACGTAGGGGAACTCTTGTAGTATCATACCTTTCATTCAAAGTGAAGAATAATAAAAATATATTGCAAGAGTAATTGAATATGCATTGGAGCTGATAAGGTTAGAGGAAGGGATAAGCATAGTAAGCCCTTATCCTTGCATACTGCTAGAGGAGAGAAGCACACTGCTCTTTGCTGATACGCATCTAGGGTTAGAGGAGCATAGGGAGAGATTAGGCATACATATACCATATCCAATAACAGATCACATAATAGAGTGTATACTAAAGCCAGTAAGGGAGTTTGCATGCAAGAAGGTTATAATACTAGGAGATGTTAAGCATGAGTTTGGTAAGCCTAGTAGGGATGAATGGTATTCATTAAAAAGACTAGTATATTTATTAAATGATGCTAAGGCTGATCTAGAGGTTGTAAGGGGTAACCATGATAACTATATAATATACATATTGAATGAACTTAATGTTAGGCTACATGATCCCTATCTTATCTATGATGATCTATTACTAATACATGGCCATATTAACATAGATCTTAATAGCATTATGAAAGATTACAATATTAAAGGGGTGGTGATGGGGCATGAGCATCCATGCATAGTATTAAAGGATGATATAGGCTCAAAGCATAGGTTCAAAGCATTCTTACATGGCAGCATAATGATAAATGATAGAAGGGTAAGTTTAATTGTATTGCCATCATTATCTCCATTGACATATGGTAATCCATTGAATGAGAACCCTGTGGTTAAGAGCCCTATACTCAAGGAGTTTAATCATGTGCTGGATTATCTTACCCCATATATAATAGATGTTGAGGTTACAGTAAAGAGGTTCCCAGAGATAAGGTATCTGCGCTACAATGCTATCTCTTAACACCATTAAAGTATGGTATCACCTTCCTACCAAAGAGCTCTATATTCTTGTAGTATCCCTCACCCCAGAACCTTATTATGAAGTGTTGCACACCAGCCTTTATGAACCTCTCTATAGCAGGTATTATATCATCAGGCTTACCTAAGCCTATGGCAGACCTTGCTATGCTATCTGGTATCTGCTGTGCTGCCTCACGCATCTTCTGCATAAGCTCAGGCTTTGACATAGCATACTCTGTAAAGTACTGCCTAAAGTCAAAGTCCTTAGGAGGCTCCATACCATACACCTTCAAGAGCTCTGGTTTGTAGAGACTAACCTTCAACGCACTCCTTAACCTTAGCCATGACTCCTCTGGGTCATCTGTAAAGTATACATCAAAGTCTAAGCACCTCTCTATGTTATCCTCTCTATTATGCTCCTTGGCCTTCTCTGCTATTATCCTTGAATGATACTCATACAACTCTGGTGTATATGCTATAGGTAACCAACCATCACCATACTTTGCTGTTATCTCCAGTGTTCTTTGAGCACCTGCTGCTACGTATATAGGAGGTCTAGGCTGCTGTATGCTCTTTGCTTGCAGGCAGGCATTCTTTAGGGTATAGAACTTGCCCTCAAAACTAACCCTATGCTCTGGTGATGACTCAAATAGCAGCCTTATTACCTGTAACTGCTCCTCTAGCCTAGATACTGGTTTATCCCATTGTATACCAAAGTCATTTATATTCTGAGCCTCCCCTGCTCCTATCCCTAGTATTGCCCTACCCTTGGATACCCTATCAAGTGTTATAGTCTGCAATGCCACAATAGACGGATGTCTTCTAATAGCATCTGTAACACATGTACCCAGCATGACATTACTTGTTACTTGTGATGCTGCTGCAAGTAGTATCCAAGCATCATTAACTATAGCATTAGGCCATTGAGGGACATTGGTATGATCCATACTCCATACAGAGTCATATCCTAGTTTATCAGCAAGAATATATGCCATAAGTTGCTGTTCCTCCCCTAACTCAAGCCTTGCTACATTTAGACCGTTCTGAATACCAAACTTTACCTTACCAACCATAACATATCTCATAAACATGTTATTAATAAACTATATCTATATATGATAAATTAAAAATGATTTGGTTTAGCCCGTTACCTTAATTTTATGATCGCCCTACCTCTTACTCCTCCCTTCTCCAATTTCTCGAATGCCTCGTTTATCTGCTCCAATGTAAACTGCTCAGAGATAACATTCTCAACATCTATTACCCCTTTACTCGCCAATTCTATTATCTCAGGCATATCTATTCTAGGCTTGCCCCCATAAGAGCCTATTATATGCACCCCTTTCCTTACAACGAAGTTTATCTCAAACCCAGCCTCATCCCTCTTCGATGATAACCCTACCAGCACAGCCCTGCCGCCAGAGCGCACAGATCTTATAGCATTGCTTATAGTCTCCTTTAGCCCTATAACCTCTATGGCAGCATCAGCACCTCTACTATCAGTTATATCCATTATCGCCTTTACAGGATCCTCCTTCTTTGAGTTTATAGTATACCTTGCCCCAAGGGTCTTGGCATAATCCAACTTCTCATCCCTAACATCTATGGCAATAACATCTACATTGAATACCTTGCTTGCTATCTGAACAACGTTGCTACCAACCCCTCCTATACCATATACAGCAACAGTCTCAGAGGGCTTAAGGTTAGCATTCCTACATGCTCCATAAGCAGTCATTATAGCACAGCCCAGTATTGCTGCATTATCCATCTTTATGTTATCTGCTACCTTGAATACTGAGGTTGCTGGTATTATGCAGTACTCAGCATGTGCACCCATGGAGTACATGTATACTGTATTACCATCCTTATCTGCTAACCTACTTGTTCCATCGTAGTATACACCTTTAAGCCTGTTGTAGTTGTAAAAGTTCTCGCAGAGATCCTCATACCCCCTTATGCATAATCTGCATTTACCACATGGTAGTATGAACGGCCCTACTACCTTATCCCCTACTTGAACATTATCTACTCCATCCCCTACTGCTACAACCTTGCCAGATACCTCATGCCCTAACACTGCTGGCAATGGGAATGGTATATGCCCTCTAAGCACATGAAGATCTGTATGGCATAGGCCTACCGCATTGACCTCTACCATAACCTCGTTGTTCTTAGGCTTAGGATCCCTCAACTCCTCTATCTGTAATGGTCTATCTGTTGATCGTAATACTGCAGCCTTCACACCAATTCATACTAGGCATGTATACTTAAACTTATATCACTACTTGCTGTCTTGCTTATCCCTCTTCTGTATTGGTATATACTCACACCCTAATGGGCCACAGTATCTACCAACGTATGCGGCAGCTGGTCTATATAATGCTGGCTTTGGTTGCGCCTCAACGAACTTCTCCTCTATTATATGGGCACACCAACCAGAGATCCTTGCAATGGCAAATATACATGTGTAGAGATCTATTGGTATACCCATTGAGTAGTATACAGAGGCACTATAAAGATCAACATTAGCATAGATATCAACACCTCTTCTCTTCTTAACCTCCTCTTTTGCAACTTCCTCTAGTTTGTATGTTATAGCATGCCACTTACTGTTAGTCTTCAACGCTAGCCTTCTACTCATCTCTCTTAGTATCTTAGCCCTAGGATCATCAGTCTTGTATACAGCATGTCCTAACCCCATTATCTTCTCATTAGCATCTAACTTTGCTTTGACATAGCTCTTAACGTTACTCTCATCCCCAATCTCAAGTAATGCCTTCATTACAGCAACGTTTGCACCACCATGAAGATCCCCAGATAATGCTGCTATTGCTGCACATACACATGCATACATATGCGCTCTAGTAGATGCAACCTGTCTGGCAGCAAAGGTTGATGCATTGAAACTATGCTCTGCATGAAGTATCAAGCATATATCGAACATCCTTGCAATATCGCTCTCTGGCACCTTACCTAAGAGCATATAAAGTGTATTTGCTGCGTGGGATAGATCCTCATCAGGCTCAACTATAGGCCTATCATTCCTTATAGCATTCCAAGCAGCAACTATGGTAGGCATCTTTGCTATTAGGCTTATACTCCTCTCAAGGTTTGCTGACTTCGATTCATCTATAGGATCGTAATCAGCAAGCATTGCTACAGATGATATTAGAACATCCATAGGCCTAGCACTCTTTGACCTATGCTTCATAGCCTCAACAACCTCCTTAGGTAATGATCTATTAGCCTTTAACCTTCTATCAAACTCTTCAAGCTGATCCTTTGTTGGGAGATCTCCATAGAGTAGGAGGTAGCTCGTCTCTTCAAATGTAGAGTTTTTTGCTAGATCGAATATATCATACCCTCTGTATAGTAATCTACCATTCTCCCCATCTATAAGGCATAACTTTGTATCTGCTATCTCTACATTCCTAAGCCCTATATTCTTTATACTAAACACAACATCTAGTTTGATGTAGGGGATTATTAAATTATCTTTTAGCATACTGCATGCTAGCCTATTACTGAAAGATTAATATTATTTCTTAAAGTATAAATACATAGGGAGAGAGGATGGTATGGTTATATGTAGTTACAGGGCTTATTATAATTATAATAATGCTTATACTCCTCAATCTTGAGAAGAGGAAGACAACGGGTAAACATGATGGTAGGCATGTAGTAGCTAAAGATACCCTTACTATATGCCTATCCTGTGGAAGTAGGTTTAGAGGTCATAGATGTCCATACTGTGGTTTTGATAACACAACCAATGAATGATTAGATCTATGGTTTGTTAATATATGATCTCTTTAATACTACAAATATAGCAGATGCACTAACTACTCCTATTATATATGGTAGTATATTGTTTACATACTCTACTCCCTCTATCTCTCTAGGCTTTGTATATGCAAATTGTGCCTGCAAGCCTTCTTCCCTGCTAGCAATAGATGCGCTTCTTTCTTTCTCCTCTCCACTTGATGCTTTAAGTGATCTCTCATCCTCAGTATAACTAACATGCATGAAGTAAGATGATATCGTATTAAGCATAAGTATTGTTGCTATGGCTAGCACTGGGGCAGCTATAAGCAAAACCATATTACCATGCATAGAGTAATGATCCACCTCTTTGCATATAATACTATAGATTAGAACGGTCTCCTCTTCCATAGCCTCAGTGCCTCGAACCAGAATGCAGCACTTGCTATAATAGCAAATGCTACAGCATGTATACTCAAGGATGAGTGATTTAATATAACGTAGGCTATAAGCAAGGATGTGAAGAACACTGCAAAGAAGGCAAGCCTAGGTATGGTATAGCCTAGTATGTTTACATACGACTCTAACATGCTTATCTCTGCCTTCCTTGCTACATAGTATCTACCGTAATCATCCTTTGCAACTAGATTGAGTGCTATAAGCTTATCAAGATGATAACTTGCTACACTTGGGCTTGAGAAGTTAAGATCCCTCTGCACCTCTCTAACCCCTACAGGTTCATTCCTCTTAAGCATGTACAGGTATACCTGTAGGGTCTTTCCCTTTAACTCCCCTTCTATATCTTTATGCATAATGCTAACTATCCAAGCCCTGCAATATATACATGTCATCTGTTTTAATAGGTAGAACGGCAATACTAAAGCATGTAACCTCTGTTCAGATACAAAGTTTAACATTACCTGCTCTCTACTATATCTATGCAGAGATGAGCATGAGCCAAGATAGCAAGAATAACAGTAGCAATAGAAGCAGAAGCAGATACTACCTCTTTGCTGGAGTAGGTATTGTAGCAGTGCTAGTATTTGCATTATATGTACAATCAGGCATTCAGGGTAAAGGTATTGGTATAGCAGAGGCACAGATAGATGGTAATAGCATTAGTAATAATAACATTACAAGGGAGATATCAGTAACTGGTGAAGCAAGGAAGCTTGTAGATCCAGATAAGGTTGCATTGAATCTTGGTGTAGAGACACAAGCAAAGACAGCAAGCGAAGCAGCAAGGATGAACTCAGAGATCATGAACAAAGTCATAGATGCTGTAACTGCATCAGGGGTAGAGAAGGAACAGATAGGAACAAACTACTATGCCATATCTCCCGTATATAACCAAGAGGGTGTACTTACAGGTTATAAAGCAACCAACTCCTTGGTAATTACATTGAATGCAGATGCTGATATAGGAAGGGTTATAGATGCTGCAGTATCTGCAGGTGCAAACCAAGTCTATTCGGTTAACTTCTTCCTATCACAAGAGATGCAGAGTAGCATAGTTAATGAGCTTATGGAGCATGCTGTTATTGATGCAAAGAACAAGGCAGAGAAGATACTTGCACCATTAGGTGCTAAGCTAGGGGATGTTAAGAATGTAAGCATGTACTCATACTACAACCCACCAATGCACTATGCTGGACCAGCCCTATACGCATCATCAAATTACACAGTAGTACTCCCACAGAAGCAAGAGGTATTCGTATCAGTTAATGTGACCTTCCTAATAGAAGGAGCAGAATAGAATAAACACATAATCTTTATTTTATTTCTTTATTTCTTTTTAACCACTTGTAGTATTTAATAATATATAGCATTACTGCTAACCTAATATAAACTATAGTTTAGCATACTTTATAAGCAAGAATCCAGTTTAGTTTAATGGAATAGTAAAAGGAGGATAATTATGGTAAGCTTAAGTGATGCTATAACAAGTATACAGATGCAGATGAACCCACTCTTTCCAAGTGGTGAGTCACAGCCATGGTGGGTATACCTACTCTGGATACTACCAATATTCATATTCATGCTATATGGGCAGAGGATACAGCTATGGATGGTTATGCAGGATGTCTCAAAGTCACTCAATAAACTAGAGAACATGCAGAAGAAGTCTAGGGAAGAGGCTATCTCATATATAAAGAGTGTTAACCCTAACCTAACAAGCATGGAGAGGATAGATATGCTTATGGAGCACTTTACTATAACACCAGTTAATCTAGACCCTTATGGTATAGTGAATAAGATACAGCATCTTATAAGGCTAAGGGATGAGAGGATAAGGGCTGAGGTTAAGGCATTGGCACCCCAAGCAGATGAGATTACAGCATCTAGATTGGAGAATGTACTTGAGGTTGCTACTGCATTGCATACGCTATACAAGATTGTCAGGCACTTCTACCTGATGGGTAAGAAGACTACCAGCATGTTCTTCATAGTGCAGTTGCAGATGGCCATGCCTTTAATAATGCAGTCTGCTGAGGCATTAAGCAAGGCTATACCAGCACTAAAAGGAGGCCAGCCTATAGGTGATAGCATAGGTCCTATGGTTGTAGGCAGGTTTATGCTTGATAAGGAAAAGATAGCTATAGCAAGGGATACAGTGCTGAGTGAGTATGAGTACAATGGTAGGAGACTTTATCTTATTAAGGCTAAAGGGCCCGGGGGAACAGTAGGAGAACCTCATACTGCCCTTAATAGAATAATCAATGAGATGAATACTAGGATAGATATGATAATCATGATAGATGCTGCACTAAAGTTGGAGGGGGAGAAGAGCGGTGAGGTTGCAGAAGGTGTAGGTGCTGCCATAGGAGGCATAGGGGTTGAGAGGTTTCAGATAGAAGAGATAGCGACCAAGCATAACATACCATTGTATGCTGTTATAATAAAGCAGTCTATACTTGAGGCTATAACTACCATGAAGAAGGAGATAGCAGAGGCTACAGAGAAGGCTAGTGGCACTGTATTCAGGATGATAGATGAGTATAGTAAGCAAGGGGATAATATAATAATAATAGGTGTAGGTAATACTGTAGGTGTAGGGCAATGAGCCAAGATAGCAAAGAGAAGCAGCTAGTATATACAATAGAGCAGTGTAAGGTATGCGGTGTAAAGAACAAGCGTACATTCAAGGTTGGAGATTATGTATACAAGGATGGTGGTTCCTGTCTAAGATGTAAAGGCAATACGCTAGTAATAATGATATATGCAGAGTCTATAAATAGCAATGCATAAGCAATTAACAAGTAGGAATAATTACCTAGTAATAATTATACTACCTCCATCCCTTGCTGTTATTATCGTATGCTCTGCCTGTGCAACAAACCTCCCATTACCTTCTACAAGTATTGGATATGCCCTAACAACCTTCTTCTTAATAAGCAGTGATAGAAGCCTTCTAGCATGATCTATATCAAGGTTAAGATCCTTTACTATCCATCTTAATGCAAATGGCAAGGTCCTAAACCTATTCCATAGTACCTCAAGGAGTTCATCAGCCTCTCTATCACCTATCCTCTTCCTTGTTATTATTGAGAATATATTGCTTACATCACCATTGTATACTACACCAGAACCATCTGCTGTTGTTACAAATGGTTCTATCGCATAGACCTCATCCTCTTGCAAGGTAAATGAGCCTATGGTCCATATATTTGGTATAGATTTACCTGCATGGATAGTATACTGCTGTATTGAGTGCCCGCTAAGGTTCTGTATGGGCTTCAAACCATATGACTTTACAGTACCCTCTATAACTCTTCCTATCTCACTTGCTTTAACCCCTGCCCTAGTAACCTTTAATGCCTCACTTAGCGCATGCTCGCATGCCTCTACAAGTATTAAGTAATCTGGATTGTAGCATACTGTTACTGCTGTATCTGCTATGCAGCCATTGATATGCACACCTATATCTATCTTCAATACATCACCATCCCTAACCTCTATCCTATCATCAGGCTCTGCTGTGTAGTGTGCTGCAACCTCATTCAGGCTTAGATTGCATGGGAATGCTGGCTCGCCTCCCTTTGCCCTTATCATATCCTCTAGGCTCTCACATATCTCAAGTAGTGTATACCCTACATAGTACTGCTTCCTAGCATACTCTCTAACCTCTGCTGCTATCCTACCTGCTTTTATATAATCCTCCTTTGCTAAGAGCAAACCATAGTAAATACACCAATACTAGTGAGCTACCTCGCCATAAATAGCGAGGCTTCTTGGTTCATAGACCTATTAGAGTCTCCCCAAGCGTAACTTCCCCTAGCCCCTAGGGTAGGTAATATTGTTATTATTATTATTTCTTCAAATAATCCTAATTTCATTAATCCCTTCTTCAATATGTTTAAAGAACCATTCCTATCTCTATCTATTACTAAACCACATTTACTGTATTTAAATATCCTTTTGTTTAAGGGCATGTTATTTTCAATATTACCACATCTATAGCATTCTTTAGTAGTGTATTTAGGATCAACCTTAATGATTTTAGTCTTGTATGATAATAGTTGAATAAATCTATTAAATGCTTTATTAGCAATATTCCTATGCAATGTATTATTACCTCTTTGCAATTGTTCATCTTCTAACATATCCTTAACATTTAAATCCTCTACCATTACTATATTGTATCTAGCATAATACCTTGATAATTTATGTAGTAAATCTTTCCTTCTTCTCTCTATCCTTTCATGAATTATCTGTAATCTATTCTTTGCCTTAT
>CAYYYF010000010.1:0-46473 GCA_964475945.1 uncultured Nitrosopumilales archaeon | reverse complement strand
ATCTGCTTTAGCCTTCATAGCTACACTTTCAATCCTACCTTAGTCCGATTCTAACTAAGTTTTTACAAGGAGCATATGAAAACTATAACAATCTTTCAATCCTACCTTAGTCCGATTCTAACCCTCACGGCGACTCCTCCTCTCATATAAACCCTTTATATACCTACCACTCCCTATATTAAGGAGGAACCGGTCAAGCTTAGATAGTGTATCTTATTTATAAAGGTTGACCTATAATATGTTGTCTGTATGCCCTTTTTCTACTCCCCATACCCTCTTCTTGATCCATGCAGGGTTGTTTATACTATAAACTATTATTGAGTCTGTATCTGGATCTATAACACTGAATAATTTTTGTCTTATCTCTTCTACTACACCTTCACTTATATCCCCTTCAAATGCAGAATTCTGTACCCAGTTAAGGTATTGCTTAAGTATCTTTCTAACATCATTTACCCTTTCTACACCAACATCATATACTATTATTACTCTCAACTTGTACTTGAATATTATTGATAGACTTATATATTGTATTTTAGAACTATCATAATGCTAACTTTAAACCTACATATTTCTTCTCCCCAAGCAGATGTTTAATGATCTTATAACATTCGAGCCTGATCATATGCCTGTACGATACATTCCTTTTTAATCTAGGATGTCTTATAGTCGTCTCCATTCTTTTTTGATACTCTTCTACAAATACTCTTCTACCTTTCTCATTAAGGTAACATGCGTTTAACTCATTAAGAAAATGTTGCTCGTTAATAATCCTATTATTTACTAGCTTAAAGATAACTCTATCTACTATTATAGGCTTGAATACTTCGCTTATATCTAATGATAAAGAATATCTCCTCTCCCCTGGTTCATGTAGATAACTTATAGTTGGAGTAAGTTGTGTATGATATATCTCTGTAAGTATACTAGCATATAGTAATGAATTACCAAATGATATCATGCTATTAAGCATGTTCTCTGGTGGTTGTTTACTTCTTCTCACAAACTCAAATTCATCTCTTAATATAATGTTAAATGACGAATAATAATGATCTCTAACTCTCCCTTCTATACCCATTAATGAAGCGATGTTATCTGCTTGTTCAATATACTTCCGCTCCTCTTTTATATTTTCAATAATATTATTTACTTCTTTACCATGTTTTTTATAATGTGTCAAATTATGAATGATGTTATGTATAGCGGTATTAACGAACTCTCTTGCTATCTCTAATCTTTTATCCTTATCTAGGTAATATTGCACTTGTCTTACTAATAAGAATCCTGATACCAATTTCTCTCTAGGATAAAAAGAACCAGAATAATAACCATAATAGTTGTAGAAATGTATTGGTATACCATGCTGGTTAAGGAATACTATAAATTTGGTATTTAGATTCATCTCACCAAAAAGATGGATAGATCTTATATCATTTATAGGTATACTTCTCTTACCATCACTAAATACTATCTCTATAGTGTTCTCATGCCTTTTTATCTCTCCACTCTTGAATATATAATAATCTCTCATACTAAATCCAACAAAGATCTCTATATGCACATGATCTACAGTACATTTTCCATTCAGCTGCAGGCGGTTTATCAAGATCAATTATTGCCTTAATATCACTCAATATCTTACTCATTTCTTCTTCTTTATCTTTAGTGAGGACAATAATAACATTTTTCTTTAGTAAAGGGTAGTTTAGTACACCTCTTAACTCTTTATTTGCATAGTACTTTAAGAAATAAAGGTAGTATAATAATTGGTATTCATGTGCTCTTTCTATCTTCTTAGATCTTTTAATTTCATGTACTTCTCCTTTCTTTTTTATAAAGTCTATCTTTATCCTTTCTATTTCTATCTCCTTCATTTCTCTAAGATAACTATGCTCATGTAGTAACTTACCTAATAACACTAGATCTGATTCATTCTCTAATTCCATATGATGACTAAAGAACCAAAGTTTACGTTTACAGACAAAGTAGTAATTTATCTGAGTGCCTGTATAAGTTAGATTAGATTCTAGTTCTTCAAGATCTATTTCTTCTTGGTTATTATTACTCATATTATCACCTCCATCATAAGATATACTAAATCACATTATCTACAATACTTAACAATCCTAATTCTGTATCATATTCCGAATTTACAAATACGAAGTCATCATCATATATAGTCTCTTTATGAAGTTTATCCTTAAAGTCCCTAATTAATGGTACGTTGACAAAATACTTCCTTTGTTCCTTTCGTATATCCCTCTTCTTTTTTTTATCATTAGTAGTTTTTAGTTTCTCTTGCAATCTGACTATTTCATCCCTAAACTTTATTGGTATTGCTGTAATTGAAATTAGTCCTTTTCTGGTAGTTAGTAGCTTTTGAGCCTCTTCATCTCTTAGATCTATAGAATAAATATATCTACATTTATCCCAAATATCATAGAATTTTTTATCATGATCTTCTTTTATCTCATCCCAAATCATGTCATAGAATCTATTTGTCATCTTTAAATAATCCAGTTCAGATACTATATTATTACATTCTTCTGCTATTATATTAACAGCTACATCTAATGGCTTTTTATCATAAGGATGATAATCAATAGGTTTTAATACATTAACTATCATCTGTTCTTTATGCTCATTATATCTATTGACTCTTCCGCATCTTTGTATCAATGAATCTATATAACATGCTTCTGTAAACATGATATCATAACTTATATCAAGAGAAACCTCAACTAATTGTGTTGCTATTAATAATGAAGGTTTATTCTCATTAGTTAGCCTCTCTTCTTTCTTACACCTGTCTTTAAATATGTATCTACTATGTAAAAGTTCTATATCATCTACCTTATCCTTTATTGTATTATATAGATCTTGAGCTCTTTTAACAGTATTAACAACGATAAGGGTTTTACGTTTCTTTGCAGAATTTAGTATTTCATCTATAGAATCATTAACAGTTCTATCATAATATACCAATCTTGTTCTTCGTCTACTCTTATAATAATCTTCTATTTCTTCATTATTTAAAAGCTCTTTAGCATTTAAGAAGAGTAGTTCTTCTTTTAGTTTCTTTGGGAATGTAGCGCTCATTATGCAGAACTTTGCTTTATAATAATCATTAAGGTATTTAAGCATAAATTTAATCAAGCTAAACGTCTCTGCATCATAAACGTGTATCTCATCTATTATTATTGATGCTCTATATAAAGAATATGATTTTAATGTAAATTTTTTATAATTCATTAACGATAAAAGTAATTGATCTGGAGTAGTCACATTTAATGGCATAAAATAGTATTTATACATAATTAATTCATCGTCTAATGTGTTATCATCTTCTAAGAAGAGATCGACATTACTATGGTATTCACCAACGTATTTTGATATCTTTCTTAACCTCTTGAACATAGCATTTATGGTAGTTATAGTAGGTAATATGTAGAATACTCTATAAGGATAATTGTAATTCGCTCTTGCCCAATATAATGCACATTCTGTCTTACCAGAACCAGTGGGCAAAGTGATAAAGATATTGTGCATATTTTGCAATGCCTTATCTTGGTAAGGATAATTTACTTCTACAAGTTTAGCTGGCATATCTAATTTTAATAAATCTTCTCTAGAACTTGCAAGCCAATCAGATTGTTGTAATATTCCTTGTACATATATAAAATCTTCCCTAAGTCTACTTCTATCACCTTCATAACTTCCAATTCTACTCTTTGCATCTGTAAGGATCTTTTTTGGTTTTGTATTATATATTGAACTTAGATCAGGGGTATCTATATCTAATAAGTTACATAATCTATTAATAATAGCTTCAAATTCTTGTTTATTATTTATACATAACTTAGGATTTTTGTAATTATATAGAGCTGAAGATAAGGGGGTATGATGAGAAGCTACAGATAATAATATTATGTCCTTATAATATCTATCTAATTTTGTATTAGATAAAATAACTTCTATTATCGGTAGAGCTAGAAGTGGATGTGGCTCACCCTTACCCTTACCCATTAGATATAGTTGGAATGTATCATCTGCTTTACCTATATCATGAAAGAGTGATGCTATTAACACAGAATAGTTTAAGTTATCTTCTCGTTCATTATCTATTAGCTTCTTAGCATATCCTAAAGTATCTACTAAATGTTGTTCTAAGGTAACATCTGGTTTAGCTAAAATAGGCATATAGGTTCACCTTTTATATTATATGCATATATACTCTCTTTAAGTTTAACTTTACAGTTATAGAACATTAGCAGACGAACGTATCGATCTGGTATACGACCTTGAGAATATTTAAACGAATGTACTGTTCTGCTTAACTCAGGCATAAATGCAATTTTACCCTCTTCTACATATGTGGAATATGATCCGTTATGCAATGGTATTATACATGAGAAGGTATCAGCTGTTATACGTTCACTATTATATATCTCAGATATATTATTTATACTAGCAAGATAGTCCGATATTCCAAGATAAAATGGATATTTGGGTCTTTGTACAGCCTCCAAGATATCTTCAATTGTTTCCTTATAGCTAGAACCTACAAATATCCTGTAAACAGGTTTTACTAGAACCGTACGCATTACTGGAGTAGTTAAATCTGATTTCTTTAGATTTTTTGCGGCTATTATCTCTTTAGCTGTCCCATTTAGCGATATAATCTTGATACCAATATAGAGTTGGTCTGATAATTTTATAGTATCCTCTTCACCTAAACCTTTAGCAGCTCCAAGAATACCCAATATAGTAGTCCTAGGCGGTGCTAGTAAAGTTTTAAAGAATGAATGAGTAAACGGATCTCTGAAGTGGGCTAACTCACTCGTTATATCAAAATAAAATATATGGAGATTATCAGGTAAAGAACTTAAATTCATTACCAAGAATATTTTCTTTTAATTCTGCTATCTCCATCACTTTTATCCTATCACTCAACTTGTCATCATTGTTCAACCTTTTCAACGCGTCGACATTATTTATAAATGACTTTGAATAGCCTAGATAGAATTCCTTTATTCTATCCTTATGTAGCATTATAGCCTCCTTCAATGCATCTACGTCTAGGTTGTAGTTAATATCTATCCTTAACCTGTCTGCTACTGTTAAGGTTTTATCATCACGAAGTACTATAGTTATTACACGAGGAGATATATCAGTTAAATAGTTTGTTTGCTTTACTCTAGACCAAAGGTTAAATAAGCTTACTAGAAATATTTTAATACGCCTCTCTTTTTCTTCATCACTTATATTTATTTCTTTTTTATTTATTATTTCCTTACCTATTCTATCCAATTCTATAGCCCAATTACTTCTAAATACAGACGTAACTATCTCAATATCATAAAGACTATGATTCACACCCTCTGGATCAAATCTTACGCCCCTGTTAAGATCATTCTTATAAGAGAATAAAGAGATCATACCATTGGTCTTAACTGGTGCTACCCTTTTCTTATCAGTAGATGTATCTAGATATCCAAAGAGATCATCGTCAATATAACGCTCAGGATCACATTCAGTAGTAATTTGTGCAGTCTCACTTCTAGATTTTACAGGAGATAGTTTTATATGCTCATCTTGTAGTTCTCTAAGATACTCCTTTATAGAATACTTAAGTGAAGTGCCTGATATAAACACTCGTTGTGTATCATCTATCTCTGTAGTCTTCTTAAGGGAGATTATATTACCTTCTGTACCAGAAGCGTTAAAATTGCTCTTTTCTGCTTTGGTTAAGAAGACTATCTCCATAAATTTAGCCCGCACTATTACTCTCACCCCTTGAAAATATGGCATTCGTCATACCTATTAGAAAGAATGTTTTGAGAATAGGAAACTTCTCTGGGTTATCTTTAAAAGGTTTATCATAGAATTCCTTTTCTACTTTAATCTGTAGAAGATTAATAGCGTCCAAGAACTCTTCCATCTTTCGTTTCCTTCTTAGTTCATAGAGTAACGGCTTTATACGTTCCTTTCTATTATTTTCATTAAGTAGTAATTCCTTGCCTAACTGATAACCTGTGTTTGAAACTTTGTCAAAGAGCTCTTTCTCACTCATCTTTAACACTCCCATAGTAGTATCTAAAAATGGGTATATAAATGCTATGGTTCTATTTTCTGATATCTTATCGAATAATATATCCTCTAACACTCTCCAGTTTATAGATCTAACCTTAAACAGATCTCTAAAGAATAGATTTCTTTTAATCGATACCTCGGGATCTATATTGCCGTCTTTCCTTAATCCCTTGAAGAAGAGCCGAAATGCTTTATCATTCTCATTATATAACTTCTTAAATGCTTTAATTATTGGATTTAAATCATTTACTATATCTACAGTATCGTATATCTTCTTAGAACCAGTACTTAGACCTATTATTATAGCGCCTAGTCTGTAACTCTCATAATCTTCTACCTTTATTGCTATATTATAGAGCAAGGCAGCGACAAGCTCGTATGGATAGTAAACGCTATCTATAAGAGACTCACTGAGATTACTATAATAGTTGGGTTGTATACTTTCTTGGAGACTATTATAAAATTGCTTAAGCTTATCTTTTGTATCTGCAAAAAACATAATATAACACAGATAATTTCCTACCTTCTGAGAACTAAACATTACTCTCTTAAACGCTAGTATACTTGTATATGCACATCTCTTACATATGTTAATATCTATCTTGCCATTAGCATATAGATTAGGAAATTTATCTTTTGCTATTATAAAGGGAAACACCCATCCTTTTAATTCAAAAGCCCCAGTTTTATTACAGAAAGAACATATTTTCTTTATATTTTCTTCTTTCTTCTCTATCGTCGAATAAATGTAATCTGAAAGGGTATCAATATTAGATGCATTATTTAGCTGCTTAAAATATGCCCATGATAATACCGTATTTCTACCATCATATTGAAATATTGAGGCTAAGGCATTCTTTATTAATTCCTTTGTAATAGGTCCTTCTATTACCGTTTCACCATTTTGAATCCAATATTCTAGCATCAATAATTATATATAGGAAGGATTATTTAAACTCTACTTTTAAACATAAGTTAATATTCTAAATTTTATCTAAAACCTATCTAATACTTATTTAATATTTATAAAACCGAATCCCAAAGAGTTCCTCTCACCAAATCCACAATCTAGACTAAACCTCAACAGTTTTATCATATCATTATCAACATAATCAAACCAAAACTCCCATAGTGTGCCTATAACGATATGTTCTTCTTTATGCACCTTAAGCTTTACGGATACCTGCTTTAATAAACATAGTTTATTTATTATACTCTTCTCATCTATATCTTTTGCATAAAACATTTTATACTTTTTATATAAATTATCCTCTAATTGCTTTATGAATAATTCCAAAGGATACTCTTTCCTCCAATAAAGGTAATCATATTTAGTATCTATGCCATATATCTCATACTTGTACCTTGGTATCCTTACTATAATAGGCGTTGCTGTTATAAGTCTAAGATTCTCTCTTCTAAACCTATTACTGAATACCTTATAACCAGTTACTATAAACTTCATGTCAGCTATCTCTATTATAGAAGATGAATGTTTTATATCCTTTAACTTACTAGCTATTTCTTTAATAAATTTTACATTAGGTGATGATATCAATAGATATTTTGTATCACCCTTCTTCATCTCAGTAGATATAGGGAAGATATTGGAGAAGCAGAAGAATTTATAATATTTCTTCTCATGTATATACTCAAATTCTGTATCTTTAAGAAGATTATATATAAAACCTTGAGTAGCGTAGTGATACTCATATTTATACCTCTGATCCTTACTAACCCCAAGTCTTATTAATAATCGCAATATAATATTAAATGACATAGCTGATATTTAGAAATTTTGAAATATAATAATATTAATATAAGATCGCATTGGAAGACCATATAGTATATTCTTTATTGCCTAGAACAGATATATACTATGCCTGGATAGATAGACTCTGGCAAGGTATGATTTTACTTTAACGTATAATGCTATCAGCTTAACCTTATTCTTATAACGCATGAATATCTCACGAGTATTTGTATTTTTGATGCTAGTATTATATAGTTATTATAGAACCGTATTAGCCTCTCTTAGCATACAGATTATCTTTTTATCTATGTTACTCCTATTCTTGAATCTTATGCTTATGACTGTTACATAAATCATTAATTTTATGTAATAATATCTATCATCTTATTAAACTAAGAAGATTGTTTTTATAACATTAACGGCATCATCCATATCCTCTATAGATATTGCACCTGATATTATTACCTTGCAAGATACAAATATTAGCATTGATAACCTCTTATACCTGTAAACCAGGGAAATGATCTGGCTCATATATACTACCACGAAGGTTAGATGCTAGACCTTTTACATCTATACTCCTACCAAGATCAACTAGACCTACTATATTCTCTACCTTTGTATCTATATCATAATCAATCCTTGCTATTATACTAGAGTTAACCATTATCTCTACAGCCCTCTTTAATGCATCTATTGCCTCCTCAATACTCTTTGCACCAACTGATATTATCTTACCACTAGGGAATACTGTTACCCTACCTTGCATAGATCTATCTTTTATGTAGCCACATCTACCACCATATATCTCATTATCATATATACCCCATGCATAGTTGATGAACCTTCTAACATCTACACTCTGCTTTATATCTGCAGTTACTACAACGTTAGTTATCTTTACATTTAGATGCATGTTATTATTAATAGACTATATAAAATTGATGATTTATATACTTGATCTACGAGTTACCTTTACCTTACCTTACCTCTTACCTATAACCTTCTCTACCTTCCTTAACCTTCTATCCAATGCCTTAACCTCCTTTAACAATGCATCTATTGCATTAATCTTCTTCATGAACCTCTTTGATCTTAGTAACTTTGCATTAGATGATAGCTCTTGTATCAAAGACTCATGCTTATCTAACCTCCTTAATAGTCTTGGTATTACTGGTATAGTTGCTTCTGGAGTAGTTGTAGCAGTAGTTGCTGTAGTTGTAGTTGTAGTAGTAGTTGTAGCCTCCTCTTTCTTCTTTCTACCTCTACCTCTTACCTTTCCTTTAGCTTTAGCCTTAGCTTTAACTTTAGCTTTAACCTCCTCTACCTCCTTCTCTTTTACTACCTTCTCTTCTTCTTTCATCTCCTCTTCCTTCATACCAATACCTTCCTTAACCTCTGAAGTATTTGGTTCTATCTCTGAGACCATAAGATAAGATAATTATTCATCAACTATTATAAATATGTATAGAATAAATAATGAAGAAATAAAAGTTAGGGTCTAAATGTTATTGTTATTCCTATAGTTACTTACTGTTCTTATGCCTATTATCTTTCCTTAACTTACCTTAACTTACCTTAACTTAATGTCTTAACATCCTTGAGTATACTAGGATCCTTACCTACACCATTACTAACCAGCATCATATCAATATGACAGGTCTATGAACCAAGAAGCCTCACCCTTTAGGGTGGGGTAGCTCACAAACCAGATTATAATGATGGTATTGATATATAACCCCATCTACTGGTTAATCTGTCTCGTTAATGCAGTATCGCTATACATCAGAAGAGAAGAACATATATATGGACTTATTGGGACGGTTAGTGATCCTACTAAGGAGGTAGTAGTATCCGAATTGAGTTAAGTTCTAGATATCACAGCATCTGCTTTACGAGTTGGATTATCTTCTTGATCTGACTAAGATTTTGCCATGAATCTTGCGAGTGTTCATTTTAACGCATTGCGCCACATTCCAATTAAGAGAAGTATCAACATGAGTGCTGATGATACAGTCTTAGAGATATCAAAGATCAGTGATAAGGAGGGTGAGTAACCAACTGAAGGACCAAAGATAAATGCAGGAACTAGGCTGGATAACGCCATGAATACCCATGCTATCAACACAATAGCAGATATTACTATTCCTATCTCTCTCCTCTTTAGTAATAAAACTCCTATTATAGAAGGGATAAATGAAATGATAGATACAAACTTCATGTATGGGAAGTCATAAGTTGTACCAGCAATAGAATCGTTTGATGGAGCTATTAATATATAAGCACTGAAGACTGTGAACAATTGTACTACAGGGAAAACCAATATATATTGCTACAATGTTAATGAAGAATGTTGATTTCTGCCAACTAGTATTAATTATGTCAAGACTTCTAGATCTTGAAGCCTTGCATTCCATAACTGGGCTCCATAATGGCTTGACATGATTACTTCATTCACTTATTCTATTCAATCATAAGTAATTCTAGCAACAATCTTGTAGCCTAATATCAAACAGATTAAGATTTATTATTCTCATCCATGAGAATCTACACTTCACTTAAATATTTACGAATACAGTAATAATATTGGAGGTGATGTGGATGAGTATAGGGGTATTAGAGAAGGGTGTATGGACTAGGAGGTTCATAGCCTCAGCGATAATTCAAGGCCTTTTAGTTGTTATACTAACTCTAGCAGTTGTTGTAGGGCAGATGTATGTAAAGCCTGAGGTATCTAGGGTTATAGCATTCGGTAGTGCTGGTATGTGGTTTACCATGGGTTATGTGATGTATATAGTGATAGGGGTTATAGGGACTGCAGTATCTGCACTCTTCTACCATTACCTTGAGAATACTCTAGGCTTGGTATACAAGGGTATAGCAAGGTATCTAGCAATGCTACATCTAGTATTAATGAATGTAGGTATAGTTGGTGCAACATGGCTAATGATGTATGGTGGTTATGAGGGAGCAAAGGCAATGCTACCAACCAATGTAGGAGGGCTAGGGTTAACGGCAGCAGAGGCTCATGGGATACTTGCACCATTTGTTATTCCTATAGCAGTATTCATAATAGTACTTGCTGTAGGTGTAATACTTGGTGGAGTAGGATTCATACTGACATACAGAATGGCTAGGGCAAGCAAGGTAGAATAAATAAATGTAAGAATTTTTTATTTATCATGAATTTAATAATTAATTTAATTTAAGCCTTTATTTGCCTTATACTCTCTACTATACCATTAAGATCTTTACAGTACTCTATGCTAACATTGCTACCCTTAAATGAGTGATCAAGTAATGTCTTTAACTCATTATCACACTCTATTATAACATGCTTGAATCCATTCCTCTTAACAAACTCTACTATACTATGTATCAAGGTATCAAACTCTGAGTATCTCTGCTCTACCTTTGCTTCTAGCGTATGTGCACTAGGATACAGATCAGATAACTCCTCAGGTACAACCCCTAAGAATGGTGAGTAGTATGCATAGAGTATATCATCAGAGCATGAACTTCCTTTTAATGTAACATACTTGCTTGATCTGTAGAATGGGTGCTCCTCAGGCTCTTTGAGAAGCACAAGCACCTTGCATGAGCAAGTATAATTCTCAATAACCTTGCTCCTAAACCTCTTAAGCTCTGGCCTATACTGGTCTAGGGGTAATGATAGGAACAATGCCTTATCCTTGTATAATGGGGTGCATAACTCAAGGTAATCGCACTCTTTAATAACTAGATTAGCCTCAAAGAGCTTTGGATGTGAAAGTGATTTTTGTATAACATACTCCCATAACCTACCCTCCATTATAGCATGCTTTACATAATCAACCTCCCTCTTTATTGTATAAAGGTTATGCAATGCTAGATTTAGTGTAAGTTCATCCTTGCTTAAACCCCTTAACTCATCTGCTGTATACTTGCTGCATATGGGGCAGTTGCATGGAAGGTAATGGAGATCATCTATACTGCATGTACCATTGCTTAGCATGTATCTACCATCCTTAGCATATAGCATGTATGATGCTGAATCAAATGTATCACAGCCTAATGCAACTGCTAAAGGTATAGTTAATGGATGCCCAGCACCAAAGAGGTGCAGTGGCTTGCTTAAGGGTATAACCCTCCTTGCACTTGCTATCATCCTTGCTATGGTATAGAATGCATATGACTCCATGAACTCAGTAGGGCTACCTAGGGCAAAGAACTCATAACCCATCTCAAGCAACCTTTTGCTAGAATACTCTACAAGGTCTAGATGCTCGCCACCTTGTATAGGTGCAGCCCATATGATATTACTTGAATTTACCTTTATCGTATCCTCTGCAGCCCTTAATGTATGCTCAACATACTGCTCAGCCTTGTTCCTAGATAGGTTAGAGCCTGTTGGTTTATCCAATGGTACTGCTATATCGCTCCCTATCCTGCTCTGAAACTCTGCCATGGTTATGTGATCAACATCTACACTGCCATATACAAGCACCTGATAGCCCCCAGAGTCTGTCATTATTGGACCATCAAAACCTATTATCTCATGTATATCCTTTGCTCCATACTCCTTTAATGTTATGTATGCATTGGTTATAATAGCCTTGAAGCCTATCCTCTTAAGCTCATCTATGCTAACCTCTTGTCTTACAGGATGCACAACTGGTAGGAATGCTGGAGTATCTATAACCCCATGCCTTGTATGTATCCTGCCTATCCTCCCTGCTAGATCACTATGTCTTATCTCAAACACCTAAACCAGTATAATTACAAGTATATAAAAATCTAATTAGTAGAGCAGAATAATTGCACCACTACAATCTGATTACCAGCCCTAGCAATACCTACGCCTATCCTATCCCATTCCTTATCAAGTATATTCTCCCTATGGCTAGGAGAGTTTAGCCATGCACCAACTATAGCATCACCAGTAGAGTCCCTACCTTGGTAAAGGTTCTCCCCTATGCTCCTGCATCCTTCAGGCATCCTTGTTATTAAAGGCTCATATTCATGGGATATCTTGCCATGCTCTGCATTTACAATGACATACCTCTCAGCATTTGCTGTAAGCCTATCATCCTTAACCAACGGGTTAAGCCCATTCCTAACCCTAGTATCGTTTGTAGCCTTTACTATATCATCCTCTAACCTACTAAGGTTAGCAAAGGCAAACTCCTTGCTTATATCATTGATTATTATTACTACAAGGGATAGCCATGCAAGTATTATCAGTGCTACCATCCAACTCTTCATGCATCTACTACTATCATCAGAGTATTTAAGACCAGCAGTAGCCTGAGTTATATAATAGAAGATACATGATTATCCCATATTATGCTATCTCAATCAAAGAACTCCCTTAGATCGTTATTGCTAACAACTAAATCAAGCCAGTCTATATGCCCAACCATACCCTCCTGCTCCTTACTTATAACCCTTAGTATCTCCTCCATCACCATATCTACACTCTTACCTGTGCAGTCAACCTCCATAACCTTATCCTTGAATGCATTAACAGCATCATATGTTATTATCCCTAGTATCTCACTTGCTAGATTATCCTTTGCTTTAGACTCATCATACCCCCTTAACCTATACACATCTCTTAACTCATAAGGGGATCTTCTAAGTACTACTACAAGGTCTATATCCTTATAGTCTAAAACATAAGGAGCAAGGTGCCCTACAACTATGGTATTATCACTTAAACCCTTGAGGATATCTCTTAACTTATCTGTATCAACTATATATGAGTCATCTTTACCTATTATTGCATTCCTCAAGGCTACCTCATTTATATCTACAATGCTCATGTTAAGCATCTTAGCAAGAGCCCTTGCTACTGTATGCTTCCCTACCCCTGGGGTCCCAGTAATTACTATCCTCACATTACTATACCATACTTTATATTAATAATAAGTGTATGCTAGGTATGCTTATAGGCCTACTAGGCAAAACGAATGTTGGGAAGACCACATTCTTTAACTCTGCTACAATGCTTAATGCTCAGATAGCAAACCATCCATTCACTACAATAGAGCCTAACGTCGGGGTAGCATACGCAAGGAGCAGATGTGTATGCAGAGAGTTCAATGTTAAGGATAACCCAAAGAGATCCATATGCATAGATGGGAATAGGTTCATACCAATAAAGATGATAGATGTTGCAGGTCTGGTGCCAGATGCACATAAAGGGAGAGGCTTGGGTAACAAGTTCCTTGATGATGCTAGGCAGGCAGATGCTTTAATACATGTTGTAGATGCCTCAGGCTCTACAGATGCAGAGGGTAGGGTATGTAAGGTAGGAAGCAATGACCCCCTTAAGGATATAGAGTTTGTTGAGTTGGAGTTTGATCTATGGCTAGCATCCATAGTATCAAGGGATTGGGCAAAGAATGCAAAGGAGGCAGAGCATAGAGGTATAAAGTTTGAGCATCTATTAGCAAAGAGGCTTAGTGGTCTTGCTATAGATGAGCCTATTATAGTAAGTGTGCTACAGGATGTAGGCAAGGGGAAGGGTAAGTACTCACAGTGGGATGAGAAGGATATACTTGAGTTTGCTAGAGCATTAAGGTTAAGGGCAAAGCCCATAGTTATAGCAGCAAACAAGGCAGATGTAAGCACAGCAAGGGAGAATATAAGGAGGATACAGGCTACAGGTAGGCTTGTAGTGCCATGCATAGCAGAGGCTGAGTTACTACTTAAAAGGGCATCCTCTAAAGGGCTTATAGAGTACATACCTGGGGATAATACATTCAAGGTAAAGGATGGTACATTAAAGGAGGAGCAGAGGAGGGCACTTGAGAGAGTAAGGGTACTTATGCAAGAGTACAATGGTACTGGTGTACAAAAGGCTATAGATGTTACATGCTTCAATGCATTAAACCTTATAACAGTATACCCTGTTGAGGATGAGGATAGGTTAAGCGATAAGGATGGAAATGTATTGCCAGATGCATTCCTTCTTAAGCAAGGCTCTACTGTAAGGGATCTTGCCATGCATGTGCATACTGAGTTGGCAGAGCACCTGCTTTATGCTATAGATGCTAGAAGTAAGCAGAGGTTAGGTGCAGAGCATAGGCTTAAGGATAGGGATGTGATAAAGATAGTATCTGCAAGGTAAGATCATAAATTTATTAACTTGATTCCTTACCTGATGCTCATCTGCAATATTATTTCAGTTCCATTAACTATATCTTATCCATACTATATCAAGTAACCAAATTTTAAGTAAAAGATAACAAAATTTAAATAGTTAAATAAGGGCTAACCTGTATGATATTATTAATGCTTCTGCCTTAAAAACACATGTGAGTTTGAATTATCCTATATGGCTTGTTAAAGGTAGATATGCCCCTTAAGCAAATCTATGGTGATGATATGCCTGGGGATAGAGAGCACGGCACATACATTCTCATGCTCCATAGTAGATGAGCATAACATACTATCAGATGTTAGGGATGTCTATAAACCCTCTTCCGGCTCTGGTATACACCCTAGAGAAGCATCAAGGCACCATGCAAGTGTATGCGATACCGTATTAAAGCAAGCATTGGAGGATGCTCATGTAAATATCAAGGATGTTGATGTTATAGCATACTCTGCTGGACCTGGGTTAGGACCATGCCTAAGGGTAGGTGCTGTGGTTGCTAGATCTTTAGCCTCATACTATAGCAAGCCAATAGTCCCAGTTAACCATGCAGTAGGGCATATAGAGCTAGGGATAAGGCTAACATCTGCAAGGGATCCCCTAGCCTTACTTGTATCTGGTGGGCATTGCATGATACTAGCATTCTATAACTCTAGGTGGAGGGTAATAGGTGAGACATTGGATATAACACTTGGCCAATTGCTTGATCAGTTTGGTAGGGCATTAGGCCTTGCAAGCCCATGTGGTGCATTGATAGAGCAGATGGCGTCCAGATCTACCAACTACATAAAGTTACCATACACAGTAAAGGGTAATGATGTATCATACTCTGGCTTATTGACTGCAGCAAAGAGGATACTTGGTAATGCCAAGGTAGAGGATGTATGCTACTCATTACAAGAGACTGCATTTGCTATGCTTGCAGAGGTTACTGAGAGGGCATTGGCATTTACACGCAAGGATGAGCTGCTTGTTGTAGGAGGTGTAGCAGCAAACAAGAGGCTAGCAGATATGCTTAAGAGCATATGCAGTAGGCAGGGAGCATCTCTGCATATAGTGCCTAGTAGGTATGCTGGTGATTGCGGTGCACAGATAGCATGCACTGGCATACTTGCATACAAGGCAGGGCTTAATGTTGATGTGAGCAAGGCATTCGTTAAGCAGTCATGGAGGATAGACGGTGTAGATATAGTATGGAGGATACAATGAAATAAATTAATTAACTGCTACTAGCCTATCAACCTTGCCCTTGCCTCCTCTATAGCATCCTTCCACTTCTTATTACTCAATACACCAAACTTGAATACCCTACCATCATTCAACTCCACAACAAGCTTCTTTATAAGCAAGCCCTCGCCTTTAACACTCTTTATATCCCCTAGGCTTATCTCAAGTGCCTTCTGCATATCCTTACTGAATGTTATAACTCTTGCCTTACCCGTGTAGAACTTTAGGCTCTTCTCCGTTAATATAAGGTAGCCAGCACCAAGCTTATCCTCACTGCAGTCCTCTTCTAGTAATGAATCATCCTTCATATAGATTGATAAATATTCTTCCCATTTAATAAGTAATATGTGCTTATAAAGAGGGGTGCAGAGGCGGATATATACTTGGTGGAGTGGTATGGGAGGAAGGCAGTAAGCAAGGTTAGGGTACCAAAGCAGTACATGCATCCCTTGCTAGATAAGGAGATAAGGAGGAAGAGGACTCTGCATGAGGCTGAGATGCTTAACATGGCAAAGAGGGCTAGGGTAACAACCCCATTAATCTACTTTGTAGATCCATCGAATGCTGAGATAATAATGCAGTATATAGAAGGTTACACCGTAAAGGATCTCATCTCTAAGGTTAGTATTAACGATCCTCTGCTAAGGCAAGTTCTAAGGGAGATGGGTATATACTCTGCTAGGTTACATGCAAGGGATATAGTGCATGGTGATCTTACAACATCAAACTTCATACTCCATCCTAGCAATAGATTGGTGCTCATAGACTTTGGTCTAGCATTCTACTCCTCAAGGGTAGAGGATAAGGCTGTTGATATTAGACTTATAAAGGAGGTTATGAGTAGTGCACATGCAGATATATTCGATGAGGTATTCAGATTATTCATGGATGGCTATGCTAGTATAGTAGGGGATGATGCGGTAAAGATAGTAAGCAGGAAGGTTAGGGAGATAGAGCAGAGGGGTAGGTATGCAAGGGTTGTATGATGGTTGTATAATAGTTGATTAATCAATCTAGCCATTGTACATGTATAACTTGTATACATCCATTGTTACAGGGTCTATGAAGTTCCATCTATAGGCACTAACATTAAACTCAACAAACATTCTCTGCAGATCCTTATCTAACATAAGGTAAGCATCCTGTCCTATGATCAACTGATCAGCCCCTGCTATAGATGCTATCTTTGATGCCATGCTTACAGCAGGACCTATTATATCTACATATGAGTCTATACCCTTGCCATACATGACTACTAGATTCTGCCCAAAGTCTACACCAACCTTGGCATGTATCCTTGGGTAACCAGAGTCTATTATAACTGGGTTTATTGCATTACTTAATATATTTATCATATTTACTGCACACCTTACTGCAGTGTTACATGCTATAGTTGGATTATACTCAGCAGGGAAGAAGGAGAGCACTGCATCTCCTATGTACTTTAACACGTAGCCATTATGTGTTGTAACAAGCATGGTCATCTCCTGTGAGAATACCTGTATTATAGATGCTAATACTCTACTAGGCAACTCTAGGCTAAGCTTGGTTGAGCCTGCTATATCTGCTATAAGCACTGCCATCTTTAACTTCTCATTAACATGCCTCCTTAGGAACCTCTCTGCTGACTTGAATGGCGTCTCTAACTGTGGCCCAAACCTTATGGTATTCTCTACCCTAGCCTTAACCTGCTTGTATACCTCATCCTCCCTTATCACTGAACCCAAGTATAAAAGGTATATATATGCAAGGTTAATAAACCTAATGCAAGAAATTGTTATTCTCATAAGTGAGAATTATACAAAGTATTATATCTTTAAGAGCAGTAATATTACTTATGAGCATATTGATGAAGAGGGTTACAGAGGTTATGAGTGAGGCCCCAGTGGATGTTGTTGAGAAGGGGCTTAATGTTATGTATGCTGCAAGTATAATGAAGGAGAGGGCTAGGGGTAGTCTGGTTGTTGTTGATGATGGCAAGCCAGTAGGTATAATAACGGAGCGTGATATAGTAAGGAGGCTTGTTGCCGAGGGCAAGAATGCATCTGCAACCCAGGTCGGGGAGATAATGAGCACACCATTGATAAGCGTAGGCCCAGAGGCTACACTTGCTGCTGCAGTAAGGGTTATGTATGAGAATGGTATAAGAAGATTGCCTATAGTAGAAAATGATAGGGTTATAGGGATAATAACATCAACCGATCTTGCTAGAGTATTATACAGGGAGAGGGAGAGGAGTGATGAGATACTAAGGGCAATGTCAAGATTCAAGGAGTTGGAGAAGACAATACTATAACTTTATTTTTGTAGTATGAGGTCAATAGTTAGGCAGAAGGGGAAGGTTGATCCTAGCATACTCTTTAGATGTGTATGGGTAAGCACCCTGCTAGCCTTATTCCTAGCACTACCTGTAGCGATAACAATATATGCAATCTATAGCATAACAGGTAGCATACTGCTTGGTGCTATAGCAGGGTTTATCATGCGTGTAGTAACACTCATGCTTGTAAGAAGAGTTAGTGATTACCTTACAGAGATCTCTGATTAACATTAATTTTCATAAAATATTCTATTTTTATTTATTCTTGCTCCTCAGCATCTCTAATATCCCTTGCTATATGCTCAGATGCATCTATAAGCCTAGTAGCATCAACACTATCATGCTCCATGCTTAATGCACCAAGTTTGTTGGGTAGGAAGAAGATATCATACATAGAGAGTAAGGCAAAGTGGTATAGCCTCTGCATTGCAGTATCGCATAACGCTGCATCCCTAGCACTTGTAACATCATCTACACCCTTACTTAAGATATGTGTTAGGAATAGAGAGCCCATGCCAGTTGTCTTAACCCTTACACCATTCTCATTCATAACCTTATCCACACCACTCCTTATATAATCACCAAGCATACTCAACCTATCGTATATATGCACATTCCTTGATAGATACTCGAGCATGGTATACCCTGCCGCCATGCTCAATGGGTTCTCTGAGAATGTACCTCCACCTATGCTAACTATAGAGTTTTTATCCTTACCCCTTATATCTGCTAGACTCATTATCTCCTTTAATGCACATACAACACCTATAGGCATACCTCCACCAACTATCTTTCCTAGCGTGAATATATCAGGCTCAAGCCCATAGATACCCTGTGCCCCATGCAGTGATAACCTAAAGCCTGTAACTACCTCATCAAGTATGAATAATGCATCCCTACTCCTAGCATACTCTTGCAGTGCATAAAGGTAATCTTTACTAGCAGGTATGCATCCAGCACCACCAAGCAATGGCTCAACTATTACCCCTGCAAGATCCTCAACCTTGCTTAGTATGCTCAATGAGCCCTCTACATCGTTGAATGGTAATGCTACCACATAATCATCAGATGCAAAACCTTTACCCTCATACCCATTGAATGGGTAGTTTACTGCATAGTTAAGGTCCGAGTTGAACCCATGCCAACCGCCCTCTATCTTTGCTATTACCCTCTTCCCAGTGTATGCCCTTGCAAGCCTTATTGCATACATGGTAGCCTCTGAGCCTGTGCTACAGAACCTCATCATCTCAGCCCTTGGCATTAGCCTGTTTATGAGTAAAGCAAGCCTTAGCGCATGTTCATTCACTGTACCAAAGAGTGTACCCTCAAGTATCCTATCCTTAAGGGTATCGACTATAACCTTTGGTGCATGCCCAAGTATAAGGCTCCAGTGCCCCATCCAGTAGTCTGTATAGGCATTACCATCAACATCGTATATGAACTTCCCTGCTGCCATGCGTGTAAAGAATGGGTAAGGCTCAAAGTACCTTATGTTATGGCTTGTTCCAGATGGTAGAAGTCTTGATGCTTGTTCAAATAGCATCTTTGACCTCTTGGTCTTAGCCTCATAGATCTTTACATACTTGACTATAAGGGAGTTTAACCTACTGCTTTGCATGCTAGTAGTAATATCCCTACTATATTTCATTCTTTGCTCATAATTTAATTTTAAATAATTAACGATATAATTTAATATGTATGAGTGAGTATAGGTTCTGTGATAGGTGTATGATGCGTACAAAGCATGAGGTAGTTGTTGAGCCTGAGATTGCAACATACAAGAGGAGGCTATACAGGTGCACAAGGTGTGGCAAGGAGAGGTGGAAGAGAGGTTTAAGACCAAGCTCAGAGATAACCTATTAAAAATAAGAATAAAATAAAATAAGAATAAAATAAGAATAAAAAAGATAAAAGATTAGTTACATGGACTCAAGTTCCTGGAATAACTGTATATACCTTAAACCTTTATCCGTTATTGTTAGAGTCTCACTTCTTCCTATCTCCTTAACATCAACAAACCCTTTACTTACAAGTATCTTCATGTATTTGTAGAATGTACGTGTATCAACCTTTGAAGAGTACATTAGATAGGTTATGGGATCGTACTTACTATCTCTTACTGCTAAGAGCATATTGTACATTATTACATGGGAGCATCTCTTACTATCACGGTTATTTTTTTTTTGAGGTATAGATTATGCCTTCTCCCTCTATTAGCTCCATATATTAATAAAATATAGGATGCTTAAATAATTAATGTGGTTAATACATATACATAAATACGATCAATATACTTTTATAAGCTGCAAAATACAAATATGATTACCCTTTATCTTATGCAATGAGTAAGAGGCTTAACAGGCTAGCATATGAGAGCAGCCCATATCTGTTACAGCATGCAGATAACCCTGTTGATTGGTACCCTTGGTGTGAAGAGGCACTGAAGAAGGCAAGGGATGAGGATAAACCCATATTCCTTAGCATAGGATATAGTGCATGCCATTGGTGCCATGTTATGGAGCATGAGTGCTTCGAGGATGAGGATATAGCAAGGATAATGAATGAACACTTTATAAACATAAAGGTTGATAGGGAAGAGAGGCCTGATATAGATGAGGTATACCAGAAGGTATGCCAACTTGTTACTGGCACAGGAGGATGGCCTCTCAGCGTATTCCTAACACCAGACCTTAAGCCATTCTACATAGGCACGTACTTCCCTAAGGAGGATAGATATGGATTACCATCATTCCCTAGGCTACTAAAGTACCTAGCAGATCTCTACAGGAATGATAGGGAGAGGGTGAATAAGCAGGTTGAGATGATAATGCAAGGCATATCACTACTTGATAAGGGTATAAGGAAGAGCAATGAGAATACAATGTTAGATAAGAGTATACTGGATGAGGGTGCAGTAAGGCTGCTAGATGATGCAGATATGGTAAATGGTGGCTTTGGTAATGCACCAAAGTTCCCCAATGCTACAAACCTTACCTTCATGCTAAGGTACTATAGATTAAGCAAGATAAGCAGGTTCCTAAGTTTTGTACTCTTTACATTGGATAAGATGGCTAATGGGGGTATACATGATCAGATAGGAGGAGGCTTCCATAGGTATGCAACAGACTCTCGATGGTTGATACCGCACTTTGAGAAGATGCTCTATGATAATGCACTACTTTCCATGCTCTATGCTGAGGCTTACCAAGCAAGTAAAGAGCGTAGATACCTTGCAGTTGTAAAGGATACATTAAATTACATGCTTAGGGAGATGCAGACTAGCGAGGGGTTATTCTGCTCATCTCAGGATGCTGACTCTGAGGGCGAGGAGGGTAAGTATTACACATGGAGCAGGAAGGAGGTTCTGGATCTTATAGATGGTAATGATGCAGAGATAGCATGCATGTACTTTGGTATTACTGAGCAGGGTAACTTTGATGGAAGGAATGTTCTGTATGTTGCTATGGATCCTTTAAAGATAGCAAAGATGTATGACAAGAGCATAGATGAGGTTAACTCAATAATAGAGGAGTGTAAGAGGGTTATGCTAGATGCTAGGGAGAGAAGGGTTAAACCTGCTAGGGATGATAAGGCTATACTTGCATGGAATGCATTATCATTATCAGCGATGGCTAAAGGCTACAAGGTTAGCATGGATGAGAGATACCTTAGTACTGCTTTAAATGCATGCAATGTTATAGAGGATAGGCTAGCAGAAGGCTCAAGGCTTTATAGGATATACAAGGATGGTAAGGCTAAGATACTTGCATATCTTGATGATTACTCATTCTACATAAATGCACTGCTAGATCTCTTTAGCGTTGAGCCTAAGGCATACTACATAAACAGGGCAGTTGAGTATGCAGATTACATGCTGAAGCACTTCTGGGACTCTGATGCAAACGATCTTTACTATACATCCGATGAACATGAGCAGTTAATAATTAGGGATAAGAGCATATACGATCTCTCAATACCCTCTGGTAACTCAATGGCAGCACTAGCACTCTTAAGGTTATACACGTATACGCAGGTTAATGAGTATCTAGTAAGGTGTGAGCAGATACTAAAGGCACATGCCATGAATGCTGCAGAGAACCCTTATGCATATGCTAACATGCTTAATGCACTCTTCCTCTATATAGTAAAGCCATTGGAGGTTACTGTTATAGCAGATTCTAGTAGTATAGAGGTAGAGAGGGTTAAGGATCTCCTCTGGAGGAGTTACATACCTGAGATTATAGATGTTATCTTGGATAGCAATAGATTAAAGGATCTGAGTAGTATAAACTTCTTCAAAGGAAAGGATCATACCATAGGCAAGGAGTTCACTGCATATGTATGCAAGGATCTGAGATGCTCACTGCCATTGCATAGTATTGAAGAGGTTGAAGGGCATGTTATGGCTTAAGAGGCATGTATGCAATAAATGCAATAAGAGGTTCAGCAAGGTAGAGGAGTTGATGCAGCATATACAGGTTACGCATTCTAATGAGAGATATTACTGCTTTGAGTGCAATACATACTTTGATAACATGAATGAGTTAAGGGCCCATCTAAGCAGATACCATCCATATAATAAATAACCATAGTATAATAAATAAATAAATAATATTATGAGTGCAATTCATTGATGCTTAGATTAGAGCTTAATAGCCATAAGTATATAGATGATATACCGAAGGTTGTCCATGTAAGGGATACACTTAAGAATGCCCTTTCTGTAGCATGGAGGATAGGGGTTACAAGGATAGCGGATATAACACATCTTGATGTGTTAAGGATACCAAACTACTCTGTAGTGCTCCCAGGTAGCATAGATAACATATGGGTATACAGTGGCAAGGGTCCTACAAAGGCACATGCAAAGGCAAGTGCACTTATGGAGAGTATTGAGCGTTACTCAGCACTGGCAAGTAACTTTAAGGGTATCATGGTAGAGGGTAGCATGTATGAGATGGTAAAGAGATATGGTAAGGAGCATATACTCCATGTGGATGATGTTGTTGAGGCAGTAAGTGTTAACTACAGTGATTACATGCGTATGGATTTCATAGAGTGTTATGAGATAATGAAGAAGGATAGTGTATATGTGCCTGCAGGGCTTGTGCTTACAAGGTATGATCTTATAGCAAGGAATGGAAAGGTTAACCCATTCCTATACTCCCATACCAATGGGTTAGCAGCAGGTAATGTTGTAGAAGAGGCAATACTGCAAGCATTATGCGAGGTTGTAGAGAGGGATGCTGTAAGTATAGCAGAGCTGAGATCAAGTGTTCTAGCATACCATAGGCTTAAGGGTATAATAGCAAGGCTTAACTCATACGGTATAAAGGTTAAGGATATAGACCAAGAGTATGTAGATGATCCTAACGTATACCCAGAGGTTGATCTTGCAAGTGTTGAGAATCCTTACGCTAGATTCCTAATATCTAGGTTTGAGCAAGAGGGCATACCATTACTGGTGAAGGATATAACCTCCGATATTGGTATACCAACCTTCATAGCAACAAGTATACAGTGGGTAACACATGACTATGGTTACCTTGCTGAGGGTCATGGCACGCACCCCAACAAGGATGTAGCCTTAATAAGAGCAATAACAGAGGTATCACAGACTAGAGCAGCAAACATACAGGGCGCAAGGGATGATCTTAGGAGGATGAACTATGATATGGGTAATACAGCAGAGAATAAGGCATGGCAGTTCATGCATTCTAGCAAGAGAGTAGATTACAAAAGTATACCAAGTTATGAGCATGATGATGTGCTAGATGATATAGAGTTCATACTTGAGAGGTTAAAGGCCTCTAACCTTGATAGGGTTATAGTTGCTAACCTAACAGATAGTAGCATAAAGGTACCTGTTGTAAGGGTTATAGTCCCTGGGTTAGAGACCTTCAAGGTAAGCAAGAGCGTTGTTGGGTATAGAGGTATGAGAGCATATGGCAGATAAGGTAATAGTATTCCTTGGCCCAAGCCTTAAGAGGGATAAGGTATTAAGTATACTAGATGCTGAGTATAGACCCCCAGCAAGGAAGGGAGACCTCTATAATATTATTAACAGCAACAAGGATAGTAATGGTATAGTTATAGGTTTGATAGATGGCGTATTCCTGCAAGATTACCCCCCTACCCCAATAGAGGTTTACACTGCACTGCAGAGAGGTATAAAGGTTGTAGGTGCAGCAAGTATAGGTGCATTAAGGGCAGTAGAGCTTGAGAGGTATGGTATGATAGGCATAGGGAAGATATTCAGATTATATAAAAACAGGGTATTAGAGGATGATGATGAGGTTGCTGTAACCTTCTCTGAGCATGATTACACACTACACTCTGAGGCTATGATAGATATAAGGTATACACTGTACCATGCATATAAGGACTCTATTATAAACAAAGAGAGTAAGAGTAAACTGATAAGGATAGCAAAGAGCATATACTTCCCATACAGGAGTTATGATAACATGATAGAGAGGGCTAGAGGCATAGTAAGTGATGAGGAGTTGGATGCATTGCAAGAGTATGTAAGGCATAAGAGAAGGAGCCTAAAGGAGGAGGATAGCATAAGGCTATTAAAGTATATTAAGAGCCTATAAAGATAAATTTAAGGTTCAAGGAATAATTATGAATGGGTTTTGGTAGCTTTGTTATAAAGCGAGGAGTAAATATATTCATAATACTCTTCTTTACAGTATTCATAACCATTGTGCTCTTAGGCCCTAGCATGGATAACATACTTAAACTCTCAATAGAGAAGGATGTTAGGCAGGAGGTGCTTAACAACAGTACACTTGCATCCAGATTGGATCCTAAGGAGTTGGATGCTTACATAAAAGAGCAGATAGATGCTAGGATACATGCACTTGGGCTAGATGAGCCATGGTACTCACCAAAGAGGCTATGGTTCACAGTACTTAGGATACTTGCATTTGATTTAGGCAGATCATACTTCCTTATAAGCGAGTCAGGCTCTACAAAGGTTGTTGATATAATAATGGAGAGGCTCCCAAGGACTGTGCTCTTATTCACAACCTCAACGGTTATAGTTGCTGTAATAGGTATACTTATAGGGGCATATGCTGCAAGTAGGCATGGATCTGTAGTAGATAAGATAAACTCTGCATTTGCTGTGATAAGTAGCAGCTTCCCTCTATGGTGGACAGGTATGCTTATGATACTCTTCTTTGCATTTACACTGAAGATATTCCCTGCTAGAGCAACACCTATAATCCCTTCAAGCGATCCCTCTTACCCTCTAGCCTTGCTATATCACATGCTCCTACCCTTAATCACTATAATACTCATAAGCTTTGGTTCATGGAGCTATATAGTAAGGAATCTGCTCCTAGGGATACTCAATGAAGACTTTATAATAGCAAAGAGGGCAGTAGGTATACCTGAGAGGAGGATACTATACTCACATGCAGTAAGGAATGCTGCACCACCAATAGTAACCATACTCTCGCTCTCACTCTCAGCATCCATAGGAGGGGCAATAATATCAGAGGCTGTATTCGATTGGCCTGGGATAGGGAAGCTGTACTTTGATGCAATCAACGTTCTAGATCTGCCTGTGATAGTAGGGCTAACATACATAACAACACTTGTATTCCTTGTAAGCATATTCATAGCAGATATACTCTATGGCTACTTTGATCCAAGGGTAAGGGTTGGGTATGAGTAGCATAGCACCACCATTATCATTATCATTATCAAGTATATGGCATGAGTTCAGGAGGAGTAAGGTTGGGCTTGCTGGTTTAGCAATACTAACCTTCCTTATAATACTCTCAGTAATAGCATTAAGCATAACAACACCTGAGAGGCTTAGAGAGTGGAATAACCCATCAGCATGGTCTCTATACCCAAGGAATGCCATGCCAGCCTGGGTTAACCTCTTTACTCCAGGATTGAATGAGCATATAATATTAGATAAACCTGAGGTTACAGTTGTAGATGGTAGTATAAGGCAGGTTAAGCATGTATACACCTTTAACTACTCATACGATACAATGCCTACAGATATAATAATAGCATACAAGTTAAGGTACCAAGGCTCTCCCTTGATTCATGCAAGTATAACAAGACCAGATAATGATAGCATTGAGTATGCTAGGATATCATTACCATCTAATGCTGATAGGCAGGTGTATGAATCAATGCTATTCTCTACAGATAAGGCTGTGCAAGACTCAATGATAAATAACCTTAGCAGGTATAGATTCCCTATAGATAGGAGTGATACAGTAACAGCAGTATTCTCAAGTTATGATGAGAGAAGGGTGCTCAAGGGTAATTATACACTAGTAATAACATTCTTCCTATTCAATGCTAATGATGAGGTTATAGATAGCAAGGTAGCCCTTGGGGGCAGGATATATGGGTTATTAGGCACGGATGAGCTTAGAAGGGATCTGAGCATAGGGATAGTATGGGGTGCACCACTAGCATTGTTCATAGGCATCTCTGTTGCATCCATATCAGTTATAATAGGGTTGGTATATGGTGTAGTATCTGGGTATAAGGGTAATAGGGTAGATGAGGTTATGATGAGGTTAAACGATGTTGTATATGCACTACCAGCACTCCCATTGCTTATACTACTAGCAGTATCTGTAGGCAAGAGCATACTACTTATAGTTGCCTACCTCATAATCTTCGGCTGGGTAGGTATAGCAAAGGTATCTAGGAGCATAGCACTGCAGATAAAGAGCCTAGCATATATAGAGGCAGCAGTGCTTATGGGTCAGTCAAGTATGAGGATAATAACTAAGCATATACTACCCCAACTACTACCATATGCATTTGCTAGCATAGCAATCTCTGTTCCTGGTGCTATAATAACAGAGGCTGGTCTGAGCTTCCTTGGGCTAGGGGATCCTACGATGCCAACATGGGGTCAGATACTACATGATGCTAACCTGTATGGTGCTGCTGCTAGAGGGCTATGGTGGTGGATAATACCCCCAGGTATAATGATAGCATTAACAGGCTTGGCATTTGTGCTTATAGGTAATGCATTGGATGCAATAGTAAATCCAAGGATGAGAAAGATGTAAAGTAATATAACTAAGATAGTATTAGGGATAGACATGCTTATTCCAGCAAAGGAGCAGCAGCACCTTAAGGATATATTCTCAAGCAAGTTAAAGTACGATGTAAGGATTGTAGTATTTACGCAGAGCTTTGAGTGCTCATACTGTAAAGAGAGTAGGGAGCTTATTGAGGAGCTTGCATCTCTTACAGATAAGATAAAGGTTCAAGTATATGACTTTGTAGAGGATGCTGATAAGGCAAGAGAATTAGCAGTAGATAAGATACCTGCTATAGCACTGCTTGGGGAGAAGGATTATGGAATAAGGTTCTTTGGTATACCAGCAGGGTATGAGTTTGGTGCATTGGTAGATGATATAATAGATGTATCGAATAGGAAGAGCAGGTTGGCAAATACAACAAAGGATGCACTGAAGAGGATAGATAAGGATGTGAATATCAAGGTATTCACTACTCCAACATGCCCATACTGCCCAAAGATGGTTAGGTTAGCGCATCAATCTGCCATAGAGAATGATCATATAACTGCTCACATGATAGACTCTATAGAGTTCCCTCAACTTGCTAATAGGTATAATGTAATGGCAGTACCAAAGACTGTAATAAATGATAGGATAGAGTTTGAGGGTGCTGTGCCTGAGCCTTACTTTGTACAGTATCTATTTGCTGCATTAGAGGAGCACTCGCATACTTAATCCAATTTTATTATTTTTTATTTTATTATTTTATGGCTAATCCCTTACCCTTCTACTCCTACTCCTACCAACCCTCCTCATCTTCCTACTCCTCTTTAGGAGCATGTAGAGCAATGCCTTCTGTGCATGCATCCTATTCTCTGCCTGCTGCCATACAACAGACTGCTTACCATCTATAACGCTATACGTAACCTCCTCACCCCTCTTTGCTGGTAGGCAGTGCATGAATATAGCATCAGGCTTTGCTAATGCTAGCAGTTCATCATTAACCTGATATCTAGGGAGGAATACCTTAAGCCTCTCCTCTCTCTCACTCTCCTTCCCCATGGATACGAATGAGTCAGTATAGATGATATCTGCATCCCTTACAGCATCCCTAGGCTCCTCTAGTATCTCAACATAACCATTATGCTCCCTAGCAAAGTTAATCGCATCCTGTAGAGGCTCATAACCCTTTGGTGTAGCTACCTTAACCATTATCCCTACAAGGGAGCAGCCTATTATTAGGCTATTGCATACGTTGTTACCATCACCAACCCATGCCAAGGTTAGCCCAGCCAGCCTACCTTTAACCTCTTTTATGGTAAGCAGATCCCCTAGCACTTGGCATGGATGGTATAGATCAGAGAGCATATTTATTACAGGCACACTTGCTACCTTCGCTAATCTCTCAACATCGCTATGCGCATAAACCCTAGCCCCTATTACATCTACATAGCATGATAATGTCCTTGCGGTATCCTCTATACTCTCTCCTCTAGATAGTTGGATCTCATTTGCATTGAGCACTATAGTATACCCTCCTAACTCCTTCATCGCTACCTCAAAGCTTACCCTTGTTCTGGTAGATGGCTTCTGGAATATCATCGCAAATACCTTGCCTTTAAGCACTGGTTTCGCCCTCTTCTTAAGATTTGATGCTAGTTTAAGAAGGTCTGCTATGCCTTTGCTATCAAACTCCATAAGTGTTAGAAGATCCTTGCCCTTAAGCATGCTAATCACCTTCAAGTATCTGCTTAACAAACAACTCAGCATCGAATGGTTTTAGATCATCATAACCTTGCCCTATGCCTAGATATACTATAGGCTTCCCTGTAACATGAACTATGGATAGCGCAGAGCCTCCCTTATAGTCGCTATCGCTCTTTGTTAATATTATGCAATCAAAGTCCGTATACCTCTTGAACTCCCTTGCCTGCATTATTGTATCATTACCTGCTAGAGAGTCACCAACGAATACCTTGATATCTGGCCTTACAACTCTGACTATCTTTGCCATCTCATCCATAAGATTCTTGCTAGTCTGCATTCTTCCAGCAGTGTCTATAAGCACTGTATCTATCCTATGTGCCTTTGCATATAGCACTCCATCCCTACCTACAGCAGCAGGATCTGCACCATACCTCTGTGCTATAACCTTTATTCCTAGCCTATCTGCATGCTCCTTTATCTGCTCTATAGCCCCTGCCCTATGCGTATCACCAGCAACTATAACAGATGATATACCCTTATCCTTGAGCATCTTTGCAAACTTTGCTATAGTAGTGGTCTTCCCTGTCCCATTTATACCTAGGAAGAGTATTACACATGGCTCCTTCCTACTCCTCTTGCTCTCTATCCTTGCTATTATATCAAATACTCCAGCAGAGTTGAATACTGAGAGCATTATATCCCTTAGCACATTCTTAACTATACCCTCATTACTCATACCCTTATCAAACTTCTTGCCTAAGAGTCTACCCTTCAACTCATTGTATAGATGATCTATCGTCTCTTGGGCAACATCACTCTCAAGCAATGCTATCTGTATATCTGAGAATACCTTTGCTATATCCTCCTCGCTTAACTCCTTCTCACTTAACCCCTTTACTATATTCGAGAATGCCTTCTTTATCCTATCGAACATAAAGGATGCACTCTTGCATTATTAACTTAACCCTTCTGCTTACTCTGTATCTGTTGTATTATACTATTCATCTCACTCCTCATACCCTCTATCCTTAACTGTATCTCCTGCTTCTGACTGTTTATCTCTACCAATGCATTCTCAAGCTCCTTCACCCTCTTCTCTATATAGTTTATTGCATCATCTCTACCCTTCTCTATAGCAACCTCTGAGCCTATGCTTACAAATAGTTTATCATTTGGATCTATTTTAGCATGAACATACACACCTATGCCTAATGGTAATAGAAGATCATTATTGCCAACAGTATTTAAACCTCTTATAGCCTCTATAACAAGCCTAGCCTCTTGTATAAACCTGATTATTGTGCTCTCCCTCGCAATTAGATCATTAAGGTAAGCCTCTAGCACCTTTATCTGTGTTGCTAGAGAGTATAGCCTCTCCTCGCTCATGGAGGAATGAGCAATAATGTTGTTTATAAATGCATCTTTAGCAAGAGTATTTAGAGGATTGCTGATATAATGATTTAATTTAATTTAATTTATACTACTCATCAACCCTAATTATCTCTGGTCTAAATCTTAGCCTTAGATCATCCTTATGCTCCTTAATCACATGCAACTCATACTCCTCATAACTCTTGAGTAATATGCCGCATCTTCTACATTTTAACATAAAACCCATATTATAATAAAAAATTGTTTGTATTTAAAATCAATGCTTTGCCTTCCTTAACCTAGCCTCTGCATCATCCCAGTTAACAACATTCCACCATGCGTTTATGTAACTCGCCCTATCGTTCTTGTACTGCAGATAGTATGCATGCTCCCATACATCAAGCACAAGCAATGGGATGGTAGAATGGGCAGCCTGCATGTTATGCTTCTCTATATTTAAGGTTAGGAGTTGGTCACTGCTAGGCTCATACACAAGCATAGCCCAGCCTATACCCTCAACGCTCTTTGCTGTCTCTGTGAACTGTGCCTTAAAGCTCTCAAAGCCACCAAAGCTAGCATTTATCATATCAGCAAGCATGCCTCCAGGTTTGCCTCCCCCAGATGGTTTCATGTTAGGCCAGAAGATGGAGTGCAGTATATGCCCAGATAGGTGGAACGATAGATCCCTCTCTATTGCTCTAATATCAACTCCTTGGAAGTTGTTCTTCCTTGCCTGCTCAAGCTTCTCAAGTGCAGCATTTGCTCCATTCACATATGCTTGATGATGCTTGCTATGATGCAGCTCCATTATCTCCCTTGCTATATGAGGCTCAAGTGCACCATATGCATATGGTAGGCTTGGTAGAGTATACTTTGCCATGCCATAATCCAAGGTATAATATTAATTAAACATTATCATTGCATAATTATGCCTTTAAAGATAGGAGTAGCATCCCATGCAACCATAGATCATATATGTAGAGGTAGAGATGAGGTTATTACAGTTGGAGGTCCAGTATGCTACTCTGGCTTGATGGTTAAGCATTGCATGCATGATCTAATACCAATAACAAAGTTTGGTAGTGATTTTATTGATATGAAGGCTAGGGAGGTTGATTACCTTAATAATAGCGTAAGTAAAAGGCCTACAACAAGGTTCAAGCTAGTTTATGACTCAAATACAAGAAGGCTATTCCTACTTGCCAGGTGTGAGGATATAGGTTATGATGATATAGTAGCAAGGATAGGTAATGGCTTAGATGCATCTATAGTAAGCCCCGTTATAGATGAGTTAAGCATAGATTCTATAAGGCTTATTGCATCCAACTCAGGATTTACATTACTTGATCCCCAAGGCTTGGTAAGGAATGTTATGGCTGATGGGAGAATTGCTATAAGCAGTAATGATATGGATCTTAGATCATTGGGTATAGATGCGCTGAAGGTTGATAGTACTGAGGCATATGCATTAACCTCCCTTCATGGATTGGATGCACTGAATAACCTCTCTTCTATTGCTGATATCATTCTGCTAACTATAGATAATACCATGCTGATGAGCCATAATAGTAATGTGTATAAACTTACACTTGATAGGATAGATGATAGTATGGATAGCACTGGTGTAGGGGATGTATTCACTGCAGCATATACTGTAGCATATGTAAAGGATAGGGATGCTGTATGGGCCTTATGCTATGCAGCAGCTGCTTCATACCATGCTTTAAGATCCAACAGGGTTGGTATATCCAAGGTCCCTTACATCAACGACTTTGAGCACTATGCTTATATACTACAGGAAAGGGTTAAAGACTAACATTTTAGTATTGGTCATATGAATAATATATTATGAGTATTAAGCCTGTAGCATTACCTCTGCTACTCATAATTGTAGCATCTACCCTTCCACTTGCTACTGCTATAGATGGTTACCATAAGGTTATGATAATACCTAACTCTAGCATAGATGAGTTGCTCAAGTATGATATTAAGGTAGTTGAGAGGCTTAGATATGTTACTGATAGAGATGCATTTATAGCATATGTGCAACCAAGGACCCTTGAGTTATTGAAGAATAAAGGTATAATCATAGAGGATAAACCTGTTAGAGTATACTCATCTGCAGCAAGCCTTGATGCAATAAGGTTACAGATAGCAGATATGAAGGATAGGTATGGCAGACCTTTAGATGGAGAGGGTATAAAGATTGCTCTTATAGATACTGGTATAGATTATACGCATAACGATCTTAAGGGCTTCCCAGATGGTAAGGTTATAGGAGGTTATGACTTCCTTGAGAAGGATAACGATCCCATGGATAAGGATGGGCATGGTACTGCTGTAGCAGGTATAATAGCAGCAGATGGTAACATGAAGGGTATAGCACCAAAGGCTAGGCTATTAGCATACAAGGTAACATCCAATGGCAACTTCACCTCCTCACTGGATATAATAAGGGCTTTAGAGATGGCTGCAAGGGATGGTGCTAATATAGTGAATATAAGTATAGGTATGGATACTGTTAACCTTGAGATAGATAATGCTGTTAACAACCTAGTAAGGAAGGGTATACTTGTTGTAGTGGCAGCAGGAAACAATGGGCAGAATGGTATGGGTAGTCCAGCAACAGCAAAGGATGCTATCACTGTAGGTGCAGTAGCAAGCAATGTATCAACAGTAGTAACTACACTCAAGGTAGGTAATGCAAAGTTTGAGGGTATACCCATGCTGGGCTCAGTTATAAAGGAGGGGATAATAGAAGGGGAGGTAGTATATGTAAAGTATGCTAGGGAGAAGGATGTTAAGGACTTAGATCTTACAGGTAAGATAGCACTTGCTGAGAGAGGTGGAGAGAGGATTATAGTTAATGGTGTAGAGACCATGGAGAGGGTCTACTTCTCTGAGAAGGAGAGGAATGTTGCAAGGAAGGGTGCTATTGCTCTACTAGTATATAACAATGAGCAAGGGATATTCTATGGTACATTACTGCATGAGGGCAATGATGCAGAGTATAAACCAAGTATACCTGTTATAGCATTGGCAAGGGATGATGGGTTGAAGATACTGCAGATGCTAAACTCCAATGTAAAGGCAGAGTTGAGGAGCGAGTATAGTAGGGATGTTATAGCAACATTCAGCTCAAGGGGACCTGTGTCACCATTCTATATCAAGCCAAACCTCGTAGCCCCTGGCGTTGATATAAACTCAACAAGTCTTAACAACTCATATACAACAAATAACGGTACAAGCTTTGCTGCTCCACATGTTAGTGGTGCAGCTGCATTACTTATGCAGAAGCATCCAGAGCTTAATGCACAAGAGATAGCCTCTCTGCTTATAACTACAGCAAAGCCTCTGAAGGATATATATGGAGATATCTACCCATTTGAGGTTGCTGGCATAGGGGAGCTCTCAATAGACTCTGCACTTAACTCTGATATCCTAGCAATGCCATACAACCTTGCATTCTATCTCTATGCTGGATCCAATGATAGCAAGAGCATAACCATAAGGGCATTGGATGGCAGACTTGAGGAGCCAAAGGTTACATTAATGTGGATAAATGATAATAGCAATATTAACAATGATACTAGCAAGATAAGGATAGATACTCAATTTAAGAGGGTAGATGATACTTTAGGTATTCTTACGGTTAATGTTAGCGTAGATGATGTAGTCATTGATAACGTTAGCAAGTATGAGGCTATACTATCTATAAGGCATGGTAATACAACTTTATCAATACCTATGCTATTATACATCAACCCAATTGTAATAAATACAGTAAGCAATGGAGATGGTACACTCTCTCTATCCTTAGCAGATGGCATAAACACTACTGCTACTATTAGTAGTGGCAATGGTAGCATAGGAGGATGGAAGCATGCAAGCATAAAGATAATAGATCCTTTAAGCATGAGAAATAGGGTTGTTACATTAACACCAGATAACAACCATGCCAACATACCAGTAAGGAGTGGAGAGTATTGGATAGAAGCTACAGTAACTACTAGCGATAGCAATAAGATTTATGTATTCTCAACTGTATATATTAACAACTCTGCTAGGATAGTTGCTAGTGAACAGCAGCTACTTCCATTCCAAGAGCTGGTTATTATAATAGGAGCCATTAGTGCTGGAATGGTTGTAGTGCTAATTATAGGTAAGAGGAGGGAGGAGAGGTATATGCATGAGATGATAGGTAATGATAGCATTAATCTTGGGCTTGATAGCAATGAGGTTAACGACAATAATAAAATAGGCTCTATGGATGCTAAAGATAATAGAGACAAAGATAGGGATAAAGATATAACAGATGGGTAAGTTATTAATTAATTAATTAACCTATTCTATTATCCGTGGTCCGGCTTCAACTATCTCCTCAGGTATATCCTTGAACCTCTTAAAGTTCTCAACGAATAACCTTGCAAGCCTCTTTGCTGCGATATCATACGCATCCCTCTCCTGCCATGTATTCCTTGGTATCACTATCTCGCTAGGCACATTGGGGCATGATGTAGGCACATCTAGATTGAATATATCATCATGTATAAAGTTGCTCTTCTCTATATCACCACTTATAGCAGCCCTAACCATTGCCCTACTATACTCTATCCTTATCCTCTCACCAACTCCATATGGGCCTCCTATCCATCCAGTATTTATCAGATATGTTCTAGTACCATACCTCTCTATCCTCTCGCCTAGCATGTTAGCATATACTATAGCCTTCCTTGGCATGAATGGAGCAGCAAAGCATACAGAGAATGTCTCCTTGGGCTTTGTTATACCTCTCTCAGTACCTGCTAACTTGCTTGTATATCCTGATAGGAAGTGATACATGGCGCCCTGCTTAGTTAACCTTGCTATTGGAGGCAGGACACCAAATGCATCTGCTGTTAAGAATAGTATAACCTTTGGGTGCGGGCCTATGCTAGGCACTACTGCATTTGGTATATAATCTAAAGGATATGCAACCCTAGTATTCTCTGTTATACTTGCATCTGCGTAGTCTGGATTCCCACTCTCATCTAGAACAACATTCTCCATAACAGAACCATATCTTATAGCATTCCATATCTGAGGCTCCTTCTCCTTACTAAGGTTTATACACTTTGCATAGCATCCCCCTTCAAAGTTGAATACTCCATCGCTACCCCAACCATGCTCATCATCACCTATAAGCATCCTCGTAGTATCTGCAGAGAGGCTTGTTTTCCCTGTACCAGAGAGACCAAAGAATAGTGCTACATCACCATTCTTACCCATGTTAGCAGCACAGTGCATCGGGAGTATACCTTTATCTGGGAGGTAGAAGTTCATTGCAGTGAATACAGCCTTCTTTATCTCACCTGCATATGAGGTGCCTCCTATCACGGTTAGCTTTGAGCTTAGGTTGAGTATTATGAATACCTCGCTCCTAGTATTATCTCTAGTAGGATCAGCAAAGAACTTTGTTAAAGAGAGTATTGTAAACTCTGGCTTGAACCCATCCAACCCATCTGGCCTTATAAAGAGGTTCCTTGCAAATAAGCACTGCCAAGCAGTATCTGTTATAACCCTAAGGTTCATCCTTGCCTTAGGGTCTGCTCCTACATAACCATCGAATACAAACAACTCCTTACCATTAAGGTAATCTGCCAATCTACTGCATAATGCATCAAAATGCTCTTGCTTGAATGGCTTATTAACATTACCCCAGTCTATAGTATCCTTAGTAAGATCATCATATACTATGAACTTATCCTCTGGGGATCTACCAGTATACTTACCTGTGTATACTGTTAATGCATTGTTGGATGCTAGTATCCCTTCACCCCTCTTCACTGCCTCATTTACAAGTTGATCAACAGGAGGATTCCTGTATATCTTACTTGGTCTTATAGAGTAGCCGTTTATGCTCAGTCCCCCATTAAAGTCCATAAGGCTAGCATATTGAATGGGTTATTTAACTATTTGTTACTATTACACATTAGAGAAAGAGATATTTATGGATTGTTGCTATGCTGTGTTATGATAAATAAAGAACTCCTTGAGTTAAGGGCAAGGGTAAAGGCAAGGAAGCCAGAGTTTGTTAGGCAAGAGAGTTGGAGGTATAAGCGTGTAAAGGAGAGTTGGAGGAAGCCTAAAGGTATAGATAGCCATATGCGCCTGCAGGTAAAAGGCTGGCCCCCGATAGTTAAGATAGGCTATAGAGGCCCAAAGGTAGCAAGGCATCTACACCCATCAGGGTATAGGGATGTATTAATACATAATATCAAGGAGTTATCCATGCTAGATCCTAGCAGAGATGCTGTAAGGATAGCCTCTACAGTAGGAGCAAGGAAGAGGAAACTTATACTGGAGAAGGCCAAGGAGTTAGGTATAAAAGTGCTCAATCCATAGTGATGTATATGAATCTGAGGGGTAAGCGTAAGTTAGCAGCAAAGGTACTAGGGGTTGGGGTAGATAGGATAAAGTTTGATCCCAACTACTTGGAGGATGTTGAGGATGCTATAACAAGGGCAGATATAAGGAGCCTTGTTACAGCAAGGACTATAATAGTAAAGGGTATAAAGGGTACATCTAGGGGTAGAACAAGGATAAGGCATGCAAAGGCAAAGGCTAGAGGTAAAGGAAAAGGATCAAAGGAAGGGAAGAAGACAGCAAGGGAGGGTAAGAAGGAGAAGTGGGTTAAAAAGGTTAGGGCATTAAGAAGATATATAAAGATGCTTAAGGAGAGGAAGGAGATAGATAACAAGACCTTCTGGTACTTCTACGGTAAGATAAAGGGAGGGGAGGTAAGATCCCTAGCACATCTACGCTCCTTGGTAGAGGAGAGGAGAAGGTTACAGGCAAGTAATGCGTAACCTATAATTAATTAATTAATTAAATCTGAATCTTACCTTGTTAAAGTTACCTACTTTGATCCTCTTACCACACTTAATTATGACTATACTCTCTTGCTTAAGTAACTCTATCTTAGCCTCTACACCATACTTGTATCCTCCTATGCTACCATCTGATCTAACTACCCTATGACATGGCACAACAACAGGATTAGGGTTTCTGTTAAGTATCCTACCTATAAGCCTTGATGCACCTTCTCTACCTACTGCTACTGCTATATCCTTGTATGTGCATACCATACCCTTTGGTATACTCTTAACAAGCGTATATACAGCCTCCTCTAAGCCTTTATTAGTGCTCATACCTTTATAACCTCTAACTTATGCTTGCAACCAAAGTCATTAACAAGCTCAACTATCCTATCCTTCTCCTTGCCTAAACCCTTCCAGTCAAGTAGTATATACCTAACCTCTTCAATGCTCTTATTAACCATCTGCTTAAGCATATCCCCATCTATATGCACTAGATTATGCTTAGATGCTACACTTGCAAGGGCTATATCGCTATCTACAAGTATGCTTGTAAACTTATCTGGGTAATGTGTTCCCCCTAATGCAATAGCAACCTTCTTGAACTCCTTAAAGTCTATTATAGTTGCAAGTAAGGAATCGCATACAGCAGCTATAGCATTAATATCATTCCACTGCTTCTCTGTAGAGCCTATCTCTATGAATAGAACTGGCTTTGGTAGTGATGTAGGCCCATGGTGTGTAGCCTCTATTACTATATCATATCCACTAGTCATAACCCTACCTCTATTTGCCCATAGTTTAAGCATGAATGTCTTCTGTAAACTAGGATAGGTGAATGCTAACTCATGGCTATTACCACCAAGGGGATCAGCAAAGTTACCTGTACTATGGCATGTTAGAGTTGGTCTATTACTCTCCGATCTATGCCTTGAGAGGAATATGTAGCATGAGTATGCATCGTCATCAATATAACTGTGTAGATCATTAACCTCTAAGGCATTCTCATCTATGGTAAGGAGATCAAAGTAATCACACCTTAGCAGCCTATTGTTAATGCTCTTCATACCAAACTGCTTAACAATATAAGAGGCCATGTTCATAGCACATATATCCTGCTTAGATGCAAGCAGCAGTGGATACATAAACATAAATATTATGTATGCATATTTATGTGTAGGCATGTTAGCAAGGTTAGAGAATAAGATAAGGGAGATGTATAATACGTTAATGCTTACAAAGAAGCCTGATAGAGAGGAGTATAACATACATGTTAGGTTACTCCTCCTAGGCCTTGGTGTTGTAGGTGTGTTAGCATTCATAATACAACTTACAGCAACTTTCATAAAGTTAAGCGGTGGGCCATGATGCAGAAGGCCTCAAAGTTCTTTATAATAAGGACAACTGGAGGGCAGGAGCATACGGTAGCAAGGTTGATAGAGAATAGGATAGCAACCAAGAATATAGATATACTCTCTGTTGTTGTATTTGATAATGTTAAAGGGTACATAGTTGTAGAGGCTACAGATGGTAATGCCCTTATAAACGCACTATCTGGTCTGAAGCATGTTAGAGGGCAGTTGAAGGGAGAAGCGGCATTAAGTGATATAGAGAATCTGCTAGTAAAGAAGCCTAGTACAAGTGAGTTAAGCGTTGATGATGTGGTTGAGATAATAGGTGGGCCATTCAAAGGCATGAAGGCAAAGATAACCATGGTAGATCATGATAAGCAGGAGGCAAGGGTAGTGTTACTTGATGCACAGTATCAACTACCAGTAACCATAGATACCAACTACCTTAAACTACACCAGAAGGCACATCAGTAGTAATATTAATCATAATCTACCTTTTACATGCTATTTTAGCACCTTTAATGTTAATATATGTTAGAAAACACCTTTTGTAATGCTATTAATTGCTAATAATGTAACGAAATCCGTATATACCCTATATGTATATACCTATGTATGCATGATGATCCAAACTACTATGCTATGCTATACAACAATAGCAAGAATGGTAATGTAAGAAGGATAAGCATACTGGATAGTACTCTAAGAGAGGGAGAACAGCACCCAGGTGTATCATTCAGTGTTAAGCAGAGGATACAGATAGCATGGATGCTTGACTACTTTGGTGTAGATCAGATAGAGATAAGTCCAGTTATATCCAAGGATCATGAGCGGGCAACCAAGATGATAATCAAGGCTGGGCTCAAGGCAGATATTCTAGCACATTGTAGGGCAGTAAAGCAGGATGTGGATGTTGCCCTAGCATGTGATGCTGAATGGGTTGCAACATACATGAGCGTATCTGATGTGCAGTTAAGATCAAAGCTTAAGATAGGTAGGGAGGAGGCATTTGCTAGGGCGATGGAGGTTGTGGATTACATAAGGGCACATGGTCTAAAGGCAAGGTTCACTCTAGAGGATGCAAGTAGGGCAGAGCCTGAGTTCCTTAAGAGGATAGCAAAGGCAATAAGCAGTGCTGGTATAGAGAGGATAAGCATACCAGATACTGTAGGCATAATGCTACCAAGGGGCATGTATAATCTAGTAAGCATGGTTAAGGATAGCATAGATCCTAGAACAAGTATAGATGTGCACTGCCATAATGACCTAGGTCTTGCTTTAGCAAATGCACTTGCTGGTGTTGATGCTGGGGCAGATCAGATCCATGTTACGATTGATGGTATAGGGGAGAGGAATGGTATACCAGCACTTGCAGAGGTTGCTGTCATACTAACCATGCTTTATAGATGCAGAGATGATCTTAGGCTTGATATGCTCAGGGATCTCTCAAGGCTTATAGAGCAGTATACAGGGATAAAGACACCAGAGAGCAAGCCTATAGTAGGTGATAGTGCATTCAAGCATAAGGCAGGTACGCATCTAGCAGCTGTGCTTAGGGATCCTAGGGCATATGAAATAATAGATCCTAGGAGTGTAGGGAATAGAAGGAGGATAGTCTTTGGGGAGCTTGCAGGGAAGAATGGTGCAGCATTCCTACTTAATATACTAGGCTTAGATACAGACTTTAACAAGGCAGAGAGGCTAGCAAAGGGGCTTAAGGAGTTAAGGTTAGGTGATGTTTTAGAGATGTACTTGGATGAGGGTATGGAGGAGAGGATAAAGAGTATACAACAATAAAGATAAAATATATAAAAGTATGCTATATCCCTTCTATTTATAGGGACTCCAATGGGTATAACATACAAGGATGTTGGGGTTGATATAGCAAAGATAGGCAAGGTTCATTCTACAATAGCAAGGATAATAGAGTCAACCTATAATGAGCAGGTTATATCTGGGCATGGTCACTATGCAGGGCTTGTGAGTATAAGCGATGATACTGCACTTGCAGTTCATACGGATGGTGTAGGAACAAAGGCACTTGTAGCATCTCTAGCAAGGAGATACGATACCATAGGAATAGATTGCATAGCAATGAATGTTAATGATATTATATGCATAGGAGCAAGGCCTATAGCATTCGTTGATTACCTTGCAGTAAGCAGGCTAGATCCTAGCATGGTAAGTCAGATAATGGAAGGGTTGGCAGAGGGTGCAAGAGAAGCAGGTATACCTATAGTTGGAGGAGAGACCGCTGTAGTGCCAGATATGCTAGCAGATAGGGTTAGGGATGTTAAGGATAAAGCAAAGAAGGGTAAAGGTAAGGGCAAGGATAGGAATAGTGGGGAGGATGATATCAACGTATTCGATCTATCTGGGACAGTGATAGGCATGGTTAAGAAGGATGAACTGATCCTTGGTGAGGGTATAGCGGTAGATGATGTTATAGTAGGAGTTGAGAGTAATGGATTGCATGCGAATGGTTACACACTTGTAAGGCGTGTGCTCTTAAGCAAGTATGCCCTAGATGATGTAGTTGAGGGTTTAGAGCATAAACTTGTTGATGAGTTGCTAAGGCCTACAAGGATATACGTAAAGCCTACACTTGAGTTACTTGAGCATATCGATATACATGGTATTGCACATATAACAGGTGGAGCATTCAAGAAGCTTACAAGGTTGAGTGATAATGTAAGGTTCTCATTGGAGAATATACAGGAGCAGGAGATATTCAAGGTTATAAGGAGGCATGCAAGGATAGATGATAAGGAGATGTATAGCACATTCAACATGGGTATAGGCTTATGCATAATAGTTGCAAAGGGTGATGAGGATTCTGTTATATCAACCTTCAATAGGCATGGCATAAATGCATATGTGGTAGGTAGGGTTGAGGATGGTAAGGGTGTATATGTTAATAGTGTGAGGATAGCATAAGTTGAGTAGATTATTAAATAATGTATACTCTAAATGTAATATTGCTAGCATGTAAACTCTCTCATGGCAAGGGTTAGAGAGGCTAAGGCCAAGTTCACTGTAGGACAGACATGGGGTGCCTTAAGGAAGGCATGGAAGGGTTACAAGATAGCAAAGGTGCAAGGGGACAGGGAGAAGATGATAGAGTATGCCCATAAGATAAGGAAGCTGCAGAGCGAGCTCAAAGTGCCCCAAGCAACATTCCCAGAGTTATCGATAACCTGAATTATACAAACCATTTTATTTTTTATTTATTTATTTATTATAGTATGAGATATAAATAAAGAATGGAGAATAAAGAAAAGTAAATCTTTACTCTTCTTTACTCTTTTTACCTCTACTCTTGTATATGTATAGTGTTCCTAGTGTAGAACCTACCAAGCCTATGCTACCTATTATAAGCTCAGGGACTACCATGAATGAGTGATTCCTCCAATTTGTACCAGCAATATCTATTATCTCGCCATTCTTGGTGAACTCTGCAACGAATCTATAGTGTCCTGGTGTTGGGAAGTTATCTGCAGGGAATCTTATCAAGAAGCATATATCTGTAGGCTGGAAGCCTACACCTTCTGGGCAATTATTTATGTTACTAGCATCACCATCTATCTTTATTACTACATTTGCATAATCTGGATTGTTATAATCTGATGTTGGAACATTATCTGGTAATAGATAGCAGTGTATATCATTTGCCTCAGATTCAGCATCTATACCTCCTACACACCATATATCCTCTCCAATAACACCTGGATTCTCTTCATCTAGAGAGTTCCCATTCTGTATTGCTCTAACCTTAGCATTTATTGGTTGATTGCTATTACCATTGTTGTTACCCTATCCTCCTCCATGATTATCCTGTGGTCCATCATCTCTTCCCCATGCATAAGCCTCATTCATAACTCCTCCAAGTATCAGTACTGTAGATAATGCTACTATTGTTGCTGCTAACAGATATCTCTTATTCATCATCATATGTATATATATTCTACTATTAAAGATGCTGTGTATAAAACATAGAAGATGAATTATATAACATCTAATACAATAACTAAAGGTAAAGATGTATATAGGCGCTTAATGAATAGAAGATAAACCTATATACTTATCAACCTTAACCTATAGCATGCAACTACTGCTCAAGCATGCAGAAAAGGATATTGTAAATGAAGAACCAGCAAAGAGGATAGATACAAGAGGTATGTCATGCCCATACCCATCCTTTGAGGCTGTGAAGGCTTTAAGCACTATGAAGAGCAATGAGGTATTAGAGGTTATAACAGATAGCGAGGAGTCTGCATTAGACTCTATACCAAAGGTATGTGAGAGGAGAGGCTACCATTATGCTGTAGTGAAGGATGGGAATGTATGGTATGTTAGGATAATGAAGCCCTGATCCTAGCAATGGTTAATGATAAGTACTTTGAGCTAGAGTTGATGATAGATGGTATAGCAAAGAACCTTGGGGTTCCAAATGCAAACTGCTACCTTAGATTGAAGGGTATAAGGAGACCAAGCAGGGATGAATATAGGAGGAAGGTTGCTGAGTTCATGCTAGCATATGAGCATATCCTCTCATTATTCGATGGGGTAGAGGGTTATGAGGATCTCAAGGGATTTGTGCATGAGAGGTTAAGTAGTGCTATAAAGCAAGTGCTCGAGGGTAGGAATAAGGATGTTGAGAAGCGTTATGAGTATTATATAATGAATGAATGAATGAATAAAAGCAAGTATATTCTACTGCTAACCATGGGCTCTATAGAGATAGTTGATGTTATGCTGAATGGGAATTTAATACAGGGCAGGGTAAGGGTTAACTACAATGGTAGGTATGATGGTATTCAGGTTAATGCTCATGTGTATGACTCAAAGGGTATGGTAAGGTTCATAGAGGTTAATGGTAGAAAGGAGTCACTATACAGGTTATTCATAGGCAAGGATGAGTTAGCAAGCAACTCAAACCAGTTTGCATTTAAGGCATTGATTGAAGGGGATGCAGAGAGGGTAAGGCTAAGGGCAAGTATAATACAGGAGCATAAGGAGGTTGATTACCATTCAGTAATCATAGATGTGCATAACTGATCCTATCCTGCATTATAACCTCAAGGACATCAAAGTACTCAAGGGTAACATCTCCTAGCATATCCTTCATGCTAGGCTCTGCACCTATTCCTTCAGCAAAGCGCTTCACCATGAAGCCCCCATCTATTAGCATATCAACATCCATAGTACTACCATCACTGCTTATGCTACTAACCCTTGCCTCATGTATCCTTCTTATACTATCCTTCCTACCCTCCCTGAACCTTACAGTAAGGTTGTTCAAGAGCATAACCCTATCCCTTGCATTAGCATCTCTGCATGTAAGGTGTAATCTAACATTGGTAAGGAAGCTAACATTGCTTGGTAGAGCATTAACCCTCTCTAGTATCCTTACATGTATGCCATCCCTGCTCATCTCACTGCTCCTTAACCTCCTTCTAGCATTTATAACCTTCATGAAGAATGGCCTTCCATTCAATACAAGGCTATCCCTATCCTCTCCTCCTACCCATGAGAACCTTACATCCTCACATCCTAACTCCTCTATAAGCCAATCCCTTACTATAGACTCTATGCTATCCTTTAAGCCCTTCTGAGCAATACCTCTCTTACTCTTTGTATATATTGCAGAGAGGTATATTGGCCTAGCCTTAACCTTTACGCTAATACCCATTGCCTTTATAGCCTTTACATGCACATGTATATCTATATCAGGCTTTACATAATCCACCCTATAGCCTTTAGCAGTTAGCATCTTACCCAACTCTCTACTTATATTACTCTTTATACTCTCATATCCTCTAACCTTAAGCAGAGCCCTTAACTCATCTTCCCTCTCTATGATGTAGTATGGGATTGTGCACCCTATAAGGAATGTATTGAACTCATAATCCTTCACAGCATCAAGTAGAAGGTTAAAGATGTAATCAAGTTTTGATAGGAGCCCATTGCATATGTAGCACTCCTCTACTCTATCCTCTGGCTCTAAGACCTCTATCTGCTCTGCTTGATTCCCTTGCCTCTTTGCGCAAGGTAAGCATAACCTGAACATGTTATCTTTATATCCTAACCTAGCCCAAGCCTCTTAAGCAATCCCATCATCTGCCTACCCTTCATTGCCTTCATCATATCCTTTGATTTATGGTAGTGTGCAAGCATCTCCTTAACATCCCTCTCACTAGAGCCTGAGCCCCTTGCTATCCTCCTTATCCTTGATGCATTTATTATATCTGGGTTTGCCCTCTCCTCCTTTGTCATGGACTGTATCATATACCTCCATCTGTTCATCTTCTCCTCCATAGCATCAACATCATCATCCTTAACCATCCCTGCTATGCCTGGTATATGTTCAAATAATGCCCTTAAGGAGCCCATCTTACCTACCTGCTCTATCTGGTAGTAAAAATCTTCAATGGTCATCTTACCACTCATTATCCTCCTAACCTTAACCTCATCTGCCTCCTGCTCCAACTGCTTTGCCATCTCAAGCAGTGCCTTTATATCACCCATGCCAAGCAATCTACCTACAAACCTTGTAGGCGAGAACTGCTCAAGGTCATCTATCCTCTCCCCTGTTGATATAAACATTATCCTTGCCCCTGTTGCTGCTGTTGCTGATAATGCACCCCCTCCCTTTGCAGAGCCATCCAACTTGGTTACTATTATACCTCCTACCTTAACATTCTTGTTGAATGCCTCTGCTTGAGCATATGCCTGCTGCCCTATAGTGCCATCTATAACCAAGAGCACTAGATCTGGGTTTACTGCATCATACATGCTCTTCATCTCCTCAAGTAAGCCCTTCTCCTCCTTATGCCTACCAGCAGTATCTATTATTATAACATCCTTAACCCTAGACTGATGGCTATAGTATGCCAAGCCATTCAATGCTATCTTTACTGCATCCTTTGTATCCTCTTCCCCATATACCTCAATGTTTATCCTCTTGCATAATGTTCTTAACTGCTCAAGTGCTGCTGGCCTATAGGTATCTGTACCTATAACACCAACACTATACCCATGCCTCAATAACCACTTTGCTAACTTTGCTACCGCTGTAGTCTTCCCACTACCCTCTATACCTACCATGAGTATAACATTAGTCTTATCTGGTTTAAGGGGTAACTTTACATCTTCTCCCCCAAGGAGTTTGGATAACTCCTCATAGAGTATCTTTACTATATGGTCTTTGCGTGATAACCCTGGTGGAGGCTGCTCCTTCAATGCCCTCTCCTGTAACCTATTCGTGACCTCAAGCACCAGCCTAACATTAACATCTGCTTGGAGCAATGCCCTCTGCACATCCCTAGCAAGCTCCTTTATTATATTCTCATCTACACTCGAGGCCCCTACTAACTTCTTTAAGGTAGCCCTCAATCCTTGCTTTAGATTATCAAGCACCATCCAACTATACTATTATAAAAGTTACTTTTAACTCTATTGCAGTCCTTGCTTCTATTCTGTGAGCTACCCCACCCTAAAGGGTGAGGCTTCTTGGTTCATAGACCTGTTAGAGTCTCCCCAAGCGTAACTTCCCCTAGCCCCTAGGGTAGGTAATATCTTTTCCAGTAACCATCCTAATCCTAATTTCATTATTAATCCTCTCTTCAATATATT
>CAYYYF010000009.1:0-48617 GCA_964475945.1 uncultured Nitrosopumilales archaeon | reverse complement strand
AGAGATGTACAAGCTTGCACTAGAGGGCAAGCTATACAGCAGGAGTATACCATAAAGGTAACAAGATCAATAGACCAAAGTTAAACCCAGACTATTTTTTATTTCTTTTAGCATTAATTAATTAATTATATATTTTATCCTCTTGAATTGATAGCCATAGATACCCTACTTTATGAATAAAGGCTTATTAGTAAGACTTGTATTAATAGTATATATGGTTGAGGAGGAACCTAAGGATCTTATGGTTCTTAATGCAATCCTTAAAGGTTACAATACGGAGGAGAAGATATCAAAGGCTACAAGTATACCAGCGTTTGAGGTAGCAATGATAGTCGAGAGGCTCATATTAAGAGGATTGGTTGAGAGAAGGGAGAAGAAAGGGTTGCTAGGAAGGAAGAAGGTTGAGATGAGTGTAACTGAAAGGGGTTATAGGGAGTTGGAGGAGAGGAGGTATGAGTTGGAGGAGAAATGGCAGAGGCTTGTTACTCTTGCTGAGCAAGGTAAGAGACAGGAGTTTGAGAGTGAAGCGATGAGCCTTAGGAGCTGGATACCTCTTATGTTATTCATGGGTATAATAGATATAATGATGTGGATGACCATGCTTAACATGATGAATCTAGCAGTAAATGAGTTCATGCCTACACAGGTTCCAGAGGGTAGTCCAGGTAGTGATATGGGTAGCGAGGGTAGTGATGCAGGTGGAGACTTTGGTGATCTAGACTTTGATATTAACATATAATATCAAAGATCAGTTATATTAATTAAATTTCAACAATACAATTAATAATTCCTTGTTAAGATAGGATAAAATATGATTATTTATTTTATTTATTATTTTTAATGTAATAGAATGTAATAGAAGCTTTATCGATTACCCTTTGTCGGATATTACTATCCTACCTATATATTCATCGTATCTCAGAGTATCGTTAATTATTATTGTCTATCAACTTTTTAATATACATTATTTTTTTGTCTTATCCTCTACTATCTTGTATTTAGAGAGTTGTTTATAAGTAATAAATACTATGAAAGCTATTATTATGAATTCAATTATAACTGCGATAAGATCACCATACATAAATGTTGAATTTCCAATAGTTATAGATAAACCCAGTAACGCAATAAAAACAAGGAAACAGATCTTGCATAGGTATTCTATTTATTCTATTATCGTAAACCATATATATATGATTCTCATTAAGCTCTATTACATTCATAAGTGTAAGATAAAAGTAACATAATAGCAGCATAATATAACAAAAATAATTTAACTTATACTGCTAATATTATTATTATTTACTAACTATGGCCATATACCCCTGCTCTTTATAGCATCAACAACCCTGCTTACTGCTAATATCATGCTACCATTACGCATATCAACCTTATACTCCTCGGCAGTCTTGTATACACTATTGAATGCCTTTACCATCTTATCCTCAAGCATACCTGTAACCTTCTCATAGCTCCAGTAATCCCTTGTAAGGTTCTGCACCCACTCAAAGTAGCTTACAGTTACCCCTCCTGCATTTGCAAGTATATCTGGCACTACCAACTTACCCTTCTTTGCTAGTATCTCATCCGCCTCAGGTGTTGTTGGACCATTGGCAGCCTCTGCTATAACCTTTGCTTTAACATTGTTAGCATTCTCTGCTGTTATCTGGTTCTCATATGCTGCTGGCACGAGTATATCACATTCCAACTCAAGCAACTCCTTGTTGCTTATCTCCTTGCTGTTAGGGAACCCTTTAACTGCACCACTCCTCTGCTTATACTCTATTAATACATCAACATCAAGCCCATCTGGGTTGTATACTCCTCCCTTTGAGTCGCTTACAGCAACTATACTAGCCTTCATAGCCTTAAGGAACCTTGCAGTATATGTTCCAGCGTTACCGAAGCCTTGTATAGCAACCCTAGCCCCATTTATATTAATATTCATCTTCTTTGCTGCTTCCCTAACGCATATGGCTGTGCCTAGACCAGTAGCCTCAGTTCTACCTTGTGAGCCACCTATGTTTATAGGCTTCCCTGTTATTATACTAGGGGTTATGCTGCCCTTTAATGCACTGTATGTATCCATGAACCAAGCCATCTCCCTAGAACCTGTATATACATCTGGCGCAGGTATATCTACATAAGGGCCTATTATATCTGAGATCATATATGCATACCTCCTAGTCAACCTCTCCAACTCTTGTATGCTCATGCTCTTAGGGTCGCATACTATACCTCCCTTACCCCCACCAAATGGTACATCTACTACTGCGCACTTCCATGTCATCCACATGGCAAGTGCCTTAACCTCATCAAGTGTTACTGCTGGGTGATACCTTATACCACCCTTGAATGGTCCCCTTGCATCATTGTGCTGTACTCTATGCCCTATGAATACCTTAACGCTACCATCATCCATCCTTACAGGTATTGATACCGTTAATACCCTCTTTGGTACCCTTAGCACCTCATGTATACCCTCATCTAGGTGCAATAGCCTTGCTGCAGCATCTAGTTGCTTGAGTGCATTCTCCCATGGATTAAGTGCTTGCATGCAGATCATCTAAGTAAAGTTATAAATAAATTTTGCTTATGGGAGGGTTAAGGGTGTATAAATGCAACTATTATTATAATAATGTAAATTACGTATCTCTACCAAGCCTATCCATTATCAATCTCTTCAACTCATCATCATCCTTGCCCTTAGGATCTATACCTAATGATCTAGCTACTATATCTAACTTCTCCCTCTCACTGTTCACTGGACCATCTATTGGTATTATAGGGCCTATGCTACTACTGCTGTTAAGCCTCTCAATCTCCCTCCTTACACTTGACTTAGCCCTCTCATACTCCCCAAATGCCTTACCTAGGCTTCTCCCTAACTCTGGTAGATGCTTGCTACCAACTACAAGTATCAAGAATAGTAGTATTAGGATTATCCACTCACTGCCTCCTATGTTAAGTTCATACATACAACATTAGAATTACTCTACCTCTAAATATTAATCATTCTTGCATATACAATGCGCTCCTCCCTATATCCCTCCTGTAATGCATACCATCCCAGTATATATTACTAGCATGCTTGTAAGCCTTCTCTACAGCATCCTTTATGTTATCTGCTAATGCAACTATACTTAATACCCTGCCTCCATTGGTTACTATCTGCCCTTGCTCATTGAATGCACTACCAGCATGGAATATGAATAGATCGCTACTTCTATTCTTCTTAACTCCTGTTATAACCTTGCCCTTCTCATAACTGTATGGGTAGCCTTTTGATGCAAGTACTATGCATACTGCATGCTTATAACTCCATCTTAACTGCTCTGCCTGTTCTAATCTACCATCTATTGCATAGTTAACATAATCCAACAGGTTTGACTCTAGCCTAGGGAGTATTACTTGACACTCTGGATCGCCTAGCCTTACATTGAACTCAAGTACATAAGGCTTACCATCTGAGATCATAAGCCCAGCGTATAGGAAGCCCCTGAATTCTATGCCCTCACTCCTTAGTCCATATATGCTCCTCTCCATTATCTCTAGTATCTGCCTGTATAATCTCTCATTACCATCTATAAGCATATTTGGTGAATATGCACCCATACCACCAGTGTTAGGTCCCTCATCGTTATCATATAACCTCTTATGATCCCTACTTGTTGCAAGTGGCATTGCAGTCTTACCATCGCATAGACATATGAATGATGCTTCCTCTCCATATAACCTCTCCTCTATAACCACCTTATCTCCAGCGGATCCAAACTCCCTTGCCACCATTATCCTATCCACTGCAGCATACGCCTCTTCCTTGCTACTGCATACTATTGCACCCTTGCCATATGCAAGCCCATCTGCCTTTACAACCACATCACCATCAGTATTAGCGATATAATCCTTGGCTTTGTTAACATCATCGAATACCTTAAAGCGAGGGGTAGGTATCCCATGTCTAGACATGAACTCCTTTGCATATACCTTGCTACTCTCAAGCCTTGCTGCACTTGCTGTTGGTCCAAGTATTCTTGCACCCTTTGCATTAAATACATCAACTATGCCTTGTGCAAGTGGCTCCTCAGGCCCTACTATGGTTACACAGTCATGCTCCAATGCAAAATCTGCAAGCCTCTCATAGTTACCCTTATTAACTTCTATTGGGAGGTTCTCAAAGCCATCTAGTAGTGTCCCAGCATTACCCCTTGCAAAGAATACCTTGTCTACATACTTGGATATGAAGAAGCCTAGTGCATGCTCCCTTGCACCAGAGCCTATTATAAGCGCATTAAGGCTCATAAGCAATGGTATTAAAGTTAACCCTATTTAGTCTAACTGCTTCAGTATGTTAATAACATCCTGTGCATGGGTCTCAACATTAACCCTCTCAATTATATGCCTTATAATACCATTCTTATCTATTATGAATGTAACCCTTCTTGCCCTATTCCTCTCCTCATTGTATACCCCATATGCCTTACTTATCTTATTATCCGTATCTGAAACCAATGGGAAGTTAAGGTTATACCTCTCAAGGAACCTCTTATGCATCTCAAGGCTATCACTACTTACCCCTATAACCTCTGCATTGAGTGCCCTTATAGCATCTATAGACTCCTTCATGCCTATAGATTGGGTAGTGCACCCAGGGGTCATATCCTTAACATAGAAGTAGATAACAAGATTCTTACCTCTATACTTGCTTAAGGTTATCTCTCCATGCGTTGACTCTGCGTTAAACTCTGGTGCCTTATCACCTACCTTGAGCATATTAATTTATTATATACATGTGATAAAAACCTACCTCTTATACCCTAGCCTACGTAGAAGCTCATACCTCTCCTTCTTATCCTCATCCTGCTCAACTCCTTTGCTCTTAACCCCATCCACTATGCCTAGTATACCTCTACCCTGTTCCGTCTCTGCCATTATAACCTCTATGGGGTTTGCTGTAGCACAGTATATGTTAACTACCTCATCTATCCCCTTTATCCTATTGAGCACATTTATAGGATATGAGTCCCTTAACGTTATAACAAATACATGACCTGCAGATATGAGTTTAGCATACTCTATAGCCTTGCTCACCAAATCTTGATCATTACCATCATACCTTATTAGTGCCTTACCACTAGCCTCGCAGAATGCTATACCAAACCTTATGGTTGGACTAGCACTTGTTAATGCCTCATATATATCCTCTACTGTCTTTATGAAGTGTGCCTGTCCTATTATTACATTTATCCCTTCTGGCTTTATATCAACTGCTGTTATCTGCATATGAATGGTATGTATGATGTTGTTATTTACTTTACTATAGCCTTTAGCCTCTCCTTGCATAAATCAATAAGGCTGTATGCTATATTCTTTACATTAACTGCATCACCACTAAGATGCATTATCTTACCTAAGATAGTTATATCATCTATAACATTCATAACATCCCTGCATAAATATATGATATACATGTAAAGGTCAGTATACATCCCATTTACATACATATGATTCACCTTACTCTCTACTATGGCATCGTAGAGACTATTATTCCTTAGCATCTCTATAAACCCCTGACTCATAATACTCAAGAGTGATCTACTTGAATGCTCTACACCAGATGCCTCCACTATTATATTAAAGTCCTTGCTGCTGCATGATCTTAACTGCTTTAGCATATGTGCTGGCATTATAATCATACCATGCATAGCAATACAAGCCTCTATGTAGTATGTAGTCGCTATCCTAAGCCATAGTGATGCTAGCATATCATTGAAGTTTACTGTCTTGCTCAGATAGAGTAGTGATTCTACAAGCCTATCTCTAATGTAGTATGTAATAGCATTATTATAGGGTAGAACCTTTGCTAATGTAGATAACTGCATATTAGGGTCATGGATTATCTTCATACCATTCATAAGCATTGCCTTCTTGACTATGCTATCAGAGTTGCTTAGCATGTGAACCTTGATTGGAAGTTGAGCATTATACAGGATATTATTAGTACTATCTCTCAAATCCTTGCTATATGCAAGTATGTTATACTCACATACATCAAAAGGGGTACCCCTTGCCCTACAACCTATCAGTGCTAAGGAGTATCCTTGCTCTATGTAACCTTTAAGGATACCATCAAGCATGCTATACATAAGGCAGGTAAGGCTACCTCCCTTAAATCTATTCTAGGCTAAGATTATTTGATGATATGCTTAATTTATGTTAATCGTATTTACTCTAAAGATGATGCTATACTTATCAACTCATCCATGGGCAATCTACCCTCTACGCTATACATATTGCCATCATGGTACACCTTAACAACATTGTAATCTAGACCTAAACCAACTTCAGTATAACCTATCATCCTCCTATCAGCAAGTAGTATAACATTAGGGTAGTTGTTTGCCTTCATATACTCTTCATATACTCATACCTCTCCTCAAGATAACCATTTATATTATGCAATAGTTCTCTGCTAACCTTTACTATCAAGCCTCCATTATCCCTAATCAATCCACTATTAGGGCACTTTGGTACATACTCTTCATCACTTCTAATCTGCTCATTTGAGTAGTATGAAGCAGCAATGGTATTTAATAAGTATTCTGTGCACTCATACCCTTCCGGCAGATACTTGGGGAATCTAACCTCTACCCATACAAGCCCAAATAGCATCTTTGCCTGCTCTTTATCCATACATAATGGAGCTATATTGATAATTATCTTGCCATTTAGATTAGGAGTTACATGGTAACTCATTCTAACCTCTCCCTTACGGATATCTTGATCCATCTTATAATATGTGATCTCAACATACTTACCAACTGCTCCATCAACTGGTATGCTGAATGAGTCATATACCTCATGGTAACCTTAACCTCATAACCTAACTCATTCACAAATATTATGTATGTATTGAATGGATGCCATAGCTCCAAATCCTTAGGCTCAAGTATAGGAAGCATGAGCCCATCATGATCCCTCTCCGTTACCTTTACTATTACATAACCCATATCCTCTGGCATAGAAGCCTTTACATCCTCAAGGTCTTGCCTCTCCTCATATCCTCCCTGATACACTATCAGTGATGTTACCAGCAAGGCAGTAGCTATCAATGGTATCACAGGGTATAGCCAAGACATAGGGTAACTCCATTACAAATTATTATATCTTAACTATGGATGGGGGTGGTGGGACTCTCATGCATGATCTTGAACCCACGACCTCCAGTGCCCGAGACTGGAGTTCTACCAAGCTAAACTACACCCCCATCATAGTTAACAATGTTAATCAATATTTATTTAATTAAGCAACCATTCCTATATTATGAGTAGAAGCAAATTAGCATTAGTGATTGGTGCAATAGTTGCAGTAATAGCGCTCTCACCTCTTATATATACTGAGGCACTGAAGTATAGCAGTAACGTTAGCATAACAGGCTCTGCTAACCTTGCAAAGGCTATAGAGGATTTCATAAGAGAGAATAGGAAGGTATCTTTCATGGATGCAGCAAAGACCGTAGAGAATAGCATCGGTAATGGTATAGTATTAAACGGTAGATTCTCTGTGATGCAAGGTTACCTAGTATATGTATTTGATGTTATAAATCCAGTGGATAATACAAGGCAGAGGATGATAGTTGATGTAGGTAATGGCTCAATACTATACAGTTCAGAGCCTACTGCCTTCAGGTCAAGTAGGTATAGCAATCTAGATGTAATAAGAATGTCAGAGGCGGCAGATATAGCCTCTAAGAAGGTAAGCAATGGTACAGTAGACTCTGGTAGTCTGAATGTAATGAAGGTAAGAATGAAGAATGGTAGTAGTAATCCAGTATACTCATTCTTGGTGAAGGACTCTGGTGGTAAGTTCTACAGGGTTAATGTAAATGCAAGTGATGGTAATGTTATAGATGTAATGGAGTTGGTAGGGAAGAGAGGCTACGGTTACTATTACGGTTATGACAAGCCGTGGGGCTGGGATGATGATTACAAGGAGTAGAAAAAGAGGAAGCCCTAACTAAGGGATAAGGAGAGCGTAGGAGCCTAGATAAGTAGAAATGGCTTGATAGATATAATATTATTATTTATTTTATTATTTTATTATTTTACATACATTCTTTTACATACATTCTTCCTCTCATCTACACATAATTCTATCTCAGAGAGTAGTGATGAGATCTCCTCTATACAACTATCATTAACTGCACTCCTCTTATTATCTACCAAGTAATCGCTTAGTATCTTTAGGTTATAGGCTATCTCATTATCTATCTTGATCAACTCGTTAAGAATAACCTTATCTATATGCCCATTAGGAAGTATCAATGATTCATAACTCTTTGGTATGCTGCTGGTTAACTCTACAAGCATATTATTCAACCTATCCTTTATATTATGTAGTATTATATTATTATAATGCTCCTTAACCCTTGATCTCTTGCTCTTAGAGTTACGTGCAATCATACCATCTATATACTTAATACAGGTATTAGCCCCACTGCTTATAGAGTATGTTACATACCTACTTACAGACTTGATCTCTGTTGCATTAGCCTTGCCAGTGCCTAGTGCCTTCTGTATTATAGAAACAACCTTTACTATGTTATTATGCGTTAGGGTAGATCTCTTGTAGTTAGCATCAACGCCCTTATCCATATACTCTAAGAGTATCTTGCCTCTTAAATACATTATTCATCATCTGCACGTTACATAATATTATACGATTGCATACTACTTGCTAAAATTAAGCATACTAATTAGATTTACTATACAAAATAATTAGAATATAGAGAATATTCATTTAAATGACATAGAGGAGCAGTGGGCGAGGGAAGGTGAAGAGGAGTAACATAGTTAGGCTAGTGGTAGGGAGGGACGTAGAGGGGAAGTTGAGGGAAATAGCACTATGGACTGCAAAGTGCTGGAACGAAGTTAACTGGTTGAGGATGCAACAGTTCAAAGAGGGGAAGAAGGTTGACTTCAACAGGACTGAGAGGGCTGTCTATGCTAAATATAAGCAATACTTGAAGGTGAACGCATCACAGATCTGTAGGAAGAACGCTGAGGCTTGGCGTTCCTTCTTTTCCTTAATTAAGCAAAAGAGAGAGGGAAAACTACCTAGGTGGTTTAAGCCAAGACTGTCATGGTACTGGAAGGACAAGCATGGCGAGTATAAGTTAATGATCCTAGTGAGGAACGACCGTTACACAGTAGATGAAGAGGCAAGAACTATTCTCTTGAAGGACTTCAATCTAAGGCTTAAGTTCAAAGGTAGGTTGAAGTGGAGGGGGAAGCAGGGAAGGCTAGAGATATTCTATGATGGGCTTCACTGGTATGCCTCAATTCCTGTTGAGGTTGAGCTTAACACTAAGCCTAAAGGGAACGTGGTTGCAGGAGTGGATTTAGGTATAGTTAACCTTGCCACTGTGGCGTTTAAGGATGGGACTTGGCTACTATTTAAGGGTGGCACTGTGTTATCTCTGTATGAGGGCTACTCAAGAGAGATTACCATTACGCAGAAGAGGCTATCATTTCAATTTCATAAACAAGCAAGGAGTAAAAGACTAAGGGCTTTGTACCTTAAGAGGAGGAGGTTTCTAAAGCATGTGCTGAACTCCATGGTAAGGAAGATCGTAAAGGTGGCTTACGAGAAGGGGGTCTCTATGATCAAAGTTGGTTACCCTAAGGAAATAGCGAAGCACCACGGTAACAAACTAACAGTAAACTTCTGGAACTACAATTATGTTATCAAGAGGCTTCAAGAGATAGCTGAGGAGTACGGTATTAAGATGATACCAGTTGATGAAGCATATACTTCCGTGAGGTGCTCCCTGTGTGGGGAAGCCCATAACGGCCATAACGGCCATAACGGGCGTATCTTTAGAGGGTTATACAAGTGTCCCCACATAGGGAGGGTAATAAACGCAGACCTAAACGGGACGATAAACATACACATTACATTACATTACATATCCCCGAGTCCCGAGGAGGGTGGAGTGAGTGCTCCTCAACCAGAGGGATAGGGGTAAGGTGGCTGAAGACCCAGCCTTTGGTCTACCGCTGGACGAATGGAGCGGGGTGGATGTTAAAGCCCACTAGCTATGAAGTGGTGAAAATGAAGGCGGTAAACCATATACCTATGAACCGCCCTAAGGGAACCCTCGTCCTTTAGGGCGGGGAGGAGGTCACTCTATTTGCTGCTATATACTCAAGCCTTTTAATATTGAAGATGCTACTGAACTCCTTACTTATAATGCGCATATACATGCTTATCTCCTCATCATCCATATACTGGAACTGATACTCACCATCGTAAGGTGCAGGCTCCCCTATACGCTCTATGAACTCTATATGCATAAATGGATCCCCTTTCTTTATTGTTATAGGTTCTCTATTGTTGTTAAGGTTAACTACCTCCAAGACTATCCTGCCTATGAATCCTGAGTGTACTTTAGCAGCATTCAAGAATGATAAGCCTAGCCTGCCATATTTGCTCTTTGCAGTTAGGTGAGCAACATAGTTAGGAGGGGTAAAGATTACCTCATGACTTACAACATTCCTATGCTCTAAATAATTCAAGGTTACATCATTCCTTACTGTAAGGATATATCCATCTCCATCCAATAGACTATAGTTAAAGGGGTATATACATTTGTAGTGCTCTATTATCTTGAGTAACTCGCTCTTGCCTAGTACAGCCATGCTAAACTACCTCCTTAACCCTTAAAAACAATGTTAATTATAAATTTAAACCACTTGCTTAATTTATCTCTTAATATTAGTGCTATAGCAAGTATGGCATTAATAATGATTAAGGGTTCTATTATGTATGTAATGTTGCCAATAGCATTACTACCTATAGATGGGAAGAGCGTGTATGTTAGTAGCATAGAGTTCACAGCCCAATGCAGTATAATTGCTGTATGTAAACCATACCTATAGTATAGCCAGCCTAGTATAAGCCCGCCCAGCATAGCCTGTGATATCTTACCGTAGCTCCATGTAGAGAAGAGTACATGTGATATGGCAAATAAGAGTGCACTTGCAACTATGGTTATTGCTACTATAGTGTTCTTAGTATCTATCCTGTTGTAAGGATTCCAGAGTGTATATGCTAGTGATGTATTACGCTTAGAGAGTAGGTAAAGTGGCAAGCCTATAAGAATAACCCTAAATGCAAGCTCTTCCTTAAGTGGTGCTATACTTGCATCTATAAGGTATGTTATATAGTTATCATACCGTAAAGAGCCCATTGATATACCAAATGTACTCTGCAAGGCATCTATACCCCATGATGCAAGTAAGAGTATGGAGAACCATGTAACTGTTATCATAAGCAGATTCCTATCCATAATGCAAGTGTAACTGCTCTTACCACCCCTGATTATATCAGATGATACCCTTGCTATATTATCTTCCTTTAGCATAAGCATGCCAAAGAGTATGATATAGATGCATGATACTATGAAGTAGCCTATAGCAGTAGTAATAATAGAATTACTTAATATATAGATACCTAAAGGTAATGAGAGCAACATTAACACTACTATAGCAAGTATAGTTACTATATTAAATCTTAAGAGCATTACCCATAATCTATTCACATGCATATCACTTGCATGAGATCTGCTAATGCACCTCAATAGATGACTCATTAAAGCCAAGCTCTACTAGGTACTTCTTAGCCTGCTCTCTATGGTCTCCCTGCAAGAGTATGTAACCATCCTTTGTTGTACCTCCACATGCAAGTCTGCTCTTAAGGTACTTGACTATCTTATCTAGATCCCCTGTATGCCCTATACCCTCTATCATGGTAGTATCCTTGTTGAACCTTCTCTTCTCTAACCTGATAACTATCTTACTCTCTTCCCTCTCTAACTCTCCACATGCACATAGATCCTCTGGCAGCCCACACTTCTTACATATAACAGGCATCTTATAGTAGAGATTATTTAGAACTTATTATTAAGCCTTGCTATAGATTGGTCTAGTTTCCTTTTTATTTAACTCCTCACCACATTACCTTATGAGCAGTGTAAGTGTAAAGGGTGCTGCAGAGATGCTTAGGAGGGGAGGAACCTTGGTTAAGGATGCGTGTATAAGGTGCAATGGTGTTCAAGTAAGATACCAAGGTAGGTTGATATGCATAAACTGTGGTAATGAGAGAGTGCTAGATGAGGGCAAGGGTGTATCATTAAGCAATCTAGAAGGGATAATAGTGGAGAAGGTTAATGAGATAAGCAGCACATTAAGGAGTGAGAGCGATATTACAAGGCAGATAGATATGGCTAAACTGCTAATATACTACCTTGATATACTAGCAAAGATAAGTAAGAATGATGAGAAGGCAAAGGATAGTAAGAAGGAAGTAGAAGTAAAGGAAGAGGTTAAAGGAGAGGTTAGGGATAGTTATGATAAATAGATACATACCAGATTCTATAATAAAAATATATATCACTTACACTAACCTATTGTATGAGCTCTAGGAAGGGTAAGAAGTCAGCCCCGCTACCAGCATCTAGTGCAGGATTACTTAGGTTCTTTGAAGATGAGACCAAAGGGGTAAAGATAAGACCAGAGATAGTATTCATTGCATCGGCGGCGTTAATAGGTGTATCAATACTTATAAAGATACTATTCCCTTAGCCTTACATGGATTCAAGCATAGATGCAGTAGGTAGCATACATAGACGCTTCTACCTTACATTAATAAACCCATCATCCTACAAGACCTCACTAGCGATAGCATTTGTATGCATAGCATTCATTGCTTACCTTAGCACTGCTAGCATTGAACGTGCCCTTACCATAATACCAATAACATACATGCTCTTCAAACTGGATTACCTATTGCTTAAGAGATACCCTGTAGCAAAGATGAGCAAGGTATACCATACAAATGCATTTGCCATGCTTGTATGGTTTGTAATACTTGCTATCAGCATTGCATTATACCCTATTATAGGAGGTAACATACTTCTTATTGAGGGTATGGCAGCTGCTATAGGGCTCAGGATAAGCATATTCACCTCAGTATTCGGCTCCCCATTGAGGAGTTCTATAATAGTGGCAATAATAATCCCTGTAGTAATACTCCTTGTAATAGCATATAATATGCTCTATAGCATTCTATTAGAGTCTATAATATCTGGTATATGTATATTAGTATTGGCTATTGCATGGTGTATATTTGCTGATAGGGCTGGTAAACCCTATGTAGATAGCACATTCAGACTACTTCAGGCATATCTCTTAGCATGGACAGATAACGATGCTAGGGCAATGGAGGTTATAATGGAGAGTAGGGCTTCCACTAGTAAAGTTGGTACAAAGATGCTCAGGTTACAAGCAGATAGTAGAAGCAGAGATCCAAATCCTAACCCTAACTCTAACCCAAACTTGAATTCAGATTCAAACTCAAGAACCCTTCTTCTACTGCTTCCAGATGTACATCCAGGACCATTCTACCCTGTTGGTGGTAGCAATCTACCATATGATATAAACCTAAAGTATGGTCATGCAGTAACCCTCCATAGCATATCAGACCACTCATTGAACCTACCGTCTAGAAATGAGGTTACAAGATATCTCTCTTCCCTTGATGATAATATTATAGTTGACAAAGGCTATAAGTGCACAGAGCCTATAAGGGTGGATGTTAATAATGCAAGTGTTACTGCAATAGCATTTGATAGGGTAGCATTGCTTATGCTCTCATCCAAGCATGGTATGGAGGATATATCTATGGTGGTTAGATACAAGGTTGAGGAGTATGCTAGGTTAAAGGGGTTCAAGGATGCTATGCTTGTAGATGCACATGATAGCATGGGTAAGCATCTTAGCGATGAAGAGGTTATGGATATGGTAGAGGCTTGCAAGTATGCATTAGATCAACTTGCATACATGGAACAGTATGAGTTCAAGGTAGGATTCAGTAGTATGCATGATAGCAATAGCGGGAGCGATATAGGTCCTGCTGGGCTATATTCATGCATAATACATGTGAACAACTCCGCACTACTTGTTGCATGGGTAGATGCTAACAATGCACTGAATAGTATTAGGGAGTATGTAGTAGAGGAGATGAGAAAAGTATTAACCAATAATAGTAGTAGCATTAGATACCATATAGTATTATGCACATCAGATACACACGCTACATCAGGTAAGGCAAGGAACCCATTAGGCTACTTCCCATTGGGTAGTATAACAAGCAAGGAGAGGCTAGCATCTATGCTTACTGAGTTGAGCACTAGTGCATATAGGAATGCTAGGATAGGCTTGTACGAGATTGCATACTCATCTACAGAGGTTAAGGTTATGGGCTATGAGCAGTTTGAGCATTATGCAAAGGCATTGGATAGATCGTTAAGGATAACCAAGGTATTCATAGCAGCAACAACTCTATCAGTTATTACAATGCTATTCATCTAGTAGGCTAAAAGTTTTTCTATGCCCTTATAACCCTCAATCTCTCACTACTTATATCATACTCATATAGGAATGATCTTAGCCTAGATATTGGTACTATAGGCACACCATCTATAAGCATAGGCATATCCCTTAGTATTATTATAATAGGGATGGCAGCATCCATCTTATATAATGAGATGAGCATGTATGCCCTCATCACCTGCCTCTCAACCACTCCCTTAAGTCTTGCCTCTGTAATATAACTCCAGTGCTTGCAGTCTATAGTCAACGCAATATCCTTGCCATTGATATACTTTGTTCCTACAACATCTATCTCTACACTATGCTTCCCTTGCCTTATCCTTACATTCTTAGCAACCTCATAAGCATTCTCCTCAAGTATGCTGGCAGTGAATGCCTCAAAGTCTTTCCAGTTAAGTATGCTAGCAACCTCCTCTATACTTGCATTAAGCCTTAATGCTAGGAGTAGAGCATCTAACCTGTCGGATGCATTGAAGAGGAAGAGATCATCACTGCATGCCTTGCCTATACCCAATCCTATTAGAGCCTCTAATGCATCTATACATGAATCATACGCTATGGATAATCTTGATGATAACTCCTTTGCATCCACAAATCCATTCATGAATGGTAGAAGTTCAAGTAATAATGCCTTGCTTATCAAGGTAATATAGTAAGATTTAATTAATATTTATCTCTTAAGGTAAATAATGGGAAGAAGGATAAAGAGTGTTCTAATAGCAATACTACTTGCATTACTAATAGCAAATATACCATTGAACTCTTATGCACAGAGCAGTCAAAGTAAAGGCCCATACGCTGATGAGGTTATATTCATTCACTACCTAGATGAGAGCGTTGCTGTTAATGAGGTTAAGGCAGGGAATCTTGATACATACTTCTGGAGTATACCCCTTGATGTAGTGCAGGAGTTAAGGAATGATCCTAATGTAAAGATATATGAATCCGCTGGGGGCTCATTAAGCCTACTCCTTAACCCTGCTCCAGCAGATGATACCCTTAACCCATTTGCTATCAGAGAGGTTAGGTATGCAATGAACTATCTCATAAACAGAGATCTTATAATCAATGAGGTTTTAAAGGGCTTTGGTGTACCAATGTACTCAGCATTTGGGCAGTACAATCCAGATTATATAGTGCTAGCAGATGTTATAGAATCATTTGGATTCAAGTATAACCCTACACTAGCAGAGGAGATGATAAGTAAGGCATTAACAGGTGCTGGTGCAGAGAAGAGGGATGGTAGATGGTTATACAATGGGAAGCAGATAGAGGTAAAGTTCTTCATAAGGAGCGATGATCCTATAAGGAAGACCATAGGGGAGATGATAGCATCTAGCCTTGAGGATATAGGCTTTAAGGTTGAGAGGGTATATGGTGATCTTAACAAGGCATTAGCAGATGTATATGGCTCTGATCCAAGGGAGTTCAAATGGCATATCTACACAGAGGGTTGGGGTAGATCCGCACTGGAAAGGTATGATACACAACTAGCAGCACAGATGTATGCTCCATGGTTTGCAAACATGCCAGGCTTCAAGAACACAGAGTATTGGAACTATGAGAACAAGGAGTTGGATGATTTAACAGAGAAGATATTCACAGGTAACTACAGATCAAAGGATGAGAGGGATACCTTGCTTAAGAGGGCAGTTACTCTAGGTGTTAATGAATCTGTTAGGATATTCATTGCAAATACTCTAAATCCATACATAGTTAGAAGTGATCTTAAAGGCATAGTATTGGATTTTAATGCTGGTATAACAAGTAGATTCACTCTAATAAATGCACATAAGGATTCAATAAAGGTTGGTATGAAGCAGATATACCAAGGTGCATGGAACCCTGTCTCAGGGTTTATAGACTGGTATTCAACTAGGATAAGCAATGCTATAATAGATCCAGCAACCTTCAGGAACCCTCATACTGGCGATGTTATACCCGTTAGGGCAACATGGAAGGTTGAGACTGCAGGTCCAGATGGCTCAATAGCAGTACCTAGCAATGCAATAGTATGGGATGCTTACAGTGAGCAATGGAAAGAGGTTGGTAGCAATGTTAAGGCAAAGAGTAAGGTAACATTTGATCTAAAGTATAGCAGATGGCATAATGGCATGATGATGGATAAGAGTGATATACTCTATGCATTATACTTTGCCTTTGAATGGGGTACAAAGGAGAGTGAGGATGATCCTACATATGATCCAGAATATACAGCAACAACAGAGAAGTTTGTGCAGACACTCAAAGGGATAAGGTTCCTTGATGATGATACTATAGAGGTTTACGTTGATTACTGGCATTTCGATGAGAACTACATAGCAGACTATGCTGCATTATGGGCAGGCATGCCTTGGGAAGTATATGCTGCTATGGAGCAGATAGTTAAGGATGGTAAGGCAGCGTTCTCAAAGTCTGTTGCTAAGGCAAAAAACATTGAGTGGCTATCCTTGATAATAAAGAGCAATGCAGATATGGTAAAGGATGAACTACTTAACTTTAAGAATAGTAACATCATACCAAAGGCATTGCAAGGTATAGTAAGCATTAATGATGCCAATGCTAGATACGATGCTACTATAAGATGGATAAATGAGAAAGGACATGCTGTTATAAGCAATGGACCATTCTACCTAGACTCCTACAACCCAGATGCAAGGACTATAGTGATAAAGGCATTCAGAGATCCTACATACCCATTTGAGCAAGGGTATTGGAGCAAGTTTGAGCATCTTAAACTAGCAAAGATAAATAGTGTTAATGCACCAGTATCATTTACAAGGGGTGAAGAGGTTACAATAACTGGCAATGTTAGCATAGATGGAGATGTGAGCAAGGATGTTGATGTATACTACTTCATAAAGGATAAAGATGGCAAGGTTGTAAGCAAAGGTTCAGTTAAACCAGATGTTGATGGCTCATTCATGATAAGGCTCAGCAAGGAGGATACATTTATGTTATCTACTGGCAGCAATGAGGTTAAGATACTTGCAGTTAGTAACCTTGCACTAAAGCCAGAGTTCTATACAGTAAGCATGATAGGTGTAGGAGGTGAGTCATTTAGGTTTGTAACAAAGAGCACCAGTGGCAAGTATAATGTTACTGTTGATTGGTTTCCCAATGATGTAGGGAAGGAGTCAGAGTTTGCTATAAGGATAACTGATATTAACAACAATATAGTAGAGAATGCAAGGTTTACCCTTATACTGTACTCAAATGGAATGCAAGTAGCAAGGTTGGATGATGCTAGCAGTATAAACAGGTTAAGGCTTGGTGAGCAAGGGAGCTACATGCTTGAGTTGAAGGATATAAATGGTGAGCAAGGAGAGGATGCAAGGGTATCATTCAACTACGTGCCAGAGTTTCCATTTGCATATATAATGCTAGGCTTATCTCTGACGCTCTTCCTTGCATTAAGAGGCAGAGTTAGTGCAATACTCATCAAGAACCAATCTTTTTAATCATTATTTATATAGATGCATTCTAATATCATAGCATGGATAATAAAGAGTTACATTATACAATATCTAAACCACCAATAAATATACTCTTTAACCCTAGCCTTATAAGTAAGAATAGGAAGGGTATATGGAGTATAAACATAGCCTCCTTACTTGAACTATTCATAAATATACTGGAGGAGAGGAAGAACAAGGATCTTAGGCTATGTGGTATTGCTATCCTATCATCCTCAATAATATTTAGGATAAAGGTAGAGAGCATCTTTATGCTTGAGAGGATAGCAGAAAGAAGCAAACAAAGGATGGATGAGAAAGGGGAAGAGGACCTTAAGGCTATTGTAAAGAATATAAGCATGTTAGAGATGCCTTACAGGCATGAGGCAACATATGATGTTACATTAGAGGAGCTCCTTGAGATACTATCAAGCATAGTAGAGAGGATAAGTAAGGCAGAGAGCAAGCAGGTTATAGAACCTATAGAGTATGATGATACCCATCTTATAGATCTAGAAAGCGTTATAAACGAGTATAAAGAGAGGCTTTATAATGCTATAATTGACAGTGGTGTAATACTCTTTAACAATTTTGTTAAATACTTGGATCCTGTCGATACTGCGAGATACTTCATAGCCATGCTACACCTATGCATGGAGGATAGGATAAGCATAGAGCAGGTGGATGACTACAATATAGAATTAAAGTTATCAAATTGAGTTGATAACACTATCAATAAGATATGAACGTCTATTTAAAATCAAGTAATAGAGCATTGTATTTTATGCTTGAGGAGAGTAATGAGATATATGCTAAGGTAGAGGCAGCATTATACTCTTCAGGCAGAGCATTAACACTCGATGAGATAAAAGGCATAGTAGGTACTACAAGTGATACAAAGGCATTAAGGGTTGCTAGAGAACTTGCAGCTAGAATAAACTCAACACTCAATGCATTAGAAGTTGTAGAGAGAGCAAACACATTTGTACTCCAAGTTAAGCCAAAATACTATCCTATAGTTAGGAGGTTTGCCCCAAAGCCAATACTATCAAAGTCTGCATTAAAGACGTTATCATACATAGCATACCTGCAGCCTATAAGTGCAAAAAGGTTAGCAGAGGTAAGGGGTTCCCAAGTATATGAGCATATAAAAGAGTTAACAACCTTAGGTTTCATATCATATAGAGTGGAAGGGAGAGCAAAGTTATATTATACTACAGGGAAGTTCTACGAATACTTTGGTTTAGCAAAGGATGATACTGCTAAGAGAAAGGAGATATTGCTGAAGTTATAATTATTCCTTAATGTTATTTACTATCAATCTAGGGAAAGGCTTAATTAAGCATTCTAAAGAGGTAATAACATGAGGAGTGTTGAGAATCTATTAAAGAAGAAGCCTACAGGGGGTAAGAGGAAGGCTTACAGAGGAAGGAAGAAGTATGAGATAGATAGATATGCAGCAGAGACTATAATAGGCAGTAAAGATGTTACCGTTAAGAGGGTTAGAGGCGGTAATCTTAAATATGTATGCAAGAGTGTAGAATATGCAAATGTAGCAGATAATGGCAAGGTTGTTAGAGCAAAGATACTCAAGGTAGTAAAGAACCCTGCGAATAAGGACTACGATAGGAGAGGGGTAATAACCAAGGGAAGCATAATAGAGACAGAGGTTGGATTAGCCAAGGTTACATCTAGACCAGGACAGGATGGGGTTATTAATGCAGTAAAGATGGAGGATAAGAGTAAAGAATAACGATGATGATAGATGAAGGATTACGAGCATCAGATACTATGGCTCGATTACTTCAACAAGAATCTTAGCAAGAGGAAGGGTAGGAAGGCTAGTAAGGATAGTGCTGTATTCGATCCTAGCATAGATGAACTTGTAGAGGCAGCAAGGCTTGCAGGGTATGAGGTTGTTGAGAGTAATAATACTGCACATTACCCTAGAAGGGCATATACAAGATCCTCCTACATAGTGATTAAGAAGAAGGATAGCAAATCAAGTGTAGTAAGGAAGGTTGGAGATATGCTCGTACAGATAAGGAGTAGAAAGAAGTGAAGTAGTTACACAAGTATAGAAATATTGACAAGAAAGATGATAATTAGGTATTAGGTGGAATGGCTCTATGAGCAATATAAAGGTAGGTGAAGTATTACATATATCTAAGAGTGGTAGGATTATAATAAAGAGTAAGATAAAGAATATAGATATAGGCACTACTCTAGTTGATGAGAAGGGTAGAAAGGTAGCAAAGGTTATGGAACTGATAGGACCTGTTAACTCACCATATATAAGTGCAATATCACTTACTGATAGGAGTAAGAGGTACATAGGTGCTATGTTATACAAGAGGTGATCTTATGCTAAAAGGGGATATAGATGAGTATAGATCGTTGAAGAGTAACTCATGCCCCTCCTGTGGCTCGATGCTAATAGAGGATCAAAGCAATGGCGAGTACTTCTGCTCCTCATGCGGCCATGTTGTGCTAGAGCATATGCAAACATTAGCATCTGAGAGAATAACATCCTCGTTAGAGGAGAGGCTTAGGATTACTAGGGGGAGTGGAAATACAAGTTACTCCTACCATGATCTAGGTATATCTACGGATATAGCATATACGAACAAGGACTTCTCTGGTAGGAGCATAAGGTCGGATATCTTTGAACAGGTTGTAAGTATAAGGAGACTGCACTCAAGGTTAAGGACATCTTCCAGCAAAGAGAGGAGGTTATACAGTGTATTAACAAAGATAAACGAGATATGCTCTAAACTTGTATTACCAAAGGTTGTTAATGAAGGTGCATCTCTACTCTATAGAATTGTAGAGGATAAGAGTATAGCGAAGGGTAGATCTACGATATGCATGGCATGTGCTTGTATATACCTTGCATGTAAGCAGTACTCCATACTAAGATCAATAGATGAGATAGTAGAGGCTGCTAACTGTAAGAATAGTAAGAAGTTGGTATATAGGTATTATAGGATGATTGTATTAGAGAGCTCTATAACTAGATGTGATAATAAGGTATACATTAGCAATAGCACTAGTAATGTAGCATATACTACACAACCCATAGAGAGGTATATATCAAGACTATCCAATCTTATAAAAGCAGATACTAGGGTTGAGAAGCTTGCAATAGATATAGCAAGGAAGGTCTATGACGAGTCTATAATAGATGGGAAGGCGCCTAATGGTCTTGCTGCTGCATACCTATACATGGCAGGTATACTGCTAGGCGTAAAGATGCTACAACCAGATATAGCTAGTGTATCAAAGATAACAGAGGTTACCCTAAGGAATAGATATAGAGAGATAATAAACAATCATAAGATAAGGATAGTGCTTAAGGCTACAGAGTAGTCTATAATTTATAATGTATTTATATTTATTCTTATGCTGCTTATTGTGATTAGAATAATTATAACATCAATATTTAAATATACTTGTCTCTATAACACTGTTATGAGATTGGAGATAAGCAACCTACATGTAAATATAGACTCTAAGCATATAATCAAGGGTCTTAACCTTACTGCTAATACAGGCGAAGTACATGCTATAATGGGCCCAAATGGGTCTGGTAAGAGCACACTCGCATATACCCTACTAGGGCACCCAAAGTATACCATAGTTAAAGGTGATATACGTATAGATGGAGAGAGCATACTTGAACTATCAACCGATGAGAGGGCAAGAAAAGGTCTATTCCTTGGCTTCCAGTATCCAGTTGAGATATCTGGTGTTAGCTTCAGTAACTTCCTAAGGAATGCATACAATATAATAAACAAGGCATATAATGATAGCAGTAGGGAGGTATTCCTAACCGTTAGGGAGTTCCATGAGTATATGAAGAGGAATATAGAAGTGGTAGGCTTAGATAAGTCGTTTCTTGCAAGGTATCTTAATGAGGGATTCTCTGGTGGAGAGAAGAAGAGATCCGAAGTGCTCCAGATGCTTGTGCTTAAACCAAGGTTTGCTATACTGGATGAGCCAGACTCCGGGCTTGATATTGATGCTGTGAAGGCAGTTGCAGATGCAATAAACAACTTCATAAGCAATGATACCTGTGTTATAGTAATAACGCATTATGCTAGAATACTCAGATATCTTAAGAGGTTAGACTATGTTCATGTTATGGCTGATGGTAGGATAGTAAGATCTGGGGGTAAGGAGTTGGCAGAGATTCTTGAGGAGAAGGGTTATGGCTGGTTAGATACTGATAGTAATTAATTTTAATAATAATTAATTTTATATGATAATAGTATTATATATTATTAATTTAAATATAAATAATAGATAATTTAAATAATAAAATTAAGATTGGAGACTCTTAAGTGCTATGAACTCCTTATCATATATCTCATATATTGCCTTAACCTCGTCACTGTTCAGATATTTACCGTCTGATATGCTAGCATATGCTTCTAATTCCTCTATACTAGTAACTGTAGGCAATACACATGCTATGCTCTGCTCAGATAGTATGAACTTTATAGCAAACTCCATGATACTCCATCCTCTAGCTTCTGCCAATGGCTTAATCATCTCCACTTTCTTAACCGCCTCCTCTATCCATAATCCCTTCCTAAAGCTCCTATGATTATTCTTATCTAATTTGGTATTTGGTGTTAACTTGCCTGTTAATACACCAGATGCATCTGGTACCCTTACAAGTATACCTACACAATGCTCCCTCGCAACGGGGAAGAAATCCCTTGCAGGTTCTTGCTCAAGAAGATTGTAGACTGTCTGTAAGGCAGATATACCTCTATACTTCATGGCATACATACCCTCATCCTTCCATCCTATAGCAGGTCCTAATGCAACTCCATAATGCCTTATTCTCCCTTCATGCATTAACATGTTAAGCAGTTCAAAGAGCTGATCATTTCTTATTGCATCCATCTTTGGGTTATGTAGACTGTAGATATCAAGGTAACTGCTACCAAGCCTCTCAAGGCTCTTTGCTAATGCAAATCTTACATACTCTGAATCAAACCGCTGGGGTATCTCATTATGCCCTACTTGCTCATGGTTATAAAAGTCGTAGCCAAACTTGCTTGATATAACAATCTCATCTCTCATATCCTTGAATGTCTTTCCTATTAGAATCTCGCTCTTACCCTTCCCATACATATCCGCTGTCTCAAAGAAGTTTATACCCAGATCGTACGCCTTCTTAAGCATCTTTACAGCATAATCCTCATCTATCCTCTTACCCCACCAGTCTAGTGCTATTGTCCATGCACCAAAGCCTATCTCTGATACCATTATGTTGCTCTTGCCTAACCTTCTATACCTCAAGTATGCTCTCCACCTCCCTCTTAATAGATGCCATTGTAGAGTCATCCACTACAGGCTTTACAGCCTTTATTTTACCTATTATATTATTATCAACATCTACCCTTATCCATGATCTACAACCATAGTATTCTTGCCTCATGGGTAGTATTAATGGTTCATCAAGCAAGTATGCCCTAACCAGCATTATGCTTACTGCTCTACTCTTATTCCACTGCATCCTATAGTCTATAAACTCATCGTTGAGTATATGGAACCTGCTTAGTCTTAACAGCTTCGATCTATCGTTACTCTCATAGTAAGCATATACCCTGCCTATGGACTTTATAATCACTCTATCCTTACTCATATCTTTAACTAGCCTATCAAACTCATCCTTATACTCATCCTTAAGATACTCCCTACTCTGATGCTCAAATGTAGGGTATAGCATGAACTCATTACTCTCAACAGAGAAGCCATCCTCAAGTATACCACCCTTTCTAAATAGAATGAACTGCTTACATTCCTCTACTGCCTTAACTATTATAGCCCATTCCTTTAATGCATGAAATGCAAGTAGGTTATTGCTATCAGCATTAACCAAGGTCATCTATAACCTCCTCCAATGGTTTATATATACTTACTAGCATAGGGGTATCCTTTACAACGTATCTGCTAACCTGAGTCTCCCTTAGTTGCATAACAAGTTCATGGAATGCATAAAGATCATCGGTCTCGAATGCAAGCATAAAGTCCTGATCATCTAAACCAAAGGAGTATGATGTATTAAGCCTAACCATTGGGAATCTCTTTCCTACAAGTGCATGCTCCTCCATCATCCTCTTCCTCTCCTCATATGGCAAGAGATACCACTCCCTGCTCTTTATGAATGGATAGACTATAACATACCTTAATGGCTTCTCATCCTTCATAAATGATGATTCTGCCTTACCTGTGTATGTTGATGGCTTTAGTACAGAGAGGTATGTGTATGTCGGGGTAATATACTTGCCTAGCACTGTCTTGTATAACCTTGCTATTATCCCCTGGGTATTATCTATTCTATCAGATGCTAGCCAGAGCATAAAATCAGCATCCTCCCTTAAGCCAACTAGGGAGTACGATCTATACCTTACACCGTTCTCTTGCTCTAGTATTGATATGAACTCTTTGGCTGACTCCTTCTTTGTCATATCATTCATCCATCTCCACTTCTGATCTACCTTAAAGAATGAGAAGTTGAAGAATGTATGCTCACTAGCCATTACTTATGCTTACACTTATACACTTATTTACCTTACTGTATGCTCTACAGTAGTAAGATTTATGTTATATTCATGGTAACTAGATGTATTGCTCACTGGCATAAAGTATGGAGAGTACAATCTACAGGATGAATGGGAGACTAGCCTATACGATACTACTTTAAAGGTAAGGCATGTAGATCATGCAAGGTATATCTATGAAAGGCATATCAATGGTAAGATGGAAGTAAGTAGATTGATAGATAGCATAGTTGATAGCATATCTATATGCATATATCCTTTAGTGCCTATATATACAATAAGCCAAGAGTATGCTAAACATGTTATGGTAAAGTTGAAGGAGCCTATTATAATAAATACAAAGTCTACTCTAGAGTTCTACCTTAAGATACCTGTAGAGGTTGGTGTATTCTACAAGTACGATAATAAGAGTGTAATCGTTGATGTATTTGCATTAAGGCTACTCAAGTATGCTCTATATGGCAAGTCTGATAATGGCCTTATATGCAGATACTATGAGAGTAGTGTATACTTTGATATCCCTAGGATAGAACCATTCAAGGAGTGCATAGCACATATACGCTTAAGCAATTACCTAGATAAGGCTGTTACAGTTAGCATGCTTATAATACCTGTTGAAGGCATAGACCTATGGTATGATGGTACAGATGCCTTACTTGATACAGTTACTGCTGTAGTAAAGCAAGGTATAAGGAAGAATGATGTTATAGAGGTTAAGGTTGAGGAGAGTACAGAGTATAAATATGCAAAGACAAGCGTGAACCAGGCTATAGTAAGTAGGACATATATAATGGAGTTAGGCTTCTAATGGAGATAGCTCTAGGCACTATAAACATACTGGGTACTGAGGTAGAGTTACTTAGATTACTTATATCAATAGCAATTATAGCTGCTGGAGTAGTTATTGCTAGAATAGCAAGGATTGCAGTAGGCTACTTCTTGAGCAGGTATATACCTCAAGCCTCTATAGTAGTGAGCAAGGCGGTATTCTGGGTTATAATTGCTATAGCTGCAATATCTGCTATAGGTAACTTAGGAGTAGATCTTACTGGTGTGCTACTTGCTGGAGGTATAGCGGGTATAATAATAGGCTTTGCTGTGCAGTCTACTGTAGCAAACCTATTCTCTGGCATATTCATGCAGATAGATAGAGCGTTCAGGATAGGTGATGCAATAGAGGTTGCAGAGATGAATGTTGCTGGTGTTGTTACAGATATAACAGCATTCTCTATAATCTTAAGGAGGTTCGATGGTGTATATGTTAGGATACCTAATGAGAAGATATTCACATCACAGGTTAGGAACTTTACGAGGAATATTGCAAGGATGGTTGAGGTCTATACAGATATAGCATATAAGGAGAGCATAGAGAAGGTCAAGGAGGTTATAAAGAGTGTTATAGACAACAATCCTAGAATATTAGCAATACCTGAGCCTATCATTATGGCATGGGAGCTTGGGAACTCTGGTGTTAGGATAAATGTATGGTGTTGGGTACCAACAAATGAGTTCTTTAATGTTAGAATGGAGATAGTGAAGAAGATAAAGGAGGCCTTGGATGCAAATGGTATAGAGATACCATTCCAGCAGGTTACAGTCTGGTTCGGTGATCAGAGTATAGATAAGAATGATATAATTATTAAGAAGAATTAATATTCTTGCTGTTTATTAGTGTCCCTTATGTAAACCTTACCCCAGTATACCTCTAACCTATTATCCAAGTAAAGCTCTATAGCCTTTAGCAATGCCTTAGCCTCTAATTCCTGCCCTTTCTTCTTTATATTCTCCAGAGTATCACTTGTAGATACTCTAAATGCCTCCTGCCATATTATAGGACCTGCATCCAACTCCTCAGTAACAAAGTGTGCTGTGCATCCTATTATCTGTGTACCCCTCTCATATGCCTGCAGATATGCGTAAGCACCAGGGAATGCAGGTAAGAGTGATGGATGTATATTTATTATCCTATTGGGGTAACGCCATACAAAGTTTGGGCTTAGTATACGCATATACCTAGCAAGCACAATTAGATCTATATTATGCTTCTCAAGGAGTTTTAGTATCTTAACCTCTGCGCTAGCTTGATCCTTGTGGTTAACATGGATGAATGGTATATTATACTCTACTACTACATGCTTTAGGGTAGCCTCACTGCCTATGACTATGGGGATGTTTGCCTTTATCTGCTCTCTCTGCTTTGCATCAAGTATAGCCTTTAGACAGTGAGACTCCTTGCTTACAAGTATAGCCATGTTCTTTAACCTATTAGGCTCATCAAAGTGCACCTTAACATCCATCCCTAGTTCTTTGCATACTCTCCTTAATCCCTTAACGAACCTATCCTTATCTATACCATTTAATGATGCTTGTAGTTGCATACCAAATAAGCCCCTTATAACATTCTGGTTTATCTTCTCTATGTTACCTTGGTTCTCGAATATGTAGTTTGTTACTTTTGCAACTATACCCTTCCTATCAGGCCCTATAACTGTTATCTCTGCTATTATCTTATCCTTACTTAACATACGTAGTAAGGTATACACATCAATATTTAAATATATGTCATGTAAATACTATGTGTTGAATCGCATAAATGTAGTAATAGGGTTTTATGCTTCAAGGCATACCCTGAGGTATACGAGGTTTAATAGAAAGGATGAAGAGTAGATCCCGTTATATAGATTATAATAGACCAGTTGCAGTATGCTCTGTATGTTATACACTCGGTAAATGGCACTGCTACACCTGTGGCAAGGACTTCTGTGCATTACACTTTAGAACTCATCAATGCGTTGTAAGCAATGTAATAAAGAAGGATAGTAAAAGAGTAGTATAAGTAAGTAAATAATCATCTGCCTCTAATGTATATAGGCGCTAGTGTAGTGAAGCCTATAACATAGACCTCCTGCATAGGATCCCAGGAGCCATAGCACTTTATCCATACATCTTTAAACTCATCTAGCGATGAGAAGCCTTCTAGCATTGCACTATACTCATCCATATCAGATAACCTCTCCTTTCTAACGTATTTTATGTATATGTAAGCAAAGGTACTATCCTTGCTGTAATCTGTCTTTGCTGCATATACCTTATTCTCTTTAACCATGCACCTCTTCCATACCCTCCTAGTCTCAACCTTTCTACCAGAGAGTATCTTATCAACCAATGTCTTGTTGAATAGCATAATGCTACTACTTTAACTAGGGTATAAAAGCTAACTCTGTAATACTATATTGATACTAGTATGATACATAAAGTAGATATATTATGATGGATAATAATCAATCATGCAGAGAATACCAAATTATAGATACTATGGAGGGTATAACAGGAATGCTGGTTTTATAATAATACTCTTAGCACTACTCTTCTTTGGTGCTATGTATGCTATACTGACTAGAGCAGATACATATGTAGGCTTCATAATGCTTGGTATAGCATCCCCATTCATAGCATACTGGACAATACACCTTAGAAGGGTATTCAAGGTAGAGGAGGTGAAACCTATACCAAGCAGGACGGAGCAGCAGCAGAAGGATTGGGTATACGATCTGATAAAGGGGGAGAATGAGATAATATTCGTTGCAGAGGTCCCAGGGCCAGAGGAGATGGTTAATGCTAGGCTTATAAATGGCATGCTTTACATAAACGGAGGGCAGAACTTCTCAAAGGTTATCCAGTTGGATGTTGGTGAGGATATGGGTATAGCAGAGTTCCGTTACAAGAATGGTATACTGACACTTAGGATAAGGAAGTTGATCTGATCAGTTATATTACAGCGTTTATGAATATAATATAAAATGAATCTGATGGTTTTGTAAAAAAATAGACAGAAAATTATTTAAAGATAAATACCTAAAATAGACTAGTAATGAATAAATTACTAGCACTAGGAGTTGTAGTAATGAGTACTATTTACATGGTTGGTAGTGCTGATGCTTCCCATTATAAGAATCTAAGATGGTCTGGATATACTGTAAATTACTGCTATGATGGTTATGGTTTAAGCTATCTAAAGATAGGTACAAACCCTAATCAACCAACTCGCCCAAATCAAACAAGTACTGCTATTAATCAGATAAATATTGCAAAGAATGATTGGAATAATCAACCATCAAGATTTACATTAAATGTTATTCATCCTCAGTACTGCCAGAACTGGATATATGCAGCAAATCTCGACTCTGCAGAAGAAGGAAGTGCTGCAGTAACATTATTATGTATTAACAATACAAATAACTGTTCTACAGACTTTAGATATCTACCATCATCAGGTACTGTAGTTAAAGCAGCAATAACATTTAATACAACAAAAGATTGGTATACCTCAGGTATGCAATACAGTGAATAATTCTAAATTTACACTTAACTATGTTGCAAGGCATGAATTCGGTCACTGGGTAGTCTTTGGTCATTATTCTGGTAGTCGTAGTGATTCCGTTATGTACTATGCCTATAATTGTGATAGTAGAAACTCTGTTAAATCAATGGATAGTAATGAGTTCAGATATATGGGTGAGTGATATGGATTATAGGATAAGTGCATTAGCAGGTATTATAACAGTAGTAGCCTTTACTTATGCATTATACATACATCCATATGTTAATAATCTTAATACCAGCAATACAAAGTCACAATTGGATGATCTTGCTCCTCTTGAACAGTTTAGACAGACTCATCTTAAAGAGTATTATGATAAAAATACCTTAGCAGAAGTAGCGTCTATTCCATTTGATCTCATTGCGAGACTATCAAAGTACATAATTATAGGAACATTTGTAACAAAAGGCTCTGAGTACAAGGCTGTAACACCATACCTAAACTATCCTATAACACATGCAGTGGTTGAGGTTGAGCAAGAGCTTACAGGTAACTTGAATATAGATGACTTGAAAGATAGGAGGTTTGAGTTCAAAGCAGGAGGTTTAAGCAACAAGTTTGCTGGTGTATACTATGGTGATAAGATATTGGTATTCATAGCAGATAAGAATCCTGAGTCTGTAATGGGTGATAACTACTTTCTGAATTATGGTATCATGGGTATATACAAGATAGTTGATGACAAGATATATGGATACCATTACGATGGTGCACCATTACAAGAGGTCATAGATGCTATACAAGAGGCCAGGGCGAATAGGATAAAGGATATTACCATTGATACAGATTATGCCGTAGTTGGTAAGATAAAGAAGATAGAGAAGGTAAGCGAGGAAGAGAATTCGGTTGTGAATATAACTGTAGAGATAGCAAGGATAGTTCCTGATTACGAAGGGAAGGAGTTTACATTCTTCTATGATGACGATATGGATTTATTAGAGAAAAAGGATTGTATCGACAAGGATAGAGTATGCCTTTACTTTGTTAAGTATGGTACGCGAGAACTAGAGATGTATGCGACCTTACCTCCTGAAAAACTCAATAAACTTGCAGAGTATTACCTATATCAGGCATGGTTTAATGGTTATGGTATATACACTGTAAAGGATGATGGTAAGGTATATGGTGCAGAATATCCAGAAGGGATTGGACTGGATGAGTTATTAGAAAGGATAAAGACCTTCAAGGGATAGGCTCTGCAAAAATAATTATTTCATTTACTACTAATGCTATACTATTTCTATTATAGACTCTTTGCCTCTTCCAACTTCTCTGGCAAGTAATCATCTGTTATCTTTGTTAACCCATACTTTGCAAAAGCCTCTAGCTCACTCTTCCTCTTCATCTTCATGAATAACTCCAACTCCCTCTTCCATATATCAGATTGGTACCTTGGATCCTGCTTCAACTCATAACATCTCTTTATATCATGCTCAGTCATGGGATCCGTAGGTAGCCTATACTTCTGTATATCACTAGCCCATACTCCTATCCACTTTGCATCTGGTACAGTTAAATCCCTTAAGTGAGCAGCATTTGCTGAGCCTGATTTTATAACCATTGCTATATGCTCTCCATAAACATCCCCATCTGTAAGCATGTAAACAGGTAGCTTTAACTCTTGGTTAAGCCTTCTAAGCAGGTATCTTGTTGCTCTAGGTGCTTGCCCAGCAGTATCTACTATTATTGCCTTGAACCTCTTATGCACATTCTCCTCAACGAACCTTGTGAATATACCACCCTTCTCTACTGCAATAACCATCTCAGCACTAGTATCTACAAACTCTGCACTGCTTAGGCTTGGTCCTATAAGATAACCATCTGGATGGTCAGATAGGTTAAGCCTCCTCCCCTCATAACCTCTAACAGTATACTCTATCGTTAGATCACCGAATATGCTGCTCCTCTCCTCTGGGTATATGTTAAACTCCTCTCTAGCAAGGCCCAAGAGTGCCTCTAAATCCGTTATGATATGGTCGGACTCTGCCTGATCCTCAAAGTCTATACTGAATGCTTGGCTTGAGTAGTAGACATCCCTAAGGGTAGATGTCTTGCCCTCATTAACCAACTTGTCTACAAAGAATGCAAGCCATATGAGTTGCGTAAAGGATCGAAGGTGCCTTATATTCTTTGCAGATCTTGTTATCCTTGCTTTACCTAGTATGTACTGCTTTAACCTCTCATCATATACTATATTACTTACAGATCTGCTTGGTATATGCACCTCAGGGAATACACCACTATCTATATCATCGTATACCTTCTTACCCAATGATATGAGGAGCTCTTTAACCTTCTTCTTCCTCTCCCTTTGAGTCTCTATCTGCTTCTCCTTATACTCTTTAACCTTCCTAACCATGGTTATCACCATCATCTACATCTGCATCTACATTTACATCTGTATCTGCATTTGTAACCTCATACTGCTCATACTGCTCCCCTAACCTTAACAGTGCCTTATACCTAGGCTCCCTATCCTCTCTGCTTAACTCCTTTGCAAACCTTGCAAGCAATGGTAGATACTTTGAGTATAAACCAAGCCTCTTCCTAGCCATTGCAATGTTACCCTTCTTGCTCAGGTATACAGATAACCTCCTTGCAAGGTAGCGCAATGCATTCTTGAACTCATACTCTATCTCTGGTCTATCTGCTACATACTCCTTACCTACCGTCTTGTATGGTATCCTAGTTGAGTATATATGAGTTACAACTATTATGGGCATATCCTCTATGCTTATCTTATACCTCCTCCAGTCTATATCATCTATAACCTTCCATACAACATCGCTACCCTCATCGTATAGCAATGGTATCTTGTTAGCAAACCTGTAGAGCCTTAAGCCCTTGTTAGTGATCTCACCACCATATGCCAACCCAGCCTCCACTATGAAAGGGAAACCAGAGTATGCACTTGCTGGCCTTTGCACAACTGCCACAAACTCTGGTTTGAACATGCTCCTTATGCTAGACTCTAAAGCCTCCTCTCCTATAGGAGATAGACATGTAGCATCTGGTGGCAAGAAGCCAGAGTATCTGTGCATCGCATCAACCAACCTAACTATATCATCATTACTTAGCATCCCTATGCTCTTGCTAGAATCTAAACCAGCAAATTCCAGGAACCTCCTTGCTATGCTTAAACCTACCCTCTGGAAGTTCCTTGCCAAGAAAACATCAAGCCTATCACCCTTTGCTATAGATAGTATATGGGTTCTGAATGGCTCTATATTATCAATCTTTACTACATGGGATTCATTGCTTAATAGAGTAACATAATATATCTCCTCCTTTAAGGCATCTATCCTGTATATCCTTACCTTATCTAGATCATCTAAAGAGATGTTAAGCATAAAAGCAAGTGATACTGCTGTCTTTACACTACTGCTCAAGTTATCCCATCTAGCCTTTGCAACACTAATTATATCACTATTACCATCCTTAATACCTAGATCTCTTATAACCTTCTCCTTCTGTGCTACTGCTACCATACCTAGATCCTTCATTATCAACCTCTTAAGGGTCTCAACATCTATACCTGCAGGATGGGGCATAACCTCTGTTGGTGGAGATGGCATCTTATCCATGATCCTCTTAAAGGTTAGTATGCTACCATTGGGCTCCTCAAAGAGTATATCTGCATATGGTGTTATAAGTGCACTCTGCACTATGTAATCCCTTATCTTCTGTTGAGCCTTCTGATAGTCTCCAAGTAGGGTTATGCTTACCTCTAAACCATGTTTATGTGTATTATTGTAGATACTCTTATCTACTATTACAGGTTTGTTGGCATGGATATCAAGCATAAGGGTATACTCATATACAATACCATCCCTTATACTCCTTACTATAGATGGTCTATTGGTTGTTATCTGACCATAGAGTATAGCCATGGTAGCGCCCAAGCCAAACATACCCCTACTCTGCCTTAATGTGAACTTTGTACCATAGAGTACCTTACCAAAGGCTAATGGTACATGCTCTGGCTCTATACCAGGACCGTTATCCTTTACTGTAACAGTATACTGCCTTGGATCTGGGGCGTAGACATCAACTGCCTTTATAGATATGCTTATCTCTGGTAGTATACCTGCTAGATCACATGCATCAAGGGAGTTCTCAACTAGCTCTCTAATAGTCATGTATAATGCCCTACTTGAGTTTGTGAACCCAGCAAGGTCTCTATTCCTGTAGAAGAACTCAGAGGGGCTTATCTCAGAGAATGTGTTTATCAATGGATCTGCATTCTGCTTACTCTTACTCATACCTATCCTCCCATAGCTTTAGTCTCTCTAACTTAGCCCTTCTCCTTGCCCTCTCTAACATATTGTATACTGTTGAGTGCATGCTACCTGTTATAAGCATCATCAGAGCATCGCTTGCAAGCTTTACATCCTCTGGTTTGCCTATTATGCTTACATAATGCCCATATACTGATATGTAGGTATCTGTTAACTCCTCTAGTATCCTTCTAGCCTTACCATCCTTACCTATTATCCTACCCTTAACCCTCTCGAGCGAGTTATGAGATTTACCAACGTAATCCTTTATATCTATGACGTTAAGCATAATATTGCTTACCCCATAGCTATTATACTCAAGCAGCCTCTTAGCCCTCTCAGGAGAGAAACCCCTTGCTATAGCGTTTATGAACTCTATAGCCTTAAAGATCTTTATATCCTCTACACTAGCATTGGGATCCATGCTAACCCTAACATCCCCACTCTCCCCATCTATATCTAGCCTTACATTCAACTCCTTTTCTATCATCTCCTTAACCTTCCCTCCCTTACCTATAAGCACTCCTATCCTATCCTTTGGGATCTTTATAACATGGAAGCTCATCTCTATTTTTACACCTTTAATATTTAATCTCCTATTTATAACCCTCTATCTCATTGATGATACTACTCGGCTCGTAAACCTCGATCCCTTGCTTGCTGAAGAACCTATTAACATTTGCTATATCCCTCTCTAGGAAGAGATGAGCATTAGGATGCCTTATATCTACAGCCGAGCCAAAGTCGAATATCACAATGCTATCATTATGCAAGAATATATTATACTCTGAGAGATCTGCATGGACCAATTCAGCATCTATATATAACCTCTTTATGGAGTCTATAACCTGTATGTAATGCTCTCTGCTCGCCTTACAGTGGTTAAGCGTTGGTGCTGGTATCCCATCATCCCCTATGAACTCCATGAGTAGTATATTACCCTTAACATGTATAGGCCTTGGTACCCTTACAGATGCATTGTATGCCCTATGCAGGTTCTTGAACTCCTTTCTAGCCCATAGTGTAACTATATTGCTCATACCTTTCTTAACCCTCTTGAATCTAGGATCACCAACTATATACTCTAACCTATGCCTAAACTCAGCTGTAGCAACAAGGTATATCTTAACTGCTACACTGCTACCATCCATTGCTATACCCCAGTATATCCTAGACTCCTTGCCACTTGCCACTACACCGTTCAGATGACTAAGGTAACGTGCATTCATTAGCGAGTAGAGTGTTAATAGAGTCTTTGCATCGAATACCTCCTCCTTAACCTTGATAAGTGACTCATCCTTACGCTTTATCCTCTGCTCCCTATCTATCCTTATTAGTCTACTTAGTATCTTCTTATCTATCTTTTCATCATAACTCATACCTATCGGTTAAAAGTCTTGGGGTAGGTAACCATTTGCCTTTAACCAATCTACTTGAGCAAGCGTATACCTCCATACTATATCAGCCCTCTCGTCGCTCTTAAAGTCCCAGGGTGCCAATAATACAACATCGTTATCCCTTACCCATATCTTCCTCTTCAGTTTACCCCTTATCCTTGCTATTCTATTCTTACCATCAACACATTTTACAAGTATATGATCGCTACCAAGTAGTTTTATAACCCTACCGAGTATCTCACCCTCTGCTGGTAATACCAACTCCTTTAACTCTGCTTCACTTAGTACCTTTCTCTTACCCATGCTTATACTAAGCAAGTAATACATATTAGTATTTCTAAAAATATCAGTAATTATTAACAAATTTAAATATCATCAAGAATGGTACTCCTGCAATATACCTTACACTGTATGGTGAGGCTAGCCTTAGTTCAAGTGCCTTGCCTACTATACCCCTGCCTACTAGGTTTGCTATTGAGCATCTATGCAGTAGCCTTATAGCATCATGCTCATCTATACACTCATTAAAGTAATCCTTGCTTATAACTATCTCAAGATCACCTTCTCTTATTATACTATCTATAAGATCAGCATCACATATGTTTATCATCAATGAACCCTCATAGTTTATACTTCTCGAGTAGAAGTTACTCATATCCTTCCTAGATTATTTACTGTTACACAAACCTGCCTTTAAGAGAGGACTTTGCACCACATGCTTCGCATACTAGGAATGCTAACCTCTTTACCTTCTCAACCTTGGTATCTGGAGAGCCGCATATAGGGCATATCACATACTCCTGTAGATACCTCTGTATGAGTGTCTTGAATATATCCTGCTCCCACTTACCTATGAAGAATGCCTTCTCATTCACTATATTTGCGGATGAACCTAACTCTTTTGCTAAGAATAGAAGCATCTTCGCTGGATCCCTCCTTAGTAGCTTTGGGTAATCATCAAAGTTCCTTAATACGGTTCTATTACCAACCCATACAACATCTGGCTCTGGGAGGTCTAATCTGAATACCTTCTTGTTATCTATGGGTTGTATCTTGCTATACAATCTATTCAATAATGTTTCATATATAGCATCATCCATGGTTAGGAATATTAAACCAGCCTTAGTAATATACCTTATTCTTTTATTTATTTAAAAATAAATAATTTAAGTGTTAACCCTTTACCCTACCCCACTCTACCAGTGCTGCTGCAGCCCTTACCCACGGGATTATCTCGTTGTAGAATGGTATACCCTTACTCTCTATAGCCTTAACCATCTTTGCTGTATATGGTCCTCCTATAGCACCTGCAAGTATAGGCTTCCTCTTCTCTTTATTCAGCTCTGCTAATACATCAACTATACCCTCATCCAATGGATCATCTTGGAAGACGAACCATGGCATTATTATATCAACGTTAGGATCTTCCATGAACCTCTCTATCGCAAATTTGTAATCGCTAGATGTAGCAGAACCTGTTACATCCATTGGATTCCCTATAACAAACGTTGGTGGGTAATGTTCCTTGAATGCCTTTAGGGTAGACTCACTTATCTGTGCTACCTCCAAGCCAAGCCTCTCAAAGTGGTCTATTGCAGATATAACAGGACCTATACCATTGGATACTAATGCTACCCTATTACCCTTTGCTGCTGGTTGCCATGCCAATGCCTTTAATGTGCATACTAACTCTTGGTAACTATCTACAAGTATAACCCCTGCCTGCTTCAATGCACCCTTAACTACAGCATAACTCCCTCCCATAGATCCAGTATGGGATACTGCCTGCTTTGCACCCTTTTGTGTTCTACCACTCTTCCATATTACTATTGGCTTACCAAACTCTTTTATTACTCTCTTTGCTGTATTAGCAAACTTTCTACCATCACCAAAACCCTCAACATACAAGCCTATAACCTTAGTATTCGGATCATGTGCAAGGTACCATATCATATCAGCCTCATCCACATCTGCCCTATTACCATAGCTTATCATCTTACTCATACCAAATGATTCTGCACTCTCCATGAAGCTTATCCCTATTGTGCCGCTCTGGGTTAGGAAAGATATTGGACCTAGAGGAGGTCTTATCATCCTAACATGACCTTGGAATGCAGCATCAAGTCTATTCTGTGCATTAAACATACCTATGCAGTTTGGTCCTATAACCCTCATATCATACTTCTCTGCTAACTCCTTTATCCTCCTCTCAGCCTCAGCTCTCTCCCCTCCAAGCTCTTTGCCTCCACCAGAGATTATAAGTATATTATGTATACCTAACCTTGCTGCCTGCTCCATTATCGCTGGGGTCTGTAGAACGTCAACTACAACAACAACAAGATCAACAGGTTTACCTATGTCTAGTGACTTGTATGCCTTCAACCCCATTATCTCGCTCCTAGTAGGGTTTATAGGGTAAACCTCTCCCTTGAAATCATGCTTTGCTATACTATCTAGCACAGAGTATCCTACCTTGCCTGGTGTTGCTGATGCACCAACTACAGCAACAGATCTAGGGTAGAAGAACTTCTCCATGTGCCTTATATTAGGCTCAGCGATTGATATTGGGTTATCCAGTGGCTTCTCCCTTAGTATTATCTTTGCGTCAACTACAGCATAATCCTCTGGGTATACTACTATTGGGTTAAAGTCTACACTATCGTAGTATGCAGCCATATCTATACCTAACTTGCCTATATTTACCAGAGCCTCTGCAAGCATATCCTTGTTTACTGGTTGTGAGCCCCTAAATCCTTCCAATACCTTCTTGCCATTCAACTCGTTGAGCATATCAAGTGCATCCTGCTTGCTTATAGGGAGCATCCTGAATGATACGTCTCTGTAAACTTCTGTAAATATACCTCCCAAGCCTACCATTATAACTGGCCCAAACTGCCCATCATACTGCAGACCTACTATAAGCTCTATGCCTTGAGGTACCATCTTCTCAAGCAGTATACCTTTAACATCATACCTCTCTGCTAGTCTGTTGATGCTCCTAAATGCCTCCCTAACCTCCTGCTCATTCTTTATACCAACCTTAACCCCTCCAACATCTGTCTTATGCAGAATCTCTGGAGAGACTACCTTCATAACGAGAGGGAACCCTATCCTATTGGCCTCTCTGACAGCCTCTTCCTCACTCGTAACCAAGGAGTATGGAGGAACTCTTATTCCATAAGACTCTAGTATCTGCTTTGCCTGCTCCTCTGTTATCACCTTATGCTTATTTGCCATTACATCCTTTACAACCTGCTCTACTATACTCATCTTACATCAAGGCAAGTTACCCTTATATTTATATAAACTTATCAGATTGGTAAAGTTCCTGTAAACAACTCTAGCAGTATGTTCTAACATACTCTGCTTATGTTTAACCCCATTAAGTATTGCATCCTTCATGCTAGAGTCTAATTCATATGAATACTCCTCAAGCCACTCCTGTATCATACGCTCATCAACCTCTACATGGAACTGCAAGCCTATAGCACTGCTGTTAGCAATAAAGGCTTGATTACTGTAGTTGCTAGAGTATGCTAACCTAAAGATGTTAGCATTATCTGGAAGATCATAAGTTTCGCCATGCCATTGGAATACTAGAAGCCTATCATCCAAGCCTCTAAAGATTGTTCTTAGACCATGCTCAGTTATGTTAACCGTATACCAACCAATCTCTTTAATACTTCCCTTGTAGACTCTACCATTTACAGCCTTTGCAAGTAACTGGGAGCCTAGGCAGATACCAAGCATAGGTATGTTAGAGTTAACTGCTTGAAGTATGAGCCTCTCCTCTTCACGTAGATGCTCATATGCATCATTGGCAGAGGCTGGTCCTCCTAATACTATTAGTGCACTGTAACCCTGTAGTGATTCAGGTAACTTCTCCTTACCAGCTATGAAGGTATCTATGGAGAACCCATCCTGCTCAAATAACCCCTTTAATACTCCTAGATGCTCACACTCTATATTCTGTATGGTTAGTATCCTTCTCTGCAATACATAATAATACATGCAGATATATAAAAATCAAATTGTTAGCGTATATAATCTGGTGCATTAGAGAATGCATATAATACACCATCCCTAGAACCTATGAACATCTTTGAGTATGCTAAGCAAGGAGATGCATCTATAGGCCCCATGGTAGGGAATGACCAATTAAGTATACCTTTTAGCATATTTATTGAGTATATCTTTGTGTCTAAGGAGCATATGAATAGAGCACTGCTATCCTCTACCAAGGATGGGGATGACCATACCTTATCATTAGTTCTAAACCTCCATACTATACCCTTCTCATTTATTGCATATACATGATTATCTGAGCACCCAAAGTATACCATACCATTAAGATAGGAGTAGGCTGGGGATGATAGTATAGGTGCACCTATAGACTTATGCCATATTATGCTACCATCATTCCTCCTTAAGCAGTATATGTAGCCAGAGTAGGTGCCTATGAATATACGCTCATCTGTTACGCATGCTGTAGAGGATCTAACCTTACCGTTAAGCCTCTGCATCCATACAAGACTCCCTGTCTTTAACTCTATTGAGTATAGGTTGTTATCATCTGATCCTATAACTATACAGTTATCTATACTATCATAGGCTGGAGAGCACCATACCTCATCGGATGTGCAATACCTCCATAACAGTGAACCCTTGCTATCAAATGCATATATACTATGATCCAATGAGCCTAATACTATGGTATCATCAACTATACATGGAGAAGAGAATACATCCCCACTAACCTTAGACTCCCATAACACCTTACCTGTAGATGGCTCTAAAGCAAATACGTAGTTATCATTGCTATCATATAACCATGAATCAAACGTTGCTAATACAATAATACTCTCATTTACTGCTGGAGTAGATACTATAGGTTTGGAGCATTTATACATCCATACTGTCCTTGCATTTTTATGATTTATAGCATACACATTACCTTGTAGGGTTGATGCATAAACAAGGTTATCTAAGCATATACATGATGCTACCATAGGCTCAAGCATAAATGTAAAGTGTAAAGATGGTAAAGTAGTTATACCTTGCCTTATGCTACCATCTCTCTTCTCATTATGCTTAAATAACCTCCACATACACATACTAACATATTTTAAGGGTAATAAAGTTAATACTTTAGATGAGTTGCTCCGATGAGCACTACGATGAGTTGATACAGATAAAACCAATGATAAGGGAGCAGTTGACTAGAGCAAAGTATGGAGTATATAACCACTCTACAGTAGAACTCTGCCATTGGACAAAGAAGTCATTCCTTAATGAAGGTTCATGCTATAAGCATAAGTTCTATGGTATAGATACGCACAGGTGCATGGAGTTCTCGCCCGCAGGCATGTACTGTGAGAATAGGTGCATATACTGCTGGAGACCCATGGAGTTCTATGAACATATAGATATGCCAGAGCATGAAGTTGATGAACCAAAAGATATAGTTGAGAACCTCCTTGCTGAGAGGTATAGGTTGATGAGTGGGTACTTTGGTAACTCAAAGGCAGATAAGGATAAGTTACGTGAAGCCTTAATGCCTACACATTATGCAATATCTTTATCTGGCGAGCCTACCATGTACCCTAGGCTACCAGAACTTATAAGGTATCTCAAGGGTTTAAAGCATACTAGATCGGTATTCCTTGTAACAAATGGGCAGGAGCCTGAGATGCTTTACAGGCTTGAGCAAGAGGATGCACTGCCTACCCAGTTATACTTATCAACAAATGCGCCAAACAAGAGGCTATTCTACCTTATAAATAAGCCTAGACTAAGGGATGCATGGGATAGATGGTTAGCAAGCCTAAGGTTCTTGAGCAGGGTTAATACTAGAACAGTTGTTAGAATAACCTTGCTGAGGAGTTACAACTACTCATTACAATTGGCTAGGGAGTTTGCTGATATAATAAGAGTAGGTAATCCTCACTTCATAGAGGTTAAATCATACATGCACATAGGTAACTCTATAAATAGGCTTGATGCTAGTGAGATGCTAACCATGGATGAGGTATTAGAGTTTACTGAAGCACTAGAATATTGGTTAGATGATTATGTTCTCTATGATTATAGCATGCATTCAAGAGTTGCTGTGCTACAGAATACTAGAAGGTATATTGATCCAATAATAAGGTAATTAATGTTATTTATGTTTTGTATACTGATAGCAAGAAAACCTGCCCTTCAAGACGTAGATGAATTGCTAAACTTTAAATCGACGAGTTTGTAATTAATGTTATACTATTAAACTACAAATATATACTGTATCCTAATAAATCATGTATAAGCAGATTAGAATCTACATGAGGAATTAGATTTGTATATAACTACTTCATTACTAATGGTTATACTAACAAATATGATATGATATGAATAATGCCTTTAACAGAATTAAAGAAATTATACTGAGTTAAAGGATTATTATTCTAAGATGTTACAGATGGTAAGCAGGTAGCTAGCGCAGTAAAAGCATTAAAAGAATTAAGGAAACAAGGATATAAGGTTGATAGTCTTAAAGTAAGGGATAAAGAACAATATAATACCTTCATATACAATCAGAATGAATTCAAAATAGTTAATAAATAAAGATGGCAGATACTATCTATGGTTAAGTAAAATTGGTTATATTAGAATTAAGATACATAGATCTATTCCTAATAATTGTAGAATTAAGCAAGTAACGATTACTAGAAAGAATAACAAGTATACAATATTTACATTAGAGCAGGTATATCCTACTATATTCCAATTCATACCTATTAACTTAATGATTATAACATTGGATTTGAATTCTACTAACATAACAACAAGTTCATAGTAGCAAGTAATAATGATAATAAGGAATTTGATATTAACAATGAAAGGATAGAGAGAAGGTTAAGATTAGTGCAAAGGAGATTAGCAAGAAGAAAGAAAGGATCAAGTAATTACAATAAAGCAAAGAATAGGTTACAGATAATTCATGAGAAAATAAAGAGGAGGAGATGATTTTGTTACATAAACTATCAAGATCTTATGCTAGGTATAATCTAGTAATAGTGGAAGATTTAGATGTTAAGAATATGAAAGAAGATAGACAATTACCAAGAGGTAATAATACTTTGCATAGGAATATTATTGATAAGGTATTTAGTAGATTCATTTAATTACTATCTTATAAAACAAAAGTTAATCCTAAATACACTACTAAAGAGTGCCATAGATGTGGTAATATTGAAAACATGCCATTAGATAAAAGGATATTTAAATGCAGTAAATGTGGTTTAGTAATAGAATAGTACATTCAACATATTAAAGAAAGGATTAATGAAATTAGGATTAGGATGGTTACTAGAAATAATATCTATTCTATGGGCTAGAGGAAGTTACGCCTGTCGAGACATTGCTATGTCTATGAAGCATGGAGCCTCGCCTTTAAAGGCAATGTAGCTCATGCTTATACCACTCAGCAAACTTTGCTAGTGCAATCTTCCTATGCGATATACCATGCTTCATGTTTATATCTGAGAGTTCTGCGTATGTCATATCATACCCAGCTGGTATGAATATAGGGTCATAACCCCATGCTAGACCCTTCTTGCTTTGCTTTATGCTATATGCTATTCTGCCTTTAACACTACCTATGAATGTTAACTCTCTGCTACCATTAAGGTATGCTACAACTGATACAAACTCGGCACTCCTATCTTCTATACCCTCAAGGAGTTTTAATACACCCTCATTACCTATGCATTTTAATACATAGGATGCATATATGCCAGGGAATCCTTTGAGTGAATTTATAAACAATGCATCATCCTCTACAAGCACTTCACATGCATTACCTAATGCATTGTATGCATCTCTAGCCTTAACCTTTGCTATATACTCTAGATCCTCGTGCTGCAACTCAACCAATTGCATCTCTTTATGCTTAACCTCTATACCATACTCTGCAAGTATCATGCTAACCTCTCTATACTTTGCTTTATTTGATGTTACAAAGGTTAGCATACCCTCTTACTATGCTACTTCTTACTTCCTATCCTTGCAAGCTCTGCAAGTAATGCTGTTAACTGTATCTCTGGATGCGCACCAACTGCTAGCCTATAATCATACTCTGCAAGTATCCTTGCTACCTCATCACTATTGCTCTTACTCATTATAACCTCACTCAAGAACCTTATAAGATCGCTCTCAGATAACCCATATACCCTAAGTAGTTCTAGCATCTTAAGTCTTGCCTCATTAAATTTACCAGATAATGCCAGATCTGCAACCTCTGAAACCTTTGCCTTATGTGATATACCTAGAGCAGCTTTGACTGTATTACTGTTAACTACACCAAAGCTTGCTGCTGCTTGGAGTATGTTTATTGCATGCCTCAGATCACCATTAGCATAATCGTATATTACCTCTAATGCATCTACGCTATACTTAACGTTCTCATTACTACATATCTTTGCTAGATGGTTTATAATATCTTCCTTGCCTATGCTCTTAAACCTGAATATAACACACCTACTCTGTATAGGCTCTATTATCTTTGAGATGTAATTGCATATCAGTATGAACCTTGTAGTTGATACACTATCCTCCATGATCCTCCTTAATGCTGTCTGTGCATCTGGGGTCATCTCATCTGCCTCATCAAGTATCACTATCTTGAATGGTATATCTGCTATGCTGGTATACCTTGTGAACATCTTAACATTCTCCCTAACCATGTCTATACCTCTCTCGTCTGATGCATTAAGCTCTAGAGTATTGTCCCTCCACTGCTCACCAAGCAACTCCCTAACAATGCATAATGCGACTGTGGTCTTGCCTACCCCAGCTGGGCCAGTGAAGAGTAGGTTTGGCATATCCCTCTTCTTTATGAAGTTCCTTATACCCTCAACTATCTCCTTCTGATCAACCACATCATCTAACCTCTTTGGTCTATACTTCTCTACCCACATAAGATCTGATACGCTCATGCTAGAATTAGCAATACCTTAACCGTATAATAAATTAATATTTTGCCTTTCATTCATATACTAGTATGAGGCTAGAAGATACTGCAAGGGTATATACTATAGGCTACATGCTAGAGTCTATAAGGGTTAGATTCAAGAAGAGTATGACACTAGATACACTTATAAAATTGGATGCTAAGGAGGATGAGAGTAGAGCAATACCAAGGTGGTTGGCCAAGATACTTGCTATGCAAGGCATAGTTGATACACAGGATGCTGATATGAGCGTAGAACTCCTTAGGGCATTGAGTAGGGAGAAGATATCTGGGGATAAGTTAAATACTCTAAAGCAAGACTTTTACATAAGTATTAAGGACTTTATAGAGCAACAAGAGCAGCAAGAGAAGAGCATTAATCTTGATAAACTACTTGTTACACTACAAGATATTATGCTGCTTAGGCTTGATAAGATAATTAGGTATGCGAAATCAGCATATGCCATGCAAGAGATTGAGTCTAAGCTTAGTATTGAGGAGAGACTGCTACTTAAGAACCTCCATGAGGCTATAAGTGAGTTCAAAGGTTACATTACAGGTAGATGATATATGACAACGACGCTAGATAAAGATAATCCGTATGAGGATTTTCTTAAGAGTTTCAGGGATAGCAAGGGCTCATACAAGTATAGAGAGCAGATAGATGCTATGCCTGCTATACAGAGCACTTCCTTGCTTATAGATTACGATGATCTTGCATTATACGATCAAAAAATAGTTGAGAAGATGTATGATGAACCTATGCTCATACTTGATAAGTTTAGTAAGGCTGTATACTCTGTATTAAAGATATCAGATGAAAAGTATGCTGAGAAGGTCAAGGATGAGATAAGGGTAAAGATAACAAACTATCCTAATAGGGTTAATATGCGTGATATTGATGCTTCTCACATAGGTAAGTTAATAGCAACCACTGGTATGGTGGTTAGAGCATCTGAAGTGAAGCCGTTCATAACCCAATACTACTATAGATGTGGCAAGGGACACGAGGGTTACATACTACGCGAAGAATATAAGAGGAGCACGAGACTATGCCCCAAATGCAATGAGGAAGAGGTTAACATAGATATTGAGAAGAGTAGGTATAGTAATATACAGATTATAAGGATGCAAGAGCTTCCTGAAGATCTTCCACCAGGGCAGTTACCATACCATATAGATATTATACTGCTACATGATCTTGTAGATAATGCTAGACCAGGGGATAGAATTATGCTTACAGGTATAGTCAGGGTTGAGAAGGAAGTGGAGAGTAAGAACTCAGATCTCCAATTATATAGAATAAAGATAGAAGCAAATAACATAGAGTTCATAATAAATAAGCAAGGTGATAATAGTAATAAGAAGGGTAGTAGAGGAATTGAGAGATTAACGATAACTGAAGATGATGAGCGAGAGATAAAGAGGTTAGCAAGCAAGGAGAATATATATGAACTATTGATAGACTCATTTGCTCCACATATATTTGGGCATGAGATAATAAAGGAGGCTATATTACTACAGATAGTTGGTAGCCCGCCTAAGGTATTGGAGGATGGCACGAAGTTAAGAGGGGATATAAATATACTTCTAGTAGGGGATCCTGGTACAGCAAAGAGCGAGTTATTAAAGTATGCTGCTAGAATTGCCCCTAGAGGCCTATATACATCTGGCAGAGGCTCCACTGCTGCAGGGTTAACAGCAGCAGTTATAAGGGATAAGAACGGGATGATGATGTTAGAGGCTGGAGCGGTTGTGCTAGGTGATCAGGGCTTAGTATGCATAGATGAGTTGGATAAGATGAGGCAAGAAGATAGGAGCGCATTGCATGAGGTTATGGAGCAGCAGACATGCTCAGTAGCAAAGGGTGGTATAGTAGCAACATTGAATGCTAGGACAAGCATACTTGCAGCAGCAAACCCTATACTAGGCAAGTACGACCCTTATAGAAATATTACAGAGAATATCAACTTGCCAATACCATTGCTTACAAGGTTTGATCTGATATTTGCTATAAGGGATGACCCTAATAGAGAGATGGATGCACAGCTTGCTAGACATATACTAGGTATACATAGAAGGATAGGTTACGAGAGATTACCTTACATAAACATAGAGATGCTAAGGAAGTATCTAGCATATGCAAAGAGGTTCAATCCTATATTAAGTAAGGAAGCTGAGGATAAGATATTTGAGTATTATATGCAGATGAGGGCAAGTGCAAGTCCAGATGCTATCACAATAACTGCTAGACAGTTAGAGGCATTGATAAGGTTAGCAACTGCTAGAGCAAGGTTGCTATTAAAGAATGTAGTTGATGTAAGTGATGCTGAGAGGGCAATAGAGATCTTCAACTATATGCTCAATAAGGTTGGTATAGATGTTAAGACAGGTAAGGTTGACATAGGAGTATTACATGGTATGCCCCAGAGTGATAGGAGCAAGTTAAAGCTCTTCTTAGATGTGTTTAATGCATTATCTGGTAAGGATCAGAACCCTGTTGAGGAGCAGGCATTAATAGCAGAGTTGGTTAAGACAGGTAAGTTCACAGAGGATGATGCAAGGGAATGGATAAAGAAGGCGCTTGCCAATGGCATGATATATGAGATTAGGCAAGGTTTCTATAAGAGGGGAGGGGCATAGGTAAGTATAAAGAGTTAATTGGTTGATAAGGGATATGCTTGTTAAAGATCTTGAAATAGATGATGATATAAGATCACTCATACTAGATAAACTAGGATATACTACACTCTACCCTCCACAGAAGGAGGCTATAGATAATGGCTTGCTTCAAGGGGAGAGTATGCTAATAGCAACACCTACAGCAAGTGGCAAAACGCTTATAGCAATGCTTGCAAGTGCTAGGATGGTAAAGGAGTGCTTAGGCAAGGCAGTATACCTTGCTCCATTAAGGGCATTAGCAAATGAGAAGTACAAGGAGTTTAAGATACTGGAGGGTTTAGGGAAGAAGGATGGCACTAGATGCAAGGTTATGATATCAACAGGTGACTATGACTCTACAGGTGAGGAGTTGAATGATGCTGATATCATAATACTAACATATGAGAAGATGGACTCATTGTTCAGGCATAATGCATCATGGATAGATGATATAAGGCTTTACGTGTTCGATGAAGTACACCTTCTCTCTGATAAAGAAAGAGGTGCAACAATTGAGATGATGCTTGCTAGAGCATCTCTGAGCAATGCACAGATACTAGCATTGAGTGCAACTATAAGCAATGCAGATGAAGTAGCAAGATGGTTAAACTGCAGATTAATAGATATACAATGGAGACCAACCAAACTACTAGAAGGTATATACTACCATGGCACCATATACTATAAAGATGGTAGGAGTGTTAAGGTAGCAACAAGCAAGTATGGCGCAGCAATAGATCTTGCATTGGATGCAGTAAAGGATGGTGCTCAAGCGCTTATATTCGCTGAGAGTAGGAGGAAGGCAGTCACACTCGCATTGAGTGTATCTGAGGCATTAAGCAAGATGCATTATAGAAATGAAGAGATAAGCAAGTATATCAAGGATCTACTTGAGCATGATGATAGCGAGTTAGCAAAGATACTGACAAGGGCTATGAGCAACCTTGCTGCATTTCACCATGCTGGGCTAAGCCCATATGCAAGGAGCATAGTTGAGGATGCTTTTAGGGATGGGATGATAAAGGTGTTAGCAGCAACCCCTACTCTTGCTGCTGGTGTTAACCTACCAGCAAGGAGGGTTATAATATCAAGTATAAGCAGATATGATCATGAGCAAGGTATGAGCGGTAGGATAAGTGTTAATGAGTACAAACAGATGTGTGGTAGGGCAGGTAGACCGAGGTATGATGAGTATGGTGAGGCTATAATAGTAAGCAACTCTAACGTTGAGGATATATTCGATTCATACATAAATGCAGAGTTAGAGCCTATAAGATCTACGCTAGCAGATACAAGGATGCTTAGGAGGCATATACTTGCTAGCATTGCAATGAGCAAGGAGATGAAGGAGAGTGCTCTCTATGAACTATTCTCTAAGACACTATTGGCAAGGCAGTACAGCATAAATTATCTGCAACCAAAGTTCAAGTCTTCGCTAGAATATCTTGCTGTAGAGGGTATGGTTGATCTTAAAGACTCTTATCTATCTGCAACAAGGTTTGGTAGAAGGGTATCCATGCTATACATAGATCCAGAGACTGCTGTTATTATAAGGAACGCACTACTAAAGATAAGCAAGAAAAGTAAGAGGTATACGTTAGGCTTACTCCATGTTATTACAGAGTGCCCAGACTTTTACCCAAGGTTACAGTTAAGGAGCAAGGATATGGATGAAGCTAGAATGCTTGTAGATGAGTACGCAAATGAGTTTTTAGATGATGCAGATGAGTATAGCATATCAAGGAGCCTTCTAGCACTGTATGCATGGATAGAGGAGTATAGTGAGAAGCACCTCTATGAGAACTTGGGTATTGAACCAGGGGATATGTATAGGATGATAGAGGTTAGTGACTGGCTACTCTACTCAATGCACTCTATAGCAGATTTACTTGGTAAGAGGAGCATGCTTAAGGATATAGAGGTGTTAAGGGTAAGAGTAAGGTATGGAGTAAAGGAGGAGCTAATACCACTTGTTATGCTTGAGGATATAGGAAGGGCTAGGGCTAGGGCACTATTCAATACTGGGTTTACAGATGTTAAGAGTATAGCAGATGCAAGCATAGATAGACTTGAGAATGTAAAGGGTATAGGGCATAGATTAGCAGTTAAGATAAAGGAAGAGGCAAGTAGGATACTAAATTATGGTAGATGAGTATTAAATTAATTTTAGTGCTTATTACTAATAGCAATCTTGCCGTAATCTATACCAAGTAGACCCATCAACTCCTTGTATAGGTTTAAGAAGTATAAACCTTTATCTGTAATATTATTATATTATTATTGTTATGAGATAACCAATTCATTGTTTATAAGCAAGGAGAGGATGTCATTTAATCTTCTAGAGTTTATGCCTAATACATGCCTTATACATAGTATAGTAAGAAAACTTCGCTATTTATGGCGGGGATGAATTACTAAACTAAACCAAA
>CAYYYF010000008.1:0-61704 GCA_964475945.1 uncultured Nitrosopumilales archaeon | reverse complement strand
TTTAAGTTAAAGTCTATGAACCAAGAAGCCTCACCCTTTAGGGTGGGGTAGCTCAAATGTAAACTCATCTATCAATGTATAAACCCTTGCCTTCATCTCCTCGATATACTCCTCATAGCTATTCTCATAACCACAGTTGTTACATACTACCTTGCTCATATCATCAAGTAGCCTTGCCCTCTTATCACACCTTGGGCATCTAGCATCCATAACTTAATTAATATGTATATTAATTTAATCCTTCTGCTTTATTTGCTATTATCCTATCTATTATCTTAGAGTAGTCATCATGCGTTATCCTCTGCACTATGAAGAACTCAACCTCCTTTACATTATCTAACATCTTAACCCTTCTAAGCAGTAGATCAATCTCATCTGTACTATGCGCATGTAATACTGCAACCAGAGTATCACTTGCTGCATGTATAATAGGCATAAGGAGATTACTACTTAACACATCCTCTACCCTTGTAAGGGCACTAACCTTAATTATCATTATGAAGTTTATAAACCCTTTTATAGCAGCAGGGTTTATAATAGCTGTAAATGTGATTATCCTCTCATTAACCATCTTGCTTATTCTACGCTCAACTGTCTTTATGGATATGCCTAGCTCCATTGCTATATCCTTAACCTTTGCCCTAGCATTCCTTGCAAGGGCCTTTATTATCCTAAGGTCATTGTATGTTAACCTTTTACTTGCCTCTAGCATGGAGAAGTTGTAGATTATTCTATATGGTCTAACATAATCAAGTAGTTTAGTGTCACTGCTATTACCTAATCTTGGATCAACTGTCAATGCAAATATGCTATAATCTCCTATACATGTAACTACCATGAATATATAGCCTATTGAGCCTAGCCTTCTAAGAAGCTCATTCTCATCACTATCATGCTTAACCATAAGGTAGATAACCCTATAGCCCAGTTGCTCAAGGTTAACTCTTGCTAGAAACCTGTCTATTATCCCTTCCCTTATCATGGTATTAACCCTTGAGATTACACTACTTGTGCTTATACCAATTCTAGATGCTATGCTATTGTATGATGCCCTACCATTAGATATGAGTAACTTTAGTATCTCTAGATCTAGGGTATCCATGCATTACAGTTGGCAGCATGTAAATATAAAGCTGTCTAATTCTTATAGTATGAGTTATATAGAGGCAAAATAATATACATTTATATATGGATTTAGTGCTCAAGGTTGAGAATCTGGTTAAGGTATACAACAGCAACAACATAAAGGTTACTGCATTAAAGGGTGTAAATATGGAGGTTAAGAGGGGAGAGTTTGTAAGCATAATAGGACCCTCAGGATCTGGCAAGTCTACGCTACTTAACTTACTTGGTGCACTTGATAGACCAACCCAGGGCAAGGTGTACATAGATGGTATAGATATATACTCATACAAGGATAGGGATCTTGCAAGGATAAGGAATAAGAAGATAGGCTTTGTATTCCAAGCATACAACCTAATAAATAGGAGCACTGTGCTAAGGAATGTAGAGTTACCTGCTATTATAGCAGGTATGCCTAAAGGTGAGAGGATAGCAAGGGCTTTACAACTTCTCAGGTTGTTAGGCATAGAGGATAAGGCATACTTTAAGCCAACATCCCTGTCTGGGGGGCAGCAGCAGAGGGTTGCTATTGCCAGAGCGCTTATAAACGATCCAACAATAATACTTGCAGATGAGCCTACTGGTAACCTTGATAGCAAGACTGGGTTAGAGGTTATAAACATGCTTAGGATGCTATGCGAGAGGTATGGCAAGACTGTTATAATGGTTACACATAATCTAGAACATGCTAGCATGAGTATGAGATCGATATACCTTAGGGATGGTATGGTTGAGAAGGAGGTTGAGTACATGGTATGAGGCTTATCCTTTCTACCATCATGATTCTATTGCTAATGGGTAATGCTTATGCAGTAGAGCCTAGCGACCCTAATAAGTGCCCAGATTATGAGGTAATAGGGCAGGATAATCCATGCATAAGGGAGCAGAGGGAGACAGAGAAGGAGGTTAAGTTCGTTAACCTATACTTTGGTGATCCGAATAGCATAAGCAATGGTTTCCCTGTAAAGGTAGAGGTTGCACCAGGGGATGGTGTTGCTACACTTATAGCAGTGATGGCAAACTCTGGAGCATTCGAGTTGACTGGTGTTAGAGGTTGGCTTTACTTACCTGTAGGCTTTGAAGCATATGGTAAGGCAAAAGGGGAGCCAGCATTTGATACCTATGACTTTAAGGTTGGTAGGGGTGATACATTCTACTTTGAATTCCCTGTTAAGGTAGGCAAGGACCTTAAGCCTGGTATATACAAGGCAGTGCTAAGGGTTGAGTACTTTAGATCCCAAGATATTGGGTTAAGTTATAGAATATTCGATGGTGTTGAGTTCATGCTCACTGGCAAGAGCATACTTGATACTAAAGCATTAAACCCAATACTTACACCAGGTAAAGAGAATATGGTAGAGGTTGAGGTTACGAACAAGGGTAGTGCACCAGCATCTGCACTAATAGCAAGGCTAGCATCAACAGGCAATTTATTGGATATTGGTGATAAGGTATTCGATCTATCAACACTAGAGCCTAATAACACTAACAAAATTATATTAACCCTTTACGCAAACCCTAGCATAGCAAATACACTGCAGAGCGTGCAGTTAGTATTTGAGTATACAGATTCTTATGGTAATAGGAAAAGCACCGCTAGCAGTATTAACCTTATAGTAAAGGGTAGTAGCAGCAGTGCAGATCTAAGTGTTAGCATAGATGAACATAGGATAGATACACTTAGAGTAAATGAGCGTAACATAATAGTAAGCAATGTTGGAGATGAGAGTGCTTATAATGTTGAGGTTAGTATAGATACCAGTGCTCTTGCTAACATTCCTATAAGCATTATAGGTGATGGCTACTACAAGTTAGCAGGTATAGATGCTGGCAAGAGTGTAAAACTACCATTGAGTATATTTGCTACAAACGATGCGCATAACAAGACATTTGAGATACCATTGAACATAACATACCTTGATAGCACGGGAGGATTGCATAGGGCAAGTAGGAGTGTAAGTATATATGCATTAGGAAACGCTAGTATAAAGATGTACGATCTTCAGGTAACATTTGTAGGTAAGCAGCCTACCCTTACTGGCTACCTACTTAACGATGGCTCTGCTGATGCATTATTCACAAGCGTTGAGCTGCTTGCAGATTATCTTAAGCCAGATGGTGGTGCACAGTATTTAGGGGATCTGCTTATAAACTCACCATTGCCATTCAATATACCCATAAGCCAAGAGGTTAGCAATGATAAAGGGGTATATGATGTCAGGGTTAAGGTTACATATAAAGATGCTTTAAGGGAGGAGCATGAGGTAGTGCTAGATGGTAAGGTAGCATACTCACCAATAAAGGTAAGCACTACTGATGGTAACAGCAACAATACTAGCCCATTAATTACACAGAGTACAAGCCTATTGGTAGGTGGGCTGGTAGGTGCTGGGGTAGCAGGGTTCGTAATAGGTAGGAGGAGTAAGAGGAATCAGACATAGAAGAAGGTATGGAGATACTTACTATACTAAAGCTAGCATTTGAGGCTCTAAAGGAGAGGAAGGTTAGATCCATACTAACCATACTCATGGTTACAACAGGTAGCAGCCTTCTTATAGCAGTTAATGGCTTAACAACAGGCTTCCTTGCATTTGCTGATAAGCAGTTCAGCATGCTTGCCCCTAACGTTATCTTTGTTAGCCCTGCGCCTACACAGCGAGGAGGTCTTGCTGATGCACCAAATGCACCAAAGGTTATACTAACACAGGTTGTTGCTGATAGGCTTAAGACCATCCCTGCTGTAGCAGATGTTATACCAAACTACACTGGGGTAGTAAGCATAGAGTCTAGAGGCAAGGTTCAGAATGCAAGGGTATTTGCACAGGATCCTACAAAGATATACTCAATAGCCCCTGCACTAGAGTTTGAGCAAGGTTCTATAATAAGCAAGGATCCATCATCCATAATAATATCTGAGCGTATAGCAAGGCCTCCAGGTGAGGATATACCATTCGCTACCCTAGGGCAGGCAGTGGTTGTAAAGTACTCATACATTGATGAGGATGGTAAGACGAAGGTTAATTCTAGAACGTTTGTAGTTAGAGCAATAATAAAGGCTATAGGTAATAATACTATAGATGGTGCTGTTGTTATAGAGCCTAATGTTGCAAATGCTTTAATGAATAAGAGTAATAGATATGATGGTATAGTGGTTATAGCAAGGAATGCTGACCTTGTTGAGAGTGTAGAGGATGGTATAAAGAGGTTGTATGGAAATGATGTAGGGATAACATCCTCGAAGGTTATACTCAAGACAATAAGGGAGTTCATAGGGGGGATAACAACCTTCCTATTCAGCATAGCAGTCATATCCTTGGTAGTAGGCTCCATAGGGATAATAACTACTCTATATACCTCTGTGGTAGAAAGAACTAGGGAGATTGGTATACTGAAGGCTATAGGTGCACAGGGTAAAACCATACTCCTGCTCTTCCTCATGGAGGCTTTGATAATAGGTAGCATAGGGGCTACAGTAGGCATACCCTTAGGTATTGCTGGAGGGAATGTATTATCAAACTTTGCACCTGGGAATAGGAATGCACCAGAGGATGCTAGAGCAAGACCATTATACACAATAGAGGATATATCAAGGGTCGTTGCATTATCAATAGCACTTAGCATGATCTCTGGCCTGTATCCAGCATTAAGGGCAAGTAGGCTTGAGCCTGTTGTAGCACTTGGTAGGCTATAGAGATAAATAAATACCCTTACTCTATATTATACATGGCTAGTAATGATAATGGATGGGTAAACAAGGATAACATGCTTGTAAGAACCTACATCCTAGGCTCCTTCTTAGAGGCTGTAGAGTTTGTTAATGATATAGCAGATATAGTTGAGAGTAAGGATCTAGGATACCCTACAATTACCATAGATAGGAATAAGGTAAGCATAGCATTCTCTCTACCAATTAAGGATAATGCTACAAGGCTTATAGATGAACTTTATACTACAAGTTACAGCAGTATAGATGAGGATGATCTCTTAAGGTATAAGGAAGGGAAGGATAGGGCAAGGTTAAGGAGTAGAGGTCCATACAGGAAGTCATCTGGTGCAGGGCTAAGGTAAAGGAGATAAAATATTAAAGATATTACATCTTTCTATTAAATTAGTGCGGGATTGGTCTAGTGGAAGGATGGAGGCTTCCCGAGCCTCTGGCGCGGGTTCGAATCCCGCATCCCGCATCATTATATATTGGTATGAATGCTTTATTGCTCGTTAGGTTAGTAAGATTTATACTTTTCTTTCTACAATATACCTTATGTCTAATGAGTTAAAGAAGAGTATAATAAAGTTATTGAAGGAGGATGAGGACTTTAGGTATACAGTAGCAGGGTTAATAGGCTATGATGCTATACTTAAGAGATTTGATGAGCATGATAAGAAGTTCAATGAGATACTGCAAGAGATAGCAATGCTTAGAGAAGAGCAGAATAGGCTAAGGCAGGATATGAAGGATGAATTTGCTAAGGTATGGGATGAGATAACAAAGTTAAGGCAGGATATGAAGGATGAATTTGCTAAGGTATGGGATGAGATAACAAAGTTAAGGAATACCATAAATGCGATAGGTGCAAGATGGGGTATAATGGCTGAGGATGCATTCAGGGAAGGTATTAAGGCAGTGCTAGAGAAGGAGTTAGAAGGCTATAAGGTAGAGAGATGGAGTTATTATGATAAAGAAGGTTATGTATACGGTGAGCCTAACAGCATAGAGTTGGATGTAGCAGTAAGCAATGGCAAGGTTATACTTATGGAGATAAAGAGTAATATAAATAGGAATGATGCATATCTATTCAAGAAGAAGGTAGAGTTGTATAGGAAGGTTACTGGTAAGAGTGTGGATAGGAAGGTAATAGTTACACCATTCATAGATATATATGGTAAGGAATATTGCAATAAGCATGGTATTGAGGTTTATACAAGTGAGTATATTAGACCATTTGTATATTAAATATCTGTAAGTTCTTGCTTTTACTTAATATATAGAGAAAGAATATAAATACACATATATCTTGAAATATTATATGTTACTTATAGCAGATGGGATAAAGTATAAGCCTTATGAATGCAAGAACGAGGAAGAACTTGAGGGTTATGTTAAAGAATGTGCAAAGTATATCTTTGGGGAAGAGTCTTTATATCTTGAAAAGAAGAGGATATCCTCGTTATCAGGTATAACCTCCATACCAGATGGTTATGCTATAACCTTTGATCCTCCACAGTGGTATGTTGTTGAAGTTGAGCTTTCCAAACATAATGTGGATGATCATATCTTTCCTCAACTAAGCAGATTCATAAGGGGAATAAATAATCCTACTGAAAGGCGTAATCTTACAGAGTATATATATGATGAGGTAAATAGAAATCGAGATATTAATAATAAATTTAGAGAGAGATATAGTGATGTGTATAAGTGTGTCTCTGATATTATAAATAAAAGTCCTATAATACTTATAATAATAGATGAGAGGACTGATAAGCTAGATGAAGCAATCAGTAGCATAAATGCTCATATTGAAATAATAGAGTTTAAGACATTTGAGAGGGAAGGGATAGGAATAGCCGTACGTGCTCATCTATTTGAGCCAGTAGTTAAACAAGCTATAATATATGGACAATCAATTAATAAGGTAACACTTAACCAAACGGTTTCTAATAAAGCAACTCCTAGGCGTGAATTTACTCTTCCTTTGTTAGAGGTATTGATAGAGATAGGAGGGAAGGGCAGGCTGAGGGATATACTAGCAAGAATAGAGAAGAAGATGGAAGGTAAGTTAACGGATAAAGATAAGGGGAGGGTAGAATCTGGTGGAATAAGATGGAGGAGGAATGTGCAATTTTTAAGAATAGAACTAAGAGATAAAGGTTGTCTAAAGAAAGATTCTCCCTATGGTATATGGGAGATAACTGATGAGGGTAGGGAATTGTATAGACAATTAAAATCAAGCCTTCTACAAGCCTAGCCAAGAGTTATATACTCTCCATCATGCATACCCTCCATGTATAGATCAAGGCTTGAGGGTAAATTAACAGATAAGGCATTATCATACCTCTCCTCCATAGGTGAGGATGAGAGCATCCTTTACTATGATATTATAGGTAGTGAGGCCCATGCAATAATGCTCCATGAGCAGGGGTTGCTGAGCATGGATGAACTCAAGTCCATACTTGAGGCATTGGAGTATGCTAAGCGTAATGGTCTAGAGGGTATAAACATCAACGAGTATGAGGATATACATGAGGCACTTGAGGCATTCGTGGTAAGCAAGGCTGGAATAAACCATGGGGGTAAGATGCATACAGCAAGGTCAAGGAATGATCAGGTTGCACTGGATATAAGGATGAAGGTCAGGGATGATATAATCTCTATATGCAAGGAGCTTCTTGCATTGATAGATGCCCTATTGGATAAGGCTAAGGAGCATGTTAGCACAGTTATGCCGATGTATACCCATATGCAGCAGGCTCAGATAGGCACGCTAGCACATTACCTTACCGCATATGCAAGCATGCTTGTAAGGGATTATGAGAGGTTAGAGTCATGCTATGCTAGAGTCAACCAATCCCCTCTAGGTGCAACCGCAATAGGAGGCACATCACTCAACATAGATAGGGCTAGGGTTGCATCTCTACTAGCATTTGACTCAATAGTAGAGAATAGCATAGATGCTACAAGCAGCAGGGACTTTCTTTTAGAGTATCTCTTTGAATTAGCGTCAATAATGGTAAACCTTAGCAGGATAGCAGAGGATTTTATACTCTGGTCATCATCAGAGTTTGCATACATAGAGTTACCTGATGAGCTATCATCAACATCAAGCATAATGCCACAGAAGAAGAATCCATGCCCACTAGAGCTTATGCGTGCTAGGGCATCTAGCATCCTTGGTATACTCTTTGCATCCATGAGCATGGTAAAGGCATTACCATCAGGCTACAGCAGGGATATGCAGGAGGGCAAGAGGCTAAGCATAGATGCATATGGAATAGCATATGATTCATTGAGCATAATGAGGAGCATAGTAACTAACCTTAAGGTTAATGTATCTAACATGCAGAGGGCAGCAGAGCATAGCCATGCTATAGCACTGGATATAGCAGAGGGCTTGGTTAAGCAAGGTATAGCCTTCAGGATTGCACATAAGGTAGTAGGCATGCTTGTAGCATATGCAAGTAAGAATAGCAAGAGACTTAAGGATCTAAGCAGGGAAGAGATAAGCAGCATACTGCATGATTACAGTGATCTTGTTGATATGATAGTTGCATTGAAGGATATCAAGCCTATAGACTCCATAATGCAGAGGAGATCCCTCGGCTCCCCTAACCCATTGGAGGAAGAAAGGATGATAAGGTTACTGAAGGAGAAGGTTCATGCCTATAATGCAAGGATAGGCAGTATGCAAGAGAGGCTAAGATCTGCACTTGCATCACTTGAGCATCTGGTAAGCCTATACACAAGCAGTTAAGAATAAGAATAACTAGCGTAGCTCCTTGCCAAGGTCTATGGCACACTGACTTCTATCATGCTTATACAAACCCTTACATTTGTAGCAGTAATAATATACGTTCCTATGGTATGCACACCACTGAGTATATATTACAATACCATCGCAGAAGCAGAAGTAGCGTGGTGAGGTGCACCTATCCTCAACCTTTGGGTTGAATATTATGCTCTGCTCATCCATAACAATTCTACGCAAAAGTAAGATATATCTTATTTGCTTACATATGTTATGCTTAAGGATGGGAGTTCCTTCATAGCATACCTAGTAACTATAGGCAGGGTAAGCAAGAGGGAACATAGAGTACCATTAAGGCTAGTATACTACAATGGTAAACTCTACGCATCTAGAAGGAATATGGAGAGCGATTGGTTAAAGAATATAATCCGTAACCATAGTGTTAAGGTTGAGATAGGTGATACTATACTCAACGGTAATGCAAGGATAGTGGATGATCCTAACCTATGCAGTATAATATCGAGGTTAAAGTATAGTGATGAGAGGGGCAATGAGCAGAGAGTAGTGGTTGAGATAGAGATAGTTAAGAATTAATTTATGCTCTTACTTAAGTAGGGTATGGTAAAGGGTATGTATGCTTATATATCAAAGACATGGCATAGCCTATACAAGAACAGACCAACAGAGCTTAAAGAGAAGATAGTAAAGGCTAGGAGCGAGCCTAGGATAGTAAGACTTGAGAGACCTACAAGGCTTGATAGGGCTAGAGCATTAGGCTATAAAGCAAAGCAAGGGTTCATAGTGGTTAGGGTTAGGGTAAGCAAGGGAGGAATGCGTAAGCAGAGACCAAGGTCTGGTAGGAGGCCTAAGCATCTAGGTGTTGTGAAGATAAAGCAGGCAGAGAGTATGAAGAAGGTTGCTGAGCGTAGGGTAGCAAGGAGATATCCCAACATGGAGGTTAGGGGCTCATACTATGTATTTGAGGATGGTAGATACTATTGGTTTGAGTGCATACTTGTAGATAGAGAGCATAATGCTGTTAAGCATGATAGGGATCTTATACATCAACTCTCAAGGTAATGAGAAATAAATTAAATTAAATAATAGTAATGATAACTAGAATCCTTGTCTTATAGGATCTTTAGGTTTTATGATCTCCCTTAGGAGTATAGTAGCATAGCATCCTTTATGTAATGCGAACCTTATACTTGCATTATCGTATGATATATCATCCATTAGCAGCAATGGCGCAGGTCTAAAGCCTCCCTCTACACTAACCTCCTGCATCTCCTTAACATAGAACTCCTTGCTTTTTATACCCTCTTCCTTCATAACCTGCTCACTCAACTCCCCAAACCTACCCTTTGGTTTGAATGCATAACCTACCAATGGCAATGCTACTACATCACCACCTACCTTAATACTATCCAATCTATTACCCTTAAGGGTAAAGCATACATCATCATGCAATGGCCTTGAGATATCATAACCCTTGCTTACTGCAATACTTAATACCTTATTGAATATGTATGCTTGGTATGCCTCAACGAATAACCTTCTAACCTCTATAGGTAATGCTCTCAACGCCCTTATAGGGTCATTGCTCTTAAGCATCTCCCTGGCAGCAATCCTCTCTATATCCATTGTATTAGGTATGGAGTCTACCAACTCTTTGCTTAAGCCCTTATCCCTCAACTCAAGCCTTATCCTCCTCTGCTCTCTACTCTCATAATCTGTAGTGTATGTTAAGAGTATATTCAAGGCATCATTAAAGAGCCTCTTAACTATAGCCTTGCCTATAAGATGCGTTACTGCCCTACTGCTACCAAATCTCTGATACCCATAAAAGTTTGCTACTCTCCTATCCTTTGCATAATCCCTTATCATATTAACTGCATCAATTATCTTATGTGTGCTTTCATTACTGTAAACCCTTATATTGAATGAGTTGCCTAATAGATGCTTCTTGCTCATCATTCTATCTGTATAGCCTACCAACTCTAGCATACAGTGCTCAGTTGCTAAGATATGATCCATAACCTTGATATCCCTTATACTTGCTAATGCGAATTGGGTAGTTGATGCATATGCATCCTTTAATCCTAAGATCTTTAACCTTATTCCATACTTTACCCTTACCTCCCTTAATGCGTGTATACTATCTATACCACTCTTCCTTAGTTTAAATAATGCATATCTATTCTTATCCATAATGCTAGTAATGCTTAATGCATCTAGATCAATAACCTCATCTACTATGAACGAGGCCTTGCTACTCCTTATACTTGCATCTATGCTAGGAGAAGGAGTTGAATATACCTCTATGCCTATATGTCTATCTACCTCTGGTACCATTACTCTACAAGCAATCTAACTACCTTTGAGTATGTAACCTCGCTACTCCTGGCACCTATGGTTAGTGTATACTCTCCTTGCTTTAGACCATCCAATGCAGTTATCCTAAGGTTAACAACCTTGGTAGAGTTGGGCTGTACGTTGAATACTCTCTCGCTGAACTCTGCCTTTATATTTGTTATCTTACCCTCTGGGCTCTCACTGCTTGCTATAACCATCTCTATACTTGCTTCATTGTTTGCATTTATCGTTAATGGTATGGTTATACTCTCACCCTTCCTTATTGTATACCTATCCTGAGCAGCAAGTGTGTATGGTAACTGCTTGCTAGCATCAAGCCTTGCTATCTTATTCTCTGAGAACTCTGTGAACCATACAGTGTTATCATCTACAAGTGTAAACCTCAATGGGTTTGCTATACCACACTGCTCTGTATAGTTCTCACAGCTACCCCATGCCTTGTTATGCGTTGGTATATGATACTCTACTAACGTAAGCATCTTTGGATCAAAGACTGCTATAGCATTCCCTTGGTGTTCATTGAACCACAACCTTCCTTTTGAGTCTATTGCATTCCAGTATGGTAGTGATACCTGATAGCCTCCACAGGTTAATGGAGAACCATTATCATTTATGCATCTATCATAGAGGCCTAGGTTAGTGAACCTTGATGGTAGTGGGGTAACATACCTTTCTACCTTACCTGTATTAGGATCAAACCTTATGAACATGTTGCTCCCGTGGTCATTTATCCATATGCTACCATCGCTATCATCTATGCTTATCCCAACTGGGCTTGTTATAGGTAGATCATATGTTGTTATCTTCCCTGTACTAGGATCCAGCATGTATAGCCTACCCTCTGTTCCTAGGGTTAGTGCTGTAAACCATACATTCCCTTGCTTATCCAATGCTAGCGTGCCTAGTGCCTGTAACTCAACATCTATAGGTATCTCTTTAAGCTCTAACGTGCTTGTATCTATCATGCCTATATGCTTGCTATATACACCTATGAACCATACCTTGCCATCATGTATCTTCATATCAACTGGCATAGATGTGCCAAACTCACTGCTAGACTGCAACTTGAACTGCTTAAACTCCTTGCTTGAGGTATCGAATAGCCATATGCTGTTGTTCTCAGCATCTGTAAACCATAATCTATTACTCTCATCAAAGAGTGTAGCCCATACAGGGAATGGCATATCCTTTAATACCTTGTTGGATGGTATATCGTACTCCTCATATCTAGCACTCAAAGGATCATACTTCATAACCTTGTTGTTGCTTGAGGATACAACCCATACATTGCCTTGCCTATCTACAGCAATACCTACTGGCATGGAGCACTCAGATGGTAGCAGGAACTCTTGTATGTATTGCGTGCGCTTTGCTATACCATCCCCACATCTAGCAAGTCTAAAGCTCTCCTCTGTCTGCCTCTCAGTCTCTTCCCTCTTATCCTCAGCAAACCTTGCAGAGTACACTAGAGCAAATGTTGATGCTACAAGAGCACCTATTATACCAAATATTACAAGCCTCTTAGCATTACTTGCTCCCTTACCTCTATTCCCTCTACTCACATACTAACTACCCTACATGCTTAATATTAGGGTTAGGCTGCTGGTATGTATAATAAATAACATTATATTATATTATTGAGTTTAATATTATTAATTAGGATAATATTATAATACGGTATGACTCTATACTATATATTATCAAGGAAATATTAATAAATAGGTAGATCCATAATATAAGTGGTGATAATAATATGCAGCAAATGAATAATATAATAAAGAGCAATAATATGACGCCTGATTCAATGGAGATAGCCTTAAGTCTAAAGCGTAGACCAGCATATGTGCAATGCTACTGCATACTGCAATGTGTATCCATGAACTCAAGATTAAAGCTCTACCAACTTGCCAGACTTTTAAGCTTAGACTATTATCAGGTTATGAAGCGTGTAAGTGAACTATCCAACAAGGGGTTCCTTCAGGTAAAGGATGGCATAGTTAACATAACAGATGATGGGATTAAGTTAAGAGATACCTTGGAGAGCCTAATAGTGCTCTTGCATAGCAAGGATATAAAGGAGGATAGGAAGAGGATCAGCCTATTCGATATACTTGCATAATACATCTTATTTTTGCATACTTATTATCATCTCCTTACCGTTAAAGCTGTTTATATCATGCTTTATAATATTAATTATTAATGTATCAGCAGTAAGCCTAGCATAGAAGATGGCACTACTCTTACCCCATATATATCTTCCTGCATTGGTCTTAGGCTCTATTCTCCTTCTAACATTTGTAACAAGTAAAGAGCAGTCCTCCTTTATATTGAGTAGGAATGATATATGAAAGGTTAGGAGTTGGTTAAGCCTAGTCGATATAAGCTTATCTTTATATGCATGATAGAAACCATGTAGAGAATCAAGTACTATAAGATCAGCTTTACCTGCAAGCAAGGATACATCTACAAGCATATCTTCTAGCCCTTCCTTACACGCAAGGAATACCTCTACCTTATTACCGTTACCCAACTCTATTATATTACTCCTAATATATGCAGTAAATACTGTATCAAGATCAAGGTATATAATCTTGGAACCCTTCATGCTATTTATAAGGGCAGAGATGAAGGATATCTTGGCATATGTATCCTCTGCAACAAGCATGTTAACCCCTCTGTTTGAGAGCATCTCTATCATTATACAGCATTATATAAGCAAGTTAATAAGCCTAAGTTCTAAATTTAAACATTAAGTTAAATACCCTTTAAGTATAACCATTAACCATTATTAGCATGCTTGATCCAGATACAATAAAGAATGACTTCCCAAGGTTCAAGTGCATATACCTTAACAACGCATCAAGTGCACCCATGCCATTTACAGCAATAAAGGCTATCACAGATCTTCTTGTTGAGTATGATGAGTATGGCCCAGACTCTAGCAAGATGCAAAATACTATAGATGAACTTATATGTAATGCAAGAAGAGAGGTTGCAGAGGTTATAAACTGTAAGGCAGAGGAGGTTGTATTTACACAGAGCACAACAGAGGGTATAAATCTTGTTGCGAATGGGTTAAACCTTAGGCAAGGGGATAGCATAATAGTAAGGGATGGTGAGCATGAGCACCATGCCAATTACTATGCATGGCTAAGGCTTAAGAATAAGGGTGCAGAGGTTAAGAGGCTAAGCATAAAAGATATCTATGGTAGCATAGATGAACAAGAGTTTTTAGAGAAGGTTAAAGAGGGTAAGAATGTAAGATTGATATCCCTTAGCCATGCATTATTCAACACTGGTTTAATACTACCTATAGAGGAGATAGGCAAGTTATGCAAAGAGTATGATGTGCAACTATTCCTAGATGCGGCTCAGAGTGTGGGTTGCCTTGAGGTTGATGTTAAGAGGCTAGGATGCTCATTCATGGCATTCCCAGCATCCAAATGGCTATGCGGTCCCCCGGGGCTAGGCATATTATACTGCAGCAAGAATGCGTCGGATATGCTTGAGCCTATGATAGTAGGGGATGAGTCTGCATTCATACATGAAGGCTCCCTGGTATATAGGGAGATGCCTTATAAGATGCAGGCAGGGTTCAGGAACTATGCTCTAATTGCAGCGCTTATAGAATCCATACGTTATGTAAAGCATATAGGCATAGCAAAGATAAGGAACTGGAATAAATACCTTGCAGATACCATAATGGAAGAGTTAGTAACAGATGAAAAGGTAATATTGTATACGCCAAGGGATAAGTCAAGGACAAGCATAGTATCATTTACATGTAATAACGATAGCAGCAAGGTTGTAAAGGAACTGGAAGAGCATGGGATAGTTGCTGCAGAGAGGAGTGTCTTGGATAAGAAGGTGGTAAGGGTATCACCACACTTCTTTAACAGCGAGGATGATATCTTAAGATTCGTAACCACACTTAAGGCAATAATATCCTCTAACTGATTATTACTTATAATTATTAAAATATGATCTTTGTTTATTTACTTACCCTTACCCTGTCCTTCTATTACTATCATGGTTAAGGTAGATCTAACCTTATCTATCCTCCTTATCTTCCATGTTATTATCTCCCTTAACTTATCCATAGAATCTGATTCTACCTTTGCTATTATATCATATACACCATATACACCAGATACCTCTTTTGCCTCTGGTATCTTCTTTATCTCTTTTATTATCTCATCCTCTGCACCTAGATCACAATTTATCAATACATATGCTATTGGCATAGTTTAGCATTATAATACCACTATATTAATTTAATCCTTATAATTTTTATTTTTAATTTAATTGATATTACCTTTCCCTCTTCTGCACTGTAAACCTAAAGGAGAGTCCAATTATAAGTATACCAGTTATTATAAGCATCATACCCCTAATGAATGCAAATTCATCAAGTGATGATACTATTGCTAATACCCCCACTGCTATTATCACTATGCCAGCTATTAAACCTACTATACCTATCCTCAAGCCCTTGTTAACATTATATATAAAGTAATATAAGTATTAAATTAATTAAGAATCTCATAATCTATGATAATTTAACATATACATCAAATAAAAGTAAAATTCAAGGTTTGAAAGTAAAGCAATATGCATGAGATAGATAAGTTGCTAAAGAATAACGAGTTATATGCAGAGTCATTCAAGTATGCAGATCTTCCTCCACAACCAAGAAGAAGGCTGGCAATAGTAACGTGCATGGATACAAGGATAGATGTGCATAGAATACTTGGTCTAGAGGTGGGAGATGCATATGTTATTAGGAATGCTGGTGGTATTGTAACAGATGATGTTATACGCTCACTTATGATATCACAGTTACTACTTGGTACTGAGGAGATAGTTATAATACAGCATACATACTGTGGTATGATTGGTTCTAGTGAGGATGCTCTTAAGGATATGATAGAGGAGAGGATAGGGTTAAGGCCATACTTTGCCTTAGGGGTATTTAAGGATCTTGAGGATGAGGTTAAGCAGAATATGGCAAGGATAAAGGCAAATCCATTCATACCTAACAAGGATAAGGTTAGGGGATTCATATATGATGTAAAGGATGGGAGGTTAAAGGAGGTAAAGTAGTACCCGTTTATTTATTATTTTATATGTGGGCCCGGTGGGCTTCGATCCCACGACCTAGGGCTATCTGCATGATCCGCAAGCCCTCGCCATATCCTAGCTAGGCCACGGGCCCAGTATCAAAAATAATATTAATCATATATACTTGCTTAGTATAGATGATACCCTCTCCTTTCCTATATCAATTATGTATGGACCTAACCTAGGGCCATGATCAGAGCCTATTAGGAGGAGGTAAAGTAGTCTGAAGAACTCCTTGGGCTCTATACCATGCCTTCTAGCAATCTCAAATATACTTGATTGTATAACCTTTGCATCATTGCATGCATTTACTACATCTACCAAATCTTTAATGGCCTTCCTCTCTATCTCATCCACATCTACCTTGCTTACCCTCTCTGCATTATACACCTCAAGGGCATAAAGCCTTGCCTTCCTTATCCTCTCCTTAAGGTTCTCTGATACCTCATCATTTATCATCCCATATGCCCTTAACCTACTTGCAACATAATCAACCTCCTTACCCTCTGGTGCTGCTGCTGCCAACTGAACAAGTAGCATGTATGGAACATGCTCCCTAGCCTTGCTCTTTCTGCAATGGTTTATATACTCATATATACCCTTCTGCTTTATAACCTGCATATCACTGCTTGTAGAGTTGTATAACTCCTCTAGCCTATCATACTCATCCTCTAACCTAGGTATATCCTCAATACCTACATGCCTTGTACCAGCTATCCTCTTGAAGAGCAGTAGCATGAGAGATTGCACAGTACCATACCTTAGCCAGCGCTGTGGTGTAAATACATTGCCAGCACTCTTGCTTATCTTCCTACCCCCCTTATCAAGGAACATCTCATACCTTACATGCAATGGATGAGGATAGTTAAGGATGTTATCTGCTACCCAGTCATTAACCTTAACGCTATCCGCTATATCCTTACCATATGCCTCAAACCTTATGCTTAATGCCCTCCATCTAGATGCAAACTCTACCTTCCAACTTAACTTACCATCTGCCTTCCTTATATCAGCCTCTCCTCTATGCCCACAGCCTTGTATATACTCCTTGCCTATTATGCTACCCTTGCACTCATAGAGTACCTTGTACTCATCTGGAATATACTCATATGCACTTGCCAGATATATCCTCTTACAGTTTGAGCATATAGGGAAGTATGGCAATGCTTGCTTAAACTTCTCCTGTCCTACAAGCTCTGCTATCCTTTCTCCTATAACCTTTGCATTCCTTAGCACTGTATCTATCTCACTTGTAAGCAATCCTTGTTTGTAAGCCTCGTAACCACTCTGGAACCTATACTTTATCCCTAAGGTATCTAATGCATCAAGTAACATGCTTGACATATGCATGGCATAGGATGAGTGGCATGAGAATGGGTCTGGTATGTTGCATACTGGCATTGCTATATACTCTTTAAGCCACTCTGGTAGCCCATGAGGCACCTTCCTTAACCCATCCATATCATCACTGTATGCTACCAACTCTGCTCTATACCCAAGGTTCTCCAATGCTAACTTTACACCATATGCTCTAACAGCATCACCAAGGCTACCTATATGTGGTATACCAGACGCACCTAGCCCAGACTCTACCCTTATAAGTGAGAGGTCTCTGCCTAGCCTCTTCTCCCTCTCTATTAATGTATATGCTACCTTATCAAGCCATGTACCCTTGCCTATTATCTTATCCTTATCTATTACCCTCAAATATAGGATTGCTTACCTAACTGGTTATATTTATTTATAGTCTGGTATGAATAAGGCATGTGGATATAGAGAGTAGGATTGAACTCATTACAAAGGAGCCTACTGAAGAAGTAGTTACTATAGATGAGTTAAGATCCCTGCTAGTATCAAATGAGAGACCAAGGCACTACATAGGCTTGGAGATATCTGGACTGCTTCACCTTGGTAGCCTGATCCTTACAGGGTATAAGATAAATGACTTTATAAAGGCTGGGTTTAGATGCACAGTACTACTTGCGGACTGGCATACATACATAAATGATAAGTTACAGGGAGATTGGGATACCATAAGGAAGGTGAGCAAGTACTATGAGGATGCCTTCAAGCTCTTCTGCCCTGGGGTTGATGTTATCCTAGGCTCTAAGCTATATGAGGAGTATAAAGAGTACTGGGAGGATGCTATAAGGTTAAGCAAGCATGTAACACTACCAAGGATAATACGTACCCTAACCATAATGGGTAGGAGTGAGAAGGATAGGCTTGACTTTGCCCAACTTATATACCCTGTTATGCAGGCAGTTGATATACATGCGTTAGAGGTTGATGTAGCACATGCTGGGATAGATCAGAGGAAGGTGCATATGCTTGCTAGGGATATATTCCCTAAACTTGGATGGAAGGTACCCGTTGCTGTGCACCATCACCTTCTCCCAGGGTTAGGTGAGCCTGTTATGCTTGGTTTGGATGATACTGTGGAGATGGATAGGAAGGTATCAAGTAAGATGAGCAAATCAAAGCCACATACAAGCATATTCGTGCATGATGATGAGGATACCATAAGGAGTAAGGTTAGGAAGGCATACTGCCCAGAGGGTATAGTAGAAGGGAACCCTGTGTTAGAGATTGCTAGATACATAATATTCCATGAGTACAAGGAGTTTACTGTTGAGAGACCAGAGAAGTATGGAGGAAGCATAACCTTTACAAGTTACAAGGAGGTGGAGGATGCATATATAAGCAAGAGGTTGCATCCATTGGATCTTAAGAATGCTGTAGCCTCATACCTTAACAAGATAGTAGAGCCTGTAAGGAGTAAATTTAAGGATAGGGTTGAGGTTACTGAGATACTAGCAAGGCAGTAAGTAAATTAAATTAAAGTAAATTAAAGTAAAGAAGGTAAAGTAATATGCAAATAATAATGATGCTATATAGACTACCTTACTTTAGCATCCTACATACCTCACTTACCAACCTTAACTGCTCTAAACCCTTATCAAATTGTATATGCAATATGAAATGCTTTACCCCTATGTTTACATACTCCTCAAGCGCATGGTATACATGCTCAATATCCCCTAATATTGTATCCTCTGCCTCTTCTCTTGTAAGCCTTGAATTGCTGCCTATAATAACCCTTGTAAGCAGTGAGCACTCTATCTCCTTGCTATCTCTACCTATACTGGAGCAGTGCTCCCTTAGTATCTCTAACCTACCCTTATACTCATTTACACTTGCGAATGGGCAGTTATATATATCTGCATGCTTTGCAGCTACCTTTAATAGCATCTTACCATAACCCCCTACCATTACTGGTAAATGCTCTGCTTTTGGGTAGTTCAGTGCATTAACATTATAATACTTGCCATGGAATATACACTCTCCTTCTTTAAGCATTCTCTTTACTATTATCAATGCCTCATCCAATTGCTCTATCCTTACTCTAGCAGTAGGGAATGGGTATCCATATGCTATATACTCATCCTCATACCATCCAGCCCCTATGCCTAGAACTGCTCTACCATTGCTTATGAAATCTAGAGTGCTTATGATCTTTGCAAGCATGGAAGGGTTCCTGTACGAGTTGCATGCTACAACCTGCCCAATCCTTCCCTTGCTGGTTATTGATGCTATTGATGCTAGCAGTGTGAAGCACTCAAGCATAGCCTTGCCTTTGAGAGGCTTGTATCTATAATGTGGTATAAAATGGTCATATGCCCATAAGGAGAAGCCTAGGTTATCAGCCTCTTGTGCAAACCTCCTTATGTAATCATAATCAAGGAGATCGTTGAGCCAGCCTTGAGGTAGTATTAGACCAAACTCTATACTGCCCATGTTAAACCTTGTCACTTATAACAAGCTCGTATTTACTCTTATAACCCCTAGGGTTTATCATCAATCCCTTGTATAGGAAGGTTGATGAGTTACCTACTATTATTGTGCTTAGCATACCTAACTGCTCTTGGTAATCAAGCATATGCTCAAGATCCGTTATAACTATACTCTGCGCATCCCTATATGCTGCCTTTACTATTGCTACAGGGGTCTTTGCACTCCTATACTTTAGTATGATATCCCTAGCATCCCTCAGTTGATGAACCCTCTTCTTGCTCTGGGGATTGTATATTACAATAACATAATCACCTTGTGCAGCAGCCTCCACCCTCTTAACTATTATCTCCCATGGTACAAGGAGATCGCTCATGCTTACTACAGCAAAGTCAGTCATCAATGGGGAGCCTACTAATGCACTGCATGCATTCAATGCAGATACCCCTGGGACTACCTCAACGTATGGGTTCATACAATCCCAGCCTCTCTCTGCAAGTATCTCATACACTAACCCTGCCATACCGTATATACCAGGATCCCCGCTTGATACAAGTGAGACTGTATTGCCTTTAAGAGCAAGGTCTATTGCATGGTTTGCCCTATCAACCTCTTGGGTCATGGCATAAGAGTATACCTCCTTCCCTGAAAGCATATCCCTTATTAAATCTATGTATGTCTCATAACCTATGATTATATTGCTATCCTCTATGCACTCCCTTGCTCTGAATGTCATATGCTCCTTGCTACCAGGCCCTATGCCTACTACGTATAACCTACCTCCTTTTGGATCACTCATTGTATAGCCTAATACAGGGTTGCTTTTATTCTTTGTTCATATATTCGGCTTGAACCAATCCTGCTTATTCTGCTTGCCCCAAGAGAATGATGGTCCTTGGGACTGAGACTGTAACTCCCTCCTTAATTTATCTATCTCAAGTAATCTACTAAACTCATCCTTTATCTCCATCGCACTTTTACTCTGCAGATAAAGGGTTGCTGGTCCATTCAACTCTATCCCTAAACCCTCTCCTCCAAGTATGGTTGTCTTCCATGAGCCTATCTTAACTACTCTGTAATCTGCATTACCATCCAAAGCAACAAGGTGATAGTTATCTACAACCATCCTCTCATTGCTCTTCAACTCCTTCTTTACTATACCCCCATATGTATTCACAAATACTGTGCCCTTGCCCAAGATCTTAAGCATGAATAGCTCTGTGCCAAATATACCCTTTGTTAAGCCTTGGAACTTTGTATCCATGCTTATACCTTCAGTTGATGCTATGTATGCCCCACTCTGGAGTATGTATGAGCCATTAACCTCTATAGCCTCTATATCCCCTAATGCTGCCCCTGCTATACCCACTGTGCACTTGTCCCTTGCTATGTAATCATTCAAGAATAGTGATTCTCTACCCAAGAAGGTGCTCTTTAACCTGCTTAAGAAACCCTGCTCCCTTATCTTTGTGCTTGTCCTTACCTCTATATCTCCTTGCATGAATACAAGTGCCCCACTCTCTGCAGTTACACTCTCGCCCTTATCCATGCTAATCTCCAAGAGCCCTAAGGGGTTCTTGTATATCTGCCACTGCATAACTATACTTTAATACTCTTGGATAAAAATTTTAATTGATTGATGGATTGATTAATTAATTATAATCTGCTCAGATTCTCAATTGCTTTATCAGCAAGTGTATTGACCTTTGGTGTTGTTACTATGAAGTAGTTCTTATCTGCCCTCTCAACGGCATTAACCTTCCTATACTTCATGGTTGATATATCAAACTCTAACAGTCCTTGCTCTACCTCCTTCCTTGCATATACCATCAGTATATGGTCACCAGAGAGTGGAGAGAATGGGAGTAGTGCAAATGTATAACCCTTGTAAGTATGCAGTGTCATTATCTGCTTCATAAGAGGTGCTATTGTAACAAGGTAAGCCATAACCTCCTCTACACTCTGAAACTCCTCATAGTCAAACTGCATAGCATATATTCCGTATGGATTAATATAAGGGTTTTTAAACGAATTATAAACTTGGCTACCTAGGTCTCTGATGGTATACATGCTCTACCTTAACTTTCAGTATAACCCTCTCTTCGGCTGGAGCCCTGAATGGATACCTGCTCAACCCTAGATAACGCTCTGCAAGCCTGTCTATATGCTCATCTGCACCTTCATAAACTTGCTCTACAACCCTACCCCTTATCGATACCATGTGGTATGGGTTGCTGCTATCTATTACGCATAAGGCTACCCTAGGGTCTCTGCTGACATTCCTCTGCTTCACCCTCCCAGCTGCTGTATTTATTAATACATGACCGTCGCTATAGTCTACCCATACTACAGTTGCATGGGGTGAGCCATCATCCATAAGAGTTGCAAGAACACCAAAGTTCTTACTGCTTAACAACTTAACTACCTCATTGGGTAACTCCATATACGCTAGACATAAGCATTATCTATTAAATGTATTGATAACTTTAATATTGTTATATCTTCTCCCTCTCCCCATGAGTAGAGTGTATCTCATAGGAATAGGTCCTGGCTCGAGTGAGTATCTAACATTAAAGGCCAAGAGCATAATAGAATCCTCTGATATAATAGTAGGGTATAGGCATACACTAGAGGCTATCAAGGATCTGATAGATAGTAGTAAAAAGGATGTTAGGCTGGTAACATTAAAGACACAGGATGAGGTGTACAACTCTCTTGCTAGAGAGTTAAGGGAGAAGGAGTTAACATGCTCCATACTATTCACAGGTGATGTTAACTTCTCAGAGTCTGAGATAGTAGATAAACTCTTCAAGGTATTCTCTGGTATAGATGTTATGCTAATACCTGGGATAAGTTCCATACAGGTAGCAGCAGCATACTCAAGGGTTGCTATAGACAAGGCAGCGATAATAACATTCCATGTGACTGGTAGCATAGAGAATGAGAAGTTAATGCTATTGGGTGCATTAAGGAGCAAGAGGGATGTTATACTACTTCCTAGACCATGGGACTTTATGCCATACCATATATACAGATTCCTTGACTCAAATGGTATAGATACAAATGTTGCTGTAGAGATATACGAGAATTTAACATTAAGAAATGAGAAGGTAACTAGATGCATGCTTAATGAGGTTAAAGATACTCAATACAGTGACCTCTGTGTTATGGTTATTAAGAGTAGAAGAGACTAGTTCTATTATTAATGTCTATTCAATATTATCCTCTTATATCTCCATTCCCTTCCATGCTTGCTCCTAACAAGTATGCCTTTGCTTACAAATCTTGCTAGGTATGTTGATACCATGCTCAACTTTATAGGCTCGTTGTATGTATCCTCATAAGCCTCTAGGATATCTGCTGATGTAAACTCAGCATATGGAAACCTATCCTCTATAACCTTCAGTATCTTATCTGTAAGTGAGTTTATATCATACACTTCCTCCTCTCTCCCATCACTACCATCAAGTAGGTTCATCAACTCAAATACCTTAAGTACCTTCTCACGTGTAAGATTACCCTCTACCATTATAGAGTACTTACTACCCTCACTATCCTCCAACTCTATCTTAACCTTCTTACGTGCCACTTACCATTAAGCATGTTACATGTATCAATAAACTTACTGCTCAAATCTTCTAGGCTAGGCTGATAACCTTAGCAATACAAATATAGGTACTTTTGTTTACTTAACTTCACTTATCTATAATACTAATTTAACATCTAGTCAACTCATTACATATATAAAATCAAAGAATCTTAACTTATCAAGAATTAAATGCTGGTAGAGAGTAGAGTTATGGCAATAGTAGAGGTAGAGATACCAGATGGTGCATTAAGGTTCCTTAGAGCGATGCAGATACTCTGGCAGTACCCAAATGGCTGGGTTGAACAGTATCTATCTAATGCTATACTTAAGGCTATAGAGAAGGATATAGATGAGGGTATAATAGATAGGGAGCGTGTAAAGGAGGCTTGTGGTATAAGTAAACTGTATTCTCAAGAGTTACCATTGAATAAGGAGGCTATACAAGTTTAAGGCAGAATCACATTATTTTTATTTAATTATTTAATTATTTAATTTAGTTGTTTATTCTTAGACTCTTATCCTCCAGTCATCCTAGTAAACCTGCTCTTACTCTTGCTATATGCTAAATAATCAAGGTTTGCCAATGCTATAACTGCAGATTCCCTAACCTCTATTCTCTCATCATTCAATGCCTTGATCAATGCTTCTCTAGCCCTCTCAGATCCTATAACCCCTAGTGCAATAGCAGACTCATGCCTAACGAATGGATTAGGATCATTCAACATAGCATATATAAGTGCATCAACTGCTTTAGCATAGCCCAACTGACCCAAGGAGTATGCTGCCTCATGTCTAACAAGTGCATTGGGATCGTGTAGGAGTACCTCTGCTATATCATCAACAACATCATCTCCTGCTAGATCTACAAGTATACATACTGCCCTTGCCCTAATGGTGTAATCCTCATGCTTAAGGAGAGCCTTGAAGTACTCAACCCTTTTGTTATCATATGCATCCTCCATCTCCTCTAGCAATTTATTCCTCTCTACCATCATAGACAAACTAAATAGGATGCTCTCATTCATACTTTACTATGCTGGTTAAGGTATACTTGCTCTTCTCACTCTTAGCATTCATACTCCTAACTATATTGAATGGTATAGTATCAATGCTGATCCCTAACTCACCCAACTTCCATAATACACATTGGATACTAGGGAGGCTAACAGGGTTGTATGCTCTAGACTACGTATTTGATATGGGTATAAGCGCACTGATAATAGGTATTATGCTATCTGCAAGATGGCTCTACTACTATTATAAATAACATTTATTTTATATACTGCGTATTAGAGTTGCTATGGTAAATATATGTATATCACATAAGGAGGATCCAGATGGTATAGTCTCTGCAGCAATGATAAACCATCTATACTCTACAGAGGTTATACTCGCAGATTACTCAGATCTAATGCAGAGGATAGAGGAGGTTAGTGGTAAAGATATCAAGGAATTACTCATCTGTGACCTTGGTTTGAATAAGGCAAATGAGGATAGGTTTGTAAAACTCTTAGGTAGCATGGTAAGGAGAGGGGTTAAGGTTACATACATAGACCATCACTACCTAGATGATACATGCAAGGAATCATTAATAAATAATGGGGTAAGACTCTTGCATAGTATGGATGAGTGCACCTCAATAATAATATATCATAACTTGATCAAGGATGATAGATATGTTATACATGCTGGTTGTGCAGCAATAATAGACGAGCTAGGTAATAGACCAATAGCAAGTAGTATAATAAGCAAATATGATAAGCATTTCATGGAGTTTGAGGCTACAGTGTTAGCATATGCAATATACAATAACCAGAATAACCAAGAGTATCTGTTAACACTTGTTAACATGTTAGCAGAAGGGATGCTGCCTCATGTAATAGATGGTGTATTAGATAATGCAAAGATATACGCAGATAAGATTGCAAGAAATATAAATATTATAAAAGGAGCAAAGAGAATAGGTAACAATATAGTATACATGAAGGCAGAAGATCTCCCTGCTAGCACTATAGCAAACATGCTCCTAGCAATGTATGGTAATGATGTTAAGGTTGCTATAGCATACAAGCAGAGAGGAGATAAGGTTGTATTATCTGTTAGAGGCTCAGATCTATGCAGATTGCATCTAGGGAAGGTAGTTAATGATATAGCATTGAGCATGAATGGGAGTGGGGGAGGGCATGAGAAGGCATGTGGAGGCATGATACCAAAGGAGTCTATAAACCAATTCATCGAGAGGATTAACAGTATACTAGATAACAGTATACTAGATACTTGATTAATGTTAATGTTAACTTGTTGATTGCCATACATCTCATATATTAACAACTTAACCTCCAGTGGAAGTGATGGTGTTGGAAGGGGATCATTTTATGCTCCAGTGGAAGTGATGGTGTTGGATTATAGCTATTAACATAGTTAACAGTAGCATAACTCTCCAGTGGAAGTGATGGTGTTGGATTATAGCTATAATGCAATAATTTAACAACTGATTAACATGGGTGAGACACCACCATTTCAATTGTATTATCGTTCTACCTTTGGTTTATGAAGCGTTAAGTTACCAACACTACATCAATTAGGTTAATTATTTCTAAAGCCTTTATTTACTCGATTTGATTTAGTAGTTTAAAAGCAATTAAAATTACTGATAATATAATAACTCCATAAGAAATACTGGTGTGTATGTATGTATGATGGGAGCAATGATATAATAGATGAGATATTCGATAAAGTAATAGCATCAAAGCCCTTGATAAGGGATAGGGATGTGCTTAGATCTGACTATATACCAGATAGATTACTCTTTAGGGAGAACGAGGTAAGGGCAGTTGCTGAGTCTCTATCACCACTACTCAAGGGTGCAAGAGCATCAAACCTATTACTCTATGGTAAACCTGGGACAGGTAAGACGGCAGTTGCTAGGTATGTGCTTAAGCACTTGCAGGAGAGGGCAAGGAGGCTTAACCTTAGTGTGGTTCTAGCATACTCGAATGTAAAGAATGCAAAGAGAGAGTATACAATGCTTGTTGAGTTAGGTGAGGCTATAGGATTAAGGTTCCCATTCACAGGCTTGGCATCAAGTGAGGTATTCACAAGGATAGTTAACCATATAGATGCCAATGGTATAGATACAGTATTTGTATTGGATGAGATAGACTTCTTGGTAAAGAAGCATGGTGATGAGATACTCTACCAGATGACAAGGGCAAATGAGCGTTTAAGTAAAGGCTCCTTAGGCTTGGTAGGTATAAGTAATGATCTTAACTTTAAAGAATTGCTTGATCCAAGGGTATTGAGTAGTTTAAGTGAGGAAGAGGTACTATTCTCCCCATACACAGTTGAGGAGTTAAGGCATATACTGCTAGAGAGGGCAAGGATAGGGTTCTACGAGGGATGCATAAGTATGAGTGCTATAAACCTATGTGCTGCTATAGCAGGTTCAGAGCATGGTGATGCTAGAAGGGCATTGGATCTGCTAAGGGTTGCTGGTGAGGTTGCAGAGAGAGAAGGTGCTGAGCAGGTTGAGGAGAGGCATGTTAGGATAGCAGAGAAGAGGATAGAGCAGGATAAGGTGAGTGAGACATTGAAGAAGTTACCATTACATGAGAAGTTGGTTATACTTAGCGTTATGCTATCCTCTAAAGGCTCTACAGGGAATGTGTATGAGACTTATCTGGATTTGACAAAAAGGCTAGGTATGCAACCAGTTACCCAGAGGAGGGTAGGTATGATAATAAGCGAGTTGGATATGCAAGGGTTGCTCTATGCACCTATAGTGAATCAGGGTAGGTATGGTAGGACAAAGAAGGTATCATTGGCAATACAAGGCTCTCTAGTTAAGGAGGTATTCTCTGAGGATCCTATGTTATCCATCTTACTTTAAATATCTCGCTAACCTTATCATATAAGTGAGTAGGAAGAGGAGGTTAGTGCTTGTAGCATTGGCATCCCTATCCTTTATAGTATTCTTTAATCTAGGGGCATACTCTAGTATAAGCAAGGAGGATGCAGAGGTTATAAGTAACCAGTTCAAGGATATGGTTAAGGATATTGATGCTATAGGGATATTTGTGAATAACTTTAGGATAGCATTAGCAATGTTCATACCAGCACTAGGGGTAGCAATAGGGTTATTCTCTGCATACTCTACAGGGCTTGTATTTAGGGCATTGGTTGAGACTACACCAGCATTATCCAACATACCTCCAATGCTAGTATTGGCAACACCATTTGGTATACTTGAGGTTATATCCTATGGGATAGGTATGTCACAGAGTGCATTGCTTATACATAGCATAGTAGCAAAGAGGGGGCTAATGGCTATGCTTATTCCTACACTCATACTCATAGGGATAGTCTCTGCACTACTCCTAGCAGGGGCTTACATAGAGTATTACATGATAAAGATGGCTCAGCAAGATATAGGCATGGTATAACGATAGAATTTTATTGAATGTTAAGCATTACCTCTCTATGCTTGGGACAAAGGTATACTATTATCCAAGTGTTAATGATGCCATAATGCTTGCTGCCTTACCAGATATGGGTAATGTTGCTGGTCTATGCATGAATACCCTAGTAAGTAAGTTGGATGCAAAGTTATTCGCTGAGATATATGCATACTGGCCACCATATGTTACATACAAGGATGGCTTGACATACTATAAGCAGTCAACCTATAGATTCTACCATACCGATAACCTCTTGATCTTTACAGGTGACTTTAACCCAACAGACCCCAGAAGGTTATATGAGGTATGCCATGAGGTGGTTAATATTGCACAGAGGCTTAATGTTAAGAGGTTATACTCAGTTGGTGCAGCATTAAGGGCATCTGTTGGTGCAGAGCCTAACATATTCTGTGCTGCAAATAAGAGGCATCTACTAGATTATGCAAGGTCTTATGATATACATATACTTGAGGGCGAGGGTCATATAACAGGCTTCAATGGTCTTATACTTGGTATATGCCATAAGAGGGGTATAGATGCACTATGCATACTTGGTGAGATAGATAACCCAGAGGTTATACAGCCTAAGACTGCAAAAAGCATACTTAAGGTATTGATAAAGATGCTTGGGCTAAAGGAGTTTAGTATGCAGGAGTTGGATGAGGAGGAGAGGAGGAAGAGGTTCATGGAGGAGCAGTTACGCTACATGAGCAGCGTAATGGATAGAGAGAAGGGTAGCATCTATTATTAACTTTAATTTTTGTATCATGGCATTATGTAAGTGCCTATATCCTCTCCATCTATAACCATTTTTATATTCCTACTACTAGCCTTTATAACCCTAGTCGGTATCTTTGATCTCTCAATAACCTTAAGGGCAACTATATCCATCAACTCATATGTTCCAGCATTGAACCTCTCATCCATGAGCATAGCAAGTAACTCCTTAACCCCTATCCTCTTTATCAACCTTGCATCCTTATCAAGCCTTGGATCTGCTGTATATATACCATCAACATCTGTAGCATTTACGAATATACTAGCCTTAACCCTCTCTGCTATAAGTGCTGAGGTTGCATTTGTGCTCTGCCCAGGGTGCAGTCCTCCAGTGACTACTACCTTATCACTCTCTACTGCTATACCAACCTCCTGAAGATCCCTTGGCACATAAGGGTATGCATAATCACCAAGAGCATGGATGAGGAGCCTAGCATTGAGCCTTGATACATCTATACCAAACTCATCTAAACTTGACTCATCTGCACCAAGTGCTCTAGCAGCATCTATATACCTCCTTGCCTCTCTACCCCCTCCAGCAATAACAACTGCTTGTATACCATCACTATTTAAGCCCTTGAATAACTCAGCATATCCCTTAATCTCCTCTAGATCCTCAAGATTAAATACACTTCCACTAAGCTTCACTACCACTCTTCTATACTGAGACCCTTTCATACCATCTATCACTCTCACTCCCTAGTATATCATAGGCTGCACTCCTAACTCTATCCCTATACTCCTCCCTTGTATAAACCCTTACCATGTTCATAAAGCCTAGGATTGAGGATATAAGGGGTATATCCTTCATAGGTATTACCCTGCTCGTGCCATCCTTGCTTATGAGTATAAGATCCTTAACCTCTTCTCTACCGGGTGCCTTGGGTATGGATGGTGCCTTTGCACTATCTATGTAGACCATATCCTCATCCACCCCTGCTTTAACTGCTATCTCTCTTGCCCTCTCACTCAGATACCTTACATCTGTAAGCCTATTTATAAGCACGCTACTTGCCTGCATTATACTCTCAAATACTGGCTTGAGCAACCTCCTATCCCTATACTCTTCAGCAAACCTCCTTGCTAACATTAACTCCTTGCCTGCATCTGGTAGGTTCAAGAGGCTTACAAGCAAGTAATCATCAGTTAGCCTTAGATACCCATCAAGATCTGTATCCGTTAGGTGCATATGAGGATCAGCAAGGCGCATCGCCTTAAGGAGCATAACCTCTGCTGCTCTAACAGTCTTATGGAAGTATACTGCCTTGAACATCTGATACCTTGCTATGAGAAGTGACTCCCATGAGTTGAATGCTGCCTTATCTAAGGCTAAGCGGTTGTTGTATACCTCTAAAGAGCTTACAATCCTCTCAGCATCTATCCTTCCATAATGTGCACCTGTAAAGTAAGAATCCCTAAGCAAGTAATCCATAAGATCAACACTCAAGCCACCAGAGATGACCTCATTAAGGTACTGCTCCTTTGCTTCTCCAAATGCAAGGCTGCTAACCTCATCCGCAGTGTATCCATGCTTAGCAAGGATATCCTTGAACCTCTCCTTTATTACCCTCTTTCCTATATCCTCATGCGTAACATTACCTTTTAAAGCAAGTATCTCCTCAAATAGGTGTGAGAATGGTCCATGCCCTATATCATGGAGTAGTGCTGCAGCCCTAAGGAGTTGTATCTTATCCTTGTTAATGTAACCTTTGTTCATAAGAGTTAATCCTACCTTGCCTGCTAGATGCATTGCTCCTAGCGAATGCTCAAACCTTGTATGCTGTGCACTAGGGTAGGTAAGGTATGCACTTGATAACTGCCTTATCCTCCTTAACCTCTGGAACTCCTTGCTATCAACTATATCCTTCTCAAGGCTTGTTAGATAGAAGTAGCCATGGATGGGATCACTTATCTCTGCAATTGTTATCATATCATCCTACTATACTCTATAGTTGCTTAATAGTTTAATCACTATATCTAGTATATCCTTATGTATATCCTCTATGCTTCTATTACCATCAATGATTAACCAACTGTATCTCTTTGCTAGCACTCTATATGCATCTATAACCCTACTAAGGAGATCAAGGTTCTCAAACTCATCCTTATGCCTTTCTCTCTTAATCCTCTCAAGGGATACCTCAAGGCTAACATCTATAACAACAACAAGATCCTCCCTTGGCAAGCCTTTATCAAGGTTCTCAAGCCATGCTAGATCAAGGTTATTTGCATATCCATATGCTAGGTTAGATTGGTAATACCTATTCATTATAACACAATCATTATCATGCAATGCTTGCTCAATCTCCCTCCTCTTCTCCCATCTATTCGCTGATAGTAGCATATGCTTAACCTCCAAGGGGTAATCCCTGCTGTTATGCAGGAATGCGTGTATCTCCTTGCCTATAGGGGTTGAGTAGTCAGGGAAGCTGATGACCTTGCATCTGTAACCCTTTAAGGTTAATGCATCCCTGAGCAGCATTGCCTGAGTACCCTTGCCAGCCTTATCTATCCCTTCAACAACAACCATTATACCCCTTTTATATAGGCTCAAAATACCTCAACCCTCTTTAATATATCCTCATTACTTGCATTAAGGTAATCATTGCTTAATACTAGGTATGATGCCTTGCTATTGCCATATGGTACCTTGCATGAGAATAGTGTTAACACTAGACCATCATGGTTAACCTTGTAACCATTGCAAGGCTCATGTGCCCTTACAAGCATTCTAGCATTAACTGCATCTAATACCCTTTGGGTTACATCCTTACCAAAGTAGTATCCATAGCCCCTAGCAGACCCTTGCCATCCTCTAATCTCCCTAGGATCATTCCATAGTATCTCTAGCAGGTGACTCTCTTTAGGATGTGTCTTATGTGCATATGCTATATCATGCAGAGAGTTGAGCATTATAGGCAAGCCTCCATGGAGTGCTAATAGCAAGCCTTCGATATACACTGCTGTATACATGAGATCAAAGAGCTCCCTTAACCTTGAGTATATAATCCCTGCATGAGCAAACCTAGACTCTAGCATGAATGGTAGATCATGGGGGTAGAATGGTAGATCCTCTGGTCCCTCATGGTTACCCCTTAGCATTATTATCCTATCTGGATACCTTGCCTTCAAGTAGAGTAGTGTATAGTATACCTCAACTGACTCAACACCTCTATCACCATAGTCCCCTAAGAATATTAGCGTGGAAGGATCATCGGCGAACCTTACCCTCTCAAGTATTGATAGCAATGCATCAAGGTCTCCATGAAGATCACCTATGAATACCATCCTCCCTGTGTGGTTTAACCTTATCAGCCCCTGATCCACTATGTTACTGTCTATCCTTGAGTTGCTCCTCTCATCCTTGATCATTTCTATAACCCTATTCAGTAGGGATAGGAATTCTTGCTCATCTACCGACCTTGCCCTTTCTTCCAAATAACTGATCATATCCTACTTTAAATGGATGATACAATATAATTGATTATATCTTGAATAGTTTGATGTGTAAAGAGGAATCAACTAATGTAAGTAGGTTACTTATAACCTAAAGAGTAACCTTATCTATCTGCTATATTATGGTAATCTTTAGATGTATTACTGCACCAGTAGATGAGACCAGTGTTATGACATGTATAGATATCGATGACTTGATCAAGACATTAAGAATTGTTCTATTAGATATACCAAGGAGTAATTAGGAATGGAGGCTGCTACGAAGATGATCAAGACACTCGTTGATCGTGTAATAAAATAAGGAGGAGGGTATTCATACTTTATCTAGTTGATTGTGTTTTATGGTCTAGTGTATGGGAATATATGTAGCCTTGACTCTGCTGTTCATAGATTAAGCCATTACCTACAAACCTTAGATGGAATGTAGTGCTACCACTCCCACCTTCTACTATAGTTGCACCTGCAAGGTCTTCACCTCCACCAACTACAACTATTCTATCTATAACATCTCTACTCATCTGGTTTATCTGAACAAGCATTATCATTACCTCCTTATCATTTACAGGTGTAACTGCACTTATCCTTACTCCTTTTACTGATGATACAACATTATATACTAGCTCACAGTAATGCGGAGGTCTATCTGCTACTCCACAATGTTGAACTACCATTCCTGGCAAATTACCCATCATACCTTGACCCATCCCATGTTGTTGACCCATTCCTCTACCCATCTGTGCCATTGTAACTGTAATGCTAATTGTAGTTATTATCGCTGCACCTATAACTATATAATATATAATATTGTTCCTTATTAAAGTTTTATATGCGAGTAGTAATGGTGTTTGGATAAGATACTGCTATTCTTATTTGATAGTATTAAAAGTAGGTTTAGATTCTATTTATCCTTTTATTATAGCACTTATACACTACATCTATTCTCTAGATATAAGAACCTCCCAACAAGTTTACAATTCATAGAATAAAATGGTTGATGTAAGGAAAGTTTTTAATAGAATTTAATGGAAGTAGATAAATATAGTATTAAGCAGGTATGGATCAGTTGGATAAGAGATTTATGAATAACTACAGTTGCTACTCTTGTGATGACAATATCGGGATTAGTAGACAGCTTAATAAGAGATTTATGAATAACTACAGTTGCTACGCAAATATCATCATGAATATGTAATCCATTGGTTATAGAACATTTATGATCATATTAACAGGCTTAAGTCATATCACTTGAATTAAGATTTATATTTAATCTTTGCATAAATCTTATTATGAGTATAGCAAGCTACATAATGCGTGAGTTGATAAGGGAGTTTAGTGCAAAGACTAGGGAGTTTTATGAGTTTGTGATGCCCCCTGTTGATGTATATGAGGATGTATCAGATCTTGTAATTATTGCAGATATGCCAGGGTTCAAGAAGGAGGATATAAGGATAAGGGTTACAGATAATATATTATCAATAAAGGCTAGCAGGGAGAGGGTAGAGGCTTCTGGTGTAACATACTGGCAGCAGAGGCCATTAAGGATAGATAAGAAGATACCATTACCATTCAAGGTTAGCGAGGAGGATGTAAGGGCAACATACAAGGATGGCTTACTTGAGTTAAGGATACCACTTAAAGGTGCTGTTAAGATAGAGTAAAGGCAAGAGGCTGGTATAGAGCATTACCTACTGTAGTTACTATATCCTCTTTGCCAATAGCATTATGCCTATTATACTAGCTGCAACAACAAAACCTATCTGCCCTAGCGTTGGGTAACTCTGCATTACTATAGCAGAGCTTATTAAGAGTGATGCAGTTACTATACTCCCTGCTATAAGTGTTGCACTACTCCTATCCCTAACCTTACCTCTTGAATTGAGGTTATCCTCAAGGTAATCCTTGAGCATTGGTGCAATTGCAATGTAATCCCTTGCACTCTTAACTATACCCTCAACCATGCTCTTAAACTCCTCTATGTATGCATCCCTAACAAGCCCCTCCTCCTGCAGTATTGAAGATAGTACTCGCATGAACTGAAAGTCAACCTTTAATGTTAGGCCTATCCCCTCCAAGAGTGTAGCCATACGCATGTAAAGTGCAAGTTGCTTAGGCAATCTGAATGGGAACCTAGTCATGGTCTTGTTTGCTAACTCCATGAGTGCCTTAACCTCCATCTCATCAACCTTCTTGCCATGCATACCCTCTATTGCTAATGCTAAACCCTTCTCTACAACATACCTGTTAGCCTCAATTGACAATGCACCTAGGGAGTAGAGTATGTTAACCGCCCTAGCAGGATCCTTATCTATAAGTGCGAGGTATAGCCTTATTAACTTCATTCTAGTAGGGTTATCTAACCTACCTACCATACCAAAGTCATATAATATTATTGAGCCATCTGGCCTTACAGCAATATTCCCTGGGTGAGGATCTGCATGGAATATATCATGCTTGAGGAGCATCTTAAAGAATAACCTATGCAGCCTTACAACAAGCCTTCTCCTATCTACCCCTAACCTATCCAACTCTGCTACATCTGTAACCTTCACCCCTGGGATATACTCTAGGGTAAGAACCCTAGAAGTGCTCCTCTCCTCTACTATGTTAGGTATTATAACGTAAGGTTCATCCTTAAGGTTGCTCTTTATCCTCCTTAGGTTGTTAGCCTCTATGGTATAATCCATCTCCTCCCTTATACTCTCTATAAACTGTGCAAATATCGACTCTAGGGAGAATGCTATATTTGGATCAACTACCTTTATAGCATACGGTAGGAGTAGTCTTATTGCTCTAAGATCCCTCTCAACTATGTAATGTATATTTGGTCTTAGGACCTTGACTATAACATCCTTGCCCTTGTACCTTGCCTTGTATACCTGCCCTAGACTTGCACCTGAGATGCAGTTAGCATCAAAGTAATCAAACAACTCATCAATATCCTTACCAAACTCCTCCTTTATTATTCTCCTTACCTCCTCAAATGGTGCTGGAGGAACATCATCCTGTAGTTTACCAAACTCTTCAAGGTATGGTTGTGGTAGCAGATCTGGCCTGCTGGATAACCACTGTCCTAACTTTATAAATACTGGACCTAACCTTATGAAGGTATCAACTGCCTTAGAGGCATTCCTTCTCATCCTTGCTGTATTGCAACCCTTACCTTCCTTCTTCACCCATTCTCTCCTATCCCTCCTGAACCTTATTATAACTGGGATTAGCCTTACCGCTATGGTTATACTTCTCTTAACCTTGTAATCTATAGCATCCATGATAGCATACCTAAGCATCTATAGCATACGCTTTACCCACTTTACTATCCTGTATGATGCATAACCACTTGCTGCTGCTACCAAAGCACCAAGTAGTATACCTGCCTTATTATTATTATTATTAGAGGTTATACTGCTTCCTACCTTATAGCCTGTATAAATGCCTACAGCAGCACCTATCAAAACCTCTGGCGCATCAAATAAAAGATGTTTTATAGGCTCTTGCCTAGGATCAAACCTATCAACATGTAAAGTGTATCTATCATCATACTCTCTTATATGCAGGTTACCATACCTATACTGCTTCCTTGAACCTTCAGGATCCCCTAGCAGTGTCTCTTCAGCAGAATCAAGCATTATGGGTCTAACATCCTTTGGCACATCTATCTCCATACATTAATATATTTAAATTAAAGAATATAATCCTTAGTCCTTTAAATAAAATTAAAATAAAATAAAACCTTATTCTCCTATCATCTGGAATATAACCTTTCTCTCTCTTGCCCTTATATCCAACTCAACAAGCACTACCTGCTGCCATGTACCTAGCATAGCATTACCATCTATGAAAGGTATGGTTATCGATTGCCCGAGTATGGATGCTCTAACATGCGAGTGCCCGTTACCATCATGCCATGCCTTCTCATGCTCATACTCTATACTCTTTGGTGCTATCCTCTCAAGGACATTAGGTAGATCCTTCAATAGCCCAGGCTCATACTCTATAGTGGTTATTGCTGCGGTAGATGCTGCTACAAATACTGTAATATTGCCATTCCTTAACCCACTTGCTTTAATTGCAGAGCTGATATGCTCGCTAAGGTCAATTATATCCCCCTCCCCTTTAGTCCTTATGCTTACTATCTTGCTTATTACTTGCATATCAATGCTATTATAATGGCAAATATTGCTTTAACCTATGGGCGAGTATGTATACAAGGGCAAGGTTATAGCATTAAGGGTAGATAGGCTTGATAATGGTAGGGTAAGGGAGGTTATTGAGCATAGAGGCTCTGTTGCTATACTACCATTCCTTGATGATAGCACTATAATACTTGAGAAGCAGTATAGGTATGCTATAGGGAAGCACTTGCTTGAGATCCCTGCAGGTATGGTAGAGGTTGGTGAAAGGATAGAGGAGGCAGCAGCAAGAGAGTTGCTAGAGGAGACAGGATATAGAGCAGGGAGGTTGGAGTATATGGGCAAGTGCTATATGACCCCAGGATACTGCACAGAGGTTATACACTTCTTCATCGCAAGGGATTTAATTAAAGATAAGGCATGCAGAGAGGAGGATGAGGAGATAGAGTTGGTTACCCTTGCTCTGGATGAGGCATTAAGCAAGGTAACTAGCAATGAGATAGAAGATGCAAAGACAGCCTATACATTGCTGTTATACAGATTGATTAAGGGGTAAGTGGAGCACTAACCAACTCCCCAAGCGATGTAGTCTCTTTGTATGATACAGTAACCATATCACCAACCCTATGATACATGCAGTTATTTACATTTATAAGCCTATGAGATTGGGTCTCTACTACACATGAGTTATCATCTACACTAACAACAGAGGCACTCTCATTAACTGTACTCTTTATCCATGGCAGGTTAGGTACTATTGCAAATAATGCTAATGCTATGAATGCACCAACGAACAATGGGAATAGCCATTTAGAGTACCACCAGCCTTCCTCTTCCTCTCTCATACTTTATGATTAGATATGCTTGTAATTAAATCTTTACAGCCATCTTACCACTAATTTCTTATACTATTTATTTAAAATCATTTATTACAATATATTAATTATATAACCAATTTAATATTTATATCATATACGCCTTCTTATTATATAACTTATACCATCCACCAAGAAAACAAAGAGCATTACCACTATGAAGAATGTGAATGCTGCCGAGTAGTTCAGTACGTTAATGTACTGTGTTATGTAGTAACCTACTCCTCCAGCACCAACTATCCCTAGTATGCTTGCTGTCCTTAGATTGTACTCAAACATGAACATTGTATGGCTTACAACCTGCTTCTGTGTATGCTTGATCATAGCCTTTGCTAATATAATCCATGGCAAGGCTAGGGAATGAAGTGCCTCATAGTGCTCCTTATCAACATTCTCAAATGTCTCATAGAAGAACTTTGATAGATAGCCTACTGTATACAGTGCAAGTGCTATTGCACCAGCAGTATTCCCTGGGCCGAACATAACAACAAAGAGTATACCCCAGAATATGGCAGGCACGGTTCTTAGTATGTTTGCTATACTCCTTACAATTATGGATATCCATCTAGGGGTTATCCCATGTGTAGATAATGCTGCTATAGGATATGCAACAAGTGCACCTACTACTGTAGCAAATGCTGCCATAAGCATGGTCTCGCCTACAGCATACAATGCATCAGGCACCAACTCCTGATTTATGTAAAGCTCTGATGCAAATTTAGATAGATTGTTAGAGGCCTTTGTCCATGCGTAAGGATCAAGTATACCTAAGAAGTATGATAGTATCAATGCTAGTGCAATAAGCATCCATACGCTCATCTTATCCTCCCTGCCCTACCATATCCTCTCAAATACACCATTGTTTAGATGATATGCCTCATCCATATACTCTTCAGCAAGTTGCTTGTTATGCATAACAACTATGCTAGTAGTGCCCTTTGATGCTAAACCTTTGATCACTGATAGTATGGATCTAGCATTATCGTCATCAAGGTTTGATACAGGCTCATCAGCAAGTATTACCATAGCACCTTGCATGAGCGCTCTAGCAATAGCAACCCTCTGCCTCTCACCACCACTAAGCCTGTTAACCTTGCTCTTAGCCTCATCCTCTATTCCTAGACTTCTTAGTATACTTAATGCCTCCTTTGCATGCTCACGCCTCCATAGCCCTAGCAGTGCTCTTACAGGTTCATCTGCAGCCCTTGCTAGCATGACATTCTCTAGAACATTAGCATTATCAACCAAGCCTAAGCTCTGAGGTATGTATGCTACGCTCCTCCTTAACCCATTGTTATACTTGCCATCTATGCTTACTCCTAACACCCTAACCTCTCCCCTTAATGGCTTCAGTGAGCCATTTATTATCCTAAGCAAGGTACTCTTACCAGAACCACTCTTACCCATTATTGCTATACACTTACCTACCTTAACGGTTAGGTTTACCCTATCAAATAAAATGGTATTGCTATAGCCATATGCTAGGTCCTTAACCTCTACCGCATCTGTAATACTCAACTGCTTGGCTATCATTATACCTTTATCACCTTATCTAGCCCTGTCTCTCGCAAGGCATCAATTAATGGCTTAAGATGATCCTTTTCATGCTTTAAACCAAACTTTACGAATAGTGCCGATACAAACTTCTGAACCTTCTCAGGTTCCTTGTTAAGATCCTTCAATGCATACCATATCTTCTTCCTAACCTCCTTTGGTAGATCCTTGGATATTAATGTAACATGTGCTGGGTTTGGTCCATTCTGCTCTATCACCTTACTATTTGCCATAGCCTCTTCATACAACTTTGCTGGTACATCGCCTGCAGTTACTGTAACATCTACCCTACCCTGCTTTAGCGCCTCCCAGCATTGTGCATAACCTCCAGCAAATATAACCTCATTGAAGTACTGATTTGGTAGATCTATTGGTCTCTTGCTAGCATCTATTGGCTTTATGTAACCCTTCTTTACCATGGTTAGCATTGGCATAACAAACCCTGAAGTGCTTGTCTCACTTGGGAAGCATGCTCTTTTACCTTTAAGATCCTCCAATGTATTGTATGGTGAATCTTTTAGCACTATGAAGTATGAATAGTAGTAACTCCTTACAACCTGCTCCTCTCCTATGTACACATTCCTCCTCTCAACTATTATTGGCTTTACAACATCAATACTATTTACTATCATTGCACCTATCAATGGTCCTACACCTAGAGCAACATGTGCATGCCCAAACCTCATACTCTCAACTATTGCAGCATTGCTATCAGGGAAGAGTATCTCAACATCCATGCCAAGCCTTGACTCAAAGAACCTCTTTAACTCCTCCGCCTCTGTAGTAACCCTATCCCTTGGTATTGGTTGGACAACTATAACAAGTTTATCTAACCTCTGCGCATAAGCATTATTGCTTATATGACCTGTTGCGTATAGGCTAGTTAGCAGTATTATCCCTGCTACTACTGCCATTACTGTTCTCAATCTCATTAGGTAAGGCTAATTAGGCTAACCTATTTAAACATTGTTATAACGCTGTTATAAACTATAAATGATTATGCTTTATTCTTAGCATCTTTCATCTATCAATACATTGCATATATGATATAAACTCTTTAAATTGTCTATTCTTATTCTCTAACTTATTAATATCGATCTTATCAGCAAAATATGGTAGCATGCTATGATCATAGCCCCTCTTACTTATGCTATTATTTCTTATATAATTATTAACTGTCTCTTCTGGATTACCTTTATTATCTATGCATAATCCATCACATATCCATTCTTCAATAGAATATTTAAAGATGATATATCTCACTTTATCCTTAAAGTCCTCGGGGATATCCTTTGTAATACTTTCTTTTACCTGCTCCACATTCCCTCCTTCAGCATCTGCAATAACAATTACTTTTTTAATAGGATTAAGTCTATTAGTATTTATTATTCTTCCGGTCTTTGAATCATATTTTTGTAATTTCTCGTATTTATAACTCCATATTTCATTTAAACTCTCTCTTAACTTTATGAATTCCTTAAAATAGTTATCTTTAGCTAAGATTAATACATCACAGGTTCCCATAGAGCCATCCTTCGCTTAACGTTATCCCATATTTGGTAAGCTTTTCCTTAATCTCACTTACATTGCTTACCCTTCTAGCCTTAGTAGCTCCTTCCTCATCCCTCTCTACAAGGATCAAATTCTCTAACTCTATCAACTACCACTGGTGAGTGTGTAGTGGCTATAGTTATTATCTCAGAGCGTTTTAACTCATCTGTTATAAATTCTATAGTCTTTGGGTACAGAGAATTCTCTATCTCATCTATGACTAACATGGGAGGTCTTAAGGCGATTGCTGTTAGTATTAGTAGTAACTTTAGCATATCATTTGACACCATGGTAGGATTCAACTCAAATCCATCTTCCTTAATTATTATATACAATCTGCCATCTTCTGTAAGTTTTAGTATTATCCTTATCTCTCGATCCAAGATTATGCTTAAAACTCTCTCAATATACCCAATCGTATTTCTATCCTCTAGATAAAGATTGTGCAAGACATTGGCTAGATTGCTGTCATCAGATTGTAATTCCTTACTCTTGCTTATACTCTGGATTTCTTATCTCTTTATAATTTATATCCTTTAGTATTAAGGCATTTAATATTATATCAGCAACAACATTAAAGCCTCGACCTTCAACTATAACCCTGTCAATCTCCCATGGATGAGCAACGCAAAGGTATGGATACTCCCCTTCCTTATCAAATGTTCAACTAGCACTCTGGTTTGGCGCTATCAATTTTGTACCAAAGAGTATCTTGCCATCAAGGTCCCATGTTGATGCATCCAATGGGTTCTTAGCATATGTTATTGTATGGCTTGCTGTATCCTTGTTAACCCATATTACTAGGCCACCAGTAGATACAGTAACTGTTGATGGTAGAAAGCATTTTATCACTTAACATTGTAGTCCAATCGCCTTGAGGCTTATATGCTGGATTGGATGTAGCGTTTTGTGCGCCCTCTGGTATAAGCACTATACCAGCACCGCCCTCTACTGTTCTTGCAAATATAATACTACCACTCTTACCATTTATCTATGCCATATAACTATTATACAGTGAATCATAATAGTAACTACATTAATTCTATATACTTATCCTCATCTCTTCTCCATACTGCATTGTTATAACCCCACCATTTAAGGAATATGTTATCTCTATCTTAGATTCTTTTGTTATCTTTGTAATCCATCTCCCTCTATGTTCATCATACTTGTATATACAATACTTGAGTTCTATAGCCTCTACTATATTGGTCTTACCACTACCATTTGATCCTACCAATAAATTAAATTTATTTAAAGTAATCGTTAACTCTTTTATACTTTTAAAATGCTTTATAGTAAGCTCAAAGTTCATGATTTATTTATTTATTCAGTAGCAAGTATATAATGTTTAAAGAATACAGATTACCCTCTTGCCTTATACTTTTATTACCTATGCTATTATAATCAATTGGTGATGAGAACTGACCTGCACTGACCTATAGGATGGGATGATGGCATGCACCTCAACTGATCACTCCCTTTATGCACTCCAGCATGCTACTTCCTAGATCATCAACAACCTTACGTATTAGAGTATTTGGCACTGTCTTTAGTAGTCCATGCATCTCTATATCAATATCTACCTTTAGCCTTGTATGATCCTTATACTCATGCAATGCTATACTCATGTTTATCTCAAATCTAGAGCCTATGGATGAACCCCTTACATGTATCTGCATATACTCCTTCTCCCTAGCCTCCTTAATGCTTGATTCTACGTAGAACTTGCCCTTTATGAATGAGAATGGTGGCTTTACACGAGCTTTGAACCCATTATTATATACGGTAATATCCTCTACACTTGGTATACATAATGTTACCTTCCTTACATCAGTTAATACACTCCATAAAGCATCTATACTTGCATTGATGCTATACTCCTTGCTTAGTGTAAGCATAATTACTTATTTAACCTGTAATAAATAATTATTATGGATCTGCTTGATGATGTTGATAGCTTCTGTAGAGAGTTAAGGCCGATAGAGGATGTGTGCTACCTTGAGCATAGATATAATGATCAACTCATACCATTGGCAAGGAAGCATGATATCCTTGGTATGCATCTACCTAAGGAGGTTAATGGTAGAGGTGCTGATGAGTATACATATGTTAAAGCATTGGTAAGGATAGGCATGGAGGGTAGTGGTATAAGGTCATTCTTCTCTGCACACAGCTCTTTGGCACAGAAGGTTATGCTCAAGTATGGCAACGATTACCATTATGAGCGTTACCTAAAGCCATCTGCTAGGGGTGAGGTTATACTCGCATTTGCACTGACAGAGCCAGATGCTGGTAGCAACCCATTGGAGATGAGCTCTACTGCCAAGCATGATAGTAATGGATACATACTCAATGGTACAAAATATCTTATAACAAATGCAACCATAGCAGATGCTATAATAACATTCGTAAAGTTAGAGGGTAAGATAACTGCATTCATAGTAGATAAGGATTGTATAGAGAGGGAAGAGTTGGTCGCAAAGATGGGCTCACCAACAACAGATACAGGTATGTTTGAGATGTGTAACTGTAAGGTTCCTAAAGAGAACCTACTAGGCAGAGAAGGAGATGGATGGAGTATAGCAAAGGAGGCATTGATGAATGGTAGGCTTAGTGTTGCAGCAGGGTGTGTAGGGAGCATAAAGGATTGCCTTATAGAGTCTGTTAGATATGCAAGGCAGAGGGTACAGCATGGTAAACCAATAGCAAGGCATCAACTTGTGCAAGAGCATATAGCATACATTAAGAGTATGCTTAGTGCATCAAAGATGATGCTATTAAAGGCAACAATGCTTAAGGCAAGATGGGAAGAGTTAAGGGATGAGAGGAGTAGAAGGATGGCAGACCTTGCTATAGCAGAGGCTAAGCTCTTCTGCAGTAATGCAGCATATGAGGCAGCAGATAGGGCAGTGCAGATATTTGGAGGCAGGGGTTGGTCATACCTATACAGGGTTGGAAGGCACTTAGTTGATAACAGGGTATGTAGGATATACGAGGGTACAGATGAGATACTAAAGTTAAAGATAGCAAGTAGTATACTAGGTAAAGAGTATAAGGCATACTCCTAACTAATAGAATATTTTTATTATCCATTAAATTAGCAGAGGTATGGATAAGGCTAGCAAGAAGTTTGAACTACCAGGTAGTGAGGCACACTACCCTCCAAGCAAGGAGTTTAGCATAATACATATCAAGCTTTACATAAAGCCTGACTTTAACAACTCTAGCATAGAGTGCAGAGAAGAGTTAACCATAACAAGCAATAGAGATGCTTTAAAGATATTAAGGCTTGATGCTGCTGAGCTTAATATAAAGAACGTGATGCTAGTCGAGCAATTGCTTAACTTTAGGCATGTGGATGATATGTTAAGGATAGAGCTACCATCCCCTATTAATGAAGGTGAAGAGATCAAGTTAACCATAGAGTATGATGCTAAACCAAGGAAAGGGCTATACTTTGTAAAACCTGATGAGCATTACCCTAAGCGTAGACTACAGCTATGGACTCAAGGAGAGAGTGAGTACTCAAAGTACTGGTTTGTATGCTTTGACCATCCAGATATGAGGTTCACAAGCGAGGTTATAGCAGAGGTGCCAAGGGATATGGTAGCCATATCCAATGGTAGGCTTGTAGGTATTGAGGAGCGTGATGGTATGAAGGTATACCATTGGTATGAGGAGTTCAAGCATCCAGCATATCTAACATCCCTTACAGTAGGCAGGTTTGAGGAAATAAGGGATGAGTACAATGGGATAGAGCTGCTTTACTATGTGCCATCTGATATGCTTGATTATGCAGATCTATCATTTAAGAATACAAAGGATATGCTAAAGTTCTTTGAGGAGTATACAGGGGTAAGGTATCCTTACAGCAAGTATGCTCAGGTTGTGGTAGATGATTTCATATATGGAGGTATGGAGAATGTTAATGCAACAACGCTAACAGTAGAGACTCTGCATGATAAAAGAGCACATATAGACTTTACAAGCGATCACCTAGTGGCACATGAGTTAGCGCATCAATGGTTTGGTGATCTTGTAACATGTAGGGATTGGCAGCATATATGGCTCAATGAGTCATTTGCAACATACTTTGAGGCATTATACTGGCTACACTCTAGAGGTGAGGATGAGTTCAATTACTACATAATGCAGTATGCTGATGAATACTTTGATGAGTATGCAAAGCGCTATGCAAGGGCAGTGGTTACCAATGTATACAAGTATGCAGATGATCTATTTGATAGGCATTCATATGAGAAGGGTGCATGCATACTCCATACACTAAGATCACTCATAGGAGATAAGATGTTCAGGAGGGCAGTAAAGCATTACCTTGAGAGGTTTAGAGCAAGCAGTGTAGAGACCGAGGAGTTTAGGAGGTGTTGTGAGGATGCTACCAATATATCACTACAGGAGTTCTTTGAGCAGTGGTTATATAGACCAGGACATGTAGAGATTAAGGTAAGTATAAAGCATAGCATGGATGATAGGATGCTAACAGTAAATATACAACAGGGCGAGGGCAGTAATGGTAATGGTAGTAGCACTAGTATATTCAAGTTCCCCCTTGATATTCACATAGTAAGTAGAGAGAAGGATGAGGTTATAACATTAAAGGTAGAGGCAAGGGAGCATAACATACAGTTAAAGTATGAGCATGAGGTTGTATATGTTAGCATAGACCCATACAACAAGATACCATTGAAGAAGGTTGAGCTCAAGGCACCAAGGCATATGCTCATAGCACAGTTGAAGCAAGGTAATACTGTAGAGAAGATAGATGCAGCAAGAGCATTAGCAAGTATAGTAAGCAAGGATGTTATAGATGCTTTAGCAGAGGCAATCTCAGATAATAACTTCTGGGGTGTAGTAGCAGAGGCAGCAAAGGCACTAGCAAATATAAAGAGCGATGAGGCATACAAGGCTTTAATAAACTCTTACCATAGGGTAAGGCACCCTAAAGCAAGGAGGGCAGTTATAAGGGCTATAGGGGAGTTCAAGAAGGAAGAGAGTATAAACCTCCTTAATAGAGTGATACATGAGGAGGAGAATGGGAGTTATTACATCCAAGCAGAGGCTGTTGTTGCATTAGGGAAGAGTGGGAGCAAGAGGGCTATACCATACATCATGAGTGCACTGCAGATAAGGTCTCATAACGAGGTTGTTAGGGCAGCAGCAATGAGTGCATTTGGGGAGGTTAAGGATGATCTCAGTATATCATTACTCATAGATCATACAAGGCTTGGGGAGCATAACAGGGTTAGGGAGGCAGCAGTACTTGCTCTAGCAAAGTATGCAAAGGGTAATGATAAGGTTATTGAGCATCTAACGAAACTGTTAAGGGATCACTGGTTCAGGGTTAGGATAAATGCTATAAAGGCATTGGTTGAGGCACAGGAGCCTAAGGTGCTTAAGGAGTTGGAGTGGGTTGCTAACAACGATGTTGATGCTAGGGTAAGGAGGATAGCAGAAGAAGCAATAGTATCTATAAAGCAGTCTCTACAGGTTCCAAAGGAGTTGACTGAGATGAGAGAAGAGGTTAATAGGCTTAAGAGTATAAGCAATGAGATGCTCCTAAGGCTAGATAGGATAGAGAGGGAGAAGTAATCACTAGCATACTCTATACCATCTTATTTATTTATCATCTCTCCTCTAATGGTATAACAAGATCTGCTATATCAATCCATACCCTTAAGAACTTATCAATTAGGTATAGTATGTTAAGCATCTCTGAGCCTAGATTAGCCTTGCATGAATTGATCTGCTCAACCAACCTCTTATACCTTGTAACAACCTCGAGTGACCCCGTCCTGTTCTTTCCTATAAAGGTTCTAACAGCTAACTCCTGTACAGCCTCTATGCTCCTTGCTATCTTAACCAACTCTAAGTAATCTGCATAATCCTCCATGTTTATACTCTCTATGCTCCTTGCTAACTCTACTACACTATCACCAGCACTCTCAAGCAGATGTGCTGCTATCCTATAATCTAGAATCTCTATGCTGCTTAATCTAGCACTACTACTTAACCTATCCCTTAGCATGCTTCTTAGTAGCCTCACAAGCAGGAAGTATTGCCTATCAACCTCATCATCCCTCCTTGGTATACTCTTCAGTATAGTCTTATCCTTGCCCTCTAACGCTATTACAACATCCCTATACATGCCAGAGACTATTGCACTCATCCTGTAGAGTATCTTTGCAGGGTCTAGAGCAGATTCATCCAGGAGGAATTGTGCAACTATGTTAGTTGCATCCTCATCTACTATCTCAAGGCTTACTAATCGCTCTATTGCATTCTTTATAACCTCCCTCTCTTCATAGGTTATCGCCTTGCTAGACCTTACCCTTATAATATCATACCCTAATAGGTATGCACCAGTTATCTTATCTACTATATGCTCATTGTAGGGTAATGGGTAACTTATGGTAACCTCCCTGCTCTCCCTACCCTTTGCATCTGTAGGATATACCCTTATCGTATCATCATCTAAGACCTCAAGGAATAGTATGCTACCCCTCCTTATCCCATGTGCACTAGCCCACTTCTTAGGCAGGGATATAAGCAGGCTACTACCTATCCCTTGAACCTTCCTACTATGCTTCATTTAAATCAATTTATATTCTTTAAACGTTATTTATATATCATACCTTATATTATAATCTGCATAAGAGATGCGAGGATACTCGAGGGCATACTCGCCTGCCCATATAACAGGGTTTGTAGAGTTCCCAGATGCTAGCATACAGAAGGGTTCAAGGGGTGCTGGAGTATGTATAGATAAGGGTGTAACAACTGATGTATGGGTGTATAAGAGCAATGCTAACAAGGTATCTATAGAGGTTAATGGTCATATAAGCAATGCAGATGTATCCTTGTATGTTGTAAACGAGTATCTTCACATGCTTACAGAGCCGGTTTACATAAAGGTAAGGCATAGGGTAGATGTACCTATAGGCTATGGTCTAGGCTCTAGTGGGGCAGCAGCACTAAGCCTCTCTTATGCATTGAATGATGCTCTAAACCTTAGTTTAAGCAAGGAAGAGGCAGCAGGGATAGCACATAGGGCAGATATAGCATGTAAGTGTGGTGCTGGCACTGTTATAGCAGAGTACCATGGCGGATTTGAGTTAAGGCTTACTGCTGGGGCACCTGGGGAAGGGGTTGTTAAGAGCATACCCTTGTATGGTTACAAGGTAGTTGCGCTATGCATGAACCCATATCCTACAAAAGAGTTCCTTACAAATAAGATCAACATTATAAACGGCTTAGGAGGCAAGATGCTTAACAAGTTGCTTAAGAGTCTATCTATTGATGAGTTTATGGATATGTCATTAACCTTCGCTAGATTTATAGGGTTCATAAGTGCTAGAGCAGCAAATATAATAGATGAGTTAAGTGAGCATGGCTACAAGGCATCCGTAGCACTATTTGGCGATACAGTATTCTCAGTGGTAAGGGAGGATGAGGTTGATTGTATAGCTGAAGTGTTAAGTAGGTATAGCAATAGGCATAACCTCTTGATCTGCTCTGTTGATAACACTGGTGCAAGGGTTATAAGATGATACCAGAGAACCATCCTAGGGCACAATCACTTAAGGTTAGGGAGAGGCTTGTAGAGTGCTATAGGAAGGGTATAGTTGTAGAACAGGGGCTTATAGCACATGGTAGAGGAGAGGCATTCGATTACCTGCTTGGTGAGAAGACAAGCATGTATGCAATGCAGGCATGTAAGGCATCTGTAGCATTACTCCTTCTAGCAGAGTATGGGGTTATATCAGTTAATGGTAATGCAGCATGCCTTTGCGCAAAGGAGTTGGTTGAGTTATCAAGGCTAGTAAATGCAAGGTTAGAGGTTAACCTATTCTACAGGAGTTATGAGCGTGAGAGGGCAATAGAGGAATTGCTCAAGGCTAATGGGGCAGAGTATGTATATGGTATAGGGTCTGATGCAGATGCTGTTATAGATGAGTTGATGAGTAGCAGGAGGAGGGTTGATAGTAGGGGTATAGTGAAGGCTGATGCTGTTCTTGTACCATTGGAGGATGGGGATAGGACAGAGGCACTTGCTAGGATGGGCAAGAAGGTTATAGCAGTAGACCTTAACCCATTATCACGTACAGCAAGAGCTGCATATATAACCATAGTAGATAACATAGTAAGAGCCTTACCTGTAATGGTTGATTATGCAAAAGAGTTATCATCATATACAAGCGAGGAGTTAGAATCAATACTTGCATCATTCAATAATAGAGCAAACCTTGAGGCTAGTGAGAGGCTTATAAGGCAAGGTCTAGTAAGGTGAGTTTAATGCATACTGAGAAGGTTACTGTAGAGAAGATACTTGCAATGAAGGGTAAGAGAAGGATAGCAGTGCTTACTGCATATGACTATACTACAGCAAGGGTATGTGATGATGCTGGGATAGATATGCTACTAGTAGGAGATAGTGCTGCTATGGTTATGCTAGGTTATGATAGGACAACTAACGTAGGGATGGATGAGATGCTACTCTTCTGTAGGGCAGTAGCAAATGCCAAGCCAAGGGCTATGGTAGTAGCAGATATGCCTTTCATGTCATACCAAGTTAGCATAGAGGATGCTGTATACAATGCATGTAGGTTTGTTAAGGTAGGGGCAGATGCAGTAAAGGTAGAAGGTGGCAGGGAATTCAGCAAGATAGTTAAGGCTATAGTTGATGCTGGCATACCTGTTATGGGGCATATAGGTCTAAGGCCTCAGATTGCACCACTATGGCATGGCTATAAGGTGCAAGGCAAGAGCAAGGATAAGGCATTAAGCCTTGTAAAGGATGCCCTTGCCATACAGGATGCAGGTGCATTCTGCATAGTGCTTGAGCAGGTAGCAGCTGAGGTAGCAGGTATTATAAGCAGGATGGTAAAGATACCAACCATAGGTATAGGCTCTGGTTCAGAATGTGATGGTCAGGTTCTTGTAATACATGATATGCTTGGTCTGTATAGTAATGCACCAAGGTTTGCTAAGCGTTATGCTAACATCTATCAAGCAATGCTTGATGCTATACTAGCATATAAGGATGATGTTATAGGCAAGAGATTCCCTAGCAGGGAGCATGAGTTCCATATGGATGAGCATGAGTATAACGAGGTATTAAGAGCATTGGAGGGGTTTAAGCATGAATGATAGGCATCCATCAAAGGATATAACAGGCTCATATGGCAATGAGTTGCTAGGCAAGAAGGTAATACTAGGTATTACAGCAAGTGTTGCAGCATACAAGGCAGTTGACCTTGCTAGACTATTGATGAGACATGGAGCAGATGTATACCCTGTAGTAACAAAAAAAGCCCTTAGGTTTGTAACAAAGGATATGCTATCATGGGCAACTGGGAATGAGAGCATAGTTGATCTTACATGGAGGCTTGAGCATATACAACTTGTTAAAGGGAGTGATATACTTGTAGTGTATCCATGCACAGCAGATACCCTAGCAAAGATAGCAAATGGTATAGAGGATAGCAGTGTAGCAACTGTAGCAAGTGTAGCATTGGGGCTAAGAAAGCCTATTGTAATAGCATTAGCTATGCATGAGCCTATGTATGATAACCCAATGGTTAGGAGGAATATAAGCATGCTAGAACCCTATGTAGAGTTTGTAGAACCAAGGCTGGTGGAGGGTAAGGCAAAGGTAGCAGAGCCTGAGAATATGTTAATTAAGGTTATAGATGCTGTAAAGAGGGCATGCATGCTTAAAGGTAATAGCATACTCGTTACTGCAGGGGCAACGGTAGAGCATATGGACCCTATCAGGGTTGTAACCAACCTTGCATCAGGCAGGTTTGGCTTTGCCATTGCTAGAGAGGCTATGCGTATGGGTGCAGATGTTACACTTGTATATGCACATGCAAAGGTAGAGCCACCAAATGTATCAAGGGTAATTAAGGTTAGCACAAGCAAGGAGATGCATGATGCTGTTATAAATGAGTTAAGGAATAGAAACTATAATGCTGTTATAATGAATGCTGCAGTATCAGACTTTAGGCCATCAAATGCAAGTGATGTTAAGATAAATAGCTATAAGAGGATAACATTAGAGTTAGAGCCTACAGAGAAGATAGTTGATAACATAAAGAAGGTAAGTCCTAACAGCATACTTGTTGCATTCAAGGCAGATAGGATAGAACAAGGCTTGATAGAGAAGGCTACCAAGAGGATGGATGAGTGTAATGCAGATATAATGGTAGCAAATGATGTATCCAGCATAGACTCAGATACCTCTGAGGTATATATAATAAGGAAGGGGAAGGGTATCAGGCATGTAGGCTCTGCTGATAAAAGCATTATAGCAAGGATAATACTTGAGGAGGTAGCAGAGTGTATAGCAAAATAATATTATTGTAATGATGCTTACTTGAAGTAATAAAGATCCTCATGTTTCCATACATTTAGCACTGATATAACCTGTGTATTTGCAACACCCTCAATGGTCTTTATTCTCTCTGCTATTACACTTGCTATCTCGCCCATGCTGCTACCCCTTAACTTAAGTAGCAAATCACCATATGTATGAACCTCTAGCACCTCAAGCACATTAGGTATTGCTGCTATCCTCTCTGCCACATGCTGGATGCTACCAGGGTTTACAGTTACTATAACAAGAACCATGGTGCTTAGCCCAAGTGCCATTGGATCAATGACTACAGTAAACCTCTTTATTATACCATGCTTTATAAGCCTCTTTACCCTATGCCTTATCGTGCCCTCATTAACATTCAGCCTCTTTGCTATCTTTACGAATGGTGTTATGCTATTCTCGTATAGGGTTGAGAGTATAACCTTATCCTTCTCATCCAATAGCCTAGGCTTCCTACCCCTCTTTAGCATAGTATATATTACGTATTCAAATTATAAATAGGTTCTTCTTTACGTAAATCATAATACTATTAGATCCTTTGTATATCTGTTAAGTATAGTTGCATTATTATTCATAACTACAACAGAGTCCTCTATCCTTACACCAAATCTGCCTTGAAGGTATATACCTGGCTCTATGGTAACCGCCATCCCTTCCTTTAATATGTAATTACTACTGCTACTTATCCAAGGAGGCTCATGTACATCAAGCCCAATACCATGCCCTGTTGAGTGTATGAACCTTTGACCATAGCCCTTCTCACCTATGTATGATCTAGCAGCAGCATCTATATCCTTGCATGATACATTATCCCTTAATGAATCCAAAGCCCTTGCTTGAGCCTCCCTAACTATCTCATATACCTTATACTTATCCTCATCAACCCTACCTACAGCAAATGTCCTTGTTGCATCTGCCACATACCCTTTATACCTTAATGTTAGGTCAATTGTGACTAGATCACCATACTCTACAACCTTACTGCTAGGTTCCGCATGTGGAAGAGCTGAGTTTACACCACTTGCAACTATCAATGGTGATAATGTATATCTGTATGATGGAGGGTATGCACCCATCCTTAACGCTTCATAGAGCAGCAGTGCCTGTAACTCCTTCTCGCTTACCCCTACCCTTATCACCTGCTCGCATACCTTGAATAACCTATCAAGTATCCTTGCTCCTTCTTCTATGCATGCTATCTCATCCTTAGCCTTAACCATCCTAGCATTATAGAATACATCCTTGTTATACCTTATCATAGAACCCTCAACCAATCTTACCCTTAAGCGCTCTAGTATGGAGTAGTCATTGCAGTCTGTGCATACCCTATCTCCATCCCTTATGTATGCAAGTGCCTTATCAAGCATGTTACCCCTCTCAGCCTCTATTATCTCACATCTTGCATTATAAGCAGCCCTCTCAGCCTCTAGACTAGGCACTACAACTCTAAGTGTATCTGTAATCACTGCTACACCCTCGCCCCAGAACCCTGTTAGGTAGAATACATTCTCAGGCTCAAATGCAAGTATAGCATTGCATGATAACCCTCTAGCATTCTCTAATACCTTCTCCGCTCTATTCATGGTTAATATTTAAGTACTTGCTACTTATATACATGGAGATGAGCGAGAAGAGAGTTAGGTGTGTAGCATTGCTCTCTGGAGGTTTAGATAGTACTCTGGCAGTTAAGTTAATGCAGGAGCAAGGGATAGAGGTTAAGGCACTTGCAATAAAGACACCATTCTGTGACTTTGATTGCGGCAAAGGCTGCGGCTTTAGAGTAAAGGAGGTCGCCCATAACCTTGGTGTTGATCTCAAGACTATATACCTTGGGGATGAGTATATAGAGATGCTCAGGAACCCAAGGTATGGGTATGGCTCTGGTATGAACCCATGCATAGACTGCAGGATAATGATGTTCAAGGCTGCAAAGGAGTATATGCAAGAGGTATGTGCTGATTTCCTTGTAACAGGGGAGGTGTTAGGGCAGAGACCCATGAGCCAAAATCCAAAGGCATTAAGGATAATAGAGCAAGAGGCTGGCTTGGAGGGCAAGGTATTAAGACCATTATCAGCAAAGAACCTAAAGCCTACAGAGCCAGAGGTTAAAGGCTTGGTTGATAGAAGCAGGCTTCTTGCTATAAGGGGCAGGTCAAGGAAGGTGCAGTTTGAGTTAGCAAGGAGCATTGGGTTAAAGGATATGCCTAACCCTGCTGGCGGATGTCTATTAACAGATAAGCACTTTGCAAGGAGGGTTAAGGATCTTATAGAGCATAATGATAGGATAACACTGAACGATGTTGAGTTGCTTAAGGTTGGTAGGCACTTTAGGTTGAGCAAGAAGGCGAAGTTGGTTGTAGGGAGGAACAAGGACGAGAATGAGATAATAGAGTCATTAAGGGAGAGGGGTGATGCTATACTTGAGCCCAAGGATGTGAAGGGACCAAAGGCACTGCTAAGATACTATGATGAAGATATCTTGGGTACTGCTGCAGGTATAACATGTAGATACTCTGATACAAACGGTGATTCTTGCATAATAGTTATAAATAAGGATGGAATGAACCTTATGGAGATAAATGCTAAACCAATTGATGAATATATGCTAGAATCTTATAGAATATAAAAATTACCATCAAGATAGTATAATATGTAAGAATTATCATTGAATTTACAGCACTATCTATATATCAACGCTGGGGTTAATTTTCTTTAATAAGTAAGGATAAATCATTACCTGCTTACATTAATATAATGCAAAAGGGGAGCGAGATAGTATTATACCTTAAGACTACTACCCTAAGGGATCTTGGTGACCTTGATAAGTTAATCTCTGATATAGAGCGAGGTGATACAATACTTATAGTTAGGGTTACCCCTTTGGCTGAGAAGAGTATAGATGATCTTAAATCTGTTGTAGAGGAGATATTCAAGTATGTAAAGAAGGTTAATGGGGATATAGCAAGGTTAGGGGAGGAGAGGTTGGTTATTGTGCCATCTAATGTAAAGATATGGAAGAATATATACCAGTAATTGATGAGCTATATACTTGGCAGGACTTCTTGCTGTTATAGTATAAAAATTAAATAATAAACTAATAGAGTCTTATAGCCTCTCTTACACTAGGATATATAGCTGGTATCTTCAGTACCCTTGATATAGATGATGCAAGGCTTTCAACCTTCCTCTTCTCACCATGGTTAACTATAACCCTCTTTAGTTTTGGCTTTAACTTGCTTACATATGATATAAGTTGGTTATAATCACTATGTCCACTGAACCCCTCTATCTTCTCGACCTGTGCATGTATATCTATAACCTCAACCTTGCAATCCTTGCCCATAAGAGATACCTGCCTTGAGCCATCAAGTACCCTTCTGCCTAGAGTACCATTAACCTGGTATGATACAAAGAGTATCTTATTCCTGCTATCCTTTGCTATGCTCCTAAAGTACTCTATAACAGGTCCTCCCTCAAGCATACCTGATGTAGCCATTATTATAGCAGGCCCTTCTCTTAGCGCCTCTTCCCTGGTACTTGTATTCTCAACTGTCGTAAAGTACTCTGATGTGAATGGGTTATCATCAACCTCTAGTATTCTCTGCCTTAACTCCCTAGCAAGGTACTCTGGATATGCAACGTGAATTGCACTTGCCTCAGAGATCATACCCTCTATGAATACTGGTGCCTCTATCAGGTTCTTGTTCTTCATATGACGATCTATCACCATGAGTATCTCTTGTGCCCTACCTACAGCTGGAACTGGTATCAATACCTTACCTCCTTCCTTAAGTACGCTATTTATTGAGTTAGCAAAGTTGCTCTCAACCTCTTCCCTACTAGGCATTATATCCTCCTTTGCCCCATACGTGCTCTCTATTATCAAGGTCTCAACCCTTGGATAGTTCCATGATGCACTCTCAAGTAACTGGCTCTTACCATACTTCAGATCCCCTGTATATACCACGTTATGGTCACCATTACCTATATGCAGGTGCACAGTAGCAGAGCCTAGGATATGCCCAGCGTTAGAGAATACAAGCTTAACATCTGGTGCTATATCTGTAACTGTCTTGTATGGTAGGGTTACTGTATGCTTTATAACCTCTTTTATATCTCTCTCAGTGTATAAAGGTATCTCACCCTCGCTCCCTGCAACCTTTATCATATCCATCTGTATGAGTGTCATTAAGGGTAATGTAGGCTCTGTGCAGTATACAGGGCCCTTGTATCCATACTTGAATAATAGTGGCAGGAAGCCTGTATGGTCTAGATGAGCATGGCTTATAACAACAGCATCTATCTCATCAAGATCAAAGCCTAACCAATCAAGCCTAGGCATTGCATTTATGCTACTACTTGCACCAGGGTTTATACCAGCATCAAGCATTATTTTGCTCTCCCTTGTTGTAAGGAGCATGCATGATCTACCAACCTCTGAGAACCCCCCTAGGGTAACTAGTGTAGCCTCTGTATCCTCCATAAGTCTCTGCCTGAATATGCTCTCACCAAAGCTCCTAAGCAGCTTATACCTCTCATTTGCAGCAAGCTTCTTTGTATAGTTGACCTGGTTTATGCTCTCAGATGGTATATGTGAGGCCTTCCTTATATTTACCTTCCAACCAGTTGCGCTAACAAGCTCTGTTAATAATGCCTGCATCTGCATCTGCTTCTGTAGCTGTGCTTGATGTGCTTGAAGCGAATTAACCTCATCTGTAGCCTCTTCCTCTACCCCTACCCCTGCTATACTCTCATCCCTTTCCTCATCATGTATAAGCATCCAAGGCTTCTTAACATCTATCGTAACCTCCCCTAATGCTGTATCAAAGAATGTGCCAACTATACCAACCTCCTTTGGTATGAGTTGCATTATTACCTTCCTTGCCTCCTCCTCACTCTTCCTTATACTTTCATCTGTCCTTATTACAATCCTCTTCTTTATCGTCTTAACTATGTTTGAGATTATGGTATTGTTCTCAAGTAGATACCTAGGGTTCCTTGTGTATATTGCTATCATTGGACCCTCATACTCTATCTTGGTTATAGCAGCATCACTAGGTATACTCTGGAGTATTACCGCTATCACTTCCTGAATACTGTTAGACCTTACCTTGCTCATCCTTCTTCCTTTCTTCCTACTCTATACTTACCTCAAAGACCTTTCTACTCAACTCCCTATACCCATTCTTATCTATTATTACAGCATCTATGCCATCCCCTGTACCAGCATTACGCATTATTGCTGCTGCTATAGCCTTTATAGCAACCTTTGCTGCCTCATCTACACCCATATCCTCCCTAAACTCATTCTCAAGTATACCATATGCAACTGGGGAGCCAGAGCCTGTTGATACATAAACCTCTTTATTCAAGGAGCCGAAGAAGTCAACACTATACACTACTGGCCCATCAGCATCATACCCTCCAACTATTATCTGCGCAAGTAATGGGTAGAACCTCTGTGCAAAGAATACATTTGCTGCTAACCTTGCTACTGATCTGACTGGTATTGGTACTCTATTCTCTATCCTGTAGATGTTTGCATGATATCTTAATATATCTATCATGTTCTGTGCATCTGCTACACTTCCAGCGATGGTTAATGCAACATGCTCATCTACCTTTGCTATCTTCCTTACATGCCTATGCGCTATGAAGAGATACCCAGCAGTAGCCCTAGTATCTGTTGCAAGCACTACACCATCCTTGCACTGTAAGCCTACTGTAGTTGTCCCATGTAGCCTATTTGCATTAACATACTCATGCAAGAACAAGCAACCTCCTAGACGCATAAAGTATGTTACAAGCCATAAATAAGTCTTGCTCTCTACTAAAGTTTATAATTATACATGGGTTATGGGTATCTATGCCCATACCTGTAGAAGAGTTGAATGAGTCGGAGGATCCAATAGTGATAATAAAGGAGTTCCTTAAGCGTAACGCTCGCATGGCATGGACATATGAGGAGATAAGCAACAACACAGGTATAGATATGACAACTGTATACCAGATATGCCAGTTGCTTAGGGCAAAACATGTTGAGTCTGTTGCAAAGGATGAATACTTCCCTATCAAGGTTGTTGAGCGTTATGGGCAGACATTCTATGCATGGAATGAGAAGGTAAGGAGAAGGGCAAGGAGGAAGGATAGTGATCTTAAAGTAAGTGATGTTAAAGATACTAGTAATTAATTAATAATCGATGCAAAACAATAATTAAAATAATGTATACTTATCGCTTACTTATGCCTCCACTTTATTGAACATCCTACAGATGGATCGAACCACTTCTCTATCCTCTCCCCTTTTAATATCTTCTCTATATTATTAGCCATTATCTGCACAGTAGGCTTTGCATCAGGGTTCATAGCATCGTTTATCCTACCATGGTAGATTAGCCTCCTTTCTTTATCGAATAGGAATGGATCTGGTGTGCATGCTGCACCATATGCCTTAGCAACCTCCTGCCTCTCATCGAATAGGTATGGGAACCTTACATTAAACTCCTTGGCGAATAACCTCATATTCTCATACCCCTCACCCTCATACTCTGGGTCATTGCTGTTTATCCCAACTATATCCACCCTATCATGGAACCTATCATAGAGCATGTTTATATCATCCATCCTTGCCCTAACATATGGGCAGTGGTTTGCCATGAATATTATAAGCAGGAGATCCTTCTTGAAGTCGCTTAACGTATAATACTTGCCATCTATCCCTAGGAGTCTAAAGTCAATAGCCTTTGCATTCAATGCTAACCTTTGCACAGAGTATGTCTTTGGCATAGCATACTACCATGAAAGAGTTATTAATACTTTGATCCTAGCATTACTATGGGTAGGAGGGTATGTGCCTTCTGCAGCTCACTACTTGATGATAATGAATTCAACGATAGCATATGTAGAGTATGCGCAAGAAGGTATGGTATAAGTGCATATACCTCAGAGGATGGTTGTGCATGTGACTCAAGATAAGCATATTTTAGGGTAGTGCATAGGTTACACATGAGGGCAGCAAGGTTCTATGAGGTAGGTAAACCATTAAGGGTAGAGGATATAGAGAAGCCTAAGGTTGGGGATGATGAGGTGCTTATAAGGGTAAAGGCTGCTGGCATATGCTACAGTGATGTGCATGTTGTTGACGGTGTTATAGCAGCAGATCCACCTGTTACTCTAGGGCATGAGATAGCAGGTGAGGTTGTTGATGTAGGCTCAAGGGTAAATGATTTTAATACCATGGATAGAGTATTAGTGCACTTCTTGAGCCCATGTGGCAAGTGCAGATATTGCATGCAAGGGTATGGTATGCGGTGTAGATACTTGTTTGAGAGGGAGGGTTATGGGTTCTCAGATGATGGAGGCTATGCTGAGTACTGTAAGGTTAAGGCGGATAGATTAGTTAGGTTGCCTAACAACCTTGCCATAGAGTTTGCTGCTACTCTAGGCTGTGCTGGTATAACTGCTTACCATGCCGTTAAGAGTATAGCAAAGGTTAGGATAGGGGAGAGTGTTGTTATATACGGTGCTGGTGGTGTAGGGTTATATGCATTACAGTTAGCAAAGGTTATGGGAGCATATACTATAGCATTAGCAAGGAGTGAGGAGAGGCTCAAGTATGCTGAGAGTCTAGGTGCTGATTATGTTATAAATGTAAAGACTACCAATTTAAGGAAGGAGGTTAAGAGGGCTACTGATGGGCTAGGCGCAGATGTTATCCTAGACTTTGTTATAAGTGATGAGTCTATAAGCAATTGCTTAAGTATGCTTGCTAATGGTGGTAGATTAATTCTGGTTGGGGTAAGCAACAAGCCTGTAAGTATAAATCCACAGGTTACAGTACTTAAAGAATTCTCTATAGCAGGCTCATTGGTAGGCACAAAGGATGAGCTTGAGGAGTTGGTTAGGCTAGCAGCAGAGGGGAGGATAAGGAGCATAGCAAATAGAAGGTTTAAGTTGGATGAGGTTAACGAGGCATTCAATATGCTAAGGCAAGGTGCAGTGATAGGTAGAGGGTATATAGTACCATAGTTAGAGTAAGCACTAGGATTAAATATTTAAGGTTTTCTATCATATCTTTTATTTAAATTTTACTCTAATCTTTCAGATGGTTATATGGAAAGATCGGTTCTAAAAGGCTGTCTGACATACTTTGAGATTTCTAAGTAAAATTAAAAAATTAAATATAGTATATACTGTTTATTTGCAACAATAATACAGTAATAAGGCCAAAAATTTTTAAACTATACAAATCAGTATATCTGCAAGCGTAAAATGTTAATATTAAACCATGCTTAAGCTATACAAATAAGTATAGCTATGCAAGATCCTTTGCCATGTAAGGCCCTTCCCTATGATACCCTAACCTTCTATAATACTCTCTTGTACCTACAGCACTTATAACAAGTATCTTGCTTACATTGAACTCCTCTTTAGCAATACGCTCAGCCTCTTGTATAAGCATTCTACCAAAGCCTCTATGCTGGTAACTCCATTCATATCTGCTGCTTAAAGGTACAGCCTGCCCATAAACGTGTAACTCCCTAACTATACACGCATCCTTAACCTCTTCTCTATGTGCATTGCTACTAGGCCTCCTTAACCTTAAGAACCCGAATAAGGTATTATCGCTCTCATACGATAGGAATACCTCCCTCCCATTGCTTGCATTGTAATCCTCCCTTAGCAGTTTAACATCCCCATCTATACTCGAACCCCTCAACTTGAGCCCTGCCTCTCTGCACCTTATGCATCTACACTCCATACCTTTATCCCTTAGCTTCTTGAGTGCTAACTCCCTAAGGTTACCATGCTTAACCCCTGCTACTATCTCATCCTTATCAACCTCCCTCTGTATACGCATTATCCTTACCCATTTTGGTACTATACTCTTAACCTTAGCTATAAGATCAACCATCTCCTCCTCTCTGTATGCTTCATACTCCCCCCTCATGTATAGTTCGTATAATGGAGTACCCTTTATCACAAGTGTAGGGTAAATCTTTATCATATCTGGTTTGAACCTATCATCGTTGAATAGCATAGTAAAATCCTTAAAATCCTCTTCTAGGCTTGATCCGTACAGCCCAGGCATCATATGGGCAACTATCTTATAACCAGCATCCCTTGCTACTCTAAATGCATCTACAACATCTTGCAGAGTATGACCTCTATTAACTAACTTGTATATATTATCCCTTAATGCTTGTACACCAATCTCAACCCTGGTTATCCCATAACTAAGCATCAGATCAACATGCTCCCTCTTACAGTAATCTGGCTTAGTCTCAACGGTAAACCCTACATTCCTTACAGCAGCACCCTCATTTGCCTTTATTGCTTCCTCTAGGCTTTCTGCCCTGAACCCATTTAATGCATCATAGCATGACTTTATGAAGAACCTCTGGTAATCTAGGGGCATAAACAAGAATGTGCCTCCAACTATAACAAGCTCTACCTTGTTTATATAATGCCCATCCCTTGCAAATACATCTAGCTTTGATCTTATCTGCATGTATGGATCATATGAGTATCTCTTGGCAACTATGGTTGCTGGCGATGATTCTGTGTAACTATTTGGTATGTTAACCTCAACACCCCCTGGGCAGTAGATGCATCTCCCATGTGGGCATGGGTATGGCATGGGCATCACAGAGATAACTGTTACCCCAGATGCACTCCTAGCAGGTCTTACCATGAGTACCCTTCTAAGCAAGGCATAATCCTCATCGCTAAGGTTGTACCTTGATAAAGCAGAGAGGATATCTGAGTACTTTGGGAGTGTAGGTAATGAATGTTTTGCACATACATCCTTTACTATCCTATTCACTATACTCTTACACTTGTTATAGTCTTGTTCTTTAAACTTCTGCATATGTATGATTAATTCCTTAATTATCTCATCACATATGCTATCTAATGTATACATAATAATTACTCTGTATAAGCCTAAATTATATTATACGCTTGATAAGTATGCTTGATGCTACCCCAATACACAAAGCAATAATAGGTATGGGTAGATCTGGTATGCACCTTAGCACATATGTATCATTACAATCCATCTCATATACCCATTCTCTAGGATTGAATGCATTATCATAATCATTGTATGCAGCATAGCCTTCCCTGACAAGGTACTCATTAAGATTCTTAAGCCTATAGCTACCATTCTCCTCATTTATTATATAAACAACAGCAACCACCCTCCCATACCTATCATAAATGTACTTATCATCGACATCAAGGAGTAACATATCCTTATCCCTTAGTATATCCTCCAAGTAACTCTTTGAGATTTTGCCTTCAGGGGTGCTTAACTCTGGTGCATTTATATCAGCAAACCTAACCCTGAACTCCTCTCCCTTGTTAAATCCTTCAACACCCCTTACTATTATAGTATCACCATCTACAACCCTTACAACCTTAACCAAGGATACAAGATCCTCTGCATAAGAAAAAGGTATAAGCATTAAGAGTAATGTAATAACTACTAATACCTTCATAAGATGGGCTATGGGTAGGAATTTAAAAGGTTTTGTTAATACTGTATTATGCCTAGGCATGCAGAGTATGAGAGGGTTACGAATGAGACTAGTATAAGTGTAGTGGTTGAGATAGATGGAAAAGGAGAGTATAGTATAGATACTGGGGTAAGATTCATGGATCATCTTATAGCATCTCTAGCAAAGCACTCCTCTATAGATCTAAGGTTAAAGTGCATAAGCAAGGATGGTATAATACACCATCTTATAGAGGATACAGCAATAGCATTAGGCATAGCAATGGATAAGGCACTGGCATCTAGGGATGGTATAGCAAGGTTCGGTCATGCTATAGTACCTATGGATGATGCATTAGCGGTTGCAGCGGTAGACCTTGTTAGGAGGCCCTATTACGTAATTGATCTGAAGATAAATGGTGGTGTAGAAGATGTAGCAAAAGAGGATATAGAGCACTTCCTTACCTCATTTGCTGTTAACCTTAATGCTTGCATACATGTAATGGTGCAGTATGGTAATAATGATCACCATAAGGTTGAG
>CAYYYF010000007.1:27666-64446 GCA_964475945.1 uncultured Nitrosopumilales archaeon | reverse complement strand
AAAGATATTAGGCGTGAATACCTCTATGCGCCCATAGTAGTATTGCAGTGAGAATCCGTTAAGGAATTGAAAGAGGAAGTATAGAGACACCTGCAGCATCTCCATCTGCAGTGAGAATCCGTTAAGGAATTGAAAGCTGCTGATTATGACCCATTCCTACGTGCATTCGTTCTTGTGAGAATCCGTTAAGGAATTGAAAGGCAGTTTGCACAGTCATGTCCCTCTTCTCTTTACAGTACTTAAGTGAGAATCCGTTAAGGAATTGAAAGTTCTTATCAACGAAACAATATATGCAAGCGCATCACTACTGTGAGAATCCGTTAAGGAATTGAAAGCATATATGGCAAAAAATAAAGAACTCACCTTCCTCCTGTTCTTGTGAGAATCCGTTAAGGAATTGAAAGTGTATAAGCTTATAGATGCCGTATGGCTTCTTGGCTTCTTGCTGTGAGAATCCGTTAAGGAATTGAAAGCTCAATGCTGTCATAAGCTCTTCTTCAATCAACTCTCTGACTGTGAGAATCCGTTAAGGAATTGAAAGTAAATAGTTTCTTAGTTAATCTTATGGCTTCTCTCGTAAGGTGAGAATCCGTTAAGGAATTGAAAGAATAACTCAGATTATTAACTAACCCTCCTTCCTATTAATCAACTCTTCAAGTACTTCCTTTGCATACTCAAGGTTTACCTTACCATCCCTAGCAATCCTCTCTGCAACCATATCAACCATATTACCCTCAGCACCAGCAAGTAGTGCAATCCTTCTAGCATGTAGCCTCATATGCCCATGCTGTATACCCTCCTTAACAAGCGCATGTAATGCAGAAAAGTTCTGCGCAAGCCCTACAGATGCCATAACACATGCCAACTCCTGTGCACTCTTAACATTAAGTATCTTTAGGCATACCCTTGCTAATGGGTGCATGGATGTTAACCCTCCTACTATCCCTACTGCTAAAGGCAACTCTATATAGCCTAGAAGATCCCCATTCTCATCCTTGCTCCAGTGGGTTAATGGCATATATCTACCTTCCCTGCATGCATATGCATGTGCACCAGCCTCTATTGCCCTAGTATCCTGCATGGTAGCATTTGCTACTGCTATTATACCATTCATAACACCCTTGTTATGTGTAACGCATCTATATACATCTGCCTTTGCAAACTCGTATGCATCCAATATACCTTCTATAGTATCTGAGCCCAACTCCTCCTTAGCAAATACAGCACTTGCCCTAGCAAGCCTATGTGTAGCATAGTTTGAGAGTATCCTTAGTAGCACTCTACCAGATGCTACATTCTCAATGGTATCTGCTATAGACTCGCATGTAGTATTTACTATATTTGCACCCATGGCATCCTTAACATCGATAAGCAACTCAACTATAAGCATCTTACCTCTTGCTGTATCTATAACCTTGCATCTAAGGTCCTTTACCCCTCCACCTCTCTTTGCTATGCTAACCTTGCTGTTTGCTACTTCTATTATCTTATCCTTATGCTTCATTACGCTATCATATGCCCTATCAGCATCCTCTACCATAACCTGTATCTGCCCTATCATTATAGAGTCATCTACCCATGCCTTAAAACCTCCCCTTATCCTTGCTATCTTTGCACCCTTGCTTGCTGCTGCTATGACTGAAGGCTCCTCTATAGCCATTGGTATAAGGTATTCCTTACCATTTATCAGGAAGTTTGTTGCTATGCCTAGAGGCAATGATATAAAGCTTATGGCATTCTCAACTATGCTATCTGCCATCTTAAAGTCTAGACCAGAGCCATTTACAAGTATATTAACATCTTCATCGCTTAGATTAGCCTTCTTCTTGAGCAACCTAAGCCTCTCATCCCTATCAAGCTGATAGAACCTCATACAGTATCATCCCATTTGTCATTAATTTAATCTAATCCTTACTATCCTATCATCCTCTGTAGAAGGTATCCCTCTCCCATCCCTATTGCTTGTTGCTATATACAGGTAACCATCATGGTAGAGCACATCCCTTACCCTACCTAGCCCAGAGAGGAAGTTCTCAACCTTTGTAACCTTGCTAGGCTCGTTATTATCAAGGAATACTGCCTCAACACGCTCACCTCTAAGGGTAGCAAAGAATAATACACCTTTATATTTACCATCATTAGCGAATGCTGCCCCTGAGGGTGCTATGCTTACTGCAAAGCATAATAGTGATTGTTGATACACCTTAGCATCTGAGCACTTCTCATGGGGCCAGCCGTAGTTTGCCCCTGGTATTATAATGTTGATCTCATCGTTTGCTACAGGTCCATGCTCTGTTGCATATAACATGTTATTATATGGATTCCATGCCAAGCCTTGGACATTCCTATGCCCATACGAGTAGACATAGGAGTTAGGGAATGGGTTATCCTCTGGTATAGATCCATCCTTGTTGAGCCTAAGTATCTTCCCTGCTAAAGATGATAGATCTTGAGCAAGCATAGGGTTGTTCGCATCCCCTGTTGCTACATACAACTTACCATCAGGCCCAAACCTTATCCTCCCTCCATTATGTATCTCAGCAGCAGGTATCCTATCAAGCAGTATATGCTCAGATTTATCCTCTACACTTATCCTAGAGACCCTATTGAATAATCCTCCATCAGAGTATGTATAGTAGATGTAGATGTAGCCATTGGAATCAAACTCTGGATCTAGTGCTAGACCTAGCATACCCCCTTCTCCTATGCTAGCAACATCCTTCTCCTTTGAGAGTATGTTTACTACCTTACCATCATCTATCATGTTAACCCTACCTACACGCTCAGTGAAGAATATCCTTCCCTTGCTATCTATATCAATGCCCCATGGCACCTCAAGCCTTGTTGCTATGAACTCTATGCTTCTATTTGTAGGCTCAGGTATTAACTCGCTCCTAGGAGTTGCAAATAATACAACTAATGCAGATACTATAGCAACTATGACAGCAGTGATTATTAAAGCATATCTCATCAAACCTGGTATGTAAAGATTTTAATAAAAGTCTAATGGTATTGAGTATGGTAGTGGGGAGTAGCGTGGCATAAGCCCTATAAGGGTGGGGAAGCCTGGTTATCCCGGCGGGCTCATAGCATTCTAAGATTATTATGTGAGATACCCGCAGACCGGTGGTTCAAATCCACCCCCCGCTACCATCATTGTTATGCGGTCGGCGGGATTTGAACCCGCGTCACCGGCTTGGAAAGCCGACATCCTAGACCAGGCTAGACTACGACCGCACTCATTGAATGATTATAAGAGCAATGGGTTAGCTTATAAGGATATCTTGGCTTATATTATATTCACTCCTTCAGAACCCTCTTCTCAACCTCATACAATACTCTAGCAGCAACCACATGAGCCTCTAGAGGGTATCTGCTTATAGATACCAATTGGTTGAACAATGAGAGTGTAGATGGCAAGAACTCACCCCTAGGGAAGCCCCCTATAACTATGCATGTATCATTCTTGCTACTTACCTGCTCTGCAACATACCCTGCATCCTTGCTTATACCATTGCTTGATAACCCTATAACTAGTGATGGCTTTATCTCATCTATCAAGGAGCCTAAACTTGATTCATGTAATGATAGCAGTGTATTGCCCTCACTGCCTATAACCCTCTTTGCATAAAGATCCTCCATAAGCCCTATGAATCTACTGTAGTTCTTTGGCAGCCTAACCCTCTTCCCTACCCTTATAACCTTATCATCTAATGTATGCACGTAAACATTAAGCATATCATTAAAGTAGAGTGGTATGCTTGTAGCCTCTAGAAGTGTAAAGTGCACTATGTCTGGTCTACCCCTCTTCTCTGCATTCTTTAGATTAAGCATTGCTGCATGATGGTAACTCCTATCAAGTATTATGCTTGCATCCTTACCCTTGTTCTTAGCATGCTTCCTAACAGCACTATGCCACCTTATGCTCTCTGGCACAAGCTCCAGTGCAGCCTCAGCGATTATAAGTGTGATACTCATAGCATATCTATTAGGAGGAGTAGGTTAAAGAGGTTAAAGAAGGATATAGCAAGGCAGAGGATAGAGATACTCTACAAGAATGTTATAGAGACTGCAAAGTATGATCTTGGACTTGCTGAGATGCAGGCTAGGTTGATAAAGAGGATAAGTATGAGGTATAGGGTAAGGCTACCGTATGAGATAAGACAGTTATTCTGCAAGAGATGCAAGAGGCTTATAATACCAGGAATAAATGCAAGGGTTAGGGTAGGACACTCAAGTATAAAGGCTGTAAGGATAACATGCATGCATTGTAAGCATGTATACCGTAAGATAATACCCAAAGATAAGAAGGCTAGTCTTAATCCATCCTAATCTTATTCCTCTCTTTTACCTAGTGCTTACTGCTCTAGCCTTTACACTCCTTGCGTATATGAACAGCAAGGGAGCAAATATGAACAATGCTATAGCAAGCCCCAAGGCATCTATAAACACTGTATATGCTACAGCAAATGCTAATGATGCAAATCCTTGCATTATTAACCTACTCCATTGCTTTATGTTAGCATACCTACCAGCAACCTCTATTAGGAAGAATGCTGCTGCTGGATACAGTGCAAGTAGGAGATGTGTTAATAGATCAATATTATTATGTGGCATATTATATCTCCATCAATTAATTTAATATAGGTAACTCAACAGCAGCCCCTTGCTTTATAAGCAGCAATGCATCCTTGAATGGTACAACTGCTACATCCTCTGGATTGAATGGGCCATACTTACGATTATCAGAGGCTGTAAATGCATCTACATGCTTGAGGAACCTAACAAGGGTAGTTACAGCATTAACCTTCTCCCTTAGAGACTCTAGCACCTTGCTCCTACCATTCATTATGGATGATAGCAGTAGTTCATACCTGTGCCTTAACTCCCTCTCCTCCAATGCTATATACAACTCCTCATCTGTAAGCAGTGAGTAGTCTATCTCTTGAATATCCTTGCTTGCTCTTACCTTCTCAATCCTTATACTTAGCATCAACCTTGCAATATCTGTAAGCATCCCTAGAAGATAATCTCTAACCTTAAGGTCAAGCCCCTCATAACCCTTGCCCCTTAACTCGTTTATAGCCTCTGCTAATCTAATGTATATACCCTTATCTATAGGTTGTAGGGCATTACTCTCAACCTCTCTCTTAAGCTGTTCATATATTATGTTAATATCCTCCATGCTTAATTATAGCATAATAACGATATAATTAAATAACGAATTATGTAAAGCAGTCTATGCCTTATAGGCTTATAGATGGCTCATTAAAGCCAGTAAGCTATACTATGGATGATGTTCTCTCAATTATAAAGGAGCAGGATATAAGGTATATTGATCTGCAGTTCACAAGTCTTACTGGTAGGTTCCATCATGTTACAGTTAACGCAAGGCTTGTTAGCAGCGAGGATCTTAAGCAGGGATTCCCAAAGCTGGATGGCTCATCTATAAAAGGGTTCACACATATATATGAGTCTGATCTTGTATTGAAGCCAGATCCTAACACATTTGCCATAATACCATGGAAGGATCAAGGTAAGACTGCTAGGATGATATGCGATGTATACCATGGGTATACGCATGAGAGGTTATCAAGGGATCCTAGGGTTGTGGCACAGAGGGCAGAGGATTACCTTAAGGAGCAAGGCTTTAATACATCATACTGGGGCCCTGAAGTTGAGTTCTTTGTATTCAACAAGGTAACATTTGATGCTATGATCCCAAGCAAGGGTATAGGTTACAGTATAGAGAGTAGAGAGGTGCCATGGAGCAATGACTCCTCTACTGTATTAAGGCTTAAGGAAGGTTATATGCCAGCAGAGCCTTACGATACGCTTACAAACTTTAGGAACCAGTGCATGGATATACTCAATGAGTACTTCTATATACCCTGTGAGGCACATCACCATGAGGTTGCTACCGGTGGGCAGTGCGAGATAGATATGCACTTTGATACTCTAACCAATGCTGCAGATAACACTGTAACATACAAGTATGTTGTTAAGAACATAGCAAGGATGCATGGTCTAGTAGCAACCATGATGCCCAAACCATTGGCTATGGATAATGGCTCTGGTATGCATGTTAATGTTAGCATATGGGATAAGGGGAACATCTTCTACGATGCCAGTGATGAGTATGCAGAGGTAAGCCAGATATGCAGATATTTTATAGGAGGCATTCTAGAGCATGCAGAGTCTCTATGTGCATTTACTGCACCAACAACAAACTCATACAGAAGGTTGGTGCCAGGGTATGAGGCACCAGTGTATATAGCATGGAGTAAGGGCAATAGATCAGCAATAGTAAGGATCCCTGTATACTTTAAGGGTAAGATGCAGGAGAAGACCAAAAGGGTAGAGTTTAGGGCAGCGGATCCATCCTGCAACCCATACCTATGCTTTGCTGCTGTGCTTGCTGCTGGGTTAGATGGTATAAGGAAGAAGAGGGATGCAGGTAGCCCTGTGGATGAGAATATATACCTAATGAGTGGTGAGAAGAGGAGGGCATTAGGAATAAGGCAGTTACCCCCTACCTTAGTTGATGCCATTAATGCTTTAGAGAGCGATAACTCTTACCTTAAGCCAATATTTACGCAGGATGTTATAGATAAGGTAGTTGAGTTGACAAAGAAGGATTACATGGAGATAAAGTTAAGGCCTCATCCATATGAGTTCTATATGTACTTTGATGCTTGATCAGTTAGTTAAATTAATAAATTAAAATTAAATTAAGGTTGTTACTGCTAAGCATTATGGATGCATATGAAAGGTATAGTAGTGTATTGAATCTTCTAAGGGAGCACCATGAGTGGTTCAAGAAGTGCATACCTCTAATAGCAAGTGAGAATATCCCAAGCCCTGCTGTTAGAGAGGCTATAGTATCTGACTTTGCTAACAGGTATGCTGAGGGCTGGCCTGGTGAGAGGGTTTATGCTGGTTGCTTATACATAGACAAAGTTGAGCTCATATGCATAGATCTAGCAAAGAGGGTATTCAATGCAGAGTTTGCTGATGTTAGGCCTGTCTCTGGTGTTGTTGCAAACCTAGCAGTTTACGCTGCATTTACCAAGCCAGATGATACAATGCTTGCACTTGCAATACCAAATGGTGGGCATATATCACATGGTAAGAGGGAACACTCTGGCACAGCAGGATTGGTAAGGGGCTTGAACGTTGAGCCCTTTGTATTCAGCAGGGAGGATATGAATATAGATGTTGATGCAAGCAAGAAGAGGATAGAGGAGTTGAAGAGGGAAGGGAAGAGCCTAAGGCTTGCCATGTTTGGTGCAAGCTTATTCCTGTTCCCTCACCCTGTTAAGGATATGGCAGATTACCTGCATGAGAATAACATACTCATATGCTATGATGGAGCACATGTTGCTGGTCTTATAGCAGGTAATGAGTTCCAAGATCCATTAAGGGAGGGTGCAGATGTTATGACGATGAGCACCCATAAGACGCTGTTTGGCCCTCAAGGAGGCATTATACTATCATATGATAAGTATGCAGATGCAATAAAGAAGGCCGTATTCCCTGGTGTAACTAGTAGCCATCATTTGCATAACGTTGCTGGCAAGGCTATAGCATTGGCTGAGATGCTTGCATTTGGTAGAGATTATGCTAGGCAAGTAGTTAGGAATGCAAAGGCACTTGCTGAGAGCCTATACAACCTTGGATTTGATGTCCTAGGTGCAAAGCATGGGTTTACAAGCTCGCATCAGGTTGCTGTTGATGTAAGCAGGTATGGGGATGGTGGGAGCATAGAGCATGAGTTAGAGAGGGCTAACATAATATGCAATAGACAACTTCTGCCGGGGGATATAAAGGCTGGTAGGAACTACAAGCACCCTGGAGGCATAAGGCTTGGTACAGCAGAGGTTACTAGGCTTGGTATGAAGGAGCATGATATGCGTGAGATAGCCTTGTTTATAAAACGTGTTGTTATAGATAAAGAGGATAGCATAGAGGTAGGCAAGAGGGTAGCAGAGTTTAGGAGAGGGTTCCAGAGGGTGCATTATACATTTGATGCTAAGGATGGTTTGGGTGCATATGATTACATATCATTGGTAAGGCATTAAATTTATTAATTAATAAATTATTTCTCTTTCTTTAAAATTAATTTAATGGAGTTAGATGTTGAAGTGCTCCAACTTTATCTCCTGCTTAAGGTACCTCTTTATCCCTTCCTTATACTTATCCAAGAATACTATCGTTAGGCTTAATAGGCATTCATCGCATATAGGCTTATTCCTAAAGTTTATACCTTTGCCCTTATCGAATGCAAAGTTCATATCGCATATTACACAGCGCATAGGATATGATAAGAGTAGCAATATAAAAATTAAGCCCTTTTGATTCCTCTCAATGCCTCTACTATGCTCTTAACTGCATCATACTCCCCCTTTTCAAATAGGGTGCCTATGACTACTACATCTGCCCCTGCCCTTGCTATGCTTACTGCAGTATCCTTATCCTTTACTCCTCCTCCAACTATAAGCAATCCTTCAAAGTTAGCCCTTACAGCACTAACCATCTCTGGCTTTACAGATGAGTTAACCCCAGAGCCAGCCTCTAGGTATAGTGCCCTCATACCCATATATTGTGCTGCTAGAGCATGCATAACAGCAAGCTTTGGTTTATCTGCTGGAATGCCTCTAGCCCTACCCACAAACCATACACTGCTACCCTCACCTATAACAAGGTAGCCCATCGGTATAGCCTCTAACCTATACTTCTTTACGTAAAGTGCACCTAATGCCTGTGCTTGGGTTATGAAGTAAGGGTTCTCTGAGTTGAGCAGTGAACTGAAGAGTATAGCATCTGCCTTTGCTGATATACCAGTTACATTACCTGGGAAGAGTATTACAGGTATGCTTGTAGCAGCCTTTATTGCTGCAACTACACCATCCAACTCTATCTGGTCTATTACAGAGGATCCTCCAACAAGTATAGCATCTGCACCCAATGCATCTGCCCTCTTAGCAAGCTCTGCAGCAGTATTGCTATCCAATGACTCAGAGTCTATGAGTATGAAGCATAGTGGTCTCTGCCTTGCCAACTCTGCAAGCTTTCCCTCTACCCTCCCTATACCCATTGCATCTATATGTTACCCTTACCTTTATATCTATTCTTAGCTATACATTTTTGGGTAGCTCAATGGGTGCAAGAGAATTGAAAGATAATAGAATAATAAGGTTCTTACTTGAAAGATCTTTAATAAGTGAAGGACAATTTGAGATTATCTACAAGAGAGGGGTTGCCAAGGAAGGTTATGATGCTAGCATGAAAAGGGGGGTATACTACAGGTTGTTAGGGCAGACTAGGAGCAAGGTTGAGTCCATAGTATGCAGCATGCTACTGCTTAACATACTAGATCTATTGGATGATAGCAGGTTGGATGTGATGCAACGACTTGTGGAGCAGATAAAGGCATTGATATCACGTGATATAAGCGAGGAGGATGCACAGGTTGCTATCAATGCTATACAGGCTGTGCTTAAGCAGATAAGCAGGGAGATTGTTGCATAGGCAGTTGCATAACATGTTGTATCTGTGATATCATATCTTTAATTCAATGGTATCTATGTGATTATTTTTAGCATGTTATCAACTACATTTGCCCTAACATGTGATATAGTAGTGATGCAGGAAATGTGATATGGAGTATAGTATAGAGAGTATGGTTGTGATTGCTGCAGCATATATGCTAGGGATGGCTGTAGCATCAATGGTAAGCAAGAGGGATAAGAGCATACATGCCATGCTTGATGCATATGAGTCTATACTTGTAGATCTAACAGCAAGGCTTAATGTGCTTGATGCAAGGTTATCACTGATCAATAGATCACATCACATCAATGTATCTCATGCTACAAACAGGGTAGAGGGTAAGGATAGTGGTGATGATGGTATTAAGGACAATGGTAAGGATAAGGATCATGCAGAAACCATGCCTATATTAATGCAAGGGAATAGCAAGAGTAGTAATGGCATGAAGGATAACGGTGTAATCAAGGATATACTAGCCTTACTTGCTGATGGCCCAAAGACATCAAGGGAGATAGAGAAGGCTATAGGAAGGAGTAGGGAGCATACAGCAAGACTTATGAAGCGCCTTTATGATGCTGGCTACGTTAAGAGGGATGAGAGTGCTAAGCCATATAGGTATACTCTTGCTTAATTAATTAATTAATTAATTAATTATTAATTTAAGCACTACCCTTATACTCCTTGAACCCATCGTTAAGCATCTTATCATATATACTCTTAGCCTTTGTATATTCCATAGGCTTGCTCTGAGCCTTAACATAACCGTCTGAGTCGCATAAGCATAGTATATACTCATCACCAACCCTTGCCATCATTACATACTCATCCTCACCAACAGGCTCAAATGTATTCTTTACACGCTTTACTGTATGCAGTAGAAATGCAAAGCCAGTATACTCAAAGAGCCTGTATTGAGCCTTTCTAGCCCTTTCCCTTCCTATCTGTACTGCCTCATGATACTGCATAAATAATCTACACACTCTACCCGTATATCTTTAACTAAAAGGCAAGTAATTTAAATAAGATTATCCAAATAAATGTTATGAAGATAGGTAGGTATGTAGTTATAGCAGTAGCAGCAGGAGTAGCAGCAGTTATAGCCTCTATAATTGTAGCAACGCTTGTAGCAGTAACACCTGCACAGAAGCAACAACAGCAGCAGGTAGTAAGGGAATTATCTATAATGCTTGATAATGTTCTGGTCAAGAGCATAGATGAGAGGAGTGCATTGTTAGAGGTATCATTCACCATAGTTAATCCTACAAGCAGTACCTTGGTGCTAGAGGTTATAAATTATACATTGTATGCAAATGGTATACCAGTTGCAGATTCTAGCATAGGAGAGAAGTTGGAGGGTATAGTAACAGGTAGTGGTAAGACTCAATACTTGCTCCCAAAGACACCGTTAACACTGAAGGATACTATACAGGTTAGTAGGAGTAGGGCATTGGATAGCATATGGGCACAACTTGATAGCACTAGCATAAGGTGGAGTGTGGATGGCAGATACTTAGTAACAGGTTGGCAGGAGAGTGAGTTTAAGGCCTCTATGTAGATGTGGTATGATAAAGGTATCACTACTTGATAATATAAAGAATAATAAGAAGGAGTTGAGCAATGAGGGTAAGAGACAGAGAGAGATACTGCTATACCTAGCATTGGAGCATGATCCAGAGTCTAGGACAAGAATAGCAATAGCGCATGCATTAGCAGAGAGGTTCAATACAAGATGGCAGAATATATACTCTAGCGTATTCAGGGATATAGATGAGGTGCTTATACCAAGCGGTATTGTGAAGGAGCAAGGCAGATTGCCCCCAAAGCGTGGCCCAAAGGCACTGCAGCATGAAGGTGTACCATACTATGCCTTAACTCAGGCAGGGATGCTTATAGCAGCATGCTTAAGCGATCTACCAAATGAGGAGATACTCAAGTGGTGTATAAACTCTATGGAGCAGGAGAAGTTAAGGGAAGGGTTCTCACTCCTGCTAGATATAGCACCTTTACTGGTATTAAGGCTTTTAAAAGAGTATGTAACATACTATGATATAAGCATGCTTACCCCTATTACAATGGATAAGGTTAGGGGTGCATTAGCAGGTAGCATAAGGTCTGAATTGGAGTTGCTAGATGCATTCATGAGTCTCTCAAAGGAGGAAAGGAGTTACCTATTCAACTTTCTTCACATGTTAGCTAAACTGGAGTAAAGTTAAAATTCCCTCACATATGAGGTTAATTGGTTTGGATAATCTAGAGAGGATTGTTACAAAGGTTGTTGATCAGATCGAGCATGATCTTACTTCTCAGATAGAGTTAGCATACTCTCAATCTTTGGAGAGGCTAAGATCCTCTCGAGCAGGTATTGAGGCAGAGTATAATAGGATAGTAGAGAATGCAAGGAAGCAGGCTGAGAATATAAAGAGGCAGATAGTAGGTAGCAATAGGCTCATGGTAAGGAATAAGCAGTTGATGCTTGTAGAGGATGCAGTAAGCAATGTATTCAAGAAGGCTATAGCAAGGATAGATAACATAAGGAATGATGAGTCATATGAGATGATGATGCGTAGGCTTATAGAGGATGCGCTTAATGCAATAGGTATGGATGCTGTCATTGAGTGTAATGATAAGGATAGAGATCTTGTAGATAGGATAATACTTGAGGTTCAGCATAAATACAACTTTAATATAACGCTAGGGAGTGGGATTGAGTGCTTGGGAGGCATAAAGGTAAACTCCTTGGATGGCTCAGTCTCAATAGATAATACCCTAGATACTAGGATAGAGAGGTTCAGGCCTATCCTAAAGAAAGATATAGCCAAGATGTTTATGGTGTAGCATATGGTAGCAAAGGGGAAGATAGTGTGGATCAGTGGTCCTGCAGTAAAGGCAGATGGTATGTCAGAGGCTAAGATGTATGAAACAGTTTACGTTGGGGAAGCAAGGCTTATAGGGGAGGTTATAAGGCTTACTGGTGATACTGCATTCATTCAGGTGTATGAGTCAACATCTGGGCTAAAGCCTGGGGAACCTGTTATAGGTACAGGGAATCCTTTAAGTGTATTACTTGGGCCAGGGTTGATAGGGAGGATATACGATGGTATACAGAGGCCATTGGATGAGTTAGCAAAGGTCTCTGGTGCATTTATAGGGAGGGGTATAGTGGTAGACCCTGTAGATAAGAAGAAGAGGTATAGGTTCAAGCCTACCGTTAAGGTAGGAGATGAGCTCACTGCTGGTAGCAAGTTAGGTGAGGTAGATGAGACACCACTTATAAAACACCATATACTCCTACCCCCAGATAGCCCTGGTGGTAAGGTTATAGCAGTAGAGGGCGAGGGGGATTACGATATAGAGCATTCTGTAGCAGTGCTTGAGCATAATGGTAAGAGGTATGAGGCCAAGATGTACCATTACTGGCCTGTTAGAAGACCTAGACCACTGTTAAGCAAGCTTGATCCAGAGGTGCCTCTTATAACAGGACAGAGGGTTATAGATACCATATTCCCTGTAGCAAAGGGTGGCACTGCTGCAATACCTGGGGGTTTTGGCACAGGTAAGACAGTTACAATGCACCAGATAGCAAAGTGGGCAGATGCACAGGTTGTTATATACATAGGATGTGGTGAGAGAGGGAATGAGATGACTGAAGTGCTTGTTGAGTTCCCGCACCTAACAGACCCTAGATCAGGGAGACCATTGATGGAGCGTACAGTGCTTGTAGCAAATACAAGCAATATGCCTGTAGCTGCTAGAGAGGCTAGCATATACACAGGTGTTACGATGGCAGAGTATTACAGGGATATGGGTTACGATGTTGTTCTAGTAGCAGACTCTACAAGTAGATGGGCAGAGGCTCTAAGGGAGATGAGTGGTAGGCTTGAGGAGATGCCTGCAGAGGAAGGTTATCCATCATACCTAGCATCTAGGCTTGCAGAGTTCTATGAGCGTGCTGGTAGAGGCATAGCCCTTGGCAAACCTCAACGCATAGGATCTGTAACATTGATAGGTGCTGTATCCCCATCTGGCGCAGACTTTACAGAACCTGTCACTACCCATACAATAAGGTTCATAAAGACCTTCTGGGGCCTAGATACAAGGCTTGCATACTCTAGGCATTACCCAGCGATAAACTGGATGATAAGCTACTCAGGTTATATAGCAAGCATAGCAAAGTGGTGGAGCAAGAGTGTAAGTGAGGAGTGGTTCAAGCTACGTGAGGAGTGCTACTACATACTCCAGAGGGAGGATACCCTTAAAGAGATAGTAAGGCTGCTTGGTCCAGAGGCTCTACCTGATGAGGAGAAGTTAGTGCTAGAGGTAGCAAGGATGATAAAGATAGGATTGCTACAGCAGGCAGCATTCGATAAGGTTGATACATACTGTAGCCCGATGAAGCAGTTCAAGTTATTAAGGCTTATGGTAGGATTCTACAGGGAAGCACAGAAGGCTCTAAGGAGCGGTACACCATTGGCAGATATAAGGACTATGCAGATAATAACCAGGATAATAAAGGCAAAGTTTGAGATACCAGAGGAGGAGATGAAGAAGATAGATGAGTTATATGATGATATGGTCAATGAGTTCAAGAAACTAGCATCTACAGTAAAGGAGGTGCAGGTAGTTGGTTGAGGTAGGTGTAGAGTATACAAAGGTGCAGGAGATAAAGGGCCCACTTATAATAGTTGAGGGTGTAAGCAGGGCAGCATTCGATGAGTTGGTTGAGATAGAGACGCAGGATGGTATAAAGAGGCTAGGGAAGGTACTTGAGGTAGGGCAAGGAAAGGCAGTAATACAAGTATTTGAGGGTACAGCAGGGTTAAGCATAAAGGGTACAAAGGCAAGGTTCCTAGGCAAGACCATGGAGGTGCCTGTATCTCAAGAGTTGCTTGGTAGGGTATTTGATGGCTTAGGTAGACCAATAGATGGCTTGCCAGAGCCTATAGCAGAGGAGTTCAGGGATGTTAATGGCGCACCTATAAACCCAGAGAGAAGGGAGTATCCATCTGACTTTATACAGACAGGTGTATCTGTTATAGATGGTATGCTCACACTTGTTAGAGGGCAGAAGCTGCCTATATTCTCAGGCTCAGGTATGCCTCATAACATACTTGCTGCCCAGATAGCAAGGCAGGCTACAGTTGTAGGGAGGGGTGAGGAGTTTGCTGTAGTCTTTGCTGCTGTTGGTGTGCAGTATAGTGAGGCACAGTACTTCAAGAGGAGTTTGGAGGAGAGTGGTGCATTAAGGAGGAGTGTATTGTTCCTTAACCTTGCAGATGACCCTGCAATAGAGAGGATCATAACTCCTAGAGTAGCATTGACTGTAGCAGAGTATCTAGCCTTTGATCTTAACATGCATGTCCTAGTTATAATAACTGATATGACAAATTATGCAGAGGCATTAAGGGAGATAAGTGCTGCTAGGGAAGAGGTCCCAGGTAGGAAGGGTTACCCAGGTTACCTATACACTGACCTTGCAACCATATACGAGAGGGCAGGTAGGATAAAGAATGTTAAGGGTAGTATAACCCAGATGCCTATCCTCTCAATGCCTGCTGATGATATAACCCATCCCATACCAGACCTTACTGGGTATATAACAGAGGGGCAGATAGTGCTCAGCAGGGATCTATTCAGGAGGGATATATATCCCCCAGTTGGTGTGCTAATGAGCCTAAGCAGGTTGATGAAGGATGGTGTAGGAGAAGGCAAGACTAGGGCAGATCACATGGAGGTTAGCAACCAGTTGTATGATGCCTATGCTAGGGCTCAAGAGGTTAGGGCATTATCAGAGATAGTAGGTAAGGCAGGGTTAACAGGGGTAGATCTAAAGTACCTAGAGTTTGGTGATGCATTTGAGCAGCAGTTCCTAAGACAGGAGCCTGATGAGAATAGAACATTGGAGGAGACTTTAAGGAGGGCATGGGATGTATTATCAACACTACCAGAGAATGAGTTAACTAAGATAAAGGAGGCTCATATAAAGAAGTATTACAAGCAGAAGTGAGATAATGTCATTCTCTAGCAGGAGCATAGTGCCTACAAAGATAGAACTCATAAAGTATAAGAGGTCATTGAAGGTAGCAAAGATGGTACATAAGATACTTGATGATAAGAGGGAAGTACTGCTAAAGAGGATAGATGAGATGATAGAAGAAGCAAGTAAGGCTAGGGAGGAGATATGGTCTCCATTGCAGGATGTGTATGATGCAGTAAGGGATGCATACCTTACCTTGGGTACAAGCAGGGTTGAGTCTATAGCATCCTTAACCCCTCCATCCCTTGCGGTTGAGGTTAACGTTAGGAGGATAGTTGATGTTAAGGTCCCAACCCTACAGGTTATAGCAAAGGATAAGGCATCTCTATCATACAGTCTAGCAGATACAAATGTTAGTGTTGATAGGGCTGCAAGGCTGATAAAGAACCTGCTCCCAGGTATATGCAAGGCAGCAGAGTATGAGAATGCAATCTTCAGTCTAGCAAAGGAGTTGGAGAAGACCCAGAGGCTTATAAACGCATTAGAGTATGTTATAATGCCATACTATGAGCATGCGATAAAGTTCATAACCCATGTATTAGAGGAGAGGGAGAGGGAGGAGTTCGTTAGGCTTAAGAAGGTTAAGAGCACATTAGAGAAGAGGAAGGGGTTAGTATGAGCGAGGCTATAGATAGGTTGTATAAGGAGGCAGAGGAGAGGCTCAGCAGGGAGAAGGAATCAATAATAGCAAAGATTAGGGGTGCATTAAGCAAGGCAAAGCAGGAGGCATTAAGCAAGTAAAAACCTTATCTTCTTTTTATATTTATATATTTAATAAATTCTTATTCTATATCTATATTACGATAATTCTATTCATAAAATAAAGTATACTTATTATACTTCAATCCTTATAAGCCTCATATAATAATTGTAATCTCCTCTTATAATAGAGTTATAGTTAAATATAGGTATAATTTACCATATGCAAAATGAGTTATAGGAGCATTACTCTAGCAATAGGTGCAGTAGCAGTATTAGCATTACTCTCTGCTGGTAATGCATTTGCGCAAGAGGCAGCAAAGCAGGTTATAGGGGAGCAGATGCTTGGTGCTGCAATAGCATTTGGTTTAGCAGCGTTGGGCGCAGGTCTAGGCTTAGGCTACGTTGGTGCTGCTGCTTTAGCAGCTATAAGCGAGAACCCAAAGATACAATCAAGGGTATTCATATTCATAGGTATGGTAGAGTCAATAGCAATATACGGTCTGGTAGTAGTATTCATAATACTAGGGCAGTAATAATACAGCAGTAGATAGCAAGCAGTAAGGTGATACTTAGCATGCCGTTGGTAAGGCTCTTAAAGGTAAGCATCCTCCTACCTAGGCAAGAGGCTGCACAGGCTATAAACAGGCTTGCTGAGCTTGAGTGGTTCCATCCTATAAACAGAGAATCTCATTACACAAATCCAGATATAGATGATCTTTTATTGGATGCTAGTAAAATACTACAGGCGATAGAGGAGGTGGTTAAGCCCCTTAACATACAGTTAGAAACTGGTATACTTGATACCATGTTCAAGGGTGCACTCAAGGTTAGGAATGAGCTTGTTGTATCAGATCTTGAGAGCCTTATAAGAGATCTTGAGGCTAGGAGCAAGCCTATACTTGATGAGGCAAAGGCATTACTCGATGAGCATAGCAAGGTAAGCAAGTTGCTTGAGGAGGCTAAGAGTATAAGGGAGGTGCTTAGAGCAGCATCAAATGTAGACCTTAACATGGGTAACATGAACCTTAAGAGGTTCTTTGCATCCTTGTTCATAGTAAACCAGAAGGATGTCGCTGAGGTTGAGAGGAGCCTTAGCGATGTATTCATAGCAAGGGTAGGATCTACTGAGGTTAACACCGCACTATTCGTTATAAGTAGTAGAGATGATGCTGATAGAGTGATCAAGGTATTCAGGAGTTACGATGTGCACCCATTCACTATACCTCAAAGCCTAGCACAGAATCCAAGCAAGGCATATGCAGAGGTTGAGAGGAGCATAGCAGAGTATGAGAGGAAGAGATTGGAGATAGAACAGGCAATAGAGAGGTTTAAGGCAAAGGTTACCCCAACCATAGTCTCGCTTTATGAGGGGGCAAAGGCAGTTAAGGATATAATAGAGACGATGCGTAAGCCTTATGGCACAAGGTACTTTGCTCTTATAGAGGGCTATATACCAGTTAACATGGAGTCTAGGTTCAAGGCATTGGTTAAGGAATGGGTATATAGCATAGAGGCTGTAGAGGATGATAACCCAGAGTCACCAACCCTTGTGCAGAATCCTACATACATGCGTACATTCGAGGTTATAACTTCTCAGCAGGGTATACCAAGTAGGAGGGAGAATGACCCTACACCAATGATAGCCTTCGTATGGCCCATCTTCTATGGCTTGATGTTCGCTGACTTTGGTCAGGGCTTCCTACTATTCCTCCTAGGCATGCTCCTAAGGGTTAGGGGTATAGGTAGCATAAGGAGCTGGGGCACCTTGCTTGCTGCAAGCGGGTTAGGAGCAACCTTTGCTGGCTTGGTAACAGGGGAGTTCTTTGGGTGGCATATAGACAAGTTCGCTATATTTGAGCCTATACTACACTCCCCATTGGGCTTCTTCATAGGTATATTAGATGTCTCAAAGCTTGGTATAGAGCAGGTGCTTAAGGTACTTGAGGTATCTGTTGCCATAGGTGTTACGCATTTAACTGCAGCATTCGTACTAAGGATAATAAGGGCAGTAAGGGATGGGAAGGTATTTGAGGCTCTTACTGTGCATGTAACATCTCTTGTAGGCTACCTATCAGTAGTAGCATTGATACTTGCTGCAATAGGCGCTGGATATGATGTTATAGGCATGTTCGGGCTTATAGGTGTAAAGCATACAGAGCCTGTGCCATGGATAACCCCTGTATTTGGTGAGTGGGCAAATGCTGAGGTAGTTGCTGATATAGCAGTTAATGCACTCATAGCAAGCATGGTTGTAAGCATGGTTGGGCATATGGTTGAAAGCAAGAGGCACAAGGGGCATAAGGAGGAGAAGGAAGAGCATGAAGGTGAAGGTAAAGGTAAAGGTGAAGGTAAAGGTAAAGGTAAGGAAGGGGAGCATGGGGAGGATGGTGGTATAATAGGTGCTGTCATGGAGTCATTCTTCATAAGGCCATTGGAGTGGTTATCCCATACGATAAGTTACAGCAGGTTGGGTATAATGCTTATAGTGCATGTTGCACTGATGGTTACCATAAACCATGCATACCTAGAGTTTGAGAAGAGTGGTAATGTAGGTGGAGGGATAGCAGTATTGGCTGGAGGGAATATAGGTATAATGATGCTTGAGGGTCTTATTGTATACATACAGGCTATAAGGCTTCATCTGTATGAGTGGTTCCCTAAGTGGTATGAGGGTAGTGGGAATGAGTTCAAGAGGATAGTCCCAAGGATGCTTTATACAATATTCGTATGGGAGGGGAGTAAGGGAAGTAAGGCTGATGTTGAGGCAAGAAGAAAGATCATTGAAGATAAGGTATAAAGAGCCTCTTAACTATAACCTCTGCAGGTATTTTTTGCTCAACCCCTGTTGCTATTGTAGCAAGGTTTCTAACCTCCAATGCCCTTAACTTCAACGCTGCTATCATGGTTGCATGCTTGAACATGCTGTTGAATGTAAGCAGGTATTTCTTATATAAAAGCCTCTCAAGGTTCTCCTCAAGGTTAGCAATAGTATCTACATCGTTTGTATACTGGGGCATGATATTCCTATAGACTGTATTTGCTAGCTCTGCATACGCATCCTTTACGCTCTCAGCAGAGATCATCCTCTGTATATTCTCCTGCGTGACTGTAGGTAATCTAACAGGGTTAAGGGGTACCATGGAGCCCCCTGGTCTATAGAGGTCTATTGCTGGTGCCTTGCTTACCACAAGCCTCTTTATCTGCTCCTCCTCTAGGTTCCATAGCTTTGCCCTTAGTATTGATAATATGTTATAAGCATCTATCTCAGGTATAACTATACCCTTTGTATCAGACTCTCTCCAGTGTGCCATCAGAGCCCTAGCAAGTATCATGTAGAATGCATGATCAAGGAATGTATCAAATACGTATAGATCTTTAACCTCCTTGTATAAATTTGCTGCATTATGAGTATCATCACCAAACTCACTACCAGCAAGGCTTGCTACTGCCTCATCGAGATCTTTTGCTACCAATGCCTTAACTATAATATCCCTCCTACCAAGTAACTCCTCAGCCCTCATGTTCACATGGGATATTATCTCCTCATACTGCTTTGCTAGTGCCTTTGATTTTAGCACCAACTTTAGATTCCATATTATATACCTTATGAAATATGCATTGAGCAGTTCAGAGTTTCCAATAACATTTGCAAGGCTTGCATTGTAGTTAACAAGATCCTCCTTTAATGCACCCTCTATGCCTACAGCAGTGTATGGTTTCTGCAGCTTTGCTAATGCATCCACATACCTAGTATTCTTTAACCTAACTACAAGCTCATCAAGATCCCTAGACTCTGCAAGCATTGTAAGCATCTCCTTGCTTAAAAGAGAGCCCTTGGTAGCGAATGCCTTTACTGTCCCGAATATCCTGTTTGGAAGGCTTATACCTCTCAACTATACAGGTAATAAAAGGGATTTTAATTAATGTTATGCCTCAAGCGTATTTGTAAGGTAATCGCTAACCCTTCCTATAGAGGCTAGGGTTGCTATATGCACCAGTATTGCTGCTATTGCTGCTATTATTATGTTACCTGTTATGCTATACACAGCATAGAGCACCCCTACCAGTGGCAAGACTATGAATAATGCAAGTATAGTGCTTACCCATGCTCCCTTGAGGAGTATGTTAGGATCAAGGTTCTTCTGCCTAGCCCTCCTGAATATCCTGCTTGCGCTCACCTGCTGCACAAGTATTCTTGCTTAATACCTCATTTAAAAATTTGTATGTTAAATATTATATTTAACAAAGATTTAGATAGAATAAGAGTGCACATACTCTTATCAGAGTGTAATCTTTTGCTTATACAAGCAATAGTCTTAAAATTCTAAACATTTTCATACTAATCTTATGCTTATATATACGATAATTGTTATAATACCAGCTAAATATTAAATTATTTTTATGGTATCATCCTTGCTAAACTCTTCATCTAATCACTTGTAATTCTTATCACAGTAAATTTTTTAATTAAGTTATAGGAATAATTATTATGTCACTGCTAGTTGAGAGGGAAGGGAAGGTAAGGTTAGATCCTAGGTTAGAGTTTCTACTTGAGAGGTTTGAGAGTGAGGCTGAACCATACGATAGACTTGCCTCCTATGCCTTACTTATCATACCAATTGGTGCTGTTCTTGTAGCATTGATGCTCTTACTTAGTGGGCCAATAGTTGTTGGGTTAAAGTTATACTCTGCCATTGCATTGATCATGGGTCTACCATTCATAACGTATGCATTATCTCTATATGCTGATAGGAAGAAGCATGAGATCTCAGAGAGAAGGTACAAGCCAGTAACAGGGATATGTATGTGCGACCTTAGCCAGTTAAGGTACCATATAACAAGGTTTGAGAAGTCAGATAACTATGCTGAGAAGGCAAGGCATGCAAGGATGATAGAGTACTATGAGAGGAGGATAGGGCTAAGGTAGCAGCAGTAGCATCTGTACACCCTCTTTTTTTAATTCATTCTACCATCTCATCTCTATACCCTTGATAAGCTCTAAAGCCTCCAATACCCTAGAGCAGTATGCGCATCTGAATATACGCCTATCCTTATCAATAGTCTTTATCCTAGGCTTTATACCCTTCTCAGCATTGCTTATGCATACAGGGTTGGGGCAGTTGAATATGCCAACAAACTCATCTGGTAGCTCAACTCTCCTCTTCTCCCTTACCTTGTACTCACTTACTATGTTTATTGTTGCATTAGGAGCAATCAATGCTATCTTGTTTGTATCATCAGACTCAAGTAGCCTACCCTCTATCTTTACTATATCCTTCTTTCCTAACTTTACGCTAGGCACATTCATAGCAACTGTTACAACGTTACCCTCTTTACCTGTTATGCTGAGAGCCTTAAGCACTAGAAGGGCTTTACCTGCATCTATATGGTCTATAACAGTACCATCCCTTATCCTCCTTACAAGCAGTTGCTCCTCGCTCATACACTAATTGCATATATAGTAGTTTATAACCATTCCATGTATGGAGAGTAGGTTCTATGGTAGGGATGTTGTATCGATAAAGGAGTTCAGTAGGGATGATCTTGAGCTCCTTTTTCATGCAGCAGATAGGTTAAGGGCCATGGATAGTGCAGATAGGGCAAGTATATGCAAGGGAAAGATACTATGCTCACTATTCTTTGAGCCTAGCACAAGGACAAGGCTAAGCTTCGAGGCTGCAATGCTCTCACTTGGAGGAAGCAACATAGGGTTTGCAAGCCCTAGGGTATCATCTGTAGAGAAGGGTGAGAGCATGATAGATACTGTAAGGGTGGTAGATAAGTATGCTGATGTTATAGTTATAAGGCATAGGTTGGATGGTGCAGCAAGGCTAGCAGCGGAGGTTGCATCAAAGTCTGTTATAAACGCTGGTAGTGGGAGTGAGGAGCATCCTACACAGGCTATGCTTGATCTCTATACCATAAAGAAGGAGAAGGGTAGGATAGATGGCTTGAGCATAGGTATAGTTGGGGATCTCAAGTATAGCAGGACTGTATACTCCTTGCTCTATGCACTAGCAATGTATGATGCTGATATCCATCTGATTGCACCAGAGATGCTTAGCATAAGGCATGAGGCACTCTATGGCATAAAGATAAAGGTTAATGAGCATAACATGCTAGATGAGGTAATAGGTATGCTAGATGTTATATACGTTACAAGGATACAGAAGGAGAGGTTCCCAGATAAGCAGGAGTATGAGAAGGTTAAGCATAGTTACTTTATAGATAGAAGGTTGCTAGCAAAGGCAAAGAGCGATGCTATAATACTGCATCCATTGCCTAGGGTAGATGAGGTGGCATATGAGGTTGATAACGATACAAGGGCAAGGTACTTCAAGCAGGCAGCATATGGCAAGGATGTTAGGGCAGCACTTCTTGCACTTATACTGAATGATACCCTTAAGATCTAACTAGTATAGATTAAACTCATGCTCTGCTAGCATGCTCTTTATCCTTCTGTATAATGATAGGTAATGCTTGCCATTCTCTGTTATTACATAAAGCCTTGGATCATGCCTATCCCTCTCTACAAGCCCTGCATCAAGCAGCATCTTAATGTATCTCTCAAGCATCCTTGTATCTAACTTACTCTTACCTGCTATATGGGTCTTGTACATAGGCCCCTCCTTCTCAAGTATAGCAAGTATATCTGCAGCTATCTCAAACTTATCCCTTCTCTGCATAAGAATTCTATAAATCCCTATACTTTAAGCAATTTTATAGAAGGGTTTGATACATACTACCATAGCTATACAAATTTGTATAGCTTTAAGGGCTATTGCACGCTTACATACAGTAAAAAATTTTCCATGAGCTATACATATATGTATAGCTTAATAAGTATCAAAAGATTATAAGCATCTATCATAAGGGATTAAATTATAAGCATTTAAATATTTTTATGTTAATCTAGAGATGATGAGCGATAGTAAAGAGGGTAAGCAAGACCTAGCAAGTACTATAGGCAAGATAAGGAAGAGGGATGGTAGCATAGTTGAGTTTCAGACTATAAAGATAACAAATGCAATATACAAGGCATTGGTTGCTACAGCAAGGCAAGATTACCCACTTGCTGAGAGGCTTGCTGAGAAGGTTGTTAAGAGGCTTATAGAGCAAGGCTTCAGTTCGAGCAATATACCAGGGGTTGAGGATGTGCAAGATATAGTTGAGACTGTGCTTATAGATGAGGGCTTGGCAGATACAGCAAAGGCATACATCCTGTATAGGCATGAGAGGAGGAGGATAAGGGAAGAGAAGATGAAGATACTTGAGAGGCCAAGGCTTGATGAGGTAGATAAGGCATTAAGTACCAATGCATTAAGGGTATTAGCAAGCAGATACCTGCTTAGGGATGAGAATGGCAAGATAATAGAGAGCCCTAAGCAGATGTTTGAGAGGGTAGCAGTGCTTGTAGCAATCCCTGATATCCTTAGGGATACTAGGGTATTTGCATTAGAGGGGGGTTATGAGCAGGATACAAGGATAGAGCATTACCTTGAGAGGCTAGATGAGTATGATAACAAGTATAGCATAGGCAAGTATAGGCTTAACAAGTGGCACTTTGAGTCTATGCTTAGGTTATACAGAGAGTTAGCATTACAAGGTAAGATGAAGGTAAGCCTCGATGAGTTGCTGAGCATACTTGCAAGTAATGGTTTTGATGAGTATGAGAAGAGAGTTGAGGAGTATTACTCTCTCATGATTAACATGTACTTCCTACCAAACTCACCTACACTTATGAACGCAGGCGCAAGGCTTGGGCAGTTGAGTGCATGCTTTGTATTGCCTATAGAGGACGATCTAGCAAGCATAATGAAGACTGCTACTGACTGTGCACTCATATTCAAGTCTGGTGGTGGAGTAGGGATAAACTACTCCAACCTTAGGCCTGAGGGTGATATAGTTGCTAGCACTAGTGGAGTAGCCTCAGGCCCAGTATCTTTCATGAGGATAGTAGATACAACAACTGAGGTTGTTAAGCAAGGGGGCAAGAGGAGGGGTGCAAACATGGGTATACTGGAGGTATGGCACCCAGATATAGAGAGGTTTATAACAGCAAAGACCAAGCCTGGTGTGCTTGAGAACTTTAATATAAGTGTAGGTGTATGGGATGACTATATAGATGCTGTAAAGACCAAAGGGAAGTATGCATTGAAGAACCCAAGGAATGGTAAGGTTGTTGGGCATGTAGATGCAAACCAACTCATGGAGATGATAGCAATGAGCGCATGGCAGTCAGCAGAGCCTGGTATGCTATTCTTTGATAACATGAACAAGTATAATGTTATGAGGGATGTACAAGGTATGCTTAGAGCAACCAACCCATGTGGTGAACAGAGCCTATACCCGTATGAGTCATGCAACCTAGGCTCCATAAACATTGCAAGACTTGTTAAGCGTAAGGCAGATGGATGCTATGAGTTCGATTGGCAGAGGTATGAGCAGATAATAAGGCTAGCAACAAGGTTCCTGGATAATGTTATAGATGTAAGCAAGTATCCCATTGAGGAGATAGACAGGGCTACAAAGTTGAGTAGGCGTATAGGGCTAGGAATAATGGGTCTAGCGGATCTACTCTACATGCTTAGGATACCATACAACAGCAAGGAGGGCTATGAGCTTATGAATAGGTTAGCAGAGGCATTGACATACTATAGCATGGATGAGAGCGTAGAGATAGCAAGGCAGAGGGGTTCATTTCCTCTCTACCATGAGAGTAACTATGTTAATGGAATGCTACCAGTTGCAGGCTACTATGAGATAGCAAAGGAGGAGCATACCCAAGACTGGGATGCACTTATAGCAAAGATAAAGCGCTATGGTATAAGAAATAGTCAGACTACAACTGTAGCACCTACAGGCACATTGAGTATGATAGCAGACTGCTCCTCTGGTCTAGAACCTTTATTTGCTTTAGTCTATGAGAAGCATGTCACGGTAGGCAAGTTCTACTATGCAAACAAGGTATTCGAGGAGGCTCTAAGGGAGGCAGGGATATACAGTGATGAGTTACTTGCAAGCATAGCAGATAACTATGGCTCAGTTAGAGGACTTGAAGGTGTACCAGAGAATATACAGAGGGTATTCGTTACAGCAATGGATATACACTGGGCAGACCATGTTGTAGCACAGGCGGTATGGCAGAGGTGGATAAGTAATGCAATAGCAAAGACCATCAACATGCCTAATGATGCTACTGTGGATGATGTAAGATGCTCATACCTACTTGCACATGAGCTTGGGCTTAAAGGGATAACTGTGTATAGAGATGGCTCTAGGAATCAGCAGGTATTGCATATAACAAGCAGTAGCAAGGCAAAGAGGTTCAATGCAGTTGCAAGTGATTATGTACTGGAGTATATAAGGAGGAATGTTAAGGATCCTCTGCTCCTCAAGGATATAGAGAATGCTATACTTAAAGGCTTGAGTATGAATATGAGTAAGAGGCATTACCCCTACCATCAATCTGCAGTAGAATCATTATGTCCATTATGTAAGGGTAAGTTAGTCTTCATGGAAGGCTGCAATACATGCACGGATTGTGGTTGGAGCAGCTGCATAGTGGGCTAACTAAAAATAATATACATTTTATTGTTGCAGATTTAATATACTCTTCATGTATGCATAACAGTTTGGGCATCTATCACCATAATCCTTATCATAGTACTTTGTCCTACATCTAATGCATATCCTTACATTTGAGTTTACTATCCTGAAGCCCCTTAACCTACTTAAGTACGTTACAGCATCCTCTACTTTAGATGTATCATAATTGCCTATATCTAGAGTTACTGCAATGCCCTCAGAGAGTATATCAGCAAGATGCATCAATAAGTCTAGAATAGTCGTATTAATGCTACTAGCATGTATAGTTACCCCATTGGAATACTTGCCTATACCAAAGCCATACATCTCAGAATCTAGCATGGAGAATCTAAGCGTAGCGTTGTATGCATCTATCATGCATATACTTGCATCATAACCTACCTTCCTACTACTCTCTCTAACCTTGGATGAGATACTCCTTACTATATCTAAAAACCTATCTGTATTCTTAAGAACATCTGCTACTGCCTTGTACATATCAACCATGTTTATTAATACTTGCATGTTAGAGTATAGAGTAGCTTTATGCTTAATCATACTGCTTCTAGAGTGTAGTGCTGTTACAATAGGCTTAAGAAGTAGCATAACCTTGGTTAAGAAGTATATCTCATCGTTGTTAGACTCATATGCTAGCCTAGGGGTATTTACAGAGATGTTATTTATTGTGGCGGAAGGTATACCTCTTGGCCTTATACCCCTATAACTCATCATCCCATCACTTATTGATACTAAACCTCCTAGATATGCTACCTTAACTATGCCCTCAATATTATCATCTAGAGCATCCTTATCTATTGAGAGTGCTATGCGTGGTGATAACGTATTTTTGATATAATGCATATAACCATCTATTATTCTGCTTACATCATCTTTATCCAAATTATCTATTACCAAGGTAACAATAGAGGAGAGGTTGTAAGATGCAAGCATAAGCATCTTTGCAAACCTCTCAGGATCAACCCTAGATAATACATCCATACCATATATAACAGCCTCATCTGCAACACTCTTTGAGAGTATTGATATTATTATGCATAATGATGCATAAAGATCGTTCATGCTATCAATATACGAGTATTCTTTATCTTCTGCAAGAGCCTGCTTAATACCCATGAAGATTGTATCTGGGAGTATACCCCATCCATGTATATTTGCTATATCTATATCCCCCTTTAGATGCATATCTATTATATCATTTGGTATAGTTGTAAGGAGAAAGTAATCCCTTAATATTGAGTCTGCAAGATGCCTCTGCAGTAATGCATAATCTGATTCCTTTAACATACTACTTATATCATTGTAAGCCATCCCTATAGTTAGGAACCTATTCCTATAATCTATGGCATTACGCTCTAGCAGTAGTGAGTTAACCATATCCCTTATCAGTTGGCTTGTTATGTAAACCCCTTGCATCCTATGCAGCCTATTCTCAACCTCCTCTGCTATCCTCTCTGCAAGCTCTGATGGCATGTTAACCTCTCTAACTAAGGATTGTACTATCTCTTGAGGATTGAACTCCTCAAGGCTACTCCTGGTCCTAACGTATATGTTACCACTCCCCATAACAGATCTCTCTTCTATCTGCTTTATGATACCGAGTATTAACTTTCCCCTGTTCGTTATCATATACCTTCTCTCTTGCTTGTTTAATGATATCAGAGAATACCTTAGTAGTTTCCTTAGGTGATAAGCAAACTTGCCACTCTCACGTTTTGATTTAAATCCTACATTCACCTTAAGCTCAGAGTATGTTAATGGTCCTTCGGAGTTAAGCACTCTAAGCATCTCTATCCTTGTTAGGTTTGTCATAACAGAGAAGATCATCTTAGCCCTCTTTGGTATAGGCTCAATACTTTCAACCCAGTCTTGCTCCATGCACAGGGATAGCATATACATCTATTAAAATACTTTGTAAAATCTGTTTGTATAATGGGTTAATATACTTTAACGTAAGATTGGGATAAAGTTTATAATTAATAGCTAGTAATTAATTATATGGTAGGACATAACGATCCAAAGACTCAGCAGATAAGAGAGGATGATGTTGTTGCTGTGCAGGTATTAAAGCAGGCAGGTCTTGATGTTAAGAAGTTGCTTGATCTATTGATAGCTGGGGTTAGTGCAGAGTTTACAACCTACTATTACTATACAATACTTAGGATGCACTGTGTAGGATTAGATGGTGAGGGTATAAAGGAGATAGTTGAAGATGCAAGGATAGAGGATAGGAACCACTTTGAGGCTATGACACCTAGGATATACGAGTTAGGAGGCTCATTACCAAATGATATTAGGGAGTTTGCTAACAAGGCAGCATGCCCAGATGCAAAGCTCCCAGAGAACTGGAGAGATATAAAGGAGATAATCAAGGTATTGCTTGCTGCTGAGCAGTGTGCAATAAAATCATGGGCAGCTGTATGTGAGATGACCTTTGGCAAGGATCCAAGGACCTATGATATAGCACAGAGGATAATGCAGGAAGAGATAGAGCATGAGGCATGGTTCCTTGAGTTACTCTATGGAAGACCATCAGCACACTTTAGGAGAAGGTTCATAGGCGAGTCACCCCATGCAGGGCAGCACCTACGCACAGTACATGGTTAAACCAAAACTATTATTTTATTTATGGTAAGCAGGAATACTCACATGCTTTGGCTATAGGATGAGAGCTAATATAAAGTATAAGTATAAATATACAACAGATCATAATATCTATCAATAAATACGATATTAAATTACAAATAGGCTGTATCCTAATATAATATGCAGAAATAAATTAGAATATGTATTGAAAGTATGTAGATTCATATACAATTACTTCATTACTAATGGTTATATCAATAGTATGATATGAACAATTAATTAATTTGACTGAAAGAAGAATATTCAGAGTTAAGGAATTGCAATTCTAAGATGTTACAGATGGTAAACAGATGGTAAACGCTATAAAGTCAATAAAGGAAAAGAATAAGAATATGAATAAGAATGTGAATAAGAATACTCAAAGTAAATTATAAAGATGATTACAATACTTCATATATAACTAGTCTAGATTCAAGTTAGTTAATAATGATGGTAAGGATTACCTATGGTTAAGTAAGATTGGTTATATTAGAATTAAATTGCGTAGACCAATTCAAGGTAGAATTAAGCAGATAACAATTACTAGAAAGAATAGCAAGTGGTATGCTATATTTGCTATAGAGCAGGTATATCCCATTTTTAAATTAGTTCCTATTACCTTGAATAAGATAGTAGCATTGGATTTAAATTCTACTAATGATAAATTCATAGTAGCAAGTAATAAGGATGATAAGAAGTTTAACATAGGTAATAATGGATTAGCAAGAAGACAAACTAACATAAAGCTATCAAGAAGAAAGGAAGGATCAAGTAATTATAAAGCAAGAAATAGGTTAAGATAATTCATGATAGAATAAAGAGAAAATAGATGGCCTGTTGTACAAGATATCTAGGTATTATGCTAATAGATATGGTATAGTATTTGTTGAAGGTTTAGATGTTAAGAATATGCTAGAAGGCAAATCATTATCAAAAGATAATAATACTTTATATAGGAATATTGCTAATAAGGCATTTAACAGGTTCATTCAGCTATTATATTATAAAACAAAAATAATTAGAATTGATCCTAGAAATACTACTAAAGAATGTTATAGATGTGGTTCTATCCAAAATATGGATTTAGAGGATATAGAATATTTAAATGCAGTAAATGTGGTTTAGATAGAGATAGGAATAGTTTCTTAAAGCATTAATGAAAATAGGATTAGGTTGGTTACTAGAAGTAGTAATATTACCTACCCTAGGAGCTAGGGAAGTTACGCTTGGAAAGACCTTAATAAAAGGTCTATGAACCAAGAAGCCCATACCTTTAGACATGGATAGCTCACTTATGGTAAGGTTTAATAAATTTAATATCATGCTTGATCTTTATGAAGAAGGTAAAGCTAATTCATGTAAATGATATCAAGGATGGGTCTATGCAGCTTGTTAAGGTAAATAGCAAAGAGTATGTTATAGGGAAGCATAATGGTAAGGTATTTGCATGCGATGCCCACTGCCCTCATAGGTATGCTTACCTGCATAGGGGTTATATCAACGGTAACAACATAGTATGCCCATTACATGGATTTGAGTTTGATATAGATACTGGCAAGTTGGTTAAGGTAAAACCATGGCATAATGGGAATAGATGGCCTGAGCAGGATCCAGAGTGGTATAGATGTGATGATCTTAATGTATATAAGGTGGAGGTTGATAGCGATGGCTATATCTACATCCACATCCCTTGATAAACTATGGAGTTTAGAATAGCATTAGAGTATGGTAAGAGCAATGAGTATATTGTAGAGGTATGGGATGGTGGTAGGATAGTTGCAGTTATACATGCAGAACCCTATGGGCTTAGAGTATCAAGTAGGATGAGTATGCATGTTGATAAGAGTGATGATGGTAAAGAGGTGTACATAACACTGCCTTCAGTTGTAGAGTAGTTTAAAATAATTATGCATAGTTCTCATTCACTTTAATTCATACTCTGCTTACCTCTATAATAAACTCGCTAAGCAGTTGTGCTCTACAGTTAGGGCATCTAGACGTATATGCTTTAAGCACATCCTTTATAGGCTTCAGCATAACCATCTTATATATTACAGAACCACACTTGCTGCACACAACCTCTATTGGCATATGCATACTTGATGACATTATAATAAAATCTTGTTAGCAAACCAATCAAATAATTGAGTAAGGATTATTTTACTTGCTATCTTCTATCTACTATCTTCATCACTATTCCACGCTCATCATACCCAGCAATCTTTACCCTAGAGTCCAATGGTAGATCCTTTGGGCTCTTAACATCTATAAACCCTGAGATGTTTACACCCTCATCAAGTCTAGCAATTGCCCATGCATATGGAGTATACTTCTCAAACCCTTCTGGGGATACATGAAGTATTGTGAATGTGACAACTCTACCCTCCCCTTTGGACTCTACAACCTCAAGATCCTTTGAGCCACACTTGCTACATAGCACTATTGTTGCAAGTTGTAGATTGCTGCATTTACTACATCTATACAGTAGAACCTTCCCTTCATTAAGCTTTGCTATGAACTCGCTCCTTGGTATCATTCCGACTCACTTGGTTATACCCTAAATATATGCACGGCACAGCTTGCACCCGTTGCACCAAAGTTATGTGTTAGCGCTATCTCTGCACCCTTGACCTGCCTCTCTCCTGCCTTGCCTAGTAACTGCTCATAGACCTCTACTACCTGCCCTACACCTGTAGCACCTATAGGATGACCCTTTGACTTCAAGCCTCCTGATGGGTTTATTGGTATCTCACCATGTAGTTTAGTTAAACCTTCCCTTACAGCATCAACACCCTTACCCTTCTCAAAGAACCCAAGATCTTCTATATCAACTATCTCTGCTATTGTAAAGCAGTCATGGACCTCAGCAAAGTCAATATCTTTAGGCGTTATCTTTGCCTGCTTGAATGCCTGCTCTGCTGCAGCCCTTGTACTCGGTATGGTTGTTATATCCTCTCTGCCCTGTAGCGTTGCTGGCGATGCACCCCTACCAGAGCCTATTATCTCTATGTAATCAGAGCCCACACGCTCAGCAAACTCCTTGCTTGCAAGGATGACTGCACTTGCACCATCAGAGAATGGGCAGCAGTCAAGTAACTTCAATGGACTTGTTACTACAGGGGATTTAAGCACATCATCAACACTTATTCTCTTCCTTAAGTGTGCTTTAGGATTCAGTAGCCCATGCTCATGGTTCTTAACAGCAACTAATGCAAGGTCCTCTTCACTCGCCTTATACTTATACATGTATGCCCTAGCCATGGATGCAAATAAACCTGGGAATGTAACTCCACTTCCTCCCTCATAGAAGAAGTCTGAGCAGTATGAGAATAGAGTTGTAGACCTTGCAGTACCTGTATGGGTAACCTTCTCAACACCAACAACTAGCACTGCATCATAAAAGCCAGCGGCAATATTTGCATATGCCTCTCTTAACGCTATAGATCCACTACCACATGCAGATTCTACGGTAAGCCCAGGTACATGAGGTATACCTAGATTGCTCATTACAACAGGGGCTAGATGCACCTGCTTATCTGCAACACCAAAGACATTTGATATTATAGAGTATTGGATATCCTTAGGCTCAATATTTGCAGTATTTATTGCATCCCTTGCAGCGCTTACAGCAAGCTCAACTATGCTCTCATTCAACTTACCATACTTCGTACTCCCTGCACCTATAACACATACCCTGTTCATACTACCCTATCTTAACCTGTCATATAAAAATGTAAGTAAGGTTATGAGATTAAAAGTATAAAAGATTGTTACCTCAAGTACCTTGAGTATACATCCTCCCTCCTGTTCATAAGCAGAGGCAGCCTTGCTCTAATATCCCTTAGAATATCTATGCTTACCTCAACTACTCCCAAGCCCTCGCTGCTACCATCCATCTCAAGCATAACCTTCCCGAGGGGGTCTATAGCCATGCTATGGCCTATGTATATATTACCAACCTGATCTGGAGCTATAACATAGCATCCATTCTCTACTGCCCTAGCCTTGAGCATCGTCTGCCAGTGCTCAACCTTCATGCTGCCTTGAACCCATGCAGATGGTACTAGGAGTATCTCAGAGCCTAGCAACGCAAGTATCCTAGCCATCTCAGGGAATCTTACATCATAGCATATCATCACCCCTGTTCTAATGTTATCTATACTTACTGGCACTGCAATATCATCACCTGCAAGTAGCTTATCTGACTCTTTAAAGCCTAGCGCATCGTATAGATGCACCTTTCTATAGGTTGAGGTTATACTGCCATCACTTGATATAAGTAGCGCAGTATCGTATACCTTCTTTACATGACTTCTCTCATAGATTGTTACTAGTATGCTTATCCTATGTCTCCTAGCCTCCTCCCTTATAGTAGATACAAAGTTACCATCTATATCCTCTGCTATACTATAAAGCTCATCGAGACTCTGCTCTACTGGCGTATAAGCCATCGTAAACTCTGGGAACGCTACCAGTCTGGCACTACTCTTACTTGCCTCCTTTATATACTCTACAACCTTGGCAAGGTTCTCATCCTTGCTGGTTGATGCCTTGAGTTGCACCAGGGCTATCCTCATGGTGATATCAGTTAGGTTAATGGGTTACCAGCTACATACCAGTTCTCCTTAGGGGTATCCTGGAATACTATTATAACATGCTCCTTCTTGCTACCCAATACCTTTGTTACTGCATCTGTTATAGCCTTTGCCAACTCCTCCTTCTGCTGCTGCGTCCTACCAGGCCATAGGGATATGGTTATGAGTGGCATAGGTTAAGGTTGCAATACCATAATATTAGCATTCTTACATAACAAGATTCCATAATTAATAATAATGGGTTGATCTAATCTAGGGTATGTTTCCTCTCTACGATGAGAACCCTAGGACTACAAGGCCGTATGTAAACTATGCACTTATAGCAGTAAACTTTATGGTATTCATATGGGAGGCTATAGCAACTAGGTTCTTTACTAACCAGAGGGCAATGCTTGAGATATTCATGAACCATGGCTTCGTATCTGCTAGGTTCTTGGATGATATCAGTAGTGGTAACTATGTTGATGCGATGATCCCAGTCTTTACATCCATGTTCATGCATGGAGGTATAATGCATATACTAGGTAACATGCTCTTCCTCTGGGTATTTGGGGATAATATAGAGGATAGGTTTGGGCATGCAAAGTACCTTGCATCATATCTGCTATGGGGCTTTGCTGCTGCTATAGCTCATCTTGCATGGGCTATGAATGCTGGAGGGGAGCAACTGCTTATACCAGCTGTTGGTGCATCAGGGGCTATCTCTGGTGTGCTTGGGGCATACATGCTTATCTTCCCTCATGCAAGGATAATTACACTTGTATTATTCTTCTTTATAACAACAACAAGGATACCTGCATTTGCGTACCTCTTCCTATGGTTCATATACCAACTAATAGCAGCATTATTAGGTGCTGGTGGAGGGGTTGCATACCTTGCTCATATAGGTGGCTTCGTTGCTGGAATGGCATTTGGATTTGCATACAAGTATATTGTAAGGGCAAGGGTTAGGTATGGGGGAATAGGAAGAAGAGCAAAGAGTGAAGGATATACAGGCACTAGGGAGCATGTGCTAAGGCCATTACGCATAGAGGGTATAATAACACATGATATGGTCGAGCTTCTAGCAGAGATGCCTGGTGCAGATGAGCGTAGCATTGCTGTAAGTGTTACAGATAATACTCTAGTAAGCATAGATGCTACTACAGAGGATGGGTTTAGGCACTACTCTGGTAAGGCAATGCTAAGGGTTAAGGTATATGAGCAACCATTATCCATACACTACCTAAATGGCATACTAAGGATTAGGTTCAAGAGGCTTGAGTAGCATAGAATGATACAATGGATCATCTGCTAGTATGTAATCTTCATAATTAACATAACCTCTTATTCATGCATACTATTGCTTTATCTATGCATGATCTAGCAAAGATGCTATTGCTATTCAGATCACTTGATAATACGATAAAGCCTGTAGTAAAGAACCTTGGAGTAGTATATGAGGTTGAAGGCATAGAGTTAAGCAAGGAGCAGTTATCTGAGTTGGAGCAGAGTGGCATTATTATACCCTCTGGGTATGAGTATTATCCTTCATGTAGTATATGCAATAGCACTGCATTAGCAACCATGATCCTCTGCCCTTCATGCAAGAACAGCATGTTAGAGAAGAATGATCTATTGGTGCATTATGACTGTAATAGCATATTCCCATTAAAGGATGTTATAGTTAAGAATGGTGTGTATATATGCCCAAAGTGCTCAAAGCATTTTAGCAGGGTTGGTATAGACTATGGTAGACCAGGGTATGGGTTTAAATGCATCAAATGCAATACAATAACCCAGTTCCCTCTTATAGGCATAGTATGCATAAATAGCCATATATCAAACCCTTACGATCTTAACATAGAGAAGGTTACATGCTACAAGTTAAGTAATGAGGCAAAGAAGTTCGTTAAGATATATGAGGATCTACTCCATGCAAGGGATAGGTTAGTAAAGGCATATGATAGAATACAGGTTGATCTATTATGTAAGGTAAAGGGCTTAAGCAATGTTGAGCATACAGTAGCACTATACATCAAGTATGATAATATGGTAATAGCAGTAGATTACGTAACAAATGCAAATGCTATGGACTGGTTCAAGGTTATTACAAAGGCAATGGATATACCCAGCAGTTTTATAATACTAACACCAGACAAGGGTATAGATGGCAACATACTCATGCTCTTAAGCAGGTATAACATAAGGTTAGTAATGCTAGATGGTATTGGTATAGTTGATGCTATACTAAGAGAGGTAGGGGGTATTGTATGTAGGGTATAAGATTACAATATTCCTATCCTTCATAGCCTCTTTACTTATAGTAGGATATATAATGTTAGATTGGCTTTTAAGGTTCATAGTATACTTCATAACCATATTGTATATAACATGGGGTGCATACCATCTCATAATATTCTATACTGGTATAAGAAGACCCTATGTTGGTAAGAGTATTAGCAATAATAATGATAAGATTGTGGTTGAGTATCCAAAGATATCTCTGATAATACCTGTTAGGGCAGAGCCTATAGTAAGTAGAACCATAGAGGCTGCACTACTCCACAACAGTTACCCATTAGAGAAGAAGGAGGTTATAGTTGTAACAGAGGATGAGGATATGGCAAGGATAGCATACTACTACCAGCATAGATACCCAGAGAATGTTAAAGTTCTCTTAAGACAGAATTACTTCCCTACAAAGCCTAGTGCACTTAACGATTCATTAGCATTATGCACAGGTGATGTGATAGGGGTAGTTGATGCTGAGGATATACTTGAGTATGATCTGCTTCATAAGGTTGTTGATGCCCTTAGCAAGTATGATGTTGTTCAGGTTATGCTACTAACAAGCAATATTAACGATAGTTGGATCTCAACGATGTTTGCTATAGAGTATGCTGGATGGTTTAGGATATGGTTGAATGGTAGAGCAAGGCTAGGGTTGTATACACCATTAGGGGGTACAGGGAACTATCTTAAGCGCTCAGTACTCAAAGAGGTTGGTGTATGGAACCCATTGAACCTTGCTGAAGATGCTGAGCTTGCCGTAAGGTTATTACTTGCTGGTAAGAGTATAGGTGTGGTTGATGCTAGACATTGGGAGGAGGCACCTGTTAGATTAAAGGCATGGATAAGGCAGAGGAGTAGATGGTATAGGGGATGGTTGCAGAGCCTATACACTTACCTGCCAATTCTATTCAGGCCATCTATAATAAGGAGGATAGGTTTAGCAAATATTCTAGCAACTCTAGGTATGCTTATAGCACCATTGGTTGTAGCATTAAGCTTTGTAGCATACTCTTTTACAGTACTCTGGCTACTTGAGTATACGCATGTATTGAATACTACTCTTACAGAGAACCTATTCCCATCCTATGCTATAGCACCCTTGCTCTTCAATTTAATATATTATGTAACATGGTTCATGGGCGCTAAGCTAGAGGGTATAAGGTTTGCTATCAAGGATATACCTTATGCATTTATATACATGAATATTATGATGCCTATAGCTGCATATAGAGCATTATATCAGTGCATATTCGAGGAGGTATATTGGGAGAAGACAAAGCATGAAGGGAGGGGTGCAAGATGGGCTTATGACCCATCAACAAGCTATACTACTGCTAATACTACTGCTAATACTACTGCTAATACTACTGCTAATACTACTGCTAATACTAC
>CAYYYF010000007.1:0-27566 GCA_964475945.1 uncultured Nitrosopumilales archaeon | reverse complement strand
TGCAAGCAGTAACTAGACTACCTCTTAACATACCTACTCTTAAATCTCCTAAGCAGCATTGAACTTGTTGTAACAGATATAGAACTTAAGGCCATAGCAGTACCTGCATAGACAGGGTAAAGCATGCCTAGAGATGCTAAAGGTATGAGTGCAATGTTATATACAAATGCATAGAATATATTCTGCTTAACCTTGCTGACTATCCTTCTACCAAGCTCTAATGTTAATGCAGCAAGCGTAAGGCTATCCTTAACTATTATTATATGCCCTGCCTCCTTTGCTATATCTGTACCTGCACCCAATGCTATACCAACATCTGCTTGAGTTAATGCAACAGCATCGTTTATACCATCACCAACCATGGCTACTATCTTACCCTTCCTTTGCATCTCCTCTATAATACTAGCCTTACCGCTTGGCGTAAGATCTGCTATAACATGCTCAATACCAAGCATGGATGCAACTAACCTTGCTGCACTCTCATTATCACCTGTTACCATTACTACATCCAAACCCATAGCCTTGAATGCATCTATTGCCTCTTTGGCATCCTTCTTTACTGTATCTATAAGCCCTATTACTCCTACAGCCTCACCATTGATAGCAATAACTACGGTGCTCTTACCTTTACTCTGCAGCATAGCAAGATCATCTCTTACTCTAGAGCATTCTATCCCTAGAGATTCTATAAAACTAGCCTTGCCTACATGTATGCTTATACCATTGTATAATGCCCTTACACCTTTACCTGGGTATACCTTGAACTCACTTGCATCATCTATCCTTAAGCCATATTCTGCAGCCTTCCTTACTATAGCCCTTGCTATAGGATGCTCAGAGTTCTTCTCTGCTATTGCTACTAGAGCAAGGAGTTCCATGTTATCTATACTATAGCCAGATACACTGCTCACTGCTTTTACTATCACATCGCTAACCTCTGGTCTACCATAGGTAAGAGTACCTGTCTTATCTAAGAGTATGGTATTTACCTTTGCAATCCTCTCTATTGCATTGGCATCCTTGAATATTACCCCATACTCTGCCCCCCTGCCTATACCATTCATTACTGCCAATGGGGTAGCAAGTCCTAGTGCGCATGGGCATGCAACAACAAGCACTGCAATAGCAGGTATAAGTGCTAATCCTAGATCCTGTGTGAAAGAATACCATGAGATGAATGTTACGGATGCTATACCTATTGTAATAAATGCAAAGTACGCAGAGAACCTATCTATGAGCCTCTGTATCCTAGGCTTCTTGCTTAGAGCCTCGTCTATAAGCCTTATTGTAGTTGCTATGAATGAGTCACTCCCTACCCCTGTAGCCTTTATTACAAGTATACCATCTATGTTTATGCTACCACCTATAACCTTGCTACCCTTACCCTTCTCCACTGGTATAGACTCCCCTGTAAGCATAGACTCATCAACACTAGACTCCCCATCCACAACTATACCATCTACAGGTATCCTCTCCCCAGGTCTTATAAGCAGTATGTCCCCTGCCTTAACCTCATCTATGCTAACCTCAACCTCCTTACCATCTACAACTACTCTTACCTTACTTGGTTGCAACTCAAGTAACCTTCTAACAAGCATGCTAGCCCTCCTCTTACCTTTATGCTCAATATACATGCCTAGGGTTACAAGTGTTAATACTACTGAAGAGGCATCGTAGTATATGTTACCCCATCTAGGTTCAGGGAATGTGTTGATAGCACTGAATATGTATGCTGCACTTGTTCCTATTGCTACTAGCGTAGACATGTTTGCTCCCTTAAGCCTTGCTATCCTATAGGCATCAGAGTAGAATCTGTAGCCCAAGAGAGTCTGAACTATGCTAGCAAGTATGAATAGTGCATATGCTGATTCTCGAGTATTAACATAAGGTAGGAAGGATAGGTGCTCTGGGTAACTGTATAGCTCAATGGGTATTGAGAGCACTGTACCTATTATGAATAGCATCTTAAGCATCCTAGACTCATCATCATGCTCATGCAGATCCTCAGATGCATCATAACCATGGCTTCTGATCACTTTTACTATACTTGCTTGGCTTACCATGCTTGGATTATACTCTACAAGCATGCTAGAGTCTGCATGGTTAACAGATACACTCCTTACACCATCCAATCCTTTAAGCATACTCTCAAGCATGTATGCATCATTGGTATCCTTAACCCCTGATAACTTTAGCATTAACTTCTCATATGCTACACTATAGCCAACATCCTCTATAGCTTTCTCTATATCCTTTATGCTTACCTTGTAATCATCAAACTCTATGCTAGCACTCTCTGTTGCTAGGTTAACCTCGCATCTACTTACACCATCTATATCTGATAGGTATGACTGTATTGCCCTTATGCATCCAGCACAGTGCATACCCTTTATCTTTAATGTAACCCTTCTAGTACTCATAGTATAGATTAGTCTTTGATATATTTAATACTCTCCATTGAAATCCTTAAAGTTTGATCATATGAGACTTTACATATGTTAATAGTATTACTTACTTACCTCTTCCTTGAGTAACCTTAAGCATGATCTACAGCAGAGCAGATACTCCTTACCATTAGCGCTAAACACCAATGGCTCCCCTGCTATGCTACCTTTGCAGTAGCTGCATGTTAACCTTATGTATAGAATATTGCTCCCACTAGGCTCATCCTTTATAACCCTAGTTACTATTTGGGTAGAGATTATCTGTGCTCTGCTTAGCATCCTTACTTTAAAATCCTCAAGTGACTGAAGATCATTAAGTGTAACCTTGACAAGCATGTTTGCTTCTCCTGTGGTAAGCATTATACCCTCTACGCAATCTAAAGCATTAAGCCTCTCTACCATGCTATCTACATCAGAGGGATCGATCTTAAATGATATAAGCGCTGTTACATAACCTATCTTTGATGCATCAACTACTGCACTTACCCTCTTTATTATGCCAAGGTTTACTAGCCTAGTATATCTAGACTTTACAGTTGGTACGCTAACATTTAGTCTATACGCTAACCTCCTAAATGACTGCCTACCATCATGTATGAGAAGTTGTATTATTGCTCTATCTAGATCATCAAGCATTACCATTCTTATATTAAGAATAGATGGTTAGTTAAATCTAACTGATTTCTTCATCCCCTCTCGGGTCAGATCGCCCATCTATATATTCTACTAAGAAGCCTTTATTTAAGCCTTCTTTTGCAATATATTTAATAATATGTATGCTTATGTAATTGCATGCCGATGGCATTTGTGCTTATAAATGCTGAGATGGGCTCAGAGGAATCACTGATAAAGGAACTGAAGCAGTTGGATAGTGTTAAGGAGGTATACACAGTATATGGTGTATATGATATAATAGCAAAGGTAGAGAGTGATAACATGGAGAAGGTTAAGGAGACTATAACATGGAAGATAAGGAGATTGCCAAATGTAAGATCAACCCTAACCATGATAGTAATAGAGAGTTAATGCTGCTTATAGGCTTTGATGATACAGATAGTAGGGAGGGTGGATGCACAACATATCTAGCATATAGAGTGATTGATTTTTTATTATCAAAGGGTCTTAAGATACTAGATTATCCTTTACTTGCAAGGCTGAACCCAAATATACCTTGGAAGACTAGGGGCAATGGTGCTGTATGTATAAAGATAGATCCAGCAGCAAGGGAGTTGAAGGAGGATATACTAAAGATACTTGTAGATGAGTCATGTATAGGCTATGGTGCAAACCCTAGTATAGCATTCTACCATGGTTATGCTAACCAAGAGCTTGTAGATTTTGCTAAAGATGCACTATGCAAGGTTCTAAGCAAGAAGAGGGCACTGCAACTTGCTGATAAGTATGGTATTGAGTATCATACATTAGGTAATGGCCAAGGTATAGTAGGTGCACTTGCAGCAATAGGTACAAGTATGTACATAGACTCTGCTGATCATACATATGAGGTAATTGCTTATAGAAGGCTTGAGAACTGTGGTAAGCCAAGGCTTATAGATGAGCAGAGTGTTATAGCCATGGATATAAGCACTAGGCCATACACATTCAACAACTATGACTATAAGCATAAGAGGGTTCTTATAACACCACATGGCCCAGACCCAGTGCTTTGTGGTATAAGGGGAGAGGATCCCTACATACTTGTTAAGGCATTAAGGATGCTTGATATAAAAGAAGATATGCAAGGCTATATGGTATTCAAGAGTAATCAAGGTACAAATGCCCATCTTGCATTACCTTTAGACTGCAAAAGACTTAAGGCTTATACATCAGGTTATCTTATAGGCAGGGTTGCAAGTAAGCCAGAGGTTATAGAAGGTGCACATGTATTCTTTGATTTGGAGAATGCTGATGCAAGGGTAAGGTGTGCTGTGTATGAGCCTACTGGTCTAGGCAGTATAGCAAGTATGCTTGTTGAAGGGGATATAGTAGAGATTGGTGCAAGCGTAAGGAAGGGTACAAGGAAGAACCCAAAGGTACTTAATATTGAGTATATAAAGGTTCTCTCCCTAGCAAAGAGCTATCTTTACATGAATCCATTATGCATATGCGGTAAGAGGCTTAAATCAGAGGGCAAAGGGAAAGGGTATGGATGCAACCATTGTGGATATAGGAGCAAGGATTTGAGCAAGGTTGCTGTAGAGCTGCCTAGGAGGATAAGCGTAGGGCTATACATACCAGATGCAAAGGCACATAGGCATCTAACTAAGCCATTGCAGAGGTATGATAATAATGCTATTGCTAGACGCAACTATAATCTTGATAGCATAGAGTGGTTCAAAAGGTATGCTATAGAAGAGGATAAAGAATTAAATAATCTTAACGAGGTGCATAAGGTATGCCTAGATTCAAGACAGTACAAGAGGCATTGAAGATAATTGGGCAGAAGGACCAGATTCGAAAGGTATGAAGTTATAAGCTTCATACCCGAATGATTTTGGTGTAATAGCCCATGTAGATCATGGCAAGACTACTATGAGTGATAGCCTACTTGCTGCAACAGGTATGATAAGCCCTAGCGTTGCTGGAGAGGCATTAGCACTCGACTACTGGGATCTTGAGCAGCAGAGACAGATGACCATAAAGGCAGCAAATGTAACACTCTACTATGAGTATGAGGGTAAGCCTTATGTAATAAACATGATAGATACACCTGGGCATATAGACTTCACTGGTAGAGTTACAAGGAGTCTAAGGGCAATAGATGGTGTATGTGTAGTATGTGATTCTGTTGAAGGCATAATGACGCAGACAGAGACTGTTACAAGGCAGGCATTGGAGGAGAGGGTTAGACCAGTGCTTTATATAAACAAGATAGACAGGCTTGTGAAGGAGCTAAGGCTTACACCAGATAAGATGCAGGAGTGGCTAGCAAGGATAATAGCAGACTTTAATAGGCTAATAGATATATATGCAGAGCCTGAGTTCAGGGATAAGTGGAAGGTTAGCATACAGAGTGATAGTGTAGCATTTGGATCAGCAAAGGATAGATGGGGTATAACTGCTAGCATAGCAGCAAAGAAGGGCTTCAAGTTCAGGGATGTCTATGATGCGTACACTAGCACTGATGGATATAGGGAGCTTGCACAAAGGGTACCATTGCATGAAGCAATACTTAGCATGGTAGTCAAGCACCATCCTCCACCACATGTTGCACAGAAATACAGGATACCAAAGATATGGAAAGGAGATCTTAACTCAGATGTTGGTAAGGCATTGTTAGAATGTGATGAGAATGGACCTACTGTTATGATGGTAACCAATGTTGTAGTAGATCCTCAGGCAGGACCTGTTGCTGTGGGGAGGCTTTACTCTGGTACAATAAGCGATGGTGATCAGGTATACCTTATAGGCAGTAAGAGGAGTGAAAGGGTTCAATCCGTAACAATGTTCATGGGACCATACAGGGAGATAGTTGGTAGGCTTACAGCAGGGAATATCCCAGCACTTCTAGGCTTAGAGCATGCTAGGGCTGGTGAGACTATAGCAAGTATAAAGGATATAGCACCATTCGAGTCTATAAGGTATGTATCTGAGCCTGTGGTTACAGTTGCAATAGAGCCCAAGCACCCAAAGGATCTACCAAAGCTTGTAGAGGCATTAAGAAGGTTAAGCATAGAGGATCCAAATCTAGTGGTTAAGATAAACGAGGAGACTGGTGAGATGCTACTTGCTGGTATGGGTGTATTGCATTTAGAGATTGCTACTACACTACTCCAGCAGCAAGGGTTAGAGATAGTAACCTCTAAACCATTGATAAACTATAGGGAGTCTATAAGAGGTAGTGCAGGACCAGTTATGGCAAAGTCACCTAACAGACATAACAAGGTGTATGTAAGAGTAGAACCATTAAGCGAGGATGTTATAGAGATGCTTGTAACAGGGAAGATAAATGAGAATATGGATAGGAAGCAGATAGCAGGTATATTAAGGGAGAAGGGTTGGAATGCAGATGAGGCTAGGGGTATAGTAGCAATAGAGGGTAGTAATGTATTTGTTGATGCTACAAAGGGTGTGCAGTACCTGCAGGAGTCGATGGACTCACTACGTTCAGGGTTCACAGATGTTATGCTTGCAGGCCCGCTTGTGCAGGAGCAGTGTAGAGGTGTTAAGGTTATCCTACATCATTTTGTACCCCATGAGGATCCTGCACATAGAACGTTAGCACAGCTCTTACCAGCAGCAAGGAGGGCTATAATGGGTGCTATGCTTAGCGCGGATCCTGTAATACTTGAGCCTATACTTGGTATAGAGGTAAGATGCCCAGTTGATATGATAGGTGCAGTTGCTGGAGTATTATCAAGTAAGAGGGGTAAGTTGCTTAATATGGATCAGAAGGGTGTTATTGCAATAGTGCAAGGTGAGATACCTGCTGCTGAGACATCAGATCTCTCAGAGGTTATGCGCGGTGCTACAGCAGGAAAGGCTATGTGGAATACCCACTTTAAGATGTGGCAGGCAGTGCCAGCATCGCTTACTGCTCATTTGATAGCAGAGATAAGGAAGAGGAAGGGCCTTAATCCAGAACCACCAAAGGCAGATGAGTTTATAGACAAGGAGTAGATAACCAATTAATTAAATATTAAAACTATCTATATTATTTAATTTTGTTAGATTTCAGTAAAGTTGGTAGCCCGGCCCAGATTCGAACTGGGGTCTGGGGCTCCAAAGGCCCCCATGCTTGACCGCTACACTCGGCAGGTATTTATTGATAGAACCCTCCACCGGGCTGCCAGGCTACCAAGTAAGATTACTCCAATCCCTTAAATAATCTTTAATCTAAATCGAGTGTAATGAGAGGTCTAGTATATGGTGTAAGCACTGAAGGATATAGTATAGCAAAGGCATTGGCAATAAAAGGTATAGATACTGCTATGGTAGATGAGGATAAAGGTATGGCTATATCAATAAGCCCTGAGGTAGCCCTCTCTTATGCTAATATTGGTACGCTTATGCAAGATGAGCAACTGCTAAGACTTGAACCTGAGAGCAGTGCTATAGCAAGCGCAGATTACATATTCTTTGCACCAATAGTTAGGAGGTTAGGGCAAGAGGCATATAATGAGGTATCAAGCAAGTTAAAGAACATAGCAAAACATCTTAAGGATGCTCTATTCATATATTGTATTCCAACTGCCATAGGGGGTAACAAGGAGATAATTGATATCATAGCAGCAAGTGCTAGAAACAGTAGTAGGATAGACTACTGCTATATGCCCATAATGCCTGATGGTATGGTATACATACTAGGCTCAGAATCAAGCATAGACAGTGTAGTCTATGAAGTATGTAAGGAGTTGAATATGAATACTAGTATAAAAGGGATGAGACTAGAGGCTGCAGAGGTAGCATATGCAATAAAGGTATTAAGTATAACAATGCCTACAGTAACATCATTTGAGGCATGTAAAGGTATAAGCGATTATGCCATATTGAGTAGTGAAAAGTCTTTAAGCGAGTTATTCATAGACGATCTAACTTTAACATTATTTGATATCCATATGCTTGCAAACTCTACTAATGATATGCTTGTGCGTATGGTAAACAATTGCATTAGGAGCATAGAAGGGTACTCAAAGCATCTTATAGATAGGATAAGGAACTTCTTAAGGAGGAATGAGATTAGGGCTAGTAAGGCAAGGATACTTGCTGCATGGAGCATAGATAACTATAGTATGAGGAGTGATAGAATGTTAACTCTAAAATCCCTGCTATCTAGGCTAAAGGATCATATTGATGATGTTAGCAAGTATGACCCTAATAGCAGGTATTATGATGATAAGAGATTGCTTATACTTACATGCTCAAGACGTGATCACGAGATGATCATAAGCAAGCATGGCAAAGAGTTAAAGGATGAGATAGTTATTAAGGCTAATCCACTATGTGAGATAATAAGCAACGAAGGATTTTAGGTTTATAGCCTAGTTAGGGTAATCAATACCTATGAGTAATGCTAGTAGCAGTGTTGATGGTGACATTGCAAAGGTAAAACTCTTAGAGCAGGAGTTAGAGAAGGCTAATGCTGTAGCAAAGGAGTATGAGACCAAGTACAAGTATTTACTTGCTGAGTATGATAACTATAGGAAGAGGCTTGAGAGGGAGACTGAGTTAAGGGTTAAGTATGAGGTTGAGAAGATCATAATTAAACTACTTGATTTAAGGGATGATTATGTAAGGGCAGTTGATATTGCTAGGAAGGGTGATGAGAAGAGTATACATGCTATAGTAACTGGGCTTGAAGGCATACTAAAGAGGCTTGATGATATACTTAAGGAGATTGGTGTTGTTGAGATTGAGGCAGTAGGCAAGGCATTCAACCCTAATCTACATGAGGCAGTATCATTCACATACAATGCAGAATTGCCTGATCTTACGGTTATAAATGAGGTAAGGAAAGGTTATATGTTGAATGATAGAGTAATAAGACCTAGCCTAGTAGAGGTTTCTAGAAAGCCAGTAGAAGGGGGTGATGGTAGCAATGGGTAAGATAATAGGTATAGATCTAGGTACAAGCAACTCTGCCGCTGTAGTTATAATAGGGGGAAAGCCTGTAATTATACCAGCAGCAGAAGGTACATCGCTCTACGGCAAGTCATTCCCATCTGTAGTAGCATTTACCAAGGATGGGCAACTACTTGTAGGAGAGCCTGCAAGGAGGCAGATGGTTACCAACCCTGAAGGTACTATAATAGCAGCAAAGCGTAAGATGGGTACAGACTACAAGTTCAAGGTATATGATAAGGAGTATACTCCACAGCAGATATCAGCATTCATACTCCAGAAGATAAAGAGGGATGCTGAGACATTCCTTGGGGAGAAGGTAGAAGAAGCAGTTATAACTGTTCCTGCATACTTTAACGATAACCAGAGGCAGGCTACAAAGGATGCTGGTGAGATAGCAGGTTTGAAGGTTAGGAGGCTTATACCAGAGCCTACAGCAGCAGCTCTAGCATATGGACTTGATAAGGCAGACAAGGATTACAAGATAATGGTATTCGATCTAGGAGGAGGCACTCTAGATGTTACAATAATGGAGATGGGAGGAGGAGTATTTGAGGTTAAGGCTACATCTGGGGATACGCAACTTGGAGGCACAGATATGGATAATGCCTTGATAGATTACATAGTAAACAGGTTCAAGGAGGAGACTGGTATAGATCTAAGGAACGATAAGATGGCTATGACAAGGGTAAGGGAGGCAGCAGAGAAGGCAAAGATAGAGTTATCATCTGTTCTTACAACAGAGATAAACCTACCATTCATAGCATACGATGAGAAGACAAGGGAGCCTAAGAACCTAATAATGACATTAACAAGGACAAAGTTAGAGGAGATAGTAAGACCAATAGTAGAGAGGTGTAGAGGGCCTATGCTACAGGCACTAGCAGATGCCAAGATGAAGCCTGAGGAGATAGATAAGATAATACTCATAGGAGGGCCTACAAGGATGCCAATAATTAGAGAGTTTGTAAAGCAGGTTATGGGTAAGGAGCCTGAGAGAGGTGTAGATCCCATGGAGGCAGTTGCAATAGGAGCAGCAATACAGGGTGCTATAATAGCAGGGGATATTGCAAGGGATATAGTGCTATTAGATGTAACTCCACTGAGCCTCGGTGTGGAGGTTCAAGGTGGTTTGGTAGCAAAGCTGATAGAGCGTAACACAACGATACCATGCAAGAAGAGTCAGATATTCACCACTGCAGCAGACTACCAGACAGCAGTAACCATACATGTTGTGCAGGGTGAGAGGCCTATGGCAGCGGATAACGTATCACTTGGTATGTTCACATTAACAGGTATACCACCAGCACCTAGGGGAGTTCCTCAGATAGAGGTTACATTTGATATAGATACTAATGGTATACTACATGTTAGTGCTAAAGATCTAGCAACAGGCAAGGAGCAGAGTATAACCATAACAGCAGCAACCAAGCTATCCAAAGAAGAGATAGAGAGGCTAAAGAGAGAGGCTGAGCAGTTTGCTGAGCAGGATAGGAGGAAGAAGGAGGAGGCTGAGTTAAGGAATGAGGCTGATAACTTGATATATACAGCAGAGAAGCTTATCAAGCAGGATCTGAAGGATAAGTTAAGTAGTGAGCAGGTAGAGAAGATAAACAAAGCAATCCAGACACTTAAGGATGCATTGGCAGGGAAGGATACTACTCTTATAAAGAATAGGTTGGAAGAGTTGAAGAGCATACTAGGAGAGGTAAGCACTCAAGTGTATAGGGCAGCAGGTATAGGAGGGAGTAGTTCAAGCTCAAGTTCAAGCACAGGCTCAAGTAGTGGCTCAGGCAGCTAGTAAAAGAATCCAAGTTAAGTTAATTAATAATTAGATATTATTTTTTTCTTGTTATGAGTCCTGAGAAGCCAGATTACTATGAGGTCTTAGGTGTATCAAGGAATGCTACAAAGGAGGAGATAAAGCAAGCATATAGGAAGCTTGCATTAAAGTATCATCCAGATAGAAACAAGAGTCCAGATGCTGAGGAGAAGTTCAAGTTGATATCTGAGGCTTATGCGGTATTGAGTGATGATGAGAAGCGTAAGATATACGATATGTATGGTCATGCTGGGTTAGAAGGTAGGTATACAAAGGAGGATATATTCAGGCATGCAAGGGTAGATATAGATGAGATATTGAGAGATATAGGATTTGGTTTTGATATAGATAGAATATTTGAGCGGTTCTTTGGTTCATCATTTGATCCATTTGGGTTCTTTACAAGGGGTAGAGGTAGAGATGTTACAGTAAGCGTAGATGTAACGCTTGAGGATGTGCTTAGAGGTAAGAGGGTTGAGGTAGAGGTCCCAAGTATAGTTACATGCAATGTATGCAGAGGCTCTGGTGCGATGCCAAATAGTAGGGTAAGGGTATGTAATGTATGCAATGGTACAGGGCAGGTTAAGAGGGTTGTAGAGCAGTCAAGGTTCAGCACATTTGTAAGCATAGAGCCATGTAATGTATGCAAAGGCAAGGGTAGCATAATAGATAAACCATGTAATACATGCAATGGAACTGGCAAGGCAAGGATATTCAAGAGGGTAAACATCGATATACCTGCAGGGGTAGAGGATAATACTATACTAAGGATACCCAACGAGGGTGATTATGATGGTTATGCTAGAGGTGATCTATATGTTAACGTTAAGGTTAAAGAGCATCCTATATTCAAGCGCTCAGATAGCAACATAATATATGAGGCTAAAATACCCTTTACAAGGCTTATCCTAGGAGGAGAGGTAAAGGTACCCTTACTTGATGGAGGTTATTATACATTACATATACCAAAGGGTACACAACCAGATACAGTATTTACTATAAAGGGCAAGGGTCTACCAAGGAATGGATATGCAAGGGGTGATCAGTTGGTAAGGATAAAGGTAGATATACCAAAGCAGATAAACGAGAGGCAGAGGAGGCTATTGGAAGAATTTGAGAGGGAGATGAAAGATTATGAATAGGTACTTGTAAGAATTATTAGATTGCGTAAACTTTATTTAATTACTTAATGATATATTATGATATGAGTTGGGAGGAGTGGTTCAAGAGAAGAAGACCATTCACATCATGGTTTCAGGAGATAGAAGAGATGATGCGCGAGATGGAGAGGGAGATGGAGAGGATGTTTGAGAGGAGCATGAAGGAGTTTGAGGAGATGGTTCCTAAAGAGCTGGTTAGGGAGTATAGGCTTCCAGATGGCAGTGTAAGGAGGGAATGGGGTCCATTTGTATACGGCTATAGTATAACCATAGGACCTGATGGCAAGCCAGTGATAAGGGAGTTCGGTAACGTAAGACCATCACTTGCTGGAGGGAGGTTCTCATTGAAGGAAGAAAGGGAGCCATTGGTAGATATCATAACTACAGATGACGAGGTTAAGGTTATAATTGAGATGCCTGGAGTGAACAAAGATGATATAAGGTTAACAGCAACAGAGAAGAGCCTTACAATAAATGCACAGAGTGCTGAGAGGAAGTATAGCAAGAAGGTAGAGTTACCTGAGGAGGTTGACCCTAAGAGTGCAAGATCAACCTATAAGAATGGTATATTGGAGGTAACATTCAATAAGAAGGAGTCTAAGCAGGAGGGCTTTACAATAAAGATAGATTAGGTAGATCTTTATGCAGGTTATACAGTACAGTGATAAGATTAAAATTAAATCCCCTATAATTTTTATAGGTATACCAGATGTTGGATTGGTAGGTAGTATAGCAGTATCCTACATAGTAGAGAAGTTAGATATGAAGGAGATAGGTTACATTGACTCTGAGTTGTTACCCCCAATAGTGCTTATTAAGGATGGTATGGTTAAGAACCCTATAAGATTATATGCTAATGAGAGCATAGTTGCACTTATAGCAGACATACCCTTGCCTCCATCATTAATAACAGAGTTCTTAAATGGTTTCATACCATTCATTAAGAGCCTAAACCCAAGACTTGTGGTTAACATAACTGGTATAGCAGTGCAGAATAGGCTACAGATAGATAAACCTCAAGTATTATACATACTAACAGATGCAGATTCTCTAAAGCCTAATGCAATAGAGTTCAAGGACGGTATAATAGCAGGTGTATATGCATCAATAGTAAGATCATGTATGAATAACAGGATATCAACCCTAACGCTACTTGCTCAATCACACCTTAACTTCCCTGACCCAGTAGCATCAATAGAGGCTTTAGAGGTTGTTAACTCTACTCTAGCATTGAATATAGACCTTAGCGAGTTAAGGCAAGAGGCTGAACTTATAAGGATAAAGAGCAGAGAGCTTATGAAGCAGACTGAGAGCATGCTAGCAAAGGCTGCTATGAAAGGTAGCCCAACATTCTATGGGTGAGAGTATGAGTGATATATTTGATATAATAGATGAGATGGATAGGAGGATGAAGAGACTTATGGATAGGGTATTCTTTGATATTGGTGATCTATACGATATGGAGAGGAGGGAGCTGAAGCCATTAACCCAGATATATGAGACGGATGATGAGGTTATAGTTACCCTTGATATACCATGTGTAAGCAAGGATAGTATAGAGTTGAAGGCTACTGAGGATACACTGCATATAAAGGCAAGAATGGATAGATGTATTAGAATAAGTAACGTTGAGTTTGAGAATTATAGCAGGAGTATAAGGCTCCCTGCTAGAGTAGATGCTAAACATGCCAAGGCATCGTTCAAGGATGGTATACTCCAAGTTAGGTTACCTAAGAAGTCTGAAGGGGATGAGATAAGGATTGAGTAAGCAATTATAATATCATCACTAATATTAATTGAATTGATGGTTAATAGCATAGCAGTTGATGTTGATGGTGTTCTAGCAGATGTAATAAGTGTATGGCTTGATAGGTATGGTAGAGGCAAGGTATTGAGCAAGGATCAGGTAAGTAGATGGGACTTCTGGAGAGATCTAGGCTATAATGAGCATAGGTTCTACCTCGAGTTAGCAGAGTGCTGGTATGAATGGCATAAGATACCTTTAATGGAACCTGATATACCATTATATATACGCATGCTAAGGAGCATTGCTGAGAGTGTTGATATAGTGAGTGCACAGATTGCAAAGGAAAGTGTTGTAAGATGGTTAGAACATAATGGTATAGAATATGATAAGTATGTTAGCGTTGCAAGAGGGGTTGATAAGGCATACTTGAATTATGATATATTCATAGATGACTCGCCTATCAACGCATTAAGCATAGCATCTATAGGAAAGAAGGTACTCCTCTACGATCAACCATGGAATAGGCATGTAGATTTAAAGAGCATAGTTAGGATAAAGAGTTTAAAGGATGCGATTGAGATTGTAAGATAGTCACATCATTATTATTAAATCATCCACCTTAAGCCATGCTCTGCATTAGCAAAACTCTTTAACCTATCCTTAACCTCTTGCCTTAACTCTTCTATGCTCTTGAACTCCCTAACTACTCTCCCGTTTATGATAAGATCCTTAAGTAAAGGCTTGTATCCATTTTCCTCCAAGTACTCTGCTTCTTTTGACCCTGCTAGAGTAACTACATCATCAAACCCTAGCCTATATACACTCTTCCTCCCTGAAACATCTCCCCTCTTCGCTATGGGTTTACCATCAACCTCTACTATCTTGAATGAAAAGTCTATTGGAGGTGCTGTGCTAACACTTGTACCAACACCAAATCCATCTACTACATCCCTTAACTCTGCAACCTCTTGCTCATCTAATCCTCCAGAGAGTAGTATTTTAACATCCTTACCTCCTCTGATCCCTAACTCCCACCTAACCTCCTCTATTATCTTCCTTATATTGCCCCTTCTGCTTGATGGTGTATCTAGCCTAACAGCATAGAGCCTCTTACCCAATGCCTCTAATGCCATTATAGCCTCTGCCTTCTCATCGTATAATGTATCTATAAGCGCTACCCTCTTAACATGCTCTGGCATTGCAGCATCAAAGGCTTTCCATGCCTCTATCTGGTTACCAAAGGCTAGTATTAGGGCATGGGGCATTGTACCACTTGCATCCATATGCATTAAATGTGCAGCAAGTGTATTTGAGATACCATCGAACCCTGCTATGTATACTGCCCTCTCTATCATTGGTGCTAGTGCAGGATGAGCCCTTCTTGTACCGAATGAGAGTAGCATTGCATTATCTGCTGCTAATCTTATCCTTGCTGCCTTACTTGCTATCCCTGATGCTGAGCATAAGAAACCTAGTATAGGATTCTCTAGCGTTGCTATATCTGCATAGTTAGCCTCTATCTGCATAACAGGCTCATATATTGGGGAGCTTGATGTTAAGAATATCTCCCCTTCATCCATTGTCTTAACATTTACCTCCTTCCCTTCTAGAAGTTTAGCAACCTCATATACTCCTAGCAGAATACCCCAGTTATCCTTAACATGCCTAGCAAAGACCTCTATTGTAACCCTAGGGTTCCTCTTAGCATACTCTAGCACTTGCTTAGTATAAGCAAAGTAGATATCTGTTGTCTTACCTTGCATTATCTCCTCTTCTTTAGCAATCCAGAATACCCTATCCTTAAGGTCATGCATGGATTATCTTAGAGCAAGAGGGATAAAACAATTATCATAAAGGATTAAATTTAATCTAACTGGTATCATAAAGTATATTAATACTATAGGCAACCAATGGATTAATGAAGGCAGCAGTATTCAGAGAGTATAGCAAGGATCCTAGACAGGTTGTAAAGATAGAGGATGTTGATGTACCAAAGATAAAGAGCAATGAGGTATTGATAAAGGTAGAGGCAGCAGCATACAACTACAACGATCTCTGGGCCATATGGGGAGAGCCTATAAAGGTCCCTCTACCTCATATCTCAGGTAGTGATGCAGCAGGTGTAGTAGTAGAGGTAGGAGAGGATGTTACTAGGTTCAAGAAGGGTGATAGAGTAGTATCTCACTCTAACCTCTCATGCAGAAAGTGTGATCTATGCATCTCTGGTAGGGAGTATGATTGCAATGATAGGCTTGTATGGGGCTTCCAGACTGGGCCACTTGATGGTGCATATGGAGAGTATACAAAGTTGCCAGAGGTTAACCTTGTAAAGTTACCAGATAATGTATCATTCATAGATGCTGCAGCAGTATCCATGGTAGGTATGACGTCATGGCATATGCTTGTAGGTAGGGCAAAGATACACCCTGGGCAGACAGTGCTTATAATGGGAGGTACTAGTGGAGTAGGTAGCATAGGTATACAGATAGCAAAGTTATTCAATTGCACTGTTATAGCAACTGCAGGTAGTGCTGAGAAGATGGAGGTATGCAAGCAGTTAGGTGCAGACTATGTAGTTAACCATAGAGAGCCTGATTGGGCAAAGAAGGTTAGAGAATATACAAATAAGCAAGGAGTAGATGTTGTATTTGAGCATATAGGCAAGTCTGTATTCATGGATGAAGTTAAACTGCTTAAGATGGGAGGCACTCTAGTAACCACTGGGGCAACAACAGGGTATGATAGTCAATTGGATCTAAGGTATCTATTCTTTAAGGGCTTGAATCTCTTAGGCTCTACTCAAGGTACTAGGGCAGAGTTAAGTGAGGTTATATATTGGGTATCAAAGGGAAAGATAAAGCCTTATGTACATGAAGTGCTCCCATTCAGTAGGATGGTTGAAGGGCATGTTATGATGATGGAGAACAAGATAATAGGCAAGTTGGTAACAACCCCATCAAAACTTTAATTTTATTTTTATGGTATAGTAGGTATGAGTAGGTTGGTCAGAAGCCTGCTATTTGTGCCAGGGAATAACCACAGGTTCATAGAGAAGGCAAAGACATTGAATGCAGATATAGTATGTTTGGATCTAGAGGATTCTGTTCCTCCAGCAGAGAAAGATAAGGCAAGGGAGATGATTAGGAATGCCTTAAATACAGGAAGGTTTGAGGCAGAGGTATATGTTAGGGTTAACCCATTAGATTCAAACCTAATACATGATGATATCAAGGCTGTTCTATGTGATAGGCTTGATGGCATAGTTATACCCAAGGTTAACACACCAGAGGAGGTTATAGAGGTATCAAGGATAATCGATGAGTCTAATACTAGAGTAGAGATAATGCCATCTATAGAGAGTGCAAGGGGTGTAGTTAATGCATACAGCATAGCATCTGCAAGTAGCAGGGTATCTGCATTGGTATTTGGTATATTCGACTTCCTACATGATATGGGAATAGAGTATAAAGAGAATGGCTTAGGCTATACTTATGCTAGGGCGAAGATACCAGTTGATGCTAGGGCTGCTGGGGTATATGCTATAGATGCCATATGGCAAAGGGTAGACGATATCGATGGGTTGATCAAGGATGCAACCATTGCAAAGGAGTTGGGATATAAAGGCAAGAGCATAATACACCCGAAGCATATCGAGCCAGTGCATAGAGTATTCCTTCCTAGCAAAGAGGAGGTAGAGTGGGCTAAGAAGGTTGTAGAGGCATTGGAGGATTCCATCAAGCAAGGCAAGGGTGCTGTAAGGGTTGATGGTAAGATGATAGATGCTGTGCATTACAAGAGGGCTAAGGCAATACTTGATGCTGTTAATGTAAGATAAAATTATTATTATAATAATGCAATGATAGCATGTGGAGATGTAGAGATGTTCACTGGTATAGTAAGATACATGGGCAAGGTAGAAGATGTAAAGGAGAGTGAGAATAGAAGTGCCTTAACCTTAACCATCGATCTAGGCTACAAGGCAGATGATGTAAAGGTAGGGGATAGCATAGCAGTAAACGGTGTATGCCTTACAGTCATAGATAAGGATGATAGGAGTAGTAGCAGTAGGGTTACATTCAATATTATAGGGGAGACTGTAAAGAGAACAGACCTAGGGATGCTTAAGGTAGGGGATAGGGTTAACATAGAGCCTAGTCTAAGGGTAGGGGATAGCATAGATGGACACTTTGTGCTTGGGCATATAGACTGCACAGCAAGTATAGTGGATAAGGTTGAGGAGAGGGATCAGGTTGTTATGAGTATAAAGGTAGATGACAAGGATATGATGAGGTATATTGCTCCAAAGGGCTCTATAACAGTAGATGGTGTTAGCCTTACAGTTGTATCATGCACAGATGATGTATTTACAGTAGCACTCATACCACATACATTAGAGGTTACTACACTAGGCATAAAGAGTAAAGGGGATAAGGTTAACATAGAGGTTGATGTACTTGCAAGGTATGTAGAGAAACTTACCAATAAATTAGTAGTTACTTGATAATTAGTAAGATTTATAATATGATATGTAAGTTGATGCATTATGGATAGCATAAAGGATGCTATTGATGCATTAAGGCAAGGCAAGTTTGTATTACTCCATGATGGGAAGGATAGGGAGAATGAGGTTGATATGCTTATTGCTGCAGAGTATGTAAGGCCAGAGCATATTGCTATTATGCGCAAGGATGCTGGTGGGCTTATATGCCTTGCATTAAGTTATAAGGTTGCATCAAGTCTTGGGCTTACATACATGCATGATATGCTAAAGAGAGTAGCAGATAGTAGTAGTAATAATAATATACTCTCAAGGATAATCTACTCAAGCACACCATATGGCGATAAGCCATCATTCTCAATAACCATAAATCATAGGGATACATATACAGGGATAACAGATAGGGATAGAGCATTAACCATATCAAGCATGGCTAGAGTAGTAGCAAAGGTTATGAATGGTAATAGCGGTGAAGGAATGGAAGAGTTTGCATCATCCTTCAGGAGCCCAGGGCATGTACCATTGCTTATAGCATCTAAAGGTTTACTTGCTGAGAGGAGAGGGCATACGGAGATGGCCATAAGGCTAGCAGAGGTTGCTGGTATTGCTCCTGCTGTTGCTATATGTGAGATGCTTGATTCATCAACATATACTGCATTATCCTTGGATAAGGCATATAAATATGCTAGAGTAAATGAATTATGTATAATAGAGGGCTCTATGTTACATGCCATATGAAATGAATATAATTAGTGATCCTTATGGGTATGGGTATAAATCTTGCAATAGTTGTTGCAGAGTTCAACTCTGAGATAACAGAGAAGATGCTTGAGAGGGCATCAAGTTATGCTAAGGAGTTGAGTGCAGATATCAAGTATATATGCTACGCCCCAGGCTCATTCGATATACCCTTGCTTGTAGATAACCTCCTTAGTAAGGATGATGTTGATGCTGTAGTTACCCTAGGGGCTGTTATAAAGGGCTCAACCTTGCATGATGAGATAGTAGCATACAATGCATCTAGGCTCATAGCAGATCTTGCACTCAAGCATGGCAAGCCTGTAACCCTTGGTATCTCAGGCCCTGGTATGAGCTATGAGCAGGCAGTGGATAGGATAAACCCAGTAGCAACTAGGGCAGTAAAGGCAGCAGTTGATATGGTCAAGAGGCTAAGGTTATTAAACTCAATAAAGAATGCAGATAGCAGAGTGGTGATAAGGTGATTGTTAGTATGGTGCAGATAACACTTGTAAGGCTGGAGGGTTATGGACCATGGACTACTACCCTAGGGGATGATAGGGAGCATAGGCTGCAGATACTCCAAGCAAGGCTATATAGTGATATACAGGAGCAGTTCTCGAAGAGGAAGGGCTTGGTATTCTTTAATAGATTCGATGAGATGTTTGTTGTAAGCAATGGTATAAGCAAGGATGAGCATGGGGTAATACTAGAGACTATAAGCACATCCTATGGCATCAACATAAAGATGGGTATAGGTATAGGTTCTACACCATACAAGGCACATGAGTATGCCAAACTTACTATGAATAATGATGGTAAGGTAAGCATATACCCTTACCATGATAATGATAACGACCAATTGATGCAGATAATGCATATTGATATAGATGGTTCTACATCTAATGTTAGTGCAAGGATGTTACCATATGATATATCCATATTGGTAACAAGGCTTAATCTAGCATTAAGTGAGGCATTCCTTGCTTATGGTGCATTAACATTCTTCCTTGGGGGCGATAACTTTATGGTAGTATCAAGTAGGTTAAGCAAGGATACAATCAAAGATACTCTGGAGAAGGTTATGGATTACCTTAGCATTAGACTCAAGTGCGGCATAGGGGTTGCTTATAATGCTAGAGATGCTGCTATGCTTGCTACGAGGGCGCTTGATAGGATAAGGGATATGCGTAAGAGTAGTGCAGTTTATGATAATATACTTGAACTCTTGGCATGATTCTAAGGAATATAAGCCTACTATATGGCAAAGAGTTAGAGTATATAGAGTCAGCAGATGTAATAGTAAGGGATGGGATATTTTTTAGGATAATTAGAGGTAATGGCGAAGATTATAAGGATGAGGTTATAGATTGCGAAGGATTACTTATGATGCCATCATTCATAAATGCCCATACACATATAGCAGATGCAGTAGCAAAGGATGTAGCCTCTGAGCACTCATTCAATGAGAGAATACACCCAGTATACGGTATAAAGAGCAGGGTCTTAAGTAATACAGTAAAGGAGCATCTTATGCACTTCATAAAGGCAAGTGCTCTTACCATGGTAAAGAATGGTATAACAACCTTCATAGACTTCAGGGAGCAGGGTTTAGATGGTGTAATGATGCTTAAGTCTAGTCTACGAGATGTTAATATAAAATGCGTAACCTTGGGTAGGATTGAGTACTATAGTAAGGATATAGATGCTGATGGCTTGAGGTATGCTGAGAGTGTATTAATGCATGCAGATGGGTTTGGGTTGAGTGGTGCAAATGAGTATACAGATGATGCATTAAGGAAGTTATCCATGCTAGCAAAGGCAAAAGGCAAGCTATTTGGATTACATGCAGCAGAGTCTAAAGAGTCATACTCATACTCCTTAAGCAATCATGGCATGAGCGAGGTTGAGAGGATTCTAAGGTTAGCAGAACCTGGGTTCTTGGTGCATATGACAAATGCTACAGATGATGATATAATTAAGGTTAAGAATAGAGGTATAGGTATAGTTGTATGCCCTAGGGCAAATGCATCACTGAGCGTAGGTATACCAAGGGTATGGGATATGCTTAATCTAGGGTGCACAGTAGCAATTGGTACAGATAATGTTATGCTTAACAAGCCAGATATGTTTAGGGAGATGGAGTATATATGGAAGGTATCTAGGGCATTAAAACGTGGTATAAGTGCTAGAGAGATACTTAAGATGGCTACAGTCAATGCAGCAAGGATATTCAAGTTTAGTGGAATAGGCTATATAGACGAGGGTATGGCTGCAGATGCTATAATAATAGACAAGTACCATGTTGATATAGCATGCATGTATAACCCATACGTCGCTCTAGTGCAGAGGGCAAGTGAGTCATGCGTAAAAGGAGTAATGATGGATGGTAAGGTAATATATGGAAGTATAGCATGAGACCCTATGTAATAATAAACTCTGCTATGAGCATAGATGGTAAGATAGCAAGCGTAAGTATGGAGTCCAGGTTATCATCCATGCAAGATCTGGTAAGGGTGCATAGGCTAAGGAGTAGTGTAGATGCTATAATGGTTGGTATAAATACTGTTAAGGTAGATGATCCCATGCTTACTGTAAGGCATTATAGATCTAGCAAGGATCCATTGCGCATTATAGTTGATAGCACTGCTACAATAGCAGAGATGAGGAGTAGGATAATGGATACATGCAATACAATCCCTACACTTATAGCTGTATCTGAGAGGGCAAATAGGGATAAGGTAAAGGCTATACTAAGCAGGGGTGCAAAGATTATAGCAGTAGGTAAGGATAAGGTTGATCTTAAGGCATTGATGCATGAACTTGCAGGGATGGGTATAAAGAGTATACTGGTTGAGGGCGGGGGAGAGATCAACTGGTCGTTGATCAAGCATAGGTTATTTGATGAACTTATAGTAACCATAACACCACTTATACTAGGAGGTAGGGATGCAAAGACCCTTGTAGAGGGAGAGGGCTTTAGAATAGATGAGGCATTAAGGTTATCTTTGGTTAAGGTAAGGAGGAGTAGGAAGAGTAATGAAGTAACCCTTTACTACAAGAGGGTAGAGTAATTAATAACGAAATTTATTAATTTAATAGTTGATAACCCTACTCTCCTTGCTTAGCTCCTGCTCAAGATCCTCAGGTAGCACAGCCAAGCCGAAGATCTCTGGATAGGTATCATGTATAACCTCCAGCTCCCTGAATACATCTATTGCTTGCTTGGTTATCCTGTCAGCCTCCTCAGCACTTATACCTGTAACCTCCACCCTATCAGGATGGTACTTTATCATTATCTTCCTGAACCTTGATACAATATCATCCCAATTAGCATCTGCAGGCAAGCCTACACCCTCCCATCTGAGCATCTCAAGCAATCTATTCTTCCTCTCAAACACCTGCCTTACCTCCATGTTCTGTATATCCTTCACCTTCTCCTTCTTAACCTCAGCCTTCTTATGGAATATGAAGTGCCACTTGCCTAGAGTCTTCTCACTCTTCTCCCTTATCCATCTATCAAGATCCTCATTACTTAAGTGCAACCTTATAAGATCCCATATCTCCTCATAGTATGTCTCCTCAAGATACCTCCAACTAACCTTCCTTTTCTCCCTATCCCATATCTGCCTTATTATAGCCTTCTCCCTGGGGTATAGTATGCCTAGGGCTATCCTAAGCATAGTCCACTCCATCTGCTTCTCCCTCCTTATCATATCCCTCCTCTCAAGCTCCTCTGCAGAGAAGATGCTTGTATCTGCAAGTATTATGGCCTTTGATGTCTCATTTATCTCAGTAGTAGCAGTATCAAGGAAGCTGTTATCCTTCTCTATAACCTTGCCATGGTGTAGTGTATGGTGTATCTCTAACCAACTAGCGTCCTTGAGGAAGTCAAACCATGCATTAAGGTAACCCCTAAGTGCTATCATAGCCCTCTTCTGATTCTCATATGAGCCTACCCATAACCCCTTGCTTGTATAATCTGCCCACTCGTTAAGGTTCTTGTTAAGTATGCCCTCTCTGTCAAATAATCTGCATACTTCCCTAGCCTTTGTCAATCCAGCATCTATGTATAATGTTAGCATGTAAGCAATACTTGCTGTAAAGAGTAGGTTGAATGCATTGACACCTTTGCTATTAACCTCGTATATCCTTGGGTCTGCCCTCCATGCCTCAAGTAAGCCATATCCATAGAGTATCTTATCTGCATTAGCATATGCGGCTATATACTCCTCCCTGCTCTTGAATAGTATGAATGGATTAGCATATCTATCTCCTGCAGCAAGTAATGCAATCTTACCTTTGCAGAGATCATCAAATGCATGATAGAACTCCTTAGCCTTGTTACCAAGTATACCCTCTAATGGATCCTTGTTGCTGTTGAATATGCTCCTCCTCTGCATGTTAGCCTTCATGTACGAGAGTGCATTGCTTATGTACTCATTGAATGAATAATCAATCTTAATACTAGCATTATTTGATCTTAACCTACCCCATATTAGAGTGTAATCATTGCTTGGATTGTATTCTAGAGCACCCTCACCCAAGTATATCATAGACTTATATTCAATTAAGTAAAATATATTTCATTAAACTAAAATAATAGAGACTAAAGTATCTTGGCATGGATATGCTTGAGGAGATATTTAAGATGCAGAAGGAGTATATGAGCATCCTTGGTTCTAAGAGTAATTCACTATTCTCTTACAGAGAGGAGAGGATATCAATGCTATGCACAGCAGTGATACATGAGGCATGTGAGTTGCAGGATCTAACATCATGGAAGTGGTGGAAGAGCAAGCATGACCTTGATTATAACAAGGCTAGAGAGGAGTTGATAGACATACTACACTTTGCTATCCAGATAGCATTAGAGCTTGGTATGGATGCTAGGGATGTACTTGATGAGTACAGGAGGAAGAATATCATAAACAGGGGGAGGCAGATAAATGGATATTAAGATAAATTAATAAGGATATCAAGGTTAGATAGCATAGTTGAGGGTAGCGGTATTCGATTACGGTGCTGGCAATATATTCAGTATAAAGGTTGCACTTGAGAGGCTTAATGCAAATGTTGATGTAATAAATGATATGAGCAATCTAGATGCATATAATGCCCTCATACTCCCAGGGGTAGGTAACTTTGATCCTGCGATAAGTAGCATAAATCCTTACATAGGTAAGTTGATGGAGGCAATAGATTCTCATATGCCCATGCTAGGTATATGTCTTGGTATGGAGATGCTATTTGAGAGGAGTGAGGAGGGTAGCAAGGAGGGCTTAAGCGTATTAAAGGGGGATGTTACCATGCTGCCAAGGGATAGGGTTAAGGTACCGCATATGGGTTGGAATAGGTTAAAGATAAATGATGCTAAGAGTATAATCCTTAAGGGTATAGATGATGATCCATGGGTATACTTTGTGCACTCATACCATGTTAATCCAAGTGATGATGGTGTAGTGAAGGCTAAGTGCATATATGGTAGAGAGTTCCCAGCAGTAATAGAGTATAAGGGTATAGTAGGCACACAGTTCCATCCAGAGAAGTCTGGTAAGGTAGGTATGCTCATGCTAAAGAACTTCTTGGATAATATTAGATAGCATGAGGATAATAGCAGCAGTAGATATTATGCAGGGTAATGTAGTCAGATTAACCAGAGGTGATCCTAACCTTAAGGTTGTCTATAGCAGTAACCCAGTGAGAATGGCAGAGCAGTGGGTTAGAGAGGGTGCAGATATGCTACATGTAGTTGATCTTGATGCAACCCTTGCCCTTGGTAGCAATAGAGATATAGTAAGGGAGATATGCAGAAGGGTAAGTATACCTGTGCAGGTTGCTGGAGGGCTTAGAGACCTTAGATCCATAGAGGATGCATTAAGCTATGCTTATAGCGTTGTTATAGGCACATTAGCATACAAGGATAAGGATACTCTAGCAAGGTTGATCAGTAGGTATGGTGATGATAGGATAGTAGTTGCGCTTGATCACTCAAATGGTAAGGTTGTGATATATGGCTGGAGGAGTATTACAGGTGTAAGTGTGTTGGATGCTGTTATGCAGTTTAAATTAATTGGTGTTAAGAGGTTCCTGCTTACTAGCATAGATAGGGATGGTACAATGCAAGGGGTTGATCTAGATGCAATTAAAGATGTAAGCAAGGTTGATGGTATAGAGGTTATAGCATCTGGTGGTATAGCAAGTATGGAGGATGTGTCTATGCTAAAGAGGTATGGCATCTATGGAGTTATACTCGGTAAGGCACTGTATGAGAATAGGATAAGGATAGATGAGGTTAAGAGGGTTATTAAGTCTATTTATTAAGGGTATCTTCAAACTCCATTGGAATTATGCTGAATGCAGTCTCTATATCAGCTGTACCCTTAACACTCCATGTAACACCGCTCTCACCCCTAACAAGTCTATTCCATGCACTATCTATGCTACTGTTATACTCAAAGGTAAAGTCATGTGGTAGAACAGTGCTTCCCTTGCTATACACTGGTGCTCTACCTACCAAAGGTACATCTGTATAAGATGCTATATCCCTGCCTAGGTTAACACCATCCAAAGCAACATTATACTCTATCTTTGAGAGGGTAACTATCTTATCTGTATTGTTGTATATCCTAAAGTCTATGCTTACAGTCATCCTCATCCTATCCCAGTCTATGCTCTTAACCTTAACATCATCAACCTTTATCCTTACAGACTTCATAACATCATTTGTCTCTGCGACTGTGCGTAGCCAACCAGCAACAAATATGAGCACTGCTGCTATACCTGCACCTATAACTACTAACTTGCCCCTTCTGCCTAGAGCTAGCAACAGATAGTAATAGCAGAGAGAGTTATTTTATCCTTATCCCAATAGATTATTATTACTCTCTAGCATATAATACATGTTGCTGATAGAGGCTATAGTTACGTGGCTTCACTTACTTGCAGCAAGTATATGGGTTGGAGGAACATTATTCATAACATTGGTTCTTATCCCAGTGCTTAAACAAGAGATGCAAGAATCTGCAAGGTTGAGTATAATAAGCAAGGTAGGCAGGAGGTTCAATACGGTTGCTATACCTGTTGTAGGAATACTTCTAGCAACTGGGGTATATAAAGCATTGATACTACCCAGTACATTATTTGTTACTATATATGGGAGTATACTTGCAGTAAAGATAGCAGTAGTTATATCAATGCTTATAACATGGTTCATACATTCTAGGATCTCTAACATGATAAGTGTAGATGCAGATAACCTTGCCCTTCTTAGGACAAGGTCTATAATGCTGGGCAAGATACTTGCTATACAGGCTATTATAGTACTCTTTCTTGCTGCTATGCTAGACTCCCTCTGACTCTATGGTTAGCAAGTAACCTCTATCATCCATCTTGCTTAATGAGTACCTGCACCCTGTTATCATGCCTGCTATGTAAAGGTTTGTAGTAAGGTGCTCTGTAACCTCATCTATTATATAACTTGACTTTCCTTTAGCAATACTCAATGGTAGAACAAGCATATCTGCAAGGTAAGGATCTACTGTAGCATTGTTACAGTATGGCCTTATGAACTTTTCTGCTGCCTCTCTACCAACATGCTCCGCTCTCTTACCCTTCTCACCTATAGCATCCCCACCTATGAATGGACCATAATCACTAGTAGCATATACAAGTATGGATGAGCCTGGGGATTCTGCAGGTTCTATGCTTGATGAGTATACTCTGCATCTTACACCATTGCCCTCAAGTAATGCTAATGCGCCTGCTATCTGCCTATCAGCAACATGCTTTGGTAGGTTTGAGCATACACTTACCATGCTAGGCTCCAGCCTTGGTGCTGATACAAATTCTATACATCTAAGGTTATAACATGGCTCTATGCTTGCATATACTATACCATTACCTACAGGGTAGTAGCCCCTCCTCTTAACCTCAAGATTGAATCTTATACCTAGAATTGCATACGCTTGCCTTAAGACATACCTTACATAATCTATGCTTGGGCTCCACTTAACATCTGTGCCCCCTACAAGCTCTATGCTTAGCCTATTACCTGTTATGCTTACCGCTGGTATCAATGCTTGGAGCACGAGGGTTATGCTCCCTGCCGTACCTATATCTACCCTTGCACGCTCCTTGCTTATACCCTTGCTTGGTATGAACCTTATAGTGCTTGAACCTATGCTTACATTCTCTGCTCTTGCATCGAATATATCTGCAAGGATGTTGATTGCTGCTACATGCTGTGCCCTTAACCCTGGGTTTGGCCTCTTTGCCCTTATGTTGAATACCTCTATAGGCTTGCTTGTTATAATGGATAGGGCTATGGCACTCCTGAGTATCTGCCCTCCTCCTTCACCATAAGAGCCATCTATCCTTACTATATCATGCATATCAATGGCATATGCTGTTAATAATAAATGTGTTGTATTAGGAAGATATGTTACATAACATCTATTACATAATTCAAGTTCCATATATGCTTATATTAGTTCTTGGTAGTAATGGGTGCTATGAAAAAGGCAAAAATGCTCTTTATACATAGTAAGAAAACTTCGCTATTTATGGCGGGGATGAATTACTAAACTAAACCAAA
>CAYYYF010000006.1:0-64678 GCA_964475945.1 uncultured Nitrosopumilales archaeon | reverse complement strand
ATGCCTTTACTACACCTGCTACTTGCTTACTAACCATCTGTAACATCTTGGAATGATAATTCCTTAACTCTGGATATAACTCCTTTAATTCTGTTAATGCGTTATTCATATCATACTCATTCTCATAACCATTATTAACAAAGTAATTATATACAAATCTACATGCCTCTAATATAGATTCTAATTTATTTATACATGCTTTAGTAGGATATAGTCTATATTTGTAGTTTAACATAAAAGTAATTATATATTCATATATTTAAGATTTGCTTTAGTATAGTAATTCATCATGCCATAAATGGCGAAGTTTTCTTGCTATACTATGTATAACGGATAAACAGATATCACTGGTAGTCTTATATTATGAAACCGTGATAGATAAGATTATTTAGGCATCATCTCTACTACCTTGCATGAGCCAGAGCATAGATACAAACTACATAAACTTAAAGGCTATGATAAGGGAGTACCCAGACTTCCCTCAGAGGGGTGTATTGTTCAGGGATATAAGCCCATTACTTAAGAGTAGAGAGGCTTTGCACTACATAGCAGAGAAGTTCTATGAGCACTTTAAGCACAAGGATATAACTCTAGTAGCAGGGATAGAGTCAAGGGGGTTCATAATAGCATCCTTGCTTGCCTCTAGATTCAATACAGGGATGGTTATGATAAGGAAGCAGGGTAAGTTACCAGGGAAGACTAGGAGGATGGAGTATACAATAGAGTATGGGAAGGCTGTGATGGAGGTGCAGGAGGATATAATAGGTAGCAGTGATAGAGTGCTTATAGCAGATGACCTCATCGCTACAGGGGGCACAGCAATAGCAGCAGCAAAGCTTATAGAGAGCCTAGGGGCAAGCATTGCAGGTTTTGCATTCGTTGTAGAGTTGGCAGGGTTGAGAGGTAGAGAACTGCTGAAGGGTTATGATGTATACTCTCTAGTAGTCTATGAGTGATGTATCATGGAAGGGGCAGATATTGCGATAATAGGGGGCACAGGGGTGTATGATGTTGATATGCTCAGCAATGCAAGGGAGGTTAAGGTATATACACCGTATGGGGATACATCTGATCTCATAACCATAGGGGAGTATGCTGGTAAGAGAGTAGCATTCCTTGCTAGGCATGGTAAGAGGCATAGGATACCTCCACATAGGATAAATGCTAAGGCAAACATCTGGGCTTTAAAGGCACTAGGGGTTAAGAGGATAATAGCCCCTGCTGCAGTAGGTAGCCTTAACACGAGCATGAAGCCTGGGGATATAGTGGTTAGTGATCAGTTCATAGACTTTACTAAGAGGAGGGAGTATACATTCTATGATGGAGGTGAGGTATGCCATGTATCACTTGCAGATCCATTCTGCCCAGAGTTAAGATCAATAGCAGTAAGGGAAGGGAAGGCTCTAGGCTTAAGCATGCATGAGAGAGGCACGTATGTATGCATAGAGGGCCCAAGGTACTCTACTAGGGCAGAGTCTGCATTCTTCAAGGATGTTCTCAAGGCAGATATAATAGGAATGACCCTAGTCCCTGAGTGTGTATTGGCAAGGGAGATGGAGATATGCTACCTTAACATAGCAACTGTAACGGATTACGATGTATGGGCAGATAAGCCTGTGAGCACTCAAGAGGTTATAGATACGCTCAAGAGGAATGCTGAGAATGTTAAGAGGCTTATAAGGGCTATAATACCTAGCATACCAGATGAGAGAGGATGCATATGCAAGGATGCATTAAGGGATGCAAAGGTATAGGGAATTTATATATAACCATGATAGTAAAATTTATATACAAGAGCTCTAAAAATTTTTAGAGCTATACAAATTTGGGTAGCTGTTTATAAGCATTGCTACAAGAGCTGTACAGAGTTGTATAGCTACTCATTGCCCTCTATTATTATATCCCCCTCAATCATCTTCCTCTGCACCCTAACCAGTATATCATCTGGATCATAGCCCATCCTCTTTAGCATGTCCTTTGCCTTATTACTTATGTTAACGTAAACGTTATGCCCACCTATCCTCCCAAATGCTATACCCTTAAACCTTACCTTCTCCCCATTAAGTATAAAGTAGCCATCAAGCCTACTTGTTATATCACTTGCATATACCTTGGTTACATGAACCTCTATATCCACTACTCCAACTCAACCTCCTTGTTTATAACCTCATGCAATGGTATAAGCCTATGGGCATCATCTATGCTGAAGTTACTTATATTCAGCACTTTGCTACCATCTATACACTCATGCTTTATTGATGAATAACCATTACTCTTAACCTTAACAAGAGCCCAATCGCTCCTTAACTTGCATGTTAGTATGAACCACTGCTCGTCATCTGCTATGTATGGCATACCGACCTCTGCTGCTATATCAAGTATGCCAAGTCTCTTCTCCTCAGCGAATAACCGCTTGCATATTAGGCATCTCCATACATCAACTGCACCAACTATACTCCTACCATGCTTTATATTCACGACCCCATAATATACGTTCTTATGATCACACTTGTTCATGCTCTACCCCTCTCATATATACTAGCAAGTATATTTGCTATGCTATCCACCTCCTTCTCCCTCCTTGCTGCTCTCCCCTTGCTTATACACATCATCCTATACATGTTTGTTATAGCAAACCTTGGGTTAAGTGCCTCATACTTACCATTTAACTCTATACATGCACCATAGTCTAGTAACCTTGATAATGCATCTTTAACAAGGTTACTGCTAATATCTAATGCATCTGCTATATCATTAAGGCTCATAGCCCCTCTGCTTACAAGCAGTAGGTATACTTTAGCATCCTCCCTATTTATATTAAGAAGAGAGATCATCCTATCCTCTATCCCCAACTCATCCATGTTAAGAGTATAATCAACATCATATTAAATTGTTGATAGCATAATGTATTGCCTCAGTAAGTCCATTACCATCCTTGCCCTTAACACTGATCTTAGCCATGCTCTTAACATGATCATCAGCATTTCCTATTGCTATGCTGTATGCACATGCCTTGAATAATGGTACGTCTGTAGCACTATCCCCTATTGCAATACACTCATCAAGGCTTAGACCAAGGATATCAAGTGCAGTCTTCAAGCCCTTAGCCTTGTCTATATGCTTATTATTTATATGGTATGCATACATGCTATCTACTATCTTAACACCCAACCCCTCCTGCTCCAGTATCCTATTAGCCTCGTCTATACTGAATGTACGTTCAAGCACAACCTCGGTCATCCTTGGGAATACTTGCTTTGTCCTAACATCCTTGATCCTATCCTTAAGTATATTGTATGCCTTCTCACATCTTGCTTTATCTGCAAGGAGTATATGCTCAGAAGGAGAGGTTGTTACTACCCCACCGTTCTCACCCACTGCTATCTTGCTTGTACCTATGAACATTGCTAGTATGTAAGCCTCTATAGATGATCTCCCAGTAACGAATATTACTCTATAACCTGCCTCCTCTAATGCCCTAAGCAAGGATAATGAGTATAGGTTAACCTTGCTACCATTCTCTGTTAATGTACCATCTATATCTACTGCAAATACCCTTATCCTCATAGCATGAACTAACCCTAAAGGTAGATGGTAGGGTAGATAAACCTTCTTGCTTAATTACCTTTTAAAGCACTGATAACCTGATCATCGCTTACAGGCTCAAAGTTATCGTAGAACTCTCCTACAGCACCAAACTCAATGGGAGTAAGTAATGCTATAAGGTTATCAACCATACCCTTAAGCATATCATACGTATCTCTAGGCATAACAGGTACTGCCAGGGTTATAGACCCTGGCTTCTGCTCCTTGCACCATATAATGCTTACAATAACAGTTGCCCCTGTGGCTATCCCATCATCCACTATAACAACATCCCTATCTCTTATACTGTAATTATCATTGCCTCTATAGCGTGTTACTAGAGCCTTACTCTCTTTGCTCTTCTCCCCCCTCACATTATCTATATACTCCTTGCTAACATTAAGCAATGCTATTATTCTATCATTAAGGTAGCATCTGTTATCATGCATAACAGCACCTATAGCAAGCTCTGGATTGTATGGTGCACCTAGCTTCCTTGGTGCAATAACATCCAACTCAGCATCTATGCACTTTGCTATAACACCCCCTACTATAACTCCTCCCCTTGCTATTCCTAGCACCAAAGCGTTCTTACCCTTAAGGAACATTAGCCTATTACATAGTTGGGTGCCAGCATCATACCTATCCTTAAACATATATAATAATGGCAATAGGATTTAATTAAATTATATTGTTATTATGTCTTTATTAGGCTAAGCAGATATGGATCGGGTTGATAGAATCTATTCCTCTCTGCAAGTCTATTGAGCACATCTACTAACCTTGGGTAACCAAATCTCTCTGCTATGCTGAAGAGATTATCCTTAAGACCCATCCCTAGCCTTAATGCCTTCTCAACCTCTTCTTTACTAGCAACGTTGTTACTTACAAGCCATGATGCATTGTTAACTGCCACTGCTAATAACCTTAATGGCTCATACTGCTCAGCCTCTTCTTGCTTGAGTTCTACTCTTGCATATTTCTCCTTACCATACTCATAGAACCCTTTCCCTGACTTCTGACCATACAATCCCTTGCTATACAACTCCTCTACAAGAGAACATGGGTTGAGCACCTTGCTATCCCTTGCAAGCATCTCCTTACTTGCCTTGTATATAACATCAAGCCCCGTATAATCTGCTAACTCAAATATACCCATAGGGAAGCCGAGCTTGAACTTGAATGCTGCATCTATAGCCCTCATCTCTGCTTTACCCTCTACCAGCTCCCATGCTGCCTCATGCACTAAAGGTATGAATATCCTGTTAACTATAAACCCAGCAACATCCTTCCTGCAGAGTATAGGCTCCTTGCCTAGACTCCTAACATACTCTAATGCTATGTTTACAGTATCTTTGCTTGTCCTTGCCCCTCGGATAACCTCTACAAGCTGCATTAGTTGGGGAGGGTTGAAGAAGTGTATACCTATGAACCTATCCTCTCTGCTTGTAGCACTTGCCATCTCTGTTATAGGCAGTGTGCTTGTATTAGATGCAAATATTGTCTTTGCATCAGCAAGTCTATCAAGCTCAGAGAATGTATCCTTCTTTAACCTCATATCCTCTGGTATAGCCTCTATTATAAGATCTGCATTGGCAGCATCCTTTAGGCTAAGGGTTGTTGTTATCCTTGCCATTATGCTCTGCATATCACTACTCGCTATCCTTCCCTTCTCAACCATCTTGCTTAGGCTCCACCTTATCTTATCAATGGCATTATCCAAGAACCTCTGCTCCACATCCCTTATTGTAACCTCGTAACCTGCAATTGCAGACACCTGTGCAATGCCATGGCCCATTACACCAGAGCCTAGAACACTTACCTTCCTTATCATGCCCATTAACTATAGCATGCGGTATATAACCTTTGGTAGAAAAGGCTTTATAGCATCTACATACTAATCTATAAATTATGTGCAGATGCCCAAAGGTACACTTCTACGAGGTCGAGTTTAAGCTTGAGGGTATGAGGAGTATAGCATACCATAAGAACTGTGGCGAGAGGTTATCAGATGCCCAAGTACAGGATTTTGATAAGCAGATGCTCAAGTTATGGGGTATAATGCAAGAGGAGTCTTAAATTAAAGATAGATTAAAGGGACTATACGAGATTACCTACCGCTAAAAAGTTTATATAATTTTATTAACTATCTCCTTACCGATGAGTACAACAGTAAAGGCTGTTAGGGTAGAGCTGGATGTATCAAATCTATCTAACATAGATCAAGCAAGGGCATATGTAGAAGAGATAGCACATCAGTATGCAGATCTTACTGTTACCAACATAAATGTATCAAGCAACAAGATAACATTTGATGTTGGCTCCCCTGGTATGGAGGATCTTAGTCCAAGTGATATAAAGTTCAGGATAGAAGAGTTCATAAATATGAACATGGCACCGTTTAATATAAAGAGTGTTCGAGCAAGTTAACATTACAATGAGGTTCATGCGCTGCATATACATCTAGCAATAATCAATAAATATTTTTATTTAAAGCCTTTAATTAATTAACTAGTGCTTAATATTATTATGATGCTATCAACTTAACTACAATAATAATATGATAATAATTATCTAGTAGAGATGTAGTAAAGAGTAATATATTCAAGAGGAATACGAACAATAGACATAAAGGTTATAGCTGCACTACTACCACTCTTATATTATCTTATAAAAAGTAGATAAGTTAGGTAACTTTAGTCATGTTGTTAGAGAATGGTATAATATTAAGTAATATACTACCAACAGATAAGTATATAAGCTATAGCAGTAGATGAGACTAATTAAGATAGGTAAGGATAGTATATTCATATATGCTAGAGATTGATAGTAAAGAGGTATTAGCAAGATTCACTAGAAGTATAGATTAGAGATTATAATTAATTAAGAAGGTATTAGAATTGTACCAATAACATTAATATTTGTAGATAAGGGTATAGTATAAAGAGGCATTAGATAATCTAAAGAGTATAAAGAGATGTTTGGTAATAGGAATAGTATTAAGATAATCTGTGTACTGAAGAATAGGTTAAGGTAATTCTATAATAGTTAATACAATGCTATTGTATCAATACAAGTACATGGAAGTATTCATGCTATTATAAAGCGAGATATGTAAGTTGACAGCAACCATTATTTATATATATATATTATACCTTTATTTACTAACCAGTTGATATACACTATGCCCGCTATATCCTCCAAACCTCTTAACAATACCTTCACTCTCTAACCTCTTAAGTATTGCATTTGCTACAGATACCCTTATACCCATGCTCCTTGCTATTGCTTGAGGCGTTATCGCCTTAAGGGTAGGCAATATGCTAGCAATCTGCTTCTCATCAACACTAATCAAGCCCTTAACCTTCTCCTCTCCTTTCTTACCCTTCTCCTTTTCTGCTTGAGCCTGCTGCTCTTTTAGCTGCCTTTTAGCCTCTGCACTTATAGGCTTCTTTCCTGTTCCACCCATGTTATTTACATATTGGTAGTTGCTTATATTGCTATCCTTAATAGCAATGAATAATAATCTTCTATCGATAAAATTGTGTATGGATTTCCTTACCATAGCAAGGGAGTTTGATGCGATGGAGGATACTACTAAGAGGTTGGAGTTAACAGATATAATAGTTAGAATACTAAAGGCAGTACCAAAGCATATGATAGATAAGGTTGTGTACCTAATGCTAGGGAAGGTTAGACCAGAGTATGAGGGTCTTGAGTTAGGTATTGCTGATAAACTTGCATTAAGGGCACTATCTATATCTTCTGGCTTACCATTAAGCACTATAGAAGATATGTATGTAAAGAGTGGGGATGTAGGAGATACCGCTGAGCAAGCACTAGCAAAGAAAGTGCAGACGGTACTCTTTAAGGAAGGCTTAACAATAGATAGGGTGTACTCAACGCTTGAGAAGATAGCATCGCTAAAGGGAGAAGGTTCTCAAGATGCAAAGATAAAGTATATATGCAGTTTGCTTAACGATGCAGAGCCTATAGAGGGTAAGTATATACTGAAGATAATAACAGGTAGGTTAAGGCTAGGTGTTGCAGATTATACAATACTTGATGCACTAGCACTAGCATTTACAGATAGCAAGGAGAGTAGAGAGATACTTGAGAGGGCATACAACATAACAAGTGATCTTGGCTTGGTCGCAAAGATTCTAGCAGAGCAAGGTATAGATGCGGTGAAGGGGTTAAGGATACAACCCTTCAGACCTATAAGGCCTATGCTCGCTGAGAGAGTAGCAAGTGCTCAGGAGGCTTTAGAGAGGATGAGGGGTATATGCTCTGCAGAGTATAAGTTAGATGGCGAGAGGTTACAGATACACAGGTTAAAGGATAAGGTTAGGTTATTCTCAAGGAGGTTAGAGGATGTAACTATGCATTATCCAGATGCTATAGAGTATATTATCAAGCATATTAATGCAGATGAGTTTATAATCGAAGGCGAGGTTGTTGCAGTAAACCCTGATACGGAAGAGTATCTTCCCTTCCAAGAGCTTATGCATAGGAGGAGGAAGTATGGTATAGAGGAGGCTGTGAAGGAGTATCCTGTAGCATTGAATCTATTCGATCTACTCTACCTTAACGGTAAGGATTATACCAATACAACATACAGGGAGAGGAGGAGCGTACTTGAGAGCATAGTAAAGAGTAACAGCATGGTAAGGCTTGTCCCAATGATGATAACAAAGGATGCTAAGAGTATAGAGGATTACATGTTCAAGGCAGTGAATGAAGGTTGTGAAGGTCTAATGCTTAAAGATCTTGAGAGCATTTATAGGGCAGGGGCAAGGGGTTATTCATGGGTTAAACTTAAGAGGGAGTATAAGAGCGAGTTGGTAGATACGCTTGATCTTGCTGTAGTGGGAGCATTCCATGGAAAGGGTAGAAGGGTAGGAAGGTATGGTGCATTGCTACTAGCAGCATACAACAGACAGGATGATATATTCTACACAGTATGTAAGGTAGGCACAGGGTTTACTGATGAGGGCCTTGATAGGTTCTATATCCTGCTTAACAATTACAAGATAAAGCATAGGCATGCTAGGGTAAACTCTAAACTTGACGCAGATGTATGGTTTGAGCCAAGAATAGTTATAGAGGTTATAGCATCAGAGATAACTATAAGCCCCTTGCATACATGCGCATTGAATCTTATAAGGGAGGGTAATGGATTGGCATTAAGGTTCCCAAAGTTCACTGGCAGGATAAGAGATGATAAGAGTGCTGAGGATGCCACTAGTGTAGAGGAGATAGTTAACATGTATAGAAAGCAGTTGAAGGTTGTAAAGAGTGTTGAGGGTAGTTCTGTTAATGATTAATTGCTCTATGTAATTATTCTATGGAGGTTGCTCTATAATTATGGAGCACTCCTGTATGCTAGGGAATCTCTTCCTTATACTCTTCTTAATGTTACCTGCTATATCCTTGAACTCTGCTACCGTTGTAGCACCATCAAGTATTATACTTATCTCTGCATGCAAAAATGGACCTACCGTATGTAGTGATATACTGCTAACCTTAACCTTATGCACTCTCTCTATCATAGAGGCAAGTTGGGATGATAATTGTGGATTGCTTATTATATCTAAGAGTACTAATGATGCCTCCTTTATTATAAAGTAGGATATTGAGAAGATGAATGCTGCTATTATAAGAGCCCCTATAGGGTCTGCCTGAGGGAAACCAAGGTAGACCGCAACTACTATGCTTATCAGACCTATTATAGATGCTGCACTATCCTTTATTGCATTCCTTGCACCAGCCTTCAACGATATAAGTTCATACTTGCTTGCTACCTTGTTCATCTGATACGCTCTATAACCAGATATTCCAGATGCTAATGCTAGAGTCACTATTGCTATCTCTGGGTGGTTTATCTCTATGGGATCCATCAGAGCCTCTACTGCTCTAACTGTTATAACTATACCCATACCTACCATTGCTATTGCTGCTATGAATGCAGCAAAACTCTCTATCTTGTATACTCTAAAGCCCTTGTCATTACCATTCTTTAATGAGAAGAAGAGGCCTAGAAGAACTATAAGTGTTATTAGAGAGTCACCGAAGGAGTCTACACCATCTGCTATAAGCACTATGCTATTACTTACTACACCTACCATAACCTCAGCTACTCCTATGGCAAGTAGGGTTATGAAAGTGACCTTGCTTATATTCTTACCAGTATTAAAGGCATGTATATGACTATCGCTATTATCCATACCTACTAGTACGTGTTAATTTTTACATCCAGAGTATTTAAGGTTTTACCTTCCAAGCTATCATCTTGAAAGACAAGGTTTTTCTTACAACATCCTATAAAAGCAACAAGTTTATATTTAAGATATAAGAAGAATCATAGGAGGTGTAACGTACGAGAAGAAACCCAAACTTTAGTGACGTGCGACCAAAGCCAGTAGCAAAGGGTGAGGAGTACACAGTAAAGATAGATGAGATGAGCAAGAAGGGTGATGGTGTTGCAAGGATAAAGGGCTTTGTTATATTCGTGCAAGGAGCAGAGTTAGGCAAGGAGTACAAGATAAGGATATCGCACGTCTCTAATAGGTTCGCAACAGCCGAGATAATTTAAGAAAGTCATAACTTTTTAAATAGGTATATTTTTCTTTTTATCCATGGTTACTGGTAGGGAGGTTAGACTGGATAGGATACTTAGAGATGGTAAGATGCTATGCATACCGATGGACCATGGTATATCATCAGGCCCAATAGCAGGTATAGATGATATCCATAGAATAATATATACATGTGAGAATGCTGGACTTACAAGCATACTTGTTAATAAGGGTATAGTGAAGAGCATGCCTAGACCATGTAAAGTGGGTGTTATAGTACATCTATCAGCAAGTACAAGCATAGGACCTGCACCAAACAAGAAGGTACTTGCAGGGAGTGTAGAGGATGCAGTAAGGCTTGGAGCAGACGGTGTATCCCTCCATATAAATATAGGGGCAAAGGAGGAGCCTGAGATGCTTATAAAGCTAGGGAGTATAGCAACAGAGTGCTTAAGATGGAACATGCCTCTAATAGCAATGATGTATCCTAGGGGAGAGAATATAAAGAATGCTCATGACCCAGAGGTTGTTGCCCATACAGCAAGAATTGGTGCTGAGTTGGGTGCAGATATAGTAAAGACTGTATATACTGGAGATCCAGATAGCTTCAAGAGAGTTGTAAAGGGCTGCCCAGTACCGATAGTTATAGCAGGTGGACCAAAGACAAATAGTGATGAAGAAGTGCTTGAGATGACCAAGGGCGCAATGGAGGCAGGGGCTATAGGTGTCACATTTGGGAGGAATATATTCCAGCATAAGAACCCTCCAGCAATGGTTAGAGCATTAGCAAAGGTAATATTTGAGAATGCAAGTATTAAGGATGCATTGAAGGAGATAGGGGATGAGAGGTAAGGATATAATAGTAAAGGTTAAAGATGCTAGTAATGCATTCAAAGAGGAGTTAAAGAGGGAAGGTATAAGGTATATCTATAATGGGAGTAGTATAGAGGCTTTAGATGGCTCCTTATCAATGCATGTATTCAATGATGTAGATGATGTTATCAATGCTAAGAGTAATGGTAGTAGTGCTGGATTGCATATTACAGTTAAGAGCAAGGAGGATGAGGCTAAGATAGTGGATGCTGCATCGAAAGGCTCAGATTTTGTTATTGTAGATGCTAGTGATTGGAAGATAATACCTTTGGAGAATATTATAGCAAGGTTACATGGCAAAGGTACAAAGATATATACATATGCCTCGAATACACAAGAGGTTAGAACATTGCTTAATGTGCTACAGTTAGGTGTAGATGGTGTCATACTTGAGGGTAATAACATAGCAAGTATTAGGCAGAGCATGGTATACATGCATGCTAAAGAGTACCCATTGGAGTATGTCAAGGTTACAGATGTTAAGGATTCTGGCATAGGGGAAAGGGTATGTGTTGATACTGCATCCATGCTTAAGGTTGGGGAGGGCATGCTAATAGGTAGCAAAGCAAGCTTTCTATTCCTAATGCATAACGAGGCTATAGGCTCAGAGTTCACATCTCCTAGGCCATTCAGGGTTAATGCTGGTGCTGTTCATTGTTATACACTTCTACCAGATGGGAGCACAAAGTATCTCTCGGAGCTTGAGAGTGGGGATGAGGTGCTTATAATAAGCAAGGATGGTAATGCTAGAGATGTAATAGTAGGTAGGGTTAAGATAGAGACTAGACCTATGCGTGTTATAAAGGCAGTAAGCAAGGATGGTGAGTATGGGAGCATAGTTGTGCAGAATGCAGAGACTATAAGGTTCATAGGTAAGGATGGATTAGTATCTGTAACAAGCATAAGGGCAGGGGATGAGGTATTGGCTTATGTTAGAGGTAACAAAGGGAGGCATTTTGGTATAGAGGTTGATGAGTTCATAATAGAGAAATGAGCAATGAGTAATTACAGGTTATGTGTATCATTGCCTGCGGATGATGGTTTAAAGAATAGCATAAAAGGTGCATTAGAGCAAGGCGCAGATATAATCGAGGTAAGATTTGATTACACAAGCAAGTATATGCTAAGTAGTATACTTGATGTTGTAATGGATTACAGGGAGAGGATGATATTTACATGCAGGAGGAGGGATGAAGGGGGTAGGTATGAAGGGAGTGAGCAGGATAGGGTTAGCATGGTAAAGAGGTTAGCATCATTTAGGCCAATGCTACTTGATGTTGAGTACAATACACTCCTTGAGAATGAGGAGTTGCATGATCAACTTAGAGCACTTAATACTGATCTTCTCGTATCTTACCATAGTATGAAGGATACTCCAAGCATAGATACTATGCTTGATATTATATTAAAGATGAGCAAGTATAGTAGTAATGTAAAGATGGTAAGCATGGCTAACTCCTTGAATGATAATTCAAAGATCCTTGCATTATATAATCATCCATCAATTATAGGTAAGGTAAACCTAGTAGCATTCTGCATGGGTGAGTATGGTATTATATCAAGGGTTCTGTGCATACTCTTAGGTGCACCATTCACATACTCAGCTTTAGAGCATGCCATTGCACCAGGGCAGCTGACACTTAGAGAGATGAAGGCAATATATGAGCAACTTGCCAATACAGGTATAGATATTAGAGATTACTCCAAGGTATTAAGGTTGATAGAGGTTGTTAAAGGGGTTAGATGAACTTTACTCTTCAAAGGGCAAGAAGGTATTCTGTGTAATAGGTAATCCAATAGAGCACTCACTCTCCCATGTTATGCATAATGCTGTGTTCAATGCAATGAATATAGATGCTGTATACTTCTCACTTAAGGTAGAAAGCAATAACCTTAAGGATGCAGTAGAGAATTTAAGATACTCTACCCAAGGCTTCAATGTTACAATGCCCCATAAAGTTGCCATAATTGAGTATATGGATATGCTTGATGACTCTGCCCTTACTGTTAATGCAGTTAATACTGTAAGTAACTCCAATGGCATACTTAAGGGTTACAATACAGACTGCTATGGGTTCATAATGCCCATAAAGAATAGGGGTATGAACTTAAAGGGGAAGAGTGTGCTCTTACTTGGTGCTGGTGGTGCAGCAAGGGCAGTAGTTGCATCACTTGCTGAGGAAGGTATAGCAAGGCTGATTATAGCAAACAGGAGTATTAACAATACAAGGGGTATAGTTGAATATGCTGTGCACAAAGGTATAGAGTGTAAAGCAGTTATGCTTAAAGATGCTAGTAGATACTCTTATTACTCTGATCTTATAGTTAATGCAACACCATTGGGCATGCTATCATATGGAGGGATACCTTTAAGTAGCAAGGATATAAGTAGCAGTAGCATAGTATATGATCTAGTATATAACCCTATAGAGACTGAGTTGATAAAAGTTGCTAAGGATGCAAATGCAATTACCATCTATGGGTATGAGATGCTGGTAGAGCAAGGTGCAAAGGCCTTGGAGATATGGCTTGGTATAGATGCACCTAGGGATATTATGATAAATGCCATATTAAGAAGTATAAGAAAGGATTATACTGATAGCAGTAGCAGCAGTAAGTGCCATGAAGGTTAAGGCTGAGATGCATGGTGCAGTATCCATAGTAAATGCTATACCTACTGGTAAGGGTTCTACACTTGGAGTAGCATTAAATGTTAGCGTTACTGCTAGCATGACAGATGGTAAAGGGATAAGTGTTAACATAGGAGATATCAACTTTATATCAGATATAGTAAGAAGGATAATCCCAAGTGATCTGATGGAAGGAAAGCATGTAAGTATAGAGATAAGGTCGAGGATACCTATGGGGTATGGCCTTAAGAGCTCTAGTGCTGTATCAAATGCTGTAGCATTAGCAGCAGCAACGTTGGTTGATCTTATAAAGAATGATGGTATGGATGATATGCAGATCATAAGTAATGCTATTAATGCATGTATAGCAAACAATGTAAGCATAACTGGGGCGTTCGATGATGCATGTGCATGCTACTTTGGTGGCTTCTTTGTTACAGATAACTATGCTAGAAAAATAATAAGGCATGATAAGGCAGATGATAACCTATATGCTGTTATCTTACTTCCATTAGGGATAAAGCGTAAAGACCCTCTTAGACTTAAGAGGTTTAAAGAGTACTTTTCGTATGCAATAGATCTAGCATTGGATGGTAAGTATTGGGATGCAATGAACCTTAATGGTCTACTTGTATCGTCTATACTATCTATACCATATGAGCCTATACTAGAGGCTATTGAGAATGGTGTGTATGCCTCAGGGGTAAGTGGTAATGGTCCTGCAATAACTGCCATATGCGATGAGGGTAGGGTAAGAGATATAGTATCTATATGGTGCAATTATGGCGAGGTATTGAAGGTTAAGGTTAGCAATGAGAGGGCGAAGGTGAGCATACTTGAGTAGTGTTAGGATTATGAGATCGAGTGTAAATGGTAGTGTAAGATGCCCTCCTAGCAAGAGTTATACCCATAGGGCAGTAGCAGTAGCATCTTTAGCATCTGGCAGATCTGTAATAAGGAATCCTTTGATTGCAAGGGATACAAGGGCAACAATGGATGGTTGCAGAAAACTAGGCTCTTATGTATACATTGAGGATGACAAGATAATTGTTAATGGAAGGGATGGGTTTACCATGGGTTATAGAATAATTAATGCAGAGAATTCTGGCACTACAATAAGGATACTAGCAGCAATGGCATCACTTGTAAAGGAAGGTAATACCATGCTATATGGTGACTCAAGCCTTAACAGGAGACCTATGCAGCCTCTGCTTGACGCATTGAAGCAACTAGGGGTATGGTGCAGATCTCTTGCCTATGGTACCCCTCCCTTACTTGTTAATGGCGGAGGTATAAATGGTTGTAGAGCAAGTATAACTGGAAGCATATCAAGCCAGTTCATATCAGCACTACTTATACCCTCAGTGTATTCCAAGGATGGTGTTGAGATAAATGTGGTAGATGAACAAGTTTCGTATCCTTACATAGATGCCACTATTGCAGTTATGGATAGGTTCTCTGTTAAGGTTAAGAATGATAACTACAAGCATTACTATATAGATAGACAAGAGTATAGAGCAACAGAGTTTACAGTGCCTGGGGACTTCTCAAGCGCTGCAATGCTACTTGCAGCAGGGGCACTTGCTGGGGATGTAACTGTATATGGATTAGACTTTTCTCTACCACAGGCAGATGCAAGGATAATAGATATACTTAAAGCAATGAATGCTGATATCAAGGTAGGCATTGATTATGTAAAGGTAAGCAACTCTAATCTTGAAGGTAATGAGTTTGATCTTAAAACATCACCTGATCTGCTCCCAGTAGTATCAATACTTGCATTGAAGGCAAAGGGTAAGGTAGAGATTAGAGGGGTTAAGCATGCTAGGGTAAAGGAGAGTGATAGGATAGCAAATATAGCAAGGGAGTTGGTGAAGTTGGGTGCAGAGATTAGGGAGTATGAGGATGGCTTATCTATAAAGGCACCTGAGAGGGTTAAGAATGCTATTCTCGAGTCCTATGATGACCATAGGTTATTCATGGCATTATGCATAGCATCTTTACTTGCTGATGAGTGTATAGTTAATGGTGCAGAGAGCGTTGATGTCTCATACCCTAACTTCTTGTATGATATGAGGATGCTAGGTGCAAGTATAGAAGGTTTTAAAATAAGTGAATGATAGCAAGTGTATGGGCGCTAAGGTATACCATTACTCAAAGTGTGCTACATGTAGAAGGGTAATAAATGATCTAAACGATAAGGGTATTGAGTTAGAGTTAAGAGATATATTTAAAGAGAGGTTAAGTAGGGATGAGATAAGGAAGTTGCTTGAAAGAGCAAATATAAGTGCTAAGGAGGCATTAAGGAAGAGGCATAGATTATACAAGGAGATAATAAAGAAGGATTACTCAGATGATGAGATAATAGAGTTAATGGCTAAAGATCCTAGCCTAATAGAGAGGCCTATAGTGGTTATGGATGGCAAAGTATTCATAAAACCTGATGTAAGAACCCTACAATAGATGAGGATATACAATACGTTAAGTAGGAGGGTAGAGGAGTTAAAGCCTAGCAATGATACCATTAGGATATACATATGTGGTGTTACAGTTTACGATTACTCGCATATAGGGCATGCAAGAACAATTATAGTATTTGATGTACTTAGGAGATACCTTGCCTATAAAGGGTATAAGGTAATGTTTGTTCAGAACTTTACAGATATAGATGATAAGATAATAAATGCTGCTAGGGAGAAGGGCATGAGGCCCTTGGATCTTGCTGAGTACTTCATAGAACAGTACTTTAAAGACTTTGATAGGCTTAATGTGCTTAGAGCAGATGTTTATCCTAGGGCAACTCAACATATAAGTGAGATGCATGAGATCATAAAGGGTCTTATTGATAGGGGCTATGCGTACAAGACAAGCAAGGGTATATACTTTCATATAGCAAAGGATAAGGATTACGGCAAGTTATCTAAGAGGCAGCTTGATGAACTTATAGCAGGCGCAAGGGTTGAGATAGATGAGGAGAAGTTGAACCCATTGGACTTTGCATTATGGAAGTTCTATGATGATGAGCCTGTATGGGATAGCCCATGGGGCAAGGGTAGGCCTGGATGGCATATAGAGTGCTCTACAATGAGCATGAAGTATCTAGGAACAACTTTTGAGATACATGGAGGAGGAGAGGATCTTATATTCCCTCATCATGAGAATGAGATAGCACAATCAGAGTCATACACGTGCAAAGAGTTTGCTAAACACTGGATGCATGTAAGCATGGTTAATGTAAAGGGTGAGAAGATGGCAAAGTCACTTAAGAACATAGAGCCTATATATAAAGCCTTAGAGAGATGGAGCCCAAATGCTATAAGGTTATACTGTCTCTCAGCGCATTACAGGAAACCTTTAGATTACGATGAAGCACTGTTAAGTCAAGCGCAAGCAGTATGGAGGGATATAGAGAATGCACTGTATGAGTTGGAGCAGGCTGATTATGTTAACACATCTAACTCTTACCTTGAGGAGGCTAAGAGGATAGCTGAGGATTCATTCAACAGATTCATGTCATATATGGAGGATGATCTTGATACACCAAATGCTATAAACTCTTTACTTAGTATAGTTAAAGCAGTTAATAGGTATGCAGCAGAGGAGAGGTTAACCAAGCAGATAGCAGATGCTGTAAGCAAGGTAATTAATGATATGCTCTTCATACTAGGGCTTAAGATACCTGAGGTAAGCATAGAGGAGAGGTTAGAGATAGAAGGGTTTATAAGTAAGAGGAATGAGTTAAGGGCTCTGAAGCGCTATAAGGAAGCAGATGAGATAAGAGAGGCTCTAAGAGCTAGAGGTATAGAATTAATAGATCATAAGGGTAAGACTGTATGGAAGAAGTTATCTTGATTCATCTTAAAGTTTTAATAAAGGTTAAGATATAATAATATTATGGGAATAAAATAGCTTCTATTATTAAATATATAAATAAATACCATGATTACATAAATCTTAATAAGAATGCCTTCATAGCAGGTATATGTGCATTCATAGCAAGTGCTGTAGTTGCTGAGTATGCATTGGATAGAGCTGCAGTTATAAATACTACCCTTAGTGTAGCGGTAGAGTATGGAGTATACATACCATTGTTAACATACTTAGTGTATAGAGATAATTGTAAGAGATACATAACATCAACTGGTATAAACTGGCGAGTTATAGTAAATGATGCAAAGAAACTGCTAGCAACCTTCTCTACCGCAGAGCTTGCTTATATTGCTATTAGGGGGTATATGCACTACCACTTCCTAACATTAGGCGTAGCGCCATACCAAGCAGCATGGTTCTCATCAATAATAGCATCTACAGTATTCTATACCATAATAAACCTAGGAGCAAAGGTAACAAGGCTATTCAATTAACAATATTACAAATATATAAGTAAGCGGTTAATAATTTTTACCGATGGATCCATTAGGCATATCTGCACTACTAACATCTCAGATAGCCATAGGAGGGATAATAGGATTCTTTATAGGATATGCTATAAAGAAGATAACTAAACTTGCTATTATAATATTAGGAGTATTCCTTATAGCATTGATATACCTTGAGTACAATGGCTTTATAATAATAAATTATGAAAAGTTCCAAGAGGCATTCGGTAGGATTGGGGAGAGTATAAATGAGAGGCTTGTTATCCCTAGCACACCAATACTAACAAATCTACCTCTGCTTGGAAGCTTTGGTGTTGGCTTCCTTATAGGATTAAAGAAGGGTTAGATTTACTGAATTATTTAATGATTGAATAAATAAACAAATACATTTCCATCTAGAATATAGACTTACTATTAAAAATCTTTTACTCTTTTTACTTCTTATATTATTTATAATTACTGCTTTGCTTCTATAAGCCTAGCCTCTATCATCTCATTTATTAAACCTTCTAGTGCAGGTTTAAGTTGAGCAGCATCCTCACCACTGCTACTTGCTATAACGTTAACCAACTCTTTGAATGAGATACCATTACATACATCCCATATCATAAGCACTACTTCATTAACTGAATATGCAACCTTGTCATCATTAACCAGAAGTAGAGAACCATCCTCTGCTCTTGCTACATTACCCTTCTTGTATAGTCTTTCTAACTCCATTAGTAAATACGGTGGCATTTACTATTTAAATGTTGCTAAAATATATCATTAAGCACTATCTCATTAATGGAATATACAACATCACATCAAGTTTATTTCGCTAATACTAATCCTGTAGTATACATCCTTATACTTTGCAATCGCAGAATCCCCCTTGAGTATATACTGTATAAGGATAGCCTCGAATCTGTTTATATCAAACCTATATATATCTCCACATATACTCTCCATCTGCCAATAATAGCTGCATTTACCTGCCAATTCCCTTGTTGATTCAAACCCCTTTTTGAACTCATCTGATCTTGGGAACCATACAAGTGTGCTATCATCTATATGTATAGCTCTATCATCATAGGTAGGAGATATTCCTTTGCCTTGGCCTCTTTTACAGTCTCTGTTGTTGCTATACTATGTATAGTGACGGTTATCTCATAGCCTATTATACCTGTAATAAGCATGAATGCTATACTTGCTAATGTTAAATGCTCCAGCATACCCAGCATAAATAAGAATACGCTTCTTGCCTATGACCATTATTATATTTTTAGTGACTTGCAGATAGGTTTATGTCTACATGATATTAAGCAATAGTCCTCACAATTATGCGAAGGCTATAAATAAGATTCTAGCATAGGTTAGCTGAGTAGTATTGATAGTTGATATCAATATTCAAGGTAAGAATGTTGTGGTTATAGGAGGAGGGGTTGAGGGCACTAGGAAGGTTAAGGCCTTGCTTGGACAAGGATGCAATATTACAGTTATAAGCAATAGGTTCAACAAGTATCTATCAAGCCTTGCAGAGGAGGGTAAGATAAAGGTTATAAAGATGAAGGTATCTGATCCTAACATACTTGAGATGTTAGATAAGCCCTTCCTTGTGTTAGCAACTACAGATGATAAAGGATTGAATAGAAGGATAGTTGAGAAGGCTAGGAGTATAGGAGCATTAGCATATGCTGCAGATGATCCTAGCGTAAGTGATTTCATCCATCCTGCAGTGATAAACATTGCTGATACCCTTTTTATAGCAATATCAACAAAAGGGAGTAGCCCTGCAATGGCTAGAATGCTAAGGATAAAGGCTGAGCGCATATTAAAGAGGATAATTAAGGAAGAGGATATAGAGATGGTAAAGATAGCAGATTATGCTAGAGGCTTAGCATTAAAGCATATCAATGAGCAGCGTGCTAGAAAGAGTTACATATACTCAGTAATAAAGGATAAGGAGATAGCAGATATGATTAAGGATAAGAGGATAGATGATGCAAGGCATAAGGTAGAGAGTATGCTTAAGGTGTATATACAATGAGCGTATTAAGACTATTTAACGTTAGAGTAACTTATAGGCAGGTGCCTGTGCATATACTTGAGAGGTTCATGGTAAAGGATGTAGAAAGGATGTATAATCTGCTTAAAGGTTACTACAATGAATGCTTCATACTACAGACATGCAATAGAGTTGAGTTCTATACAATTAGCACTAACGATGCTAGAGATGAATCATACGTAATAAGGGCATGGGGAGACTCAATATCTGTGGATGCAGAGTTAGAGAAGAGTATAGTTGTAAGCAAGGATTATGATGCTATAACACATCTCTTTAGATTAGCAGCAGGACTGGATTCTTTAATACTTGGTGAGGATCAGATACTTGCTCAGATAAAGAGGGCATATGAGCATGCTAAGAGGAGTAACTCAATAGGCATCTACCTTACCCTAATACTTGAGAAGGCTATAAAGGTAGGCTCTAAGGTTAGAGCAAGCACTGATATAAGCAAGGGTAGCATATCATATGGCTCAGTAGCAGTAAAACTTGTAGAGGATTATCTTACTAGCCTTAATAATAAGAGTATAATGCTTATAGGCTCTGGAGAAGGTGCAAGCATGATAGCAAAGGCCTTAATCAGTAGGGGTATAGACTTCATAGTTACGAGTAGGACCATTGAAAGGGCAAAGGCATTCGCAGATACCATAGGGGGTAAGCCTATAGGGTTTGATGATGCCATGCTTATGCTTGATAAGATAGATGTGCTATTCATAGCAACTATAGCACCATACTACCTACTAACATATGAGAGATTACAGATGGTAACAGATGCAAGAGTAAACAATGGTAATAGCAATCCTTTAATAATTGTAGATATCTCAAACCCTAGCACTGTTGAGCCTAAGGTAGCAAGCCTCTCTAATGTAAGACTCATAAGGTTTGATGAGATAGCGAGTATAGTTGAGAAGAATAGAAATGCAAAGATGAGCAAGGTAAAAGAGGCTGAGAGCATGGTTATAGAAGAGGTGGAGGTTATAAAGCAGAGGCTTAAGAGGTTTGAGGTTGAGCCTGTTATAGACTCTATATTTAGAAGGGTAGATGCTGTAAGGAGGAGAGAATTGGATAAGGCATTGAACATGCTTGATAATTTAAGTGAAGAGCAGAAGAGAGTAATAGAGCAGATGAGTTATGCAATAGTTGAAAGCATGCTATCAATCCCTATGGATGAGTTAAGGAGAGCATCAGAGCATGGGGATAGTGAGTTGATAAAGGTAGCCATGAGGTTATTTAGGTATGAGGACAGATACTAGTAGATACAGGGGATATGAGAAAGAGAAGGGTATTCCTTATATATTCCCTTACCTAAGGTTAAGGAGGTTAAGGAAGAGTGAGTCTTTAAGGGGCATCATGCAAGAGACTAGGCTTGATGTTAACTCACTTGTATGCCCATTATTCGTTAAGGATAATGCTATGCATCCTGAGCCTATAGACTCTATGCCTGGCTATAATAGGTTGCCAATGCATATGCTTGTAGATGAGGTATCATCATTACTTGATAGAGGTATAAAAGCAGTTATCCTCTTTGGTATACCTAGCATAAAGGATGAGAGTGCTACCTCTGCGTATGAGGATAATGGTATAGTGCAGAGGAGTATAAGAATAATCAAGAAAGAATTTCCAGAACTAGTTGTGATAACAGATGTATGCACATGCCAATACACAACACATGGCCATTGTGGGTTGGTTGATAATGGTAGCATTAATAATGATCTTACACTGAATACGCTAGCAAGGATAGCAGTTAGCCATGCTAATGCTGGAGTAGATATGGTTGCACCATCTACAATGATGGATGGACAGGTTAAGGCTATAAGGGAGGCTTTGGATGATCATGGCTTCAAGGATACACTTATAATGTCATACTCCGCAAAGTACTACTCCTCACTATACTCTCCATTCAGAAGGGCGGCAGACTCTGCACCAAGGTTCGGTGATAGGAAGAGTTATCAGTTGAGTTATGCTAATGCTAGAGAGGCATTAAGAGAGATAGAGCAGGATATACTAGAGGGGGTGGATATAATCATGGTCAAGCCAGCATTGGCATACCTAGATATAATAAGGTTAGCAAAGGATAGGTTTGATCATCCCTTGGCAGCATATAGTGTATCTGGCGAGTATGCACTAGTCAAGGCAGCATCAATGCAAGGATTGATAGATGAAGATGCTGTTATAATGGAGTTGTTAACGTGTATAAAGCGTGCTGGAGCGGATATTATAATAACATACTTTGCAAAGAGGGCTGCTGAGTTGATCAATGGTTAGTTAAGTAAATTTATATCAATTAAATGATAATAGTTGGATGATCGATATATATGAGATTTTATATTAAAATTTAATGACGTTAATTAAGCGGATAGCAACGATACTTAGTATAATGATGTTATTTGGTGCTATGAGCACTGTATTAGCTACACATGTACCATTGTACAATGGCTGTAGATGGTGGAGTGCAGTAGAGCATGTTCAGTATAACTATTCAAGTTTAGATATACCTTAGGGATACCTAGAAGTACATGGGTTAGTGAGCTTAATGCTGCTAGAGAGGCATGGAACGGTCATTCTAGATTTACACTATATGAGGCAGCAAGTAATCCTCATACAATAAATGCAGATAGACTAGATAGTAGAGATTATGCAAGAACTATATGGACATGCTTTGCTGGATACTTACAGGATGCAGATATTATATTTAACAATACAAAAACATGGTATACTGATGGGCAGCGTTGGCCGGATTTTAGGCGTGTAGCAATACATGAGTTTGGGCATATGGTAAGCCTGAAGGATACATCAAAGCTAAGTGGGAGTTACTATTGCTATGAATACACTGTAATGTATGATTGTGAACCAAGGGTAAGAGGTTACAGAAGTTTGTTTAACGAGGATAAATCATGGTTAAGATCAATATATGGCGGGTGATTAATATGATGAATAATAGGAGTAGGTTCAAGTGGTTAATAGTTATAGCAATAATAGTAATAGGAGTAGCAGGATATCTTGCAATAGCAAAGCCTAATATTATTAAAGGTGGAAGTAGTGGATTAATAGAAATAAAGCCGTTAGAGGAGCTGGTAAAAGAATCAAATCTTATAGTTATAGGAGAGATAATTGAAGGAAAGTCTAGTCAACCATACTTTGTTAACGATGATCCAAATTATGTGATGATAATGCATACTGAGTACACTCTAAGGGTTGAAAGATATCTATTATCAAGCAAAGATATTGGAAACAGCAACACAGTAACAAAGTACTAGGTGGTAAAACAGAGGTTGCAGAGTTCATAGCTGAGGATGAACCTACATTTAATGTTGGTGATAGAGTATTACTATTGTTAACCAATGAACAAGATGTATTATATGGAGGTTCATGGCATGTACTTACTAGACAAGGTACATATAATCTAGTAGATGGGATGGCCTACAATCAGTTCTTAAGGGAGAGGGATATGCCAGAAGATAAACTGATAGAGACTATACTAGGGATACTAGAAGGTAATAAGAAATAATCTTATTTATTTAGTTTAACTAATTAACATTAAGCAAAGATAAGATTATAACTTCATAACTATCAATAAAGGTAAATGGATAGATCGTTAAGCCTATTTAATAAGGCATCTAGACTCATACCAAAGGGGGTTAATAGCCCTATAAGGTACTTTGAGCCCTACCCTTTCTTTGTTAAGAGAGCAAAAGGATGCAAGATATACGATATTGATAACAACTCTTATATAGATTACTGTATGGGTTATGGTTCACTACTGCTAGGACATACATTTAAAGAGGTTATAGATGATGTTAAAGCACAGCTATCCAAAGGCTCATTATACTGCATGCCTACTGAGCAGGAGGTTGAGCTTGCAGAGTTACTGAATAGATGTATACCATCTGCAGAGATGGTTAGGCTGGTTAACACTGGTTTAGAGGCTACATACCATGCCATAAGGATTGCTAGGGCATATACAAAAAGGAGCAAGGTTGTAAGGTTTGAGGGATGCTATCATGGTGCAAATGATTATACATTAGCAGATAGCAATGTATTACCCTGTATAAGGGAGAATACACTGATAGTCCCCTATAATGATATACAGGCATTAGAGGATGTAATGAGTAAGCACGGTGGTGAAGTAGCATGTATAATAGTAGAACCTGTTATGGCAAATGCTGGCTTGATATTACCTGAGCAAGGTTACTTGCATAGTTTAAGCAAGATTGCTAAAGAACATGGCTCATTATTAATATTCGATGAGGTTGTAACGGGGTTTAGGTTAGCATTAGGAGGTGCACAAGAATACTACAGTATAAAACCAGATCTATCTACATTCGCTAAAGCAATGAGCAATGGTTTTGCTATAGCATGTATAGCAGGGAGAGAGGATGTAATGAGCATGTTAGCGCCTAAAGGTAATCTATTCCAAGCAAGTACATTTGCTGGTAACCCAGTAGGTGTAACAGCATCTATTGCAACAATAAGATTCCTCCTTAAACATAGATCGCTATATGATAGGTTAGAGAAGAAGTGCAGGCATATTACAGATTCTATCACTGATATAATTAATGATCTAGGTATTAATGCTACTGTAAACTCAATAGCATCAATGTTTCAGATATTCTTTACACCAGAGAGGGTTGATACCTATTCTAAGGCAAAGAAAGCATCAGTTAATGCATTCAAGGAGTACTTCTATCTACTATTGAGACAAGGAGTATTCATACCACCATCACAGTTTGAGGTATGCTTTATATCATACATGCATGATAAAGGTGCATTAGAGGATACAGTTAATGCTATAGAAGCTGCTTTGAAGGAGGTTAAGAGCAAAGTTGAGGTTACTAGTAGGTAGTAGGGGTAGTAGGTTATCACTTGCACAGACTTATGCTGTAATCTCTTTACTCAAATCTATAGATAACACTCTAGAGTTTGAGATAGTTACTATAAAGACAAAGGGCGATATAGATGCTAGACCACTCTATACCATAGATGGTAAGGGTGTATTTGAGAAAGAGGTTGATCTTGCAGTGCTTGATGGTAATGTGCATCTTGCTGTGCATAGTATGAAGGATGTACCCTCTGAGCTACATGAGGATCTAACAATAGCATGTGTACCTAAGAGGGATAGCCCTTATGATGTATTGTTGAGCAATAATAATATAGGGTTGGATGAGTTAAAGAGTAACAATGTAGTAGGCACAAGTAGCCTAAGAAGGTTAGCCCAGTTAAAGTTGCTAAGAAATGACCTTATAATCAAACCTATAAGGGGTAATGTAGAGACTAGGATAGCAAAGATGAAGAGGGGTGAGTTTGATGCACTCATCCTAGCAGAGGCAGGATTGGTAAGGTTAGGTATAAGCGATATGATAGTTGAGAGACTGCCTATAGATAAAATGATTCCTGCTGCAGGGCAAGGTGCACTAGCAGTAGTTACTAGAAGAGATTCCCATGATGTTATAAAAATGCTTAAGGGCATAGAGGATAGAGCGTCAAGGGCTGAGGTCGAGGCTGAGAGAGCATTACTCAAATATATAAATGCAGGATGTAGGATGCCTCTAGGTGCACTTGCCTTATCTAGCAATGGAAAGTTAGAGTTACATGCAGGCATATTCTCTACTCACAATGCTATAAGAGTAAGCCTATCAGCAGGAATTGATGATGCAGAGAAGCTAGGAGTAAAGGTAGCAGAGTATCTTATAGAGAGAGGAGCTTTGAAGTTAGCAGAAGAGTGGAGAAGAATGGATATCATTGGTGTGTAAGTATGAGTAGTGTAAAGGGTAAAGGAAAGGTGTTCATCGTAGGTGCAGGGCCAGGTGACACAGGATTACTTACATTAAGGGCACTAGAGGTTATAAAGAGTGCGGATATTATACTCTATGATAGATTGGTTAGCAAAGATATACTTGAGTTAGCATCAAATGCAGAGAAGGTATATGTGGGTAGGGATGTAGGTGATGATTATAGACATCAAGAGTATACAAACAGATTAATGCTAGAGCATGCATTAAAGGGCAAGAGGGTTGTAAGACTTAAAGCAGGGGACCCATTCATATTTGGTAGAGGAGGAGAGGAGGCAGAGTTCCTTGTAGATAATGGGATAGAGTTTGAGATAGTGCCAGGGATAACATCTGCAATAGCAGCAGCTGAGTATGCTGGCATACCATTAACACATCGAGCATTATCATCAAGTATAGCAATAGTAACTGGACATGAGGATCCTTTCAAGCAAGGTAATAGAGTTGATATAGGGAAGATAGCAAGTGCTGTAGATACCCTAGTAATCCTCATGGGTATATCAAATATTAAGAGTGTAGTTGATGATCTTATTGCACATAATGTTAGCAAAGACACGGAGATAGCGATAATAGAGAATGCTACAACTCAAATGCAGAGAGTTGTAATATCAACACTTACAGATATAGTAAGGCTTGTAGAGGAGATTAATATTAAGCCCCCCGCAGTTATAGTAGTAGGCAAGGTAGTCTCTCTTGCAAGGAAGCTTAACTGGTATGATAAGCAAAGAATAATAGATGCAAGGTGAGTAATAATGGATGCTACTAATAATATAGTTATAATAACTAGGGAGCTCAAAGGCAAAGATCTTATCTATAGAGATATCCTCAGGAGCAAAGGTTTAACTCTATTACAGCATAAGGTTATAGACTTAGTTAAGGATGAGCATAGAGTAAGCAAGGTAGTAAAACTTATCCTAAATGCTAGATATGATTACATACTATTCATGAGTAGCAATGCGGTAAAGTTCATAGCTGAAGAATTAAGATCAAGGGGTTTAGAGCCTAATATTGTAAATAATAAAGCATCTATAGTTGCAGTAGGCCCAAGCACTAGAGATGAGTTACTAAACAATGGTATAAAGGTTGATCTTATGCCCAGTAAATACTCCTCCTATGGTATAGTAGATATGTTCAAGAGCATGGAATGCTATGGTAAGAGCATTCTTATACCAAGGAGTAATAAGGGTAGCAGTATATTGGTAGATGGTTTAGGAGCATTAGGCATGGATGTACATGAGGAGTATATATATAAGATAGTTCCTAGTATGCATGAGGGTTGGAGCAGTATAACCAATATACTTACATGCAATAATTGTAGGTTATTCATGATATTCACCAGCTCATCTATAGTTGATACATTCTTTAAAGTATTGCATGGTATTGGTAAAGATACTACTATAAGGAAAGATAATTTAATATGCATAGCAATAGGACCATTAACCCATAAAGCACTACTAAGGCACGGCTTAGATGCCACTGTAGCAGATGAGCATACCATAGCAGGTACCTTTAAATTATTACTTTATATCCTTAACGATAATACAAATAATGTAATGTAATAAGGTAATAACACTAGTATATAAAAGTATAATGTTTAAATACGTATAACGTAGTTATATTGGTATGACACAGGATATAGTTAGAGATTACAGCAAATACGACTTTAAGGATCCTGTTGATATGTATGTATACATAAGCAAGAAGGGCTTATCAAGAGAGACCATCGAGGAGATAAGTAGGATAAAGAATGAGCCAGAGTGGATGCTCAAGTTTAGGCTTAATGCCTATGAGACCTTCCTCAAGCTGCCTATGCCAACATGGGGCGCAGATCTTAGTAGTATAGACTTCAATAACATATACTACTATGCAAGACCAACAGATAAGAAGGGTAAGAGTTGGGATGAGGTGCCAGAGAAGATAAAGAATACATTTGAGAGGTTAGGTATACCAGAGGCTGAGAGGAAGTTTCTTGCTGGGGTTGGTGCACAATATGAATCTGAGGTTGTATACCATAAGTTAAGGGAGGATCTGGAGAAGAAGGGTGTTATATTCTGCGATACCGATACAGCATTACAGAAGTATGAGGATATATTCAAGAAGCACTTTGCCAAGGTAGTGCCATCAAACGATAACAAGTTTGCTGCACTTAATAGTGCTGTATGGAGTGGTGGTTCGTTTGTATATGTGCCAGAGGGTATAGAGGTTGATATGCCATTGAATGCTTACTTTAGGATAAACTCACAGAACATGGGTCAGTTTGAACGAACCCTTATAATAGCAGAGCCTTACAGCAAGGTTCACTACATAGAAGGGTGCACTGCACCAGTATACTCTACAGAGTCTTTACATGCAGCAGTTGTAGAGGTTATAGCAAAGAAGGGTGCAACCGTAAGATACACTACACTACAGAACTGGAGTAATGATGTATACAATCTAGTGACCAAGAGGGCTTATGCATATGAGGATGCTGTTATAGAATGGGTAGATGCTAACATAGGTAGCAAGGTAACCATGAAGTATCCTTCAGTATACTTACTAGGGAAGAATGCTAGAGCAGATATACTTAGTGTTGCATTCGCTGGCAAGGGTCAACACCAGGATACTGGTGCTAAAGCAGTACATCTAGCACCAAATACAACATCAAAGATAATAAGCAAATCAGTAAGTAAGGATGGTGGTAGAACATCTTATAGAGGCTTATTGCATGTTGCCAAGGGTGCAACAGGGGTAAAGTCAACTGTAAGGTGTGATGCCTTGCTTATAGATGAGATATCAAGGACAGATACATATCCATACATAGAGGTTAATGAGGATGATGCTACCATTACGCATGAGGCTAGCGTTGGTAAGATAGGAGAGGATCAGATATTCTACCTTATGACTAGAGGTTACACTGAGCAGGAGGCTCTAAGCCTAATAGTCTCTGGCTTCTTAGAGGTCTTTACAAAAGAGCTGCCTATGGAATATGCAGTAGAGTTCAACAGACTTATAAAGCTAGAGATGGAAGGGGCTGTAGGTTAATCCTACGAATATTTTTTGGTGATGTAAGATGAAGAGTAAGGAACTAATCTTATTCGATGAAGAGAAAGTAAGAAGACTTTACAGTGAGCCAGAGTGGTTAAGTAATATAAGGGCAAGTGCATTCTCTTACTACAAGCGCCTACCATATGAGACATCTCCATTATTTAATAAGTATACCAATGCAAATATTATAGATGATAACCTTCTTTTACTATTAGATGGTGATAAGCCTAGATTAGGTAAAGAAGTTACTCAGAGGATAAATGAGCTAAAGGATAGCATAGTATTACTTCAGCATGGTATAAACCTTGAGATTGTTAATATGCCAGATGGTATTAAAGGTTTGGTTATAAAGGATATAAAGGATGCATGTAAGAGCAACCCTGAGATAATAAAGGTTATACTAAATAAACTAAATCCATCAGAGGATAAGTTCTTAGCATTAGAAGAAGCATTATTCAACTCAGGTTACTTTATATATATACCCAAAGGGTTGGAGTTGGATCGACCTATAACGGTAATAAATGTTATACAAGAGAATGCATCTGTATTTCTACTTAATATGCTTGTAGCAGATACATCAAGTAGGGTTAGGGTAGTGCAAGAGTTCTATAGTATAGATAATAATAGCATGGATAACAGTGTAAGTAGCAAACAAGGATGCCTTGAGCTTAATATTGCTAAGGTAGATGATAATGCTAGCGTTGAACTTGTAACTACCCAAGGGATTAGTAACAATATAGTATACTTTACAAACAGGAAGGCGTTTGTTGCAAGGGATGCCAGGTTCAACTCATACCTAGGCTTATTCGGTTCCCTTGCTAGTAGATGCAAGATCGATAACATACTTGAAGGTAATGGTGCAGCAGCAGAGCACTTTAATGTTATGTTTGCTAACAATGCACAGGTATTTGATGTCACTGCTAGCATGGTACATAATAAAGCAAATACAATAGGCAGGGTACTATCAAAGAGTATAGTTAGGGATACCGCAAGATCCCTATTCAAGGGGATGATAAAGATAGTGAAGGAGGCAAAGGGCTCAGAGTCATACCTTGCTGGTCATGCAATAATACTAAATAAGGGCGCAAGAGCAGACTCTATACCAGCATTAGAGATAGAGACAAATGAGGTTAAGGCTACTCATTCTGCATCAGTTGCTCAGATAGATGAGGAGCAGATATTTTACATGATGAGTAGAGGTATGAGCACTGATGATGCAAAGAGGACAATAATATTTGGCTTCATTGAGCCATTGCTTAAGAGGTTAAGCAAGGATGCTAGGATATATACAACATACCTTATAGACTGCAAATGGCGTAATAAACCACTTATTCTGCTATCAGATAATGTTATGAAGGAGATATGGGAGGTTGAGGAAGAATCTAGGAGGGTTGAGGAGGATATATTTGAGAAGCACTACAAGTATAGATGATGTATGAGTTATGAGAGAGAGAGTAAATGGGTTAAAGTATGCAGAATAGATGAGTTAAAGGAAGGCGAGATACTTGCTGTGAATGTTAATGGCAAGCAGATCATGCTTATAAAGTATAACAATACAATCCACGCTTTAGATAGAATATGTACACATCAGTATGCTGACCTTAGCATGGGCTTCCTTACTGGTGATGAGGTAACATGCCCTTTACATCTATCAAGGTTTAGAATAACAGATGGTAAGGCATTGAACCCTCCTGCTGAAGAAGCGCTTAAGGTATATAATGTTAAAATAGATGGAGAGGATATATATCTATTTGTATAGGTGTTTGATATGCTAAGCATGATAGATGTTAATAGCATAAGAGCGGACTTCCCTATACTTAAGAGGAGGCTTAAGAATGGTAAGAGGTTAATATACTTTGATAACGCTGCTACTACACAGAAGCCTAAGCAGGTTATTGATGCAATATACAACTACTATACAAGTTACAACTCAAATATACATAGAGGGGTGCACCAACTAGCAGTGGAGGCGACGGAGGCATTTGAGGATACCAGAGTTAAAGTAGCTAGGTTAATAAATGCATCTAACAAGGAGGTTATATTTGTAAAGAATGCTACTGAAGCAATAAACCTTGTAGCACATGCATGGGCAAGGAAGAGCATCAGCACTGGAGATACAATAGTTGTTACTGAGGTAGAGCATCATAGCAATATTGTGCCATGGCAGTTGATAGCTAGGGAGAAGGGGGCAAGGTTACATTATATTAGGGTTAACCTTGAGAATGAAGATAATAAAGATAACTATACGTTAATGCTAGATTCTCTTAATGAAATATTAGAGGGTAACAATGTAAGGCTTGTAGCAGTAACTCATATGTCCAATGTTCTAGGTAGTATAATACCAGTTAAGGATATAGTTAAGATATGTAAGAAGTATGATAAAGATATAAAGGTTCTTGTTGATGGTGCACAGTCTACTCCTCACATGCCTGTTGATGTTAAGGATATAGGCTGTGACTTCTTTGCATTCTCAGCACATAAGATGCTTGGTCCTACTGGTGTTGGCGTATTATATGCTAGACATGAGCTGCTAGAGTATATGGATCCATTCATTACTGGGGGTGATATGATAAAGGAGGTTCATAAGTATGATGCAAGATGGAATGACCTGCCATGGAAGTTTGAGGCTGGAACACCAAACATAGCAGATGTTATAGGCTTTGGTGCAGCCATAGATTACCTTAATGCAATAGGTATGAGCAATGTTAGAGCATATGAGCATGAGCTTACAGAGTATATGTTATCTAGGCTAGAGGAGGTTAAGGATCTCAAGTTATATGGTAGCAAGGATGCTAATTCAAGAGGTGCAGTCTTTGCATTTAACCTAGCAGATATACATCCTCATGACCTTGCAACCATATTGGATGAGGATGGTATAGCAATAAGGTCAGGGCATCATTGTGCTCAACCACTGATGGAGAGACTAGGGGTAGCAGCAACATCTAGGGCAAGCCTTTACATATATAACACAAAGGAGGAGATAGATGCCTTCATAGAGTCTTTAAATAGGGCAAGGTTGATATTCAAGGTAGGTGAGTGATAGAGTATGAGCAGTGCTGATATATATAGGGAGATAATACTGGATTACTATAGGAATCCTAGGAACTATGGCAAGTTGGATGATGCAGATGTTGTAGTAAGGGACTCTAATCCATTGTGCGGTGATGAGGTTGAGATGCATATAAAGTTTGAGGATGGTAGGATAAAGGATATCAGGTTCAATGGCAAAGGGTGTGCAATAAGTCAAGCAAGCGCATCCATGCTTACTGAGATAGTAATGAAGAAAAGCATAGGAGATGTTAAGAAGATAGGCAAGGAGGATATACTTGAGAACCTAGGGTTAACCAACCTTGGACCAGCAAGGATAAAGTGTGCACTGCTATCCCTTAAGGTTCTCAAGATGGGCATATACTCTTACTTGGCAGATAAGATAGGAGAGGCAGAGGAGGCATCGAAGGTTAAAGAAGAGGCAAATAGACTCTACTAAAGGGTTATTCAATGTATAGCAGTATATTGGATAGATTATACTATCAATTAATTTTAATAATCTTAGATCATCAGTTTTATTGTTGTACCATAAGGTTTAATCTTTCATAATAATTATCATAACGCATGAGAAATACTGTGATAACGGTTGTAGCCATAGTGATACTGCAGATGATGCCATTCTATAATGCATATGCAGATGGCATAAGCAGTAGCCCTGGATCTATACCATTAAGAGGCGATACAAAGATAACTCTTACTACAGATATAGACAGGAAAGTAACATTCATAGCAGTATTCGATCCTACAGGTACTCTTGTAACAAGTTCAGATATAGATCCTCTAATACCATTACCAACCATCCCTGCAGGTGGCTCCTATACATGGAGGCTAAATGAGGATATAGGAGTTACTCCTGATACGGTAGGAAACTGGTTAGTAGTAATAGATACCGAGCCTGGTACACCTATGTATGCTGATTTTGAAGTAAGCGTATTTGTAGTACCAGAAAGTCTCTTAGGTGCTATAGGAGTAGTAGGGGCAACGTTAGGAGCATACTTGATAAGGTCCCATTATACTACATAAGACATGCATCAAGTGCAGATAGCTGTGTATGGCATACTCATATACCAGATCCCCTCAACGGTGGAGCTCCTAGAGTAACTGATATAACCCTTATCAACCTAACAGATAAAGTAATAGAGTTCAATGGCGGAGATGTTGTAGTATTCAATGTATTCGATGTGTTAGGTACAATAGGGAAATACTATGAACAGCAGGGCATGATGCAACTCCCTGCTAATATAGAGCATGGAAACCCCGTCTATGACCTCAACGATGAAGATGATAACAACGATGGATTAGGAGTAATGGGGTGATGTAGATGAAGGTATAGTATTAGCAATAACAGCTGCTTTATTATTAATGGGCATGATGACACCTGTAATGGCGGATCCCCATGCATCGAAGACCATCAGCTTCACAATAAGTAATGGAGAGCAGAGGAGCATCCAACTCATAGTAGGACATACTAGAGAGCCCACCTTTGCTTTAGCACCAGGCACACATGATGGGATGCACCATGTACAGGTGATAATAAGGGATACTAGAACCAACCTGCCCATAAATACAGCAAACTTGCAGTTAGATAGATACTACTTCAAGGATTCACGCGCTTATGAATCTGGTGATCTGAGTAGAGCAACTACACAGACAGGCTTACCTTTGCAGAGGGTCTTTGGTATGCCTGGGGAGTATACAGTTAGACAGATACTGACAGCACCAGGAATATATGGTTATCGTGTATATGGAACTATAACATACTTTGATGGGACAATAGTAAATATAGATGAAAGGAAGTTCTGCAACCCTGAAGGTACGAGCTCAAGTCAAGGACCCTATGATACCGCTGGCTGGATGGGAGGTTATGGATGTACTGATGCAGTAAGGGATCTCTATTGGCCTTCAATGCCATCTGATGTACCAAGGAGGACCTCGTTCGATCTCTTGAGCGATAACCTATCGATGTTATTCTTCGGCGGGGTCATAGCAGCAGGGGGAGTAATAGCGATGAGACTGTTAAGGCGATAAGAAGTGCGATAATATCTTATTTATTTATTTTATTCATTATTCTTGTTCATTACAATAAATACATCAAGATCTCATTCTATTGTTGTACCATAAGGCTTATTATAATTAGTTTGGTAAGGTATAGTATGCAGAGAAATATTGTATTACTAATAACTGTAGTAATAGCTATAGGTGCATTGATATATACAGTTAACAGTATAATAAAGCAGATTACTGTTGAAGCACAGGAAGGTATGGCAGTAGATGTAGTTAGAGATACAGTTCAGGTAATACTTGACTACAAGAGGATAAACGCACAAGACTTTATACACCTATACGACTCTACTCCATACCATATAATGAATGGACATGTAGCACTAAAGATGCCTTGTGATGACATGGGTATGCCTATGCCTATGGTCAAGGTCATGGTTGGCAATGCCGAGATGGGTATGTTCGATAATGTAGATATGAAGTTACTAGAGGATGTATCTACAAAGGGTAAGATGTGCATATGGCATGGTCACCTAGAGAGTACACATGATATGGAGACAGCATTCGGTAACATAACAGATGTTATAATAATGAATGATGGCGATAGACCAATAAGGTTCCTACCAGGCTCAAGCATAATAGTTGGAGTAAATGAGATAATGAAGGAAAAGCAGAGCGAGGGACATTAGTAGTATAGTAATATAACAATATAATCTAATTTTAATTTAATTTGTATGTTATAACTTTTCTTTCTATGAGCTAACATATTTATATAATAAACCTAGATAATATACTTTATGCTGAGAGTAACTGCAATAGGCATTGCTATTATGACAATAGCATTACTTATTATGCAACCAATACTGCCCTCCCTTCAATTCATAAAGCCAGTATATGGACATGGATTACACTCAGATGAGGTTATGGTAGCAAATCTAGAAGGCAAGGCACTAACAGCAAGGATAGACCTCTTTGATAAGAACCTTATGCCATTATCATCTATAGATACTAACAATCTGCCTGATGAGGCAAGGATGAGGATAAGAGTCTATGATGCCAATACCCAAGCAAATATGCCCAGTGTATCAATCCTACTAAGGATAACCTATGGAGGCAAATTACTGGTCCTAGATAACTTCTATTCTCCAGATGGTGAGATGTGGCTTAGAATACTACCAAATGCTAAGCAGCCTGAGGTAACAATTAACGCCCCTGTAGAACCTACAGGTATAGAGAAGTTTATAGCAACACTCGAGAGTCCGGCACAACTTAAGGGTCCTATACTTATAGATGGTGGACTATATGAGATAAGGGGAGAGATATGGAGTATAGAGTCACCAAAGAAGCTTATTGAGCCTCCATTAAAGTTCACATCCTATATAACTGTAGCAACTATACAATCATTTAATGTAAACGATGGTAATGTTGAGGTGAGATCGTTCTATGATAAGATAACTAAATTCGATTATGTAGAGAATGAGAAGACAGTCAAATATACAATGCCATTCAACTGGGATAGAAAGTATGTTGAACAGGTACCACTAGTGCATATTGAAACTATCATAGACTCACCTTCACTTCTAGCAGATACATATACTGCTACAGTTAATGATATTAGATTACCTAACACCGCAGTAATAACAGATAAGTACTCCCTTGAAGGTAAGCCTGTGGTACACATTATGCTCCCTACAAACATGCTTGTTAGCATTAGTCAGCATCTTGAGAACATGGGTATGAGCAATAGTAAGGTAATGGAGTTTACGTTAGTGTCAGGGGAGAAGGAGATAGGAATGCCTCTTCAGAGCGAGGGTATAAAGACTCTTAATGCTATTACTACAAATAACAAGTATCAGGTAAGCCTAACTCTACCTCCAAAAGATATAATGCAAGGTCAACCTGTGCAATTTGGTGTAATGATAATGGATGCTGCAACAGGTGCTATGAGAGATGTTAAGTACAAGTTCGTTGTGATGAAGGATGGCCAAGAGTTGATAAGAAGGGATAGTATAGCAGTAGGAGGGAGTGGTAATGAGAGCTTAACCTTCCCATTGGATGTAGTTGGTCCAGTAACCATAAGGCTCGAGGAGATAGATGGTAGTAGTGAGAGTGCTGAATTTACCATAAATGTTGTGCCAGAGTTCCCATTCTTTGTAGTACCAATGGTCTTAGCCTTTGCTGGGATAATAGCGCTGATAAGGTTTAAAGGCAGTATTTACAAGCTACAGATGTAACCAATTATTATTTTATGTTTTTATTATTATTTTTAAATTATTTACTAACTGTCCTCAATATAATAACTGTATTGGTATCATCAACACCATCTATCCTCCTAACCTCATCTATACACTTGTTTATTTCTGCTATACTATCTGCGCTTACTATTGCTGCTATATCATACTGTCCAGTTATCTCATACACTACCTCAATGCCCTTCAATGACTTTAGAACCTCAGACACCCTTGCCGTATCTACTGAAGGCTTAACAGATACTAATGTTATTGCACTAGTCTTGTTACTTAACCCTAGCTCTATAGTAAACCTCTTTATTATCCCTCTCTCAACTAAGTTCTTAACTCTCCTTCTTACAGCCGACTCTGATAAGCCTACCAACTCTGCTATCTCATTATATGGTCTTCTAGAATCATCCTTTAGTATACTTATTATCTTTTCATCTATACTATCAATAGTAGTCATTACTTGATACCCCTCCTTTTCTCCTCTATCTCAAGTAAAGTATCTAATATAGTTAATGCCTTTCCTGCTATATGCTCATCTACTACCAATGGAGGTAAGAGCCTTATAACATTCCTGCCAGAGTAGAGTAGCAGTATATTATGCTTTAAACCGTCCAAGAGTATATCCTTAACGTCAAACCTTAGCTCTACACCAAGCATAAGCCCTAAGCCTCTAACATCCCTTACTACCTTATGTTTATCCTTCAACCTTAACAATCCTTCATACATGTACTTGCCTATTCTTGCTGCATTCTCAACAAGTCTATCATCTACTATGCATTCTAGAGTAGCCTTTGCTGCTGCACATGCTAAAGGATTACCCCCAAAGGTGTTTGAGTGCTCCCCTATACTCAATGAGTTCATAACATCACTCTTTGCAAGAACCAAGCCCATAGGTATACCCCCTGCTATACCTTTTGCCAAGCACATTACATCTGGGGTTATACCCCAATGCTCTGATGCCCATAGCCTTCCAGTCCTACCAAGACCAGCCTGTATCTCATCAAGTATAAGAAGTATGTCATACTTATCACATAACTCCCTTACCCTCTTAAGGTAGTCTTGTGGAGGTACATTTATCCCCCCTTCCCCTTGGATAGGTTCAAGTATAACTGCACCTATCACTCTACTGCTCTTTGCATCTTTATCCAATACCTCCTCAAGTTTATCAGCATTACCATAAGGTACAAATGTTATACCATCAAGTAAGGGCTTAAAGGGTTCCCTATACTTGCTTGCATAAGTTACAGATAATGCACCCATCGTCTTCCCATGGAAAGAGTTTGTCATGGCAACTATTCCATATCTCCTCGTATACTTCCTTGCTATCTTTATTGCTGCTTCACATGCCTCTGCACCACTGTTACAGAAGAATACCTTATCCAATCCTTTAGGTGCTACGCTAATAAGCTTCTTAAGGAAATCAAGCCTAGCATCATTATAGCATGAGCAATGACACGTTATAAGTCTCTCTACCTGCATCTTTACAGCATCTACAACCTTATCATTACAGTGACCTACTAAAGCAACGCCATAACCAGCCATTAAGTCTATATACTCTCTCCCCTCACTATCCCATACATAAACACCTTTACCCTTAACTATACTTACTGGGTATCTCTGGAATACATTGGCGAGGTATAGGTCCTCTTCCATAAAACTTTGCATAATTGATCCTTTACCCTCCATGTATACTACCTCAACCCCTAGAGTCTATTACTGTACAGTTTATATGGTTTAATGCCTTGCTTATAGGGTTCTCAACCTTCCCTGATGCTATTATTGCCTCTTTAACACCCATGCTTAGTGCTTCAGTGCATGCCAATACCTTCTTCTCCATCCCATGCCCAATCTTTGGTAGCATCCTCTTTGCCTCATCTAATGTTAGATGTTCCACTAACCTACTATCCATCATAAGGCCATTAACATCGGTTAAGAAGATCACTTTATCAGCACTTAAACCTCCTGCTATATATGCTGCTGCCCTATCACCATCAACATTAAGCATCTCAAACTCGCTACCTATAGCAATAGGTGCTATTACTGGTATGTAATCAGCATCCAGCAGTATGTTAAGTAATCTTGAATTAACCTTATTTATCTTACCTGTGTAACCTCCATCTATAGCAACCTTCCTACCCCTTTCATCTACTATTATAAGCCTCTTCTTCCTCTCAGCATTTATTATTGAAGCGTCTATACCAGACAGGCCTACAGCATTTATATTATTCTTAAGGAGAAGAGATACTATCTCTTTGTTTATCTTACCTGCCATAACCATTGTAAATATCTCCATAGTCTCCTTATCTGTATACCTACTCCTTATCCCTTCAGGAGAGACTATGAATCGCTGCTCCTTCCCTAGCATATTTGCTACTCTTGTAACCTCTTTGCCTCCACCATGAACTATAACAAGCTTATCTTTACCTTCTCTGCTTGCATTATTATAATCAATGCCAACTATACCCTTGATATCATCTATAATACTAGCATGTAATCCATCTACTATACTGCCACCAATCTTTATAACTATCATAGTATCACCTTGAATAAAATTATACTGGTGTTATAGGAGTTAGCAGTAACCCTTCAACCTCCCTAAAGTTGTACATAACGTTCATACACTGTATTGCAGAACCTGCAGCACCCTTCATAAGGTTATCACTTGCAGATAATGCCACTACTCTGGTATTCTTCTCATCTATATCGAATCCAACATCACAGAAGTTAGAGCCAACAACGAACTTTGGATCTGGATACTTGTAGAGCCCTTTTGTATCCCTTATAAGCCTTACAAATGGTTCATCTCTATACATACCTCTATAAGCCTTCCAGAGCTCCTGTATGCTAGTACTCCTCTTAAGGAATGCATGGTTAGTGCATAGTATTCCTCTAACTATGTTAACTGCATGTGGTGTCATGCTAACCTTAACCTCCCTCTTTGCTATTATGCCTAACTCCTGCTCTATCTCTGCAGTATGCCTATGCTTAACTGGCTTGTAAGGTCTAACCACTCCATAACGCATTGCATGATGTGTGCCAGATGAGGGTTTACCTCCAGCACCAGATGAACCTATCTTGCTATCTACAACTACATGATCCAGATCTATAAGATCCTGTTTAACCAACGGTGCCAATGCCAATAGAGAGGTTACTGCCATACACCCTGGGCATGATACTAGTTTAGCGTTCCTTATCTCCTCTCTATGCAACTCAGGTATACCATATACAGCCTTGCTTAATAGATCTGGGTAAGGATGCTCCCAACCATAGTAGTATTTATATGCACTCTGATCCTTAAGCCTGTAATCTGCACTAAGATCTATTACCCTAACCCCTCTATCATATAACCTCTTAACTATCTCAACAGCCTTACCATGAGGCACTGCAGTAAATACAAGATCACACTTGCTGCTTAACTTATCTATATCTACAGGAGAGAATGTAAGTTCTGTGAATCCCTTAAGGCTTGGATGCACTCTATGCACATACTCACCAGTATACTGCCTAGATGTTACCATGGTAAGCTCAACCCTTGGATGTGTAACCAATAGCCTTAACAGTTCTCCTCCAACATACCCAGAGGCTCCTACAACACCAACCTTAACTATGCTATTGCTCATGCCTTGATCATCCTCATAGCATACATTATTATCTCTTGTGCTATATCAACGCTACTAACGCTTGCAGCACCTTTAAACTCTACCGTATTATTAACCTCATGCACAAGCAATCCTTTAGCCTCATCCTCCATAAGATCCACTCCTAGCACTCCCCCTCCTACTGCATCTGCAGCCTTTAAGCATATCTCTTCCAACTCTTTTGTTATTGGGCATAGCTCTGCCTTACCTCCCCTTGCTATATTTGTCCTCCACTCTCCCTCAGCAGCATATCTATATACAGCAGTTATAACCCTATCCCCTACAACTATAGCCCTTATATCCCTAGGAGGCCTCTTAACATACTCCTGTAGATAGTATATCTTGCTTAATGGATTAGACATCTCCTCTCTCATCTCAACTATAGACTCCATCATCTCCCTATCCTTAACAGGGATAACAAGCCTGCCCCAGCTACCAACTATTGGCTTAAATACTATAGGATAGCCTAGGCTTGATGCAACCTCTATAGCCTTCTCAGCACTAAATATAAAATGAGTCTTTGGTGTAGGTACATTATGCTTTGCCAATGCTAAAGAACAGAGTAGCTTGTTACCGCATATCTCTGCTACCTTGTATCTGTTTATCACTGGTATATCCAGTGCTTCAAGACATGCAGTTATGTACAATCCTCTATAATGGCTTATACATCTCTGGATTACTATACTACCGAAGTATTTAACATTACCATTGTATGTAGTGAATGCAAGGTCCTTTGCATCAACTAACCTAGCATAGTAACCTAATTTTAATGCCTTATCAAGTAACTCCTTCTCTTCCCATCTTAACCTATCAAATATTATTGTAATATCTGTTGGCTTGTTATTGTTATTAATAATATCGCTCATCGCTTATCTACTCACCCCAATCCTCTCCTACGCTCTCAGCCTGCTTAAGTTCTATACCATTACTTGTGTGAACAACCTCATAGTTTACTCCACAGTCTGGGCATGTGATTATCTCACCATCTATGGCATCATCTGGTATGTTAAGATCCCTATCGCATTCTAAACATCTAGCCTTGGCCATGATACTCACCTTTTCCTCTAACCTTGTTTGCTACTATCGATTGAAGACCCCATAGCTCAACGAACCCTCTTGCTAGGCTCTGATCAAACGTTGAACCCTTGCCATAGGTAGATAACCCTTCATTGTATAGTGAGTAAGTAGAGCTCCTAGATACTACCCTTAATGCACCTTTATACATCTTTAATGTTACCTTACCATTAACATATCGTTGAGTAGAATCTATAAACTTATCTATATCCTCCCTCAGTGGTTCAAGCCATAATCCAGAATATACAAGCATGCTCCACTGCTGCTCAGCATACCTCTTAAATCTTAACTGATGTGCAGTTAGTATCAACTTCTCAAGGTCTCTATGAGACTCCATTATTGCTACTGCTGCTGGAGCCTCATACACCTCCCTAGACTTTATCCCTACTACCCTATCCTCTATATGATCTATTATTCCTATACCATGCTTACCTGCTTGCATATTAGCATATTCTATAAGTTTAATAGCATCATTATGATTATTACATGAGATATCATCTATAGCAATAGGAATACCATTCTCAAACTTTATACTCATATAGTATGGTTCGTCTGGCATATCCTTAGGGTTAACCGTAACCCATCTGAATGCATCAGGCTCAGGCTCTTTATCAGCATCCTCTAACATACCTCCTTCTATGGCTCTACCCCATAGGTTCTGATCTATACTATACCTCTTAGCCTCCTCTGCTATCTCTACTCCATGCTCTTTAGCAAACTCTATCTCTTGCTCTCTATTTAGATTCATATCTCTTACTGGTGCTATTATCTTACAATTAGACATCAGTGACTTCATTGTTATATCAAACCTTAACTGATCATTTCCTTTACCTGTGCAACCATGAGCAAGTATATTTGTATTCTCATTCACTGCTACTGAGACTACCTTCTCTGCTATCAATGGCCTAGCAAGTGCTGTTGCCAATGGATACTTATCCTCATATAATCCATTAGCCTTTATGCATGGCATAATGTATCTGTTTATGAACTCAGCCTTTGCATCTATTGTATAATGTTTTACAGCGCCTGCTGCCTTCGCTCTACGCTCTACTGCTTTAAGATCTTCCCCTTGCCCAACATCTACACTTACAGTTACAACATCATAACCATACTTAACCTGTAGCCACTTTATTGCTACCGTTGTATCTAATCCACCTGAGTATGCCAGCACAACCTTCATAGGAAGAATGTGAAGATAACGCTACATTTATATTTTTTGTTCTTCTATAACCAATATTGGTGGTAATGACTAATGCTAGTCAAACATAACATAACTAGAAGTGTTAAGGCTGTAGTTGATAATGATATGGCATTCCAAGATGCGTTGCAGAGAGGATATGCTAACTATAGCGCAATGGCTAGGATGATAAAACCTACCATATCCACAATACTAGGTAAGGATGTTAGTATAGATAGTATAGTAACAGCATTGAAAAGAATAAAGAGTAGTTATACGATACCTAGCAAGGGTATAAGTAGTATAATAGCGGAGAGCAAGGTTAATGTTAGGACAGATGTAGCAAAGATATCGATAGTTAAGAGCAAAGAGACTATAGAGAAGGTATCTATACCATTAAAGGAGTATTACGACTCATTCATAAGTGTGTCTGAAGGTATGAAGAGTGTTACAATGATATTTGATGATATAATACTTGAAAGGATGAAGACCTTATTCAATGAATACCTGCTTGAGTATGAGGATGATCTTGCCGCTATTATAGTTGAGAGCCCAGAAGAGATAATAAAGACCCCAGGCTGTGCATTAGTATTCTATAATCAATTAGCAAGAAGGAAGATAAACATAGAGGATACTATAAGTTGCTATACAGATACGATAATAGTAGTTAAGATGGATGATGTTGCTAGGGCATTCAACTCACTCACAGAGCTTATAGTAGAGAGTAGGAATATAGGTAAGAAATAATAATCAAGGAGTAAGGTTGATCGGTATCTTGTATCTTACAACATGGGATACACCATCCTTGGCATAAACTCCATACACCATATCAGCACTAGCTACAAGAGCATCCTTTAACGTAACCATAAGTATCTGGCTTATCTTTGCTCTATCTTTTACTATCTTCCTTAACCTCTCAGTATTTATACTGTCTAGATGAGCATCTATCTCATCAAACAGGTAAAATGGTGCTGGTTTCAATGATTGCAAGGCTAATAGAAATGTTATTGCTGCAATAGTCTTCTCTCCTCCACTGAGTGAGTTAGACTCTCTAGGGGGCTTATTAGGGAATTGGATCATGAATATTATACCTGATGAGAATGTATCATCTGGCTTCTCTATCTCTAACCATGCTGAACCCTTGCCATCTGTCATGGTAGCAAATATACTCCTAACCTCTTTATCTATGCTAGTATATGCATTAAGGAATAATTGCTTCTTTTCACTCTCTATCTGCTCAATGAATCTTACTATAGCATTCCTCTCTTCTTCTAACTGATTCTTCTTATCAGATAACCCTCTATACCCTTCTATCAGTTGTATATAACTCTTGTTTGCAAGTTGGTTTACATGCTTTTTCAGTTCATTCATCTCCTTTATTAGCTCATCTAATAATACCTCGCTAACATTATTGCTATTATTATACTCATCATAGCTAACGATGGTATCTTGTAGTAATGCTAACTCATCATTAATCTTCTGCTCATTAGTAATGAGATCACTTAATTCCTTACTGCTTAATGCAATATCCTTCTCTAGCAGTGATAGTTGCTTACTTAATGCTCTCTCCTCTTCCCTTAACCTCTTCAACTCGTTATCATAAGCATTTAACCTATTTATGTAATCTACTGATGCATCTATCACCTCTTGCTCCTTAATCCTTACAGCCTTTAACTCATCCTCCAATGGGATTAACTTCTCTTTGCATTCCCTAACTATACTTGCACTCTCTAAAGCCTCTTGCTTTGCCTGCTTTACCTCTCTTGTCATATCCTCCATACGCTTTATAATACCCTCCCTCTGCGCATTCTTGGAGGATATCTGTGTTAAAACCTCCCTCATCTCTCTCTCAATAGCATATAGACTATTCATAAGATTACCCTTCTTCCTCTCGATCTCATTTACTGCATTAAGCAAGGACTCACTTTGTAGATTAAGAGTCCTTAACTCCTCCATCAATAATGCAATATCCTTCTCAATCTCTGATCTCTTTAGTAGCAATGATTCTATACTCTCATTTAGAGCATCTTTGTCATTCTTTATGTCGTCTATCCTCTTATGTATTCCTTCTAATGATTCCTCGTTCTTTCTTAACATATTTATTGTATGCTCATACTTTAAATCTAGCTTAATCAATTCCTGCTCAAGCATGCTCCTCTTAGAATCTAAACTCGATAGGAGGTTATCTATCTCTTTAGCATTAGAACTCTTCCTATCTATAATCTGCTTTAACATCTCTAATACGTGATCTAGATCATCTATAGATCTGCTTTTAAGTAATAACTTGAATATGTGACTCGCTCTGCTGGTTAGATCAACTACTAAAGCATGTAACTCTGGTTCAAATAACTCACCATTAACCGTAACAACTCTATAACCATCCTCCGCAAGTCCTATTGCCTCTTTAACATCCTTAGCAAGTAGGGTACCATTGAATATAAACTCCTTTAACCCTTTATACTTGCATTCTATAATATCTGCTACTTTCATTGCTTTACTCTTACTGCTATAAGATAAAGATGCTAGTATATCAAGAGGGATTATAGTTACCCTTGGAAGTTTCTTTATCTTTATATGCTCTAATATTGATAGCATGGATCTAACATCCTTAACTACTACAGCATTAAGCCAGTTTGATGCTGCTGCTAGAACAGCATGCTCATACATCTTATCCCACGAGATTAAGTTCTGTACTAATCCAATAATATTGAATTGGTTAGCATTACTTAATAGATATGTTATTGCACTATCCTCACCATGAGTAGCAGTCTCTATTATAGCCTTGTATTTAGTAGTTATCTCTTTAGCTTTATTAAATAAGAGTAGTGCATCGTTAAGTTGCTTATCAAGAATGCCTCTCTTCTCCTTTAACCTTTCATACTCAGATCTTATAGATTCTAACTCCTGTACTATATTACCTTTAGCACCTTCTAGTTTAGCAACAAGGTCTCTTAACGAATATATATTGTTACTTATTTCACCTCTTCTTCTTTCAAGATCATTAATATTGTTATCAAGGATCTTCAACCTTTCTTTAGCGGATGTTATCTGTAACTCAATGGTAGAGTATTTATCCTTTAATGCTATAACCTTCTCATTTATCCTATCTATACTAACCTTTATGGTATTATATCTGCTATTCAACTCATTTAGTATAGAGTTAACTTTAACGAGTTCATCATCAATCCCTTTCTTCTTCTCCTCTAATACCTTTAACCTCTCCTCTAATTCAGCTATATTCTTATCTATTTCAGTAACCTTCATCCTTAATAACTCTCTCTCCTTTATAGCCTTAGCTATACTTCCTCCTAGCGTAACTATCCTACTCTTATTGGTATCAAGCATAGCCCTAAACTGCTCAATCTTTATTACCATACTAGAGATCTTCTTACTGATCTCAGCCTTTGTCTTTGAGATATTATCCGTCTCTCTCATAAATGCAACCCTCTCATACTCTAGAGCATTTATCTTATCCTTTATAACCTCCAACTCTTTGCTTACTCTCTCTACAGATTGCTCCTTCTCCCTTATCTTATCCTTTAGTATAGATATCCTCTCTCTTAGGGTATTAAGTGTATTGATTAACTTTATACACCTTAATCTTGCTATCTCATGCTCCAGAAACTCAAACCTTAATTGGTCATTCCTCTCTTGCTCTAACTCATCTATCCTCTTTCTAACCTCTCCAATCCTTGCCAATGCTACCTCTAACCTTCTATCTGCCTCATATAACTGCTTCTTTGCCTCTTCCTTCTTCTCATCAAAGTATGATAAACCTAGTATATCCTCTATTATCCTTCTCCTCTCTTCTCTATTAAGCTCTGCTATACGCATAACCATACCTTGCTGTACTATATTCAATCTACCTGCTGATACAAGCGAGGCTTCAAGTAGATCTGTTAGTGCTGATCTGTTGATATGTTTACCATTAAGGTAGTAATCTGATTCACTGCTATCTATACTCATCTCCCTTGTTATAGTTACTGTATCTGAATCTACTGGTATGCCTCTATCGCTATTATCTAATGTTATACTTACCCTTAATCTCTTTGCTTTAGAACTACCGTTATCGTGTATTAATGAGTGTAATCTATCTACCCTCAATACTCTACTACTATTTTCGCCTAATGCAAATGTTATTGCATCTAACACATTACTCTTACCAGATCCGTTGGGTCCAGTTACGCATATCAAGCCCCTATCAAGGTTTATTACTGTATGCTTACCGAATGATTTAAATCCATTTATCTCAATCCTCTTAATATACACCATGTAGAGCACTCTATAAAGTTAAATAAATTCGTATTAGACAAATTATTTTATATTTATATCAAGATTATTTTACAATCACATCTTTTCGAGAACAGATATACCTAATAGGTTCATGCAGTTGCTCATCACTATAGTATATGCATTTATCAGTTGTAACCTAACCTCTCTAAGAGCCTTATTATCTTCATGCAATACTGGTATATGCTCATAGAACTCATTGAAGGATGATGCTAATGAATAGCAGTACTTTGCTAATACCTTAGGTGATAAACTCCTAACTGCATCCTCAACTACAAGATCAAACCTTGCCATAGCCTTTATCAGTGCAACCTCTTCACGTCTGTTAAGCAAATGCGTGTCATATACGTGGTTATAATCACTGCTTATACCAGCCTTCTCAAGTATCCTATATGCCCTTGCATAGGAATACTGTATGTATTGAGCAGTATCACCTTGTAGGTTAAGTGCATCATTTATATCAAATGTTATTATCTTATCAAGGTCATGCTTAAGCATTATATACCTTATAGCGCTAACTGCTATCTTCTCAGCAACCTCATGCATCCATTGCTCATCAGCATCCTTATTCCTTGCCTTTACCTCTTCATAAGCCTTGTTATGGAGCATGTCTAGCATGGTATCAGCATTTATATATATACCCTCTCTACCCTTCATATGCATGAACCTTCTATTACCTATATCTATGTTAAGCATCCTTGCTGTATTTGCACTTAATGCAACAACCTCATATGCTAGATGGATGTATCTTTTGCTATCATAACCTAGCATGGATAGTATCTTTGCTATTATACTCTGAAGCCTACTCTGTCTAACATCTACTATGGTTATTGCCTGATATGCATTACCAAAGTCTACATCATTGCAACCATCATGTAGAGAAGTAGCATATAGAATTGTGCCATCATACTGTACAGCATACTTGATATACTTGAATGGAGAATCTACTGCGCCTAACTTCCACATGGCATAAGGTATATCCTTTGCTATGTATGTTGCTGTACCATCACTCCTAACAAGTACCTTTTCTTCACCCTCTATACCAGCCTTTACTACTATACATCCATTATACTTGCTGTTTGCATCATTAACATACTCAACTATACCCTTCTCCTTTATCATATCTAATACTCTATCCCATAATTTAGATGCTATTATCTGAGACTCAAAGTTAAGACAATCATATCTAGCATGAAGCCTCCAGCATGTCTTTAACTGTTCGTTCAATACCTTAATAGTAATCTCTCTTGCAAACCTTGCTAGATCGGAGTTGTAGTCTTCCATTGCCTTAAGCACTAATCTCCTCTTCTCAAGTAATGAGCTGTCCTGCTCATATACCTCATTAACCTTAACATAAACATCATCCCCGCAGTAGTGATCGAACTTTTTGCTACTATGTAATGGTATGTTAAGGAATCTAAAGCCTACTATTATATCAGCAACCTGTAAGCCAGAGTCATCTATGTAATTCAATACATAAGCATCGTAGCCTGTGAACCTTAAAAGTCTATATATGCTATCACCAAGAACCAGATTCCTAACATGCCCTATATGCAATGCCTTATTAGGGTTAACACTTGTATGCTCGATAAGAACCTTCCTACCCTTGCCTATATCCAATGAACCATACCTATCCTTCTTAGAAAGGATACTATTTAAGGTAATACTTGCTAATGATGGTATATCTACCTTAAAGTTTATGTAACCATTTAGTATGCTAACTGAACTTATCAGATTCTTTAACTCTATCTTGCTTTTTATATCCTCTGCTATTATAGTAGGAGCCTTATTAATTAATCTGCTTAACTGGAATGCAATATTTGATGTAAGATCACCATACTCCTCCTTGGTCTCTGCCACTGTGTATTCTACCTTAGGGTAGTTGAGCCTCTCTAGCGCATCATCTATTAACACTCTAACCTCTTCCATAAGAATCCTTATAGTCATCTCTACTCACTTATGCTATTAAGTAACTCCTCAAACCTTACATACCTCTCCTTACCAGTTACCATATCCCTAATTATGCAGTAGCCTTCCTTAAACTCTCTCTCAGCAAATATTATTGAGGTCTTATAGCCCTTAGTCGAAGCATACTCTAACTGTCTTTTTAGGCTACCATCTATGCACTCACTACGTATTCCTCTATCTCTTAGCATAGATGCACTCCTTATAGCATTGCTCTTAAGTTCCTTGCTAGTATATGCTATAAATATGCCTTTATGAGAGTCTAGCATATTAATATTCTTCTTCGTCAATAATGCTACTATCCTCTCGACACCCCCAGCAGCACCAGTAGCACCTATGTCTGTCCTACCAAATATATTTGGTAGTTTATCGTATCTACCTCCACCTACAAGTGCTAAACTACTAAGGTTAGAGTATACTTCAAATACTATGCTAGAGTAGTAATCCAGTCCTCTTACTATACCCATATTTATATTTACATCTATACCTCTAGCCTTTAGAGAGTCTAACAGTGCAGTTAACCTTGTTGTATCTAATCCCTTAAGATACTCATCATTTAATAAATCCCTGCTACCTTTTAAATTAGCAATATCAAACAAAAGGTTAAGTTTGTTAACATCTATACCTTTAGATGCATACTCTTGTATTATTGATACACGATCTCTCTTTGATAACTTATCTACTGCCCTAAGCATATCCATTACCTTCTCATCCTCCTCTACCTTTAACCTCTCTCTTATAAACTGCTCAATCAATGCTCTATCAGATACCTCTATGCAAACATCCATACCTAGGAGTTTAAAGTAGTGCTTAACAAACTCTATAACATCTGCATCAGATTCTATGCTAAAGTTATCGTATATCTCAACATCCCACTGATGGAACCATCTATACCTACCATGTTGTGGCTCATCGTAACGCCATACCGAGCCAAATGTTGCAAGCTTTGCTGGTATCTTTATATCTCTCCTACTTGCTATATACCTTGTTAACCCAATGGTTAGGTCAAATCTTAATGCTATATCTCTTCCCCCCTTATCCTTAAATGAGTAGATCTCATCCCTTATCATAGGACCGCTCTTAGCCTCTAGGGTTGATAGCATCTCTAATGGTGATGGTTCCATTAGATTAAATCCAAAGAGCTTACAACATTCTACAAACTTACTCTTAGCATACTCTATAAGTATATACTCCTCATACTCTATATCCCTCATACCTCTTGGGAGCTCAAACCTTGCCATCTGATACCTTTATTATCACATAGAGATTAAAATCTTCCTAGTATCTTCTCTATATAATAATGTTATTATTTTATGTTACCTTAAATATTTATGCTGTATTTCTTTACTTAAATTAAAAGATTATATTTATTATGGTTTATATAACCTACAATAGAAAATTTTTTATAGTTTATTAGCATAGTACAGTTATGCTTAAACAACTTAAAGTACTAGGCTCATGGTCCTTGAATAGGTTACAAGGTAAGAAGAGGCCATTGGTAGCAACCTTTGCATTAACAGGATACTGTAACTTCTATTGCCCAATGTGCCCATTCGGGGATCCTAACAAGGAGATGCAACTAATGCAAGCAATGCAGAGAGATCTTAATACTGAGCAGTGGAAGCAGGTTATGAGCAAGGTAGCAAAGTATGTTGTATGGAGCATAGTTGAGGGAGGGGAGCCTACAAGCAGGAAGGATATTATGGAACTCTTAAGGTATCTGCATTCTATTGGGCTACCATTTACTCTAATAACCAATGGCTCTCTATTGCATACAATAGATCTTGAGGAGTTAGCATCATATGGGATTATATGCTGTAGCATAGACTCTGTAAGAGAAGATGCATACTGTAAGATAAGAGGGGTAAGTCCTAGCATGTATAAAAGGGTTATGGAGAATGTTAGAATGCTTAGCAAGTACAATATGAAGCGTGCAATAAATACTGTTATAACAAAGTACAACTATGAAGAGTTTATAACTCATGAATACTTTGATTTTGTAAGAAAGGAGTTAGATATACATGTTGTAAACTTTACATTTGTTGAGGACGTATTTGCAAGCAAGTATACACTTGCTCCAGATAGAGAGGTTAAGAGTAAGGTAGCAAAGGCAATAGTAGACTATGCTAAGAAGCATGATGACCCATTTATTGCAACACCACTCAAGTATATGAGGGATATGATAGAGTATGGAAGGGCAATGTATGACTCTTGTGCAACATGGAAGGTACTCTTTATACAGTCTGATGGTAGCGTTATAGTACCGTGCTATAGGTTTGATAACGAAGAGAACAGGATGAGCATATTAAAGCATAGTATAGATGAGATATATGAACATAAGGCATGGGATATAGCAAGTGATTGTAATGAATGCGATAACATAGCATGTGTATGGTACCTAGCACAGAACCCATTAAGCATAGCAGATTCTTACATAAGAGGTTTAGTATCACTGATTAAGTACTTTGCATTAACTAGGAGAGATAGGATTCTTCATAGACTAAACTAGTATGATACTGGAGGTATCTTATCAGAGCGGAATATCCACATGCTTTAGTGGTGGGATGAGAGCTAATATAAAGTATAAATATACAACAGATCATAATATCTATCAATGAATACGATATTAAATTACAAATATAGACTGTATCCTAATATAATATGCAGAAATAAATTAGAATATGTATTGAAAGTATGTAGATTTTGTATATAACTACTTCATTGATAATAATTATACTCATAAATATGATATGAACAATGAATTGATTGTATTAAAGATATCCAGAGTTAAAGGATTACCCTTCTAAGATGCTTCAAATAGTTAGTAAGTAAGTAGCAAGTAGTATAAAAGCATTAGAAGAAAGTAAGAAGAATGGATATAATAATAAGAAAAATAAAAATGTAAATAATAAGAATACTCTTAAAGTAAATGATAAGGATGATTACAATATCTTCATATATAACCAGAGTGGATTCAAGTTAATAAATAAAGATAACAGATACTATCTATGGTTAAGATAGGATATTAGAATTAAATTACATAGACCTATTCCTAATAATTGTAGGATTAAGAAGGTAACAATTACTAAAAAAATAGTAAATGATGTGCAATATTTACATTAGAGTAGATATATCCCAATCCTATATTCCAATTCATGCCTATTAAGCTGAATAGAATTATTACATTATATGTTAATTCAACAAACAATAAATTCATAGTAGCAAGTAATAAGGATGATAAGAAGTTTATTATTGATAATAAGAGATTAGCAAGAAGAAATGAAGAATCAAAGAACTATAATAAAGCAAGGAATAGGTTACATATAATTCATGATAGGATAAAGAGGAAGAGAAATGATTTATTACATAAACCATCGAGATACTATGCTAATAGATATAATATAATATTTGTTGAAGAACTAGATGTTAAGAATATGCAAGAAGATAAGGCATTACCTAATGGTAACCATACATTACATATGAATATTGCTGATAAGGCATTCAACAAATTTATACAACTGCTATCGTATAAGACTATAATTAGAATTAACCCTAAATACACTACTAAAGAGTGTTATAGGTGTTGTTCTATTAAGAACATGAAATTAAAAGATAGAATATATAAATGTGATAAATGCGGTCTAGTAATAAAGAGATAGAATAGTTCCTTGGTTATATTGAAAAGAAGTTTAATAGAATTAGGATTAGAGGATCTAATTAAGAGATTTAAACCTACCTTAGAGGTTATGGAAAGTCACGCCTATGGAGACCAAAAGTCTATGAACCAAGAAGCCCATTTCTTTCAAGGCGGGGTAGCTCACTTCTGTAAATATCTATATCTATCTAAATATCTATATATCTATCATGAGAGTATTTGTAACTGGCGCATCTGGATTCATAGGCAGAGAGGTTTTAAGGCTACTTACTGAGCAAGGATACTATACCATAGCATTGATAAGAGATATGGGTAAGAGCAATATAGTAGATTCTTACTCGCAAGAGGTTATAATAGGAGATGTTAAGGATAATAATACTCTATATGCAATAAAAAACTGTGATGCAGTTATTCATCTAGCAGCAAAGGTAAGGTTCCATCCATATCATATGCTTAAACATGTTATGGTAGATGCTACTAAGAGTATAGCAGAGATGTGCTTAAAATACAATGTTAAGATGGTATATGCTAGTAGTATTGCTGTATATGGAAATGCTAATTCTAATTTAGTTGATGAGTCTTACCCATGTAGAGCAGATACAGGTTATGGTAAGGCTAAGCTGGAGGCAGAGCATGTTATACTTGAATACGTAAAGAGAGGGCTTGATGCTATAATACTTAGACCAGGATATGTCTATGGCTATGGCGATCCTATAACAGGTATGCTTAGAATGAACAAAATCATATGGCTAGGTGATGCAAGGAACTATATTGGAGTAATACATGTACATGACTGTGCTAGAGCATTTATACACTTTCTTACTCATAGTAATAATGAGTATATATATAATGTAGTTGATGATCAACCTGTTCAATGGATAGATTACCTTAACCATTTATGTCTATTAGCAGGTAATAATATGGGACCTATACTATTACCATATACGCCTATAAGATTAATCACATATATCTACTATGGATTGGCTAGACTCTTTGGCATAGTTAGCGATCTTACACCAGATCTTATTAGAGCAGTAAGATACTCTGCTAGATACTCAAATCTAAGGTTAAAGAGTACAGGGTTCAGATTTAAGTACCCTACATATAAGGAAGGCTTAAAACAGGTTGTAGATGAGTTTTATTCTCATATATAGCAATAATAGCAGGGAATGATATTGTTTGAATAGAGAAAGTTTTAAAGCATTAATTTAATATAAGTATTATCGATGGTATACACGGTTCATTTAAGAGGAAATAAGAAGGGTATCTTATCATTCTTATCAACAAGCTATCTACTATTAACACTATTTATTGAGGTCTATGCAGATACTCTACCTTCAATACTGTTAGATAAAGATGCATATACACCTTTTGAGATAGCAACTATTACCCTTATTGATAAGGGCAAAGATAAAGATCCTAATACCAGAGATATGGTTACTGTTACTGTTAAGGGGAGGAATACATCAAATGTAACACTCCATGAGACTGATAATAACTCTGGTGTATTCACAGGAAGTGTTAAACTTACGCCTAATCCATTACTTTATCCAGGAGATATTGAAGTAAGGAGGGATGATTGGCTAGTAGTAACTTATGATAATCTTACAGTATCTGCAGCAGAGATCAGGTATAATGAGGCTAAACTAGTATTTGATAAAGAGTATTATTATGATACAAATATAGCAAAGCTAATACTATATGAGAAGGATGCAGATAGGGATCCATATACAAGGGATAAAGTTATTGGATACATATGGTCAGACTCATACCCTCAAGGTATAAGGGTAACATTAGATGAGATAGATACTAATGTTGGTATATTTGAGGGATATATAGAACTATCTAGTGTTAAGAATGCTATTAGTAAGGATAACATGCTAATTGTTAGTGACAACGATAAGATAACTGCTAGATACATAGATGATACATTACCTAAACCTAGTGGACTCGCATCGGATGGTATAACTACAGTTGAGATGAAGTTTATAGATGCATATGCAGTATATGGCACTGGGATACCAGCAAATGAAAGAATTTCTGTATCAGAACCAAAGATTGTTACTCAATTTGGTGAGGAGATAAGAGTATTATCAAGTGGAAGCAGGCTGGCAGTACAATCTCAACTATTCAATAAGCAGCCCAAGGAGCAAGAGTTTGTTTATATAGTTCAGATTAAAGATAATGATGGGGTTATAGAGCATATAGCGTATATATCATCATCCATACAAGCAAAAGATAATGTTATTCTAGCACAGTCATGGACCCCAATGAAGAGAGGTAACTATACCATAGAGGTATTCGTATGGGATAACCTTGATAAACCTGTTGCGTTATCAGGGGCAAAGGTTATAAGAGTTATAGTCTCATGAGTATATATTGACAAAGAATCACATTATTATAATAATTATAGGCGGCGTAATAATATCAAGTATTCTATTAAATATACTTAATAGTAGTAATAATGCTACTGCAAGTAATGTAGTTAGGATAGGTTTCTTTGCAAATATAACCCATGCTCCTGCGTTGGTAGCAAAGGCTAATGGAATATTTGAAGAAGAGTTCAAGGGATACAAGGTGGAGTATAAGATATTTAAAGCAGGACCCGATGCAGCATTAGCATTACTTACAGGTAATGTAGACTTTGTATACATAGGCCCAATCCCTGCAATTAATGCTTATTATATGAGCAATGGCAAGGTTAGAGTAATTGCAGGGGTAGCTGCAAATGGTGCAATGTTCATAGTTAATGATAATATAGATGATATTGATGATCTAAGGGGCAAGATCTTTGGAACCCCCCAATATGCTAACACGCAGGATATAGCATTAAAGTACTACCTTATGGATAAAGGAGTAAGTGCAGATGTTATTAATGCAAAGAACTCCGAACTGCTCATACTCTTTAAGAATGGGTATATACAAGGGACATGGGTGCCTGAGCCATGGGCAACTAGGATGCTTAATGAAGGAGGTAAGGTGTTTATAGATGAGAAGTATCTATGGGAAGGTAAGAGATTCGCTACAGCAGTACTTATTACAAGTATGGATATAATAAATAATAGACCAGAGTTGGTTAATATGATGCTTAATGCTCATATAAATGCTATAGGTTGGATAAAGGCTAATAAGGACAAGGTTACAGATCTCTTAGCAGATGAGATTAAGAGCATAACTGGACAGCCACTACCAAAGGAGTTGATAAACAAAGCATTGAATAATGTAGAGTTTACATACGATCCTATGGTTAATTCAATCCAAGGTTACTATGAGAAGGGAAAAAGATTAGGTCTTATAACCCAAGATGTAAACATAGTTGATATTGTATATACTAAACCGTTAGGTATACTTGCTAATAAGTAGAGAACAAAATTATTTTAAAATTTAAATATAGTATTATGAAGAGAGTTACTAGATGGCCAAATTAATCATAAAGAATGTAAGTAAAACCTACAATCATGCTAATGGTGTAGTAAAGACACTCTCAGATATAAATTTAGAGATAGATGATGGTGAGTTTGTATGCTTGGTAGGTCCATCTGGATGTGGAAAGACAACACTCTTGAATATAATAGCGGGTTTGGATAAGCCAGATGAAGGTTATGTCTTACTTGATAATAAACCTGTTTACGATACTGGTCCAGATAGGATAATGATATTTCAAGAGGGTGCTTTGTTCCCATGGTTAAGTGTTATAGAGAATGTAGAGTTTGGTTTAAAGATTGCTGGGGTAGATAAGGCAAAGAGGAGAGAGTTGGCAATGCACTACTTGCAGTTAATGCATCTGGACAAGTTTGCTGACTATTATGTGCATCAGTTATCTGGAGGTATGAAGCAAAGAGTAGCCATAGCAAGATCACTTGTAATGGATCCTGAGGTATTACTCATGGATGAACCATTTGCTGCACTGGATGCTCAAACAAGGGATCTATTGCTAGTTGAGCTTCAGTTACTATGGCAGAAGACCAAGAAGACGATAGTATTCGTTACACATAACATTGCAGAGTCTGTCTGTCTTGCAGATAAGGTGATAGTATTCACTTATAGACCTGCTAGGATCAAGAAGGAGATAAGGATAGATTATAGGAGACCTAGGCTTATAGAGGATGCTAACCTAAGCAAATATACACATGAAATAGTAGAGGCATTGAAGGGCGAGGTGTTAGCAGCAATAAGGGATGAGTATGATGGCAAGCATCATCAATAACTATTATCTTTAATATGAATATACCTCCATCACTATGCGTAAAGTGTAGAGGGGCAAAGTATCTATGTGGACTAACCTACTGCCCAATACTTGCAGATAGCATTAATATTAAACCACTCAATGCAAGTATAATAGAGGGCTATACCCCTCCTTCTGTATTTGTAGGTAGGATAGGTTACCCTAAGATAAGCATAGGCCCTATGATACCTTACATGTCAGTAGATGAGTATAATGCAAGTCTCTACGATTATCCAGAGGCGTGGACTAGGATGAGTATTGTAGATGTGTTAAGGTTTAGACTAACCCTAGTTAGAGGCAAGTATACTGTGCGTGTAGATCAAGCCTCAGATAGAGATAGCAATATAGTAAGGATGCAAGAGGTTGCCATGGCATATAAACCAATAGATGCTAGAATGCATATATCAAAGGTAAGCAAGATGCCTAGTGTAAGTGATACTATACCCCCATTTGGACCGTCAGCAGAACTAACAGCGTTAGAGCTTGGTAATGTAAGTGTTGATACAAGGATAGAGAAGATATACTACGATGATCTTCATGCTAGAGTTGCTATTATACAACTCTATATGAGTAATGTTAGTGTAAGTAGCATAGCAAGGGCACTAAGTATAGGATGCTTGGGTATGAAGAGGAGAAGGAGGTTCTTACCTACAAGATGGAGTATAACAGCTGTAGATGATACACTCTCAAGGTTCTTAGTAGATGGGATAAGGGATAAGCCATGGGTTAATGAACCCCTTGTATATTTAAGGGATAAGCAACTTAACAGATTCTTATGCATAATACTACCTGGTGCATGGGAGTTTGAGTGGATAGAGGCTTGGTATCCTAACACTGTATGGAATAATAGTGCAAAGATAGAGATCATAGGTGATCATGAAGGATATACTGGTTTGAAGCATTATGCCATAGTTGGAGGATGCTATTATTCAGCAAGGCTTGCTGCTGCTGAGCATCTTAAGAGTATAAATAGACAAGGTAGGGTATTAATGCTTAGAGAGATATATCCTGGGTTTAACATGCCTATAGGTGTATGGTTCGTTAGGGAGCAGCTAAGAGCAATGTTTAAGGAGAGACCATTAAGGTTTACTAGTGTTGAGGATGCTGTAAAACATGCTATAAGCAACCTTAAGATACCACTGAGTGAATGGGTTAAGTATAGTTACATACTTAGATCTTTAAAAGACAATAGAAGTATAATGGATTATATAGTATGATGTATAATAATACAAGTATAGATGGTAAAGGAAGAGGGTAAGAATGTTAAAATGGGGTTAATAAATAGTTATCTTATTGTAATTATAATTCTACTCTCTCCAATAGTATACACTCTAGCAGTAGCACCAAATACATATAGTATGAGTTGGAACGAAGGAAGAGGAGGGTTTCTATTTGCAGTAGCGTTCATGATAGCAGAGGTAGTTGGTATAAGGGTTACCATAAGCAGAGCAAGGTTATATGCAATGATAGCATGTACAGTAGCAATACTGTCATACTTTGCATCTTTTGAGAATGGGTATAGAGATGTTATTAAAGATTCAGCAAGTATTTACAATGTTAGACTTGTAGATAGCTGGGTATGGTTATGGGATTATGTAGCAATGGGTCTATTCTTTACTGTTATTCTTGCATTGGCATACGGTAAAAGGTGGATAAGTATTGCTCCAGCAAGCCCTATATACTTGCTAGGAAGTGCTATTATACTCTCACTTGATGCATTCTTCCCCTATAATACACTAGGACCATTACAGTTCATAGTACCTTATCTCCTACAGTTTGATGCATTAATAGTAAATACCATTGATACATTTGTAGATATAGGGAGTGTATATACTAAAGGTAATATGATCATACTTAATGGGCATAAAGGTTCTATGGCATTACAAGTATTCTGGCCATCTGCTGGTGTGCATAGTATAATAATATACACCCTTGTTATGCTTGCCTTCCTATTAAAGATGAATATAAGTGCTAGGAGGAAGGCATTATACTTTGGTATAGGTGCTCTTGGTACTGTATTCGTTAATACCCTAAGGATATTAGCATTATCATTATATGTATTGTTGGTTAGTGCCGATGTTAACTCATTTGAGTCATTCCACTCTGTTGCTGGTGAAATAATGTTCCTGCCATGGCTTGCTGGCTATCTCTTCCTAATAATGTATAGAGAAGGTAAGAAGGTTAAGAAGAATGAATGATACGATAAGATAATTTTAAATTGCTCATTGTATGTCTTAAGCATAAAGGTGCTCCGGTGGTGTAGCCCGGTTAAGCATAGCGGCCTCTCGAGCCGCTGATCGCGGGTTCAAATCCCGCCCGGAGCATTATCATGTATTGTAATATAGACAAGATATTGTAGTTTACTTATTAGTAGAAATAGAATAGATAATATTAACTTTATAGCAGCGATATATATCAGTCTTATATTAAAATAATATGGCTGACATATCTAAATAGTATATACCTATTCTTATAACCATATCTATATTAATAATAGATACCGTAATTCATGATGCTTACACTCTAACAACTGTTAGAAAGGCTACTTTATCATGTTATTTAGCACCTCAAGTACCGTTCGGAGTTGTACTAACGGTACTACTTAAGTATTACGTTCTCTTGCAGCTAGGGTAACAGTATTCACATAATATACTTGTATAGGCGGTACAATATGAGTTAGATGGAATAATAGGTAATCTCATCAGCAGACAGTCTTCAAATTAATACTTCCCATACTTGCTGTTATAGCAAGAGTTGCCGGTTACTCACAAACAGGATATATGGATGTTGGCACAGTATTAAATATGGTGATATAAGATGAAGGGTAACAAGAATGTAATATTATTAATAGTTACAGTAGTAGTATCAATAACCATTCCATATGCTATTAATGCAGTAGCAATAAACAATAATAGGAATATAACATCGTATGATATTAACTATAACAGCAACTATAATAATGCTACTACAGATCTCAATGGTAACCTAGTAGTCTTCATACTACATCCAGCACAAGATAAGTTTCAGAAGACTGCAGAACTCTACAATGGATTAGTCAAGGTAGTAGGTAAGGATTTCCTTTATGGCACTAATACTCTCGTAGCATTCAAGGCTGGTTTATATAAATAATAATGGGAATATAGTAAGACCTAGTAGTGCAGTTAAATTCTACATAGATAATCAGGTTAAAAAGAAGGATGAATCTACTTTAAGTGTAGAGGATATATCAGAGGAATGCTCTTTGGGAATAATATAACTATAGGAGAAGTATTACTAAAGAGTGAAGAGGTTGTAGATATTATAATAGTTACAGATCAAACATATGAAGACTTGATTATCCAAAATATAGAGAATATAAAGGTTGTTATAGCTAAGTCTAAACTAGAGCCTTGGGAAGGTCCAATATGCTTAGAATGGATTGAGAATTAAGGGTATGTTTAAGGAGATCAAACCTTAACATAAGTAAGAGCAGTAATTAAGAATGAAAAATATCTTTAATGCCTATAAGATATGGCTGTTGATAGTAAAATACCCATTATGTTACTATTAATTGCTAGCTTCTTAATTATAACAAGTGACATAATGAATTCTATACAGTTGAATACTTTTCATCATCTTGGTTAGATGTAACTAGAGGATTTCCAGAAATAGGATTTGGTATAGTCATACTTATTGGTACTATTAGACTTTATTATAGAGTAGATAGCATGCTATGGATAGCATTAGTAACAGCATTCTTGATTGCAAGTATTGGTAGTTATTTAGGTACTATAGGTATGATCTTGGGTATAATAGGCACAACCCTTATACAACAAAGGTTTAGAATATAGTGGTAGAGAAATGTATATGTCAATTTGTCAATTATCATAAATCAACTATCTATGTTAATAATTAAATAAAAATTCTAATTAAAGATAATACCTTATCTTTATATCTATTTCTTACCTATAATCTTCTCAACCCTCCTTAACCTTCTATCCAATGCCTTAACCTCTTTGATTAGAGTCTCTATCGAGTCTATCTTCTTCATAAATCTCTTTGATCTTAGTAACTTTATACTGGATGATAACTCTTGTAGTGTAGATTCATGCCTATCTAACCTTCTTAACAGTCTCTTTACTGGTACTGATTCCTTTGCTTCTACTGTAGTAGTTGCAGCTTCTTCTTTCTTCTTTCTACCTCTCCTTCCTCTTCCCTTTCCTTTAACTCTCTTTGCCTCTTCCTTCACTTCTTCCTTCATGTTAATACCTTCATCTCTAACCTCAGAAGAACTTGGTTCATCCTCTGAAACCATAAGATAATTATTATTAACCGATTATAAAAGTTTATGGAAATAAAGATCTAATTACTTATGCTAGTAGTATATTATACACATGTATTATATATGCAGATAACAATTTACTATTATACAGCTCAGATTAATGCCTTTACATCATGCATCAGATTAACTCTGAATCATCATAGCTGTATAGAATTATAATAAAGAAATTACTTATTAGTTTATCTAAATAGAAATTCTAACTAAAATAAGATTACTTGTCATTTAATATTCATTATCAATCCGGCTAATACTTGTAGTACATCGTTTGGATCAACATTACCCTCTTCTATTTTATCCATCTTGGATTCCAACTCCTTTGTTAATTCCTCAGATACAAGATATCCATAACTCCTTGATAGAAACTCATAAACCATTCTTCCTAGCCTTGTAGGTATAAGGAATCCTTTAGAATCTACAGCATATCTCTTCTCTAGTATATGATTTATTATTATGGAATATGTTGATGGTCTTCCTATACCCTTCTCCTTCATCTCCTTAACCAACTCGCCTTGAGTATATGGATAGTAGCCTTCTTTTTAAGAATGGAATCTTTTACTTTAACCTTAGTATCTATTCTATCATAACATTTAATTGGTAATACTCTGGTAAAACCTTCCTCTTCTACCTTTATAGGTAATTCTATAGTTGTATTTAGGCTAGGGATATATGCTATCTGATATCTAACCTTAGCATTGCTCATCTGGCTTGCTATGAAGCGTTTAAAGACTAACGAGTATAATCTTATATGATTTGATGTAATACTACGTAATATATTCATCTCTTTAATATAATCAAGTAATTCATTACCATCAATTGGTTTAGTAGGTCTGATACACTCATGTGCACCTTCATCACCCCATACCCTTGCAAAGAAATAATTGCCATAATGCTGTGATATATACTCTTTAGCTAATTCAATACCTTCATTACTTACCCTAATGCTATCAGTCCTATGGTATGTTATTAGACCTAGTTCAAATAGATCTTGTGCAAGCTGCATTGTAAGGTTTGCATTAAGATGCAACTGTCTAAATGCTTCATATAACATAGAATCTGTAGATAATGGCTTTGGAGTATGTAACTCTCTAACCTCCTCTCTTATGATGCAGTCTAACTCCTTAGGTATTGTGCTTGGTTTATCTCTGTAATTTAAATTGAATCTGAAGCCATTCTCAAGGGTTAAAGTTAATACATACTGCTTTGATTTAAGGCAATTATCAAACCTATTTATTATCCAACCCAACACTGGTGTCTGGACTCTACCAGCAGATAATGTCTTGTTATTAAATACACTCCATAACTTTTTACTCAGTTCAAACCCAAGTAACCTATCCTCTATCCTTCTAACCATCTGCGCATCAACAAGCCTATTGTTTATACTCTTAATATCATTTAATGCTCTCCTTAATGCTCTAGCAGTTATCTCATGGAACTCTATCCTATACACCTTATCGTTTACAGGCTTGATCATATGCTCCAGATCCCAAGCAATCTTCTCCCCTTCTCTATCTGGATCTGTACCTATTAACACTATATCAGATTCGTATGCTAACTCCCTTATCCTCTCAATTCTAGTAATTGTATCACTTAAATCTGTTACAGAGCATCTTGGACATGATTTATAATATATGAATTGGTGCAAGCATTTATTACATCTTTTAATAGTAGAATAGATCGGGATAAACTTTGAGTCACTTATATATACACCATGCTTATCACCACCCTCCTCAACCAAATCCAGTATATGCCCTTTACTAGCAACAACATTTATTAAATAATTGCCTATTGTTACCTCGTAGGAGTCTACCCCTAGTCTTCTTCTCCTTGCTGGTTTTCCTAGTAGCCTAGATATAGTCTCTGCCTTGTTTGGTGACTCTACTATAATAAGTGCTGTTCTAACTATATCTTTAACCTCATTAACATTCTTTAATTTACTTCTATCTTCATCAATCTCTTTTAATATATTATTCAGGTCTATCTCATTTAACTTCATAAATTTAGCATTATCAAAGTACCATCTCAGCTGAAGTTCTAATGCCTTAAAGAGTTCTTGATCGTCAACTATTACTAATGATAAACCCTTGGTCACCCCTCCAGCATAAAGTCTTGAAGACCTACCAGATGCCTGTATATAAGTCTTTGTGTCTGGCATCTCAATGCTCTTATCATTATTAAACTTGATTAAAGGGTTAGCTTTTATTGCTTGTAAGAATTCCTGATCATTTATTATATTAGTTACTAGATCTATTGCCTCTTCAAGTTTATTACTAATATCCAATCTACTATAGTATGCAGCCTTATCTCTATACCTCCTAGGTATATACCTTTTAAATATTGTAAAGAATGCCTTTACACTGCTGGCTGTTAGTTCTGTTAATTTAAATCTTATCTTAGGTATAGAGGTAAAGACAATATATCTTATCCTATCTGGTATATTTAGACCTCTAACAAGTATTCCATAATATATTGCAACACCAACTAAGACGTCTATCTCACCATTCTTAAACCTATCTAAGAGATCTGGTTTAGCCTTGCTTGATACATATGCTTCAGCCTTGATACCTTTACTCTTTAATAGCTCTGATATCCTTAAAGCATGCTCCTCACCTTCATACTGGTTAACAAATACAATACCACCTCCTCCTAGATCCTTTATTAATTTATCTATGTTTATCTCATCAGGAGTTACATATACATCTACAATATTTCTTATGTTTGTTATAGATACGCCTATATCAAAGCCTAGGAGGTATTTGAAGATCAAAGGGGCCAAACCCTTTGGCTTAACTGTAGCACTTGATACTATAACTATACCTTTGCTATTATCTTCTTTAGTATTACCAATGAACCTTCTAGCCTTTATATCATCTATAGCCAGCTCTATCTCCTCATCACTGTATCCTATCAGTTTTAGAACTCTTATAGCATTTTTAGATCTCTTCAGTAAAGCATCCGTATCATCAACGAATATAAAATTAAATCTTAGATTACTAAGGTAATCAAACCTTTTTACCAAAAACGATGAGGTTGTTATTAGTATATCTGCCTGATCTATTACCTTAAAGCTCTTCTCTCTTTCTTTACTGTTCATCTTAGAATGTATCTTTACTATATATTTGTCATTGATACCTAACCTTTTAAGGATGTTCTCTGCTATATTATATGTTTGCTCAACAAGTATATGAGTAGGCACTATTATGTAACTCTTCCCATTATTTAATGCATTGAATACTGAAGCAAATACGCCGAAATGGGTCTTACCTAACCCTGGCGCAGCTACTATAGAGAAGCTCTCCCCTCTAAGGAAGCGTATAGCCCATTCTCTTTGGCTAGACCTTAAGTTAAAGCTGAATGCCTTTATAAACAAGTTCTCAAACTCCTTGAATGCTTTAGCCTCGTTATATATCTTAGAGTAGTTAAGTAATCTATTCTTTGCTTTAAGGTACTCACCAATTCTTATCTGCTTAGCTATGATATCTTCTCCATCTATAGTATCTTCAACACATTTACTACATGGCAGTGATAGTCTTAAGCGTTCATCCATGATATCATTTCCACAATTTGGGCATAAATCTCTAAATATTGATTGCATACTATTATAAAAACGATCATTTTTAATATATTTTTATCATCTACTATTCTAAGACATACTTAGGAACTATATTATAATTAATAATTAATAATTAATAAAAAGGATAAATAAAAATTACTTCATATACATTAACTAAGAATAAAAATTATAATAGGTAGCATATAAATGCTTATTAGTATCTTAATATCTATTTTAGGTATAAATGCTTATTTCATTCTATCACCTCCTACTATATAATAATAGGTGTCAACCATGGAACCTATACTTTCTGAAGGTGTAGGTTACTTTATACTCATAGGTCTAGGATCTATAATGGCACTTGTTATAACATTATTGATCAAGACAGAGTTCAAGTGGTTAGGTACAAAGGAGACATCAGAGTGGTTCTCTACTGCGGGAAGGAACATAAAGAGTGGTTTGGTTGCAGCTTCAGTAGTCTCAGCATGGACATGGGCAGCTACACTACTCCAATCCTCAACTGTAGCATATCAGTTTGGTGTGAGCTACCCCGCCATAAATGGCGAGGCTTCCTGTTTCATAGACCCTAATGGAT